>CAMDBM010000034.1:0-33554 GCA_945889085.1 Ferrithrix thermotolerans DSM 19514
GCGATGACGCGATGACCGCTGACTGGGCACGGTTGCCCCATGACCTTCTCGATCGGATGTCGAGCAGGATCGTGAACGAGGTGCGCGGCGTGAACCGCGTTGCCTACGACATCACTTCCAAGCCGCCCGGCACCATCGAGTGGGAGTGACGCTCACTCGGTGATCCGGGCTGATGCAACCGCCACGGCTCACCGAGATTAGGGGAGGGGGCTGAAGCGGCGTAGGCGCAGGCTGTTCGACACCACGAACACACTCGAGCCAGCCATTGCGAACCCGGCAATCACCGGATTCAACAGGCCCGCCGCAGCCAGTGGGAGCGCCGCAACGTTGTAGGCGAAGGCCCAGAACAGGTTGCCCTTGATGATGGAGAGCGTTCGCCGGGACAGCCGTACAGCGGTCGCGGCCGCCCGGAGGTCACCGCTCACGAGCGTGAGGTCTGACGCCTCGATCGCAGCATCGGTCCCTGTCCCCATCGCGATACCGAGGTCCGCCTGCGCGAGCGCGGCAGCGTCGTTCACGCCGTCACCGATCATCGCCACGACGCGGCCGGCGTCCTGCAGACGACGGACGACAGCAACCTTCTCATCCGGCAGCACCTGAGCGATTACCTCATCAATCCCTACCTCGGCCGCAACCGTTCGGGCGGTTGCCTCGTTGTCGCCGGTGAGCAGCACGGGGGACAGTCCGAGGGCGCGCAGCGAAGCGATCGCTTCCTTGCTTGTCGTTTTGATGGTGTCGCTCACCACGAGCAGGCCCTGAACGCGCTGATCCCAACCCGCAGCGACCACGGTGTGGCCGAGTGACTCAGATGACGTTGCCTGCGAACGGATCGAGTCGTCGATGTGCCAGCCGAGTTCATCGAACCAGCGCAGGCGCCCAACAGCGACTGCGGTGCCCTCTATGTCCGCCCGGACTCCGAGACCAGGAACGTTCACGAAAGAAGTCGGAGCCGGAATGGCACCGAATCGTTGCCGAGCTGCATCGCTGATAGCCCGTGCGATCGGGTGTTCCGAGCCCGACTCAGCTGAGCCAGCGCGTCGAAGTGTTTCACCCTCATCCGTGGCGATGACCGAGCGGAGACTCATGTGGCCGGTCGTCACCGTGCCGGTCTTGTCGAGCACCACGGTGTCGACGGCGCGTGTGCTCTCGAGCACCTCTGGACCCTTGATGAGGATTCCCAACTGTGCGCCACGGCCGGTGCCGACGAGCAGTGCCGTTGGCGTTGCAAGCCCGAGCGCGCACGGGCAGGCAATGATGAGCACCGCCACAGTTGCGGTGAATGCAGTCGTTGCGCTGCCGTCCTTGATCCACCAGAACGCGAGCGTTGCGAGCGACAGGGCGATCACCATGGGCACGAACACCCCGGCAACCCGATCGGCCAACCGTTGCACCGGTGCCTTGCCAGATTGGGCGGCCTCGACGAGCCGCGCCATCTGGGCAAGCGCGGTGTCGCCGCCCACCCGCGTGGCGCGCACGGTGAGCAGACCACTCGTGTTGACCGTGGCGCCGATGACAGATGACCGGGGCCCGACATCGACCGGCACGCTCTCACCCGTCACGAGCGATTGGTCGACAGCAGAGGTGCCTGATTCGACGATGCCGTCGGTCGCAATCTTCTCGCCCGGTCGCACGACGAACCGCTGGCCGACCACGAGAGCGTCGATCGGTGTCCGCACTTCCTCGCCGTTCGGCCTCAGCAGCGAAACCTCCTTCGCCCCGAGTTCGACGAGCGCGCGGAGCGCAGATCCTGCCCGGGACTTTGCCCGGGCCTCGAGATATCGACCGGCGAGGATGAACACGACGACCGCTGAAGCGACCTCGAGGTAGATGTGATCGGTGCCCGCCGATCGGTCCACCGAGATCGAGAAATCCATCTGCATGTCCCTCATGCCTGCATGCCCGAAGAGCATCGCCCAGAGCGACCAGATGAATGCAGCGAGCACCCCGACACTGATGAGCGTGTCCATGGTGGTGGCACGGTGCCGCAGGTTGGTGAACGCAGCGAGATGGAACGGCCATGCCCCCCACGTGGTCACGGGAGCGGCGAGCCCGAGGCACACCCACTGCCAGTAGGGGAACTGCAACGGGGGAACCATGGAGAGAGCGAGCACGGGCAGGCCCAGAACGCCAGACACCAAGAGGCGACGGCGCAGCACAGACGCGCGAGGGAGGGCACCATCGGCCCGATCCTCCTCCCCGACAACCGGGGTCGCTGCGGGAAGTGACGCGCCGTAGCCGGCTGCCTCGACTGCGGCGATGAGTTCGTCCGGCCCGATCCGCGTCGCGTCGAAGGCGACGTTCGCTTTCTCTATCGCGTAGTTGACCGTGGCGGTGACACCCTCGATCTTGTTGAGCCGCTTCTCGATGCGGAGCGCGCACGCCGCACAGGTCATTCCGGTGACGACGAGGCTCACCCGGGCGTCGTGGAGGGGTGAGCCGGCCGGGTCTGCCGGGTTGGTCACGGGTTCGAGCGTGTTAGGAGAGTCCGACGGCTTCATACCCGGCCTCGTCGACTGCGGCAATGAGGTCGTTCGGGTCGATCCGCGCTCCGATCACGACGACCGTCTTCGTCTCGAGGTCCACCTCGACGGTCTCTACGCCGGGAACGCTCGAGAGCTCGGTACTGACAGCGTTCACGCAGTGGCCGCAGGTCATCCCCGGAACCAGAAATCGGACCTCGCTCATCACTTCACCCTAGGGCCGGGAATAGACCGCTGGTAGGGGACGTTTGACCTGATACCCCCCTGAATCATCCGGTCGGCCCCCGCACCCCCCGCTGGTGGGCCGGCCGGCGATCCGGGGGCTTCTGTCAGGCACCAAGGTCGTCGTACCGACTCAGTTGCCGTTGGTGGACCAGTGCCACGCCTCACGGTGGGTCACGTCGTTGTGCAGCCCCACCCGGGGTGCGTGTTCGGCCATCCAGGCAAAGCATGGGTCCGAGTAGCGGCTGATGAGCCGCCCGTTACAGCGGACGTCGATCGCCAAGCCTTTCTCGTGCATCGAACGACCCGGTCGGGCCGCTGGCGGACTGCACTCCGATGGTGGGCGCAGCCAGATGTCGTAATCGGTCGGTCCGCAATTCCCGCGCCGGAGGTTGATCTGGGCCTGGGCCGATCGGTAGCCGCCGCCGGTGAGGTTGATGCCGTCGGCTGCTGCCAGCGCCACGAGCCGGGCAAAGGCATCGCCGATGCTGCGGTCCATGAGCACACCGTTCACCCGCACCAGCCCGTTCTGCGAGGTGGGGATTACCGGAACCTTGATCTTGCCGTTCTTGTCGACGGTTGCTCCCTTGATGCCCGCCGCACGCGCACGGGCGACGATCGCGCGTTCGCGAGCGACAACCTGCTTGCTGAGGGTTGCATCGAGATCGGCGAGGCCCTCAGCCTCGGCGAGCGCGTCGTCGAAGCGATCCTCGATCGACCGCCCAAGCTGCTCCTGCTGGGCAAGGGCCGAATCGAGATCGGCGAGCTTCTGCTCGACGTTCTCCCGTCGCTTCGTTGCTGCCCGGGCGGCCCGGTCCGCCTTCGCCTTGGCGCGCTGGAGCTGGTTCTGGGCGGCCTCGAGATCGTTGAGGGCGCTCTGGAGGTCGCCCACCGCAAGGTTGTAGTAGAGGTCCTGAACGGGTGCATCGGTCGAGCCGCCGCCGAGCAAGCTCGTGAACAGTTCGGACTCGCCGCCCGAGGTGAAGGCCATGATGGCGGCCTTCTTGGCGGCCGAGCTTAGGGTGCTCATGCGCGCCATCACGGCGTCAACTTCTGCCTGGGCATCGGCCACGTTCTTGGCCGCTTGTTCCTCGCCCGACTTGGCCGCTGCAAGCTCGGACTGCCGGGACTTGGTGTTGGACTGGAGATCAGCGATGGCACGGTCCACCTGATCGGTGTCGGCCTTCAATGCATCGAGTTTGGCAGCCGCCGCGGCTCGCTGCCGCCGCACTTTGTCCCGTTTGGTCTGGGGATCCGTCGGGCTCTTCTTTGCCTCAACCCGGCCCGCCGCGCTTAATGCGGTGCTCAACCCAGCGGACGTGCCGAGGGTGGCGGCTGCCAGCAGGGCAGCAGTGAGGAGCAGAGTCAGGGCGCGTTTCATAATGGGGAATCGCCGCCCGCGTCCCTCATATTCTAACCGGACGCCGGGGAGGGCTACGGTTCACCCCGTGGTATTGGGAATCGATGAACCGAAGGTCACTGCCTGGCTCGACGAGCATGTCGAGGGCTTGACCGGTCCGTACACCTTCGAGCTGATTGCCGGTGGGCGCTCGAACGTCACCTACCGGGGCGCGGACTCCGGGGGGACGAAGTTCGTGCTCAGACGCCCGCCGCTCGGCCACGTGCTCGCAACCGCTCACGACATGGCTCGCGAGCACCGTCTCATCACCGCCGTCGGAAAGACGCCGGTGCCGGTTCCGCGGACACTGGGGCTCTGCACCGATGTCGAGGTGAACGGAGCGCCGTTCTACGTGATGTCCTTCGTTGAGGGCACGGTCCTCGATTCCGCAGAGAAGGCCTCGGTGATGACCCTCGAGGCCCGTCGGGCAGCATCGTTCGACCTCATCGATGTGCTCGCCGAGCTGCACGCCGTGGATGTTGACGAGATTGGTCTTGGGGATCTCGCCCGTCGGGACAGCTACATCGAGCGACAACTGAAGCGCTGGACAACGCAGTGGGCGAACAGCAAGACCCGCGAGATGCCCGAGATGGACGTCCTCGTGAAGAAACTGCAGGACCACATGCCGGTGCAGCAGGGTGCAACCATTGCGCACGGCGACTACCGATTCGGGAACTGTCTCACGGACACGACAGCCGGCAAGATCGTTGGAGTGCTCGACTGGGAGCTGTGCACACTCGGCGACCCCCTTGCGGACCTCGGGTACATCGGCATCTATTGGCGTGACCCAGGTGACACGATCGTGGGCGGCAACGACCCGACCGGCATTGAGGGATTCCCGTACTACAGCGAGCTCGTCGAGCGGTATGCGCTCCGGACGGGTCGGGATGTCAGCCAGATCGCCTACTACCGGGCGTTCTCGGCGTATCGACTTGCCGTGATCGGCGAGGGCGTGTACTCCCGTTACCTGAACGGGGCAATGGCAGATGAGCTGCCGGACATGGAGAGCATGAAGAACTCCGTGGACACGCGTGTGATCTGGGCCCTCGAACTGCTGCAGAACCTGAAGTAGCAGCCGTGTCGCCGCTCTCGGAATGGACGCCAGGGTCCTTCACGGGTGGCGGCATCACGCGCGAGACGTACGTGCGCGGCAAGGGCCCCGGCGTCATCGTCATTCACGAGATTCCCGGCATCACCCCCAAGGTCATCGAGTTCGCGGATGTCGTTGTTGCCGCCGGATTCACCGTTGTCATGCCCGCCCTGGTGGGCAGACCCGGCAAGGACGTCTCCGGCCGGTACCTGATGCAATCGATGGCTCGGGTCTGTGTGGCGAGGGAGTTCACCACCTGGACAACCGGTGAGTCGTCCGCCGTCTCGCTCTTCCTCCGTGATCTCGCCCGAGACGTCCACGAGCAGTGCGGTGGGCCTGGGGTCGGAGCAATCGGCATGTGTTTCAGCGGTGGTTTCGCACTGGGGATGATGGTCAACAGTCACGTCGTCGCCCCGGTCCTCAGCCAGCCGTCGTTGCCCTTCGCTGTCGGCGCCCGCCGATCGGCGGACCTCAACCTGTCCCCGGCGGACCTCGAGGCGGTCAAGCGCCGTGCTACGGAGGGATGTCAGGTCCTCGGGCTCCGCTTCGACCGGGACAGGCTGGTGGGCACCCGATTCGACTCGCTCCGTCGGGAGCTCGGGGACGCATTCATCGCCGTCGAGTACCCGAGCCGTTCCAAGAAGGACCACAGCGTCCTGACCGAGCACCGCGTCGACGCCGGTGTCGAGCGCGTCCTCTCGTTCCTCCGGGACAAGCTGTCCCCCTGACAGCGTCGCACGGCGCCGCCTCCACGCCGAACCGATAGCGTCTCGCTCATGGCACAGGTCCGTGAGAATCCCCCGAGCACACTCGGCGCGTTGCAGGCATCTGGCTGGCAGTCGCTGCCGGTCAAGGAAGAGATCCGCAAGAACGCCGTTGCGAAGATCGCAGCCGGAGAGGCGCTGTTCGACGGTGTGCTCGGCTACGAGAACACCGTGATGCCGCAGTTGGAGAACGCCATCCTCGCCGGGCACGACGTGATCTTCCTCGGCGAGCGCGGTCAGGCCAAGACGCGCATGATCCGCTCCCTCACCGGACTGCTCGACGAGTGGATGCCGATCGTGGCCGGCTCCGAGATCAACGACGACCCGTATCACCCCGTCTCCAAGCACGCCCGAGACCTCGTGGCGTTCGAGGGTGAGGCCACGCCGATCCAGTGGGTGCACCGCAGTGACCGCTTCGGCGAGAAACTGGCAACGCCGGACACCTCCATCGCCGATCTCATCGGTGAGGTGGATCCCATCAAGGTGGCCGAGGGTCGATATCTGTCGGACGAGTTGACCCTGCACTACGGCCTCGTGCCGCGAACCAACCGGGGCATCTTCGCGATCAACGAGCTCCCCGACCTCTCGGAGCGAATCCAGGTGGGCTTGCTCAACGTGCTCGAGGAGCGCGACATCCAAGTGCGCGGTTACAAGATCCGCCTGCCCCTCGACATTTTGTTGGTCGCATCGGCGAACCCGGATGACTACACCAACAGAGGTCGGATCATCACGCCGCTGAAGGATCGTTTCGGCAGCCAGATCCGCACGCACTACCCGCTCGAAGTGAGTACCGAGGTCTCGATCGTCCGTCAGGAGGCACGCCAGCCGAGCGTCGGTGGCGTGACAGTGCGCGTGCCCGATTACCTCGAGGATGTCATCGCCACGTTCTCCCAACTGGCGAGGACGAGCCCCAACATCAATCAGCGGAGCGGCGTGAGCGTTCGGCTCAGCGTGGCGAACTACGAGGTGCTGTGCGCCAATGCGCTGCGGCGTGCGTTGCACTCCGGCGAGCGCGATGTGGTGCCCCGTATCTGTGACCTCGAGGCGCTGCCGGCATCAACACTGGGCAAGGTGGAGATCGAGGCACTCGAGGAAGGGCGCGAAGGGTCGATCGTCGAGAACCTCCTGCGCCAGGCAGTCCTCACCGTGTTCAAGGATCGGCTTCCCTTCGATCAGGTCCGTGACGTCATCGCTGCGTTCGAAGAGGGGGTTGTCGCCCACGTCGGCGAGGACGTCTCGTCCGTCGACGAAGCGGGACTGCTCGAGCAGGTGCCGGCCCTGTTGGCCCCCGTGCGCGTCCTTGCCGGTGCCGACGAATCGGCCGCTGGTCTGGCGAGCGCTGTGGAGTTCGTGCTCGAGGGTCTGCACCTCTCGAAGCGCCTGAACAAAGACGCGTCCGGAGCCCGGGCGACCTACCGCAGCCGGGGCTGAATCCGCCCCTCCTTAGCCCGTCCCGGGTCCCGAATCCGCGAAAGCAACACCCGGGAAGTACGACTACTATCTTTCCCAACCTCCCACGGGGGTGTGGGGGAAGTAGGAGTAGACATGGCTACGGGTACCGTCAAATTCTTCAATGACCAGAAGGGTTATGGCTTCATCAGTCGGGACGATGGCGAGGATCTCTTCGTGCACTTCTCGAACATCATCGGTTCCGGCCGGCGCACGCTCGTGCAGGACCAGAAGGTGAACTTCGAGATCGGGGAGGGCCGGCGGGGCCCCGAGGCCCGCAACGTCGAAGGGCTCTGACCAGACGGCGGGTCAACTGCCCGTCAGTAAGCAGTCCGGGCTCAGTCGGTTCCTCGCGCTGGGGGCGTGAGGACCAACCAAGCGTCGGTCTCACCGGTCGGGTTCCGGTCACGGTCCACGAGTGACGCAACGTGGGTGTCACGCGGGCTGATGGCAGGATCGACGAAAACCGCGTCCAACGGTATGCCGTCGGAGGTCGCGCCGCGGATTGCGTGCACCGTCGACTCCACGAACAGCCGGCGTTCCTCGTTGTTGGCCCAACGCACGTCGATCCCGGCGAGTATCACGGGCCGATCCGGCCCCTCCTCGGCAGCACGCCGCAGCAGCGAGCCAAGGCGTTCCTCCCAGCGTCGTCGGGTGTCGTCGGTGATCGTCCCCTCGGGGACATCGAGCGACGTCACGATGCCGAGACGGTCGAGCGATCCGCCGAGGTCGGCCACCTCCCGCTCGGTGCCGTTGGGCAGGTAGATCGTCCCGTCACGCAGGCCGCGCAACCACATTGTCCAGCGCACGTGATCCTCGAAGCGGGCTGCGTTCTGCGCCGGAACGGTCCCGTCGGTCGGGCGCACCATGCGCACACCAAGGGCTGTCGATACCGGTGGCCCGCCCTGCAGGATCCTCCATGCGTCGCGCCACGCAACGGCCATGTTGATCAGTGCTACTTCGTGCTTGCGCGTATCCGCCGTCCAGCGGGCGGCGGCACTGACCGGGTCGATGATCGGAAACCACCCTGCAACGTCGTCGCCGAAGAGCTCTGCGGCGGTCTCCACCCAACGCGGCCAGGCAAGACCCGCAGTGCGACTGTCGGAGAATGAGCCCTCGTCGTCGAACCATGCCGGAACGGACCGTTCGTGCAGCGTTGCCCATACAGCGATGCCATTGTGCGCTGCCGCGAGAAACACCGACTGGTACCACTCCCGCCAGTCGTCGTCGACCTTGCCTGGCACCGGCTGAAGCCGGGACCAATCGAGGCCGAGGCGGATCGAGTGGACGCCGGTGCCAGCGAGCAGTTCGAGGTCCTCCTCGTACCGGGTGAAGAAATCGTTCCCGGGGGAGGGGGGCCCGGCCCAATCCGAGTTCGGCGAGGTCCCGAGTATGCCGAGGGCCGAGAGGGCACCTCCGAGCTGCAGGGTGGGGACGGGCTGGGTCACATGAAGCGCGGGCGCGTCCACAGTTCGCCTGTGTCCACGCCGTCGGTCTCCAGCTTGCCCGCGAGCTGCATCACTTCGACCTCGCCGGGGAAGCCCCGAAGTTCGAGCGGTTCGTGGGGCCGGGCGGAGACGCCCTGCGGCAGGCGCTCGATCTGCATCGTGGGGATGAGGATCTCGAAGGGTCCTGCCGCGTCGCACAGCCTGGCCGCCATGTTGACCGCCGAACCGATGTAGTCGTCGCCCTCGAACAGCAACGCATAGCCGGTGGCCATCCCGATACGGGCGGTGAGCGGGGCGCAGGTCTCCCCTGCCCGGTCGGCGAGCTCGATGGCGAACTTGACGGCGGCCTCTTGGTCCACCGAGATGACCATGCAGCCGTCACCCAGCCACTTGGCCACCCGGACACCGCTCTCGGAGGCAACCTCACGGGTGATCGAGCGGAACGCGCTGAGAATCAGCCCGGCCGCGTCGTCGCCATACGCAGCGGTGTAGTTCGTGAACCCAGAGAGGTCCACAAACACGAACGTTCTCGGTACTCGCATCTCGGCCCTGAGGCTACCGGGGATGTGTTGTCGAGGCGGCTGAATATCGTCTGCACGCTCGGTAAACGCGCGCCGAACAGAACGTGGTAGCGGCCGTGTACCCTCCGCTCATGGCGGTTCGCTTCACGTACAGCAGGTGGGACGGGACCCAGAAGGGGTTCGATCTGGATGCCGACCAGATCATGGATGAGATCACCGACGATCTCCTGTATCACGGCGACGTGAACGCGGCGCTCCGACGCATGCTGCAGAACGGCTTCCGTGATGCCGACGGCAACCGGATGCAGGGCCTTCGGGAGATGCTCCAGCAGCTTCGTGACCGTCGGCAGGAACTGAAGGACAGCGGCAATCTCGGTGGTGTCTACGACGAGATCGCCCAGGAGCTAACGGACATCCTCGACGAGGAGCGGCACGGCATCGACCGCCAGCAGGCGCAGGCAGACAGTGCTGGTGACGAACGCCGTCAGGACCTCGCCCGGCAGGCCGCATCCGAGCGCCACCTGCAGTTGGACATGCTTCCCGAGGACCTCGCCGGTCGGGTACGAGAGCTCCAGAACTACGACTTCACGTCGGCTGAGGCACAGCAGCGTTTCGAGCAGTTGATGGACAAACTGCGCGAACAGCTGATGCAGCAGTACGTGGACCAGATGACCGACGGCGTGCAGAACGCGTCCCCCGAGCAGATGCAGCGCATGAAGGACATGATGTCCGAGCTGAACAAGATGTTGGAGCGTCACCAGAACGGCGAGAACGCCCGCTTCGAGGAGTTCATGCAGGAGTTCGGTGACTTCTTCCCCGAGAACCCGCAGAGCGTGGAGGAACTGCTCGAGAGCATCGCGAAGCGCATGGCTGCCGCTCAGGCAATGCTCAACTCGATGACGCCCGAGCAACGGGCGCAGTTGCAGCAACTGTCTGATCAGCTCATGCAGGACATGGACCTTCAGTGGCAGGCCGAACAGCTGTCACAGAACCTCCAGCAGATGTTCCCGAGCCTTCCCTGGGAGCGCGGCTACGACATGCAGGGTCAGGACCCGATGGGTTTCCAGCAGGGCATGCAGACGATGCAGGACCTCGGTGACCTCGACCAGATCGAGCAGATGCTCCGTGGCGCAACGTCGCCAGGGCAACTGGCAGAGGTGGACCTCGACCGCGTCAAGGACCTCATGGGCGATGACGCGGCGAAGTCGTTGGACCAGTTGTCGCAACTCGCCAAGATGCTCGAGGACGCAGGGCTGATCAACAACAAGGAGGGGCGGCTGGAGCTCACGCCCAAGGGACTGCGTGCCATCGGCTCCAACTCACTGCGCGACCTCTTCTCGAAACTGGCCAAGGACAAGATGGGCACGCACCAGATCGATCGCCAGGGCATCGGTCACGAGCGCACTTACGAGTCCAAGCAGTACGAGTACGGCGATCCGTTCAACCTGGATCTACACCGCACGATCCGCAACGCAATCCGCCGGGGCGGTCAGGGAACGCCGGTATCGCTGCAGCCCGACGACTTCGAGATCGAGCGCACCGAGACCCTCACGAAGTCCTCCACCGTGCTCATGCTTGACCTCTCGATGTCCATGCCGATGAAGGGCAATTTCCTTCCTGCCAAGAAGGTCACGATGGCGCTGCACTCGCTCATCACGTCGCAGTTCCCGAGGGACTACATCGGCATCGTCGGCTTCAGCAAGGTTGCGCACGTCATCCGCCCCGAGGACCTCCCCGAGGTCAGCTGGGACTTCGACTACGGCACGAACATGCAGCACGGCTTCCTGCTGTCTCGTCAGATGCTCGCCCGCCAGACGGGTACCAAGCAGATCATCATGATCACCGACGGGGAGCCGACGGCCCATATCGAGGCCGATGGCGGTGTGTTCTTCAACTATCCGCCGGTTGCGGAAACTATCGAGGCGACGATGCGCGAGGTCGTGCGCTGCACGCGCGACAACATCCGGATCAATACGTTCATGCTCGACCCCAACGCGTACCTCAAGCAGTTCATCGAGACGTTGAGCAGCATGAACGGTGGCCGGGCGTTCTTCACGAACCCCGAAACGCTAGGTGACTACGTGCTGGTCGACTTCGTGGAGCACAAGCGACAGATGTCGCGTGGCGGCAACGGTGGCAGGGCGGCACGCATGGGCCGCGGCGACCGCCAGGCCGGCTAGCAGCCGATCAGGGAGCGAGCAGAGCAACTGTCTCGGTCGAGGGCGTCGTTGCTCACGACCACGGTGAGCGCCCCGAGTCCCTCCGCCACCTCGAGGCTGCGCCGGTAGCAGCGTTGTGAGATCGCCCTTCCAGACGAGGAATCGGGGCCTATTTTCCTCGATTGCGGTATTCATGTCAGGAAATCCTTCAAAAAACGGCATCCGCACTTGCCAAAGGCGCATGTGATAGCGGACAATTGCACCGTTGTAATTACAGGCGTGGGTGTTGCACACGAGATTCGCATGCATCGGCATGCGAGCAGACCCAGTGACGGGAGGGCAACAGATGTACGACGACCGTAGACATGAGAGCGAACAAGATTGGCAGGATCAGGCGAACTGCCTGGGAGTGGACCCCGATCTTTTCTTTCCGGAGCGTGGAGCCTCCACTCGTGAGGCCAAGGAAGTGTGCCGTGGCTGTGTGGTGAGGCTTGATTGCCTCGAGTACGCGCTGGCCAACGGCGAGAAGTTCGGGATCTGGGGCGGACTGTCGGAGCGTGAGCGCCGGCGTCTGCGTCGTCAGCGTGCACTTTCCGTGCGTCAGACGGCGTCAGCCTGATCCACCGATTCCGGGGCGTTATCGCGCCTCACCGCTCATTCAGTTCGTAGGGCCCTCGCTGAGCGAGGGCCCTACGCATTCTGGACTCGATCGTTCGGTCCGGTGAGAGGTCGAGTTCCTGCCAGCGCCGGCGCAGCACCATGGCCAGAACCGATTCGGTGATGAGACCGACCAGTTCGGCTTCGTCGATCGCTGCGTGGAGGGCCACGGCGTCGTATGCCTGAGCCGGCCCGATCACTGCGGGTTCGATGAGGTTCATGCTCACCTGAACGCGGTTACCCACCTGTAACCCGAGGGCCCGGAGATGAGGGCCGCGGATGAGTGAAGCGACGTGCTTGGCCAGTTCGAGGTCGCCGTCGCGGAGGTACACGTTGTAGGCCACAAGAACCGGCCGGGCGCCGACGCAGATCGCCCCGGCGGTGCGGTGCGGAGTCTGTGGCCCGAAATCGGGTGCGAGGTCCGACCACGCGTGTCGGCGGACCTCGGGCAGGGTTCGCTCCGGGCCGTAGAGGAAGCACGGCACGCCGAGAGCCGACGACGCCCACCGTGCGAAGGAGTCCCGCGCGGCGATCGCATCGACAAGCGTGGAGCCCGGGAGGGGGACGAAGGGAACCACGTCGACCACCCCGAGACGCGGGTGAACGCCTGTGTGATTCGCAAGGTCAAGTTCGGTTACGGCTGCGACGGTGAGGTTGCGGACTGCGTCGGTGCCGGCGAGGGTGAACACGCTGCGGTGGTGAAAGGAGTCGGAATGGACATCGAGCAGGTCGGGTCCGCACAGCGAGCCCAGACGTGTCAGAACCTCGGGTCTGCGCCCTTCGCTCACATTGACCACGCACTCGAGCACTTTTCGCCTCGGCGATCTGTCCGAAGAATTGCCGACCCGGACTAGCCGACGGGCCGTATTCATGGCAGACTAGGCCAATGCTAGGCATTTTGGAGTCGCCCTCCGACTGGGCAATCATCGTCATCGTGGTCGTCGTGCTGTTCGGCGGCGCTCAGCTTCCCAAACTGGCTCGGAACCTGGGATCGGCCCAGAAAGAGTTCAAAAAGGGGCTAGCTGAGGGCCAAAAGAACAAGGAAAAGGACAAGGCGGAGGCCGCCAAGGCTGAGTCCGCCGAGAGCGCCGAGAGCGCATCAACCTCCGACGACAAGTGATCGTTGCGCCGCGGCGCCTCGAACCATCTGAATCTTTGGGTCTGACCGAGGTGGCCAGACCCTGAACGTGAAACGAGCGCCCGTCCGGGCGCTCGTTCCGTTGTTGGCGATTGTGTAGGGTTGCCTCCGCCTTGGGCGGCACAGCAACGGGCTGCTCAGATGCTGACGCCGAGTTCAACCCGGCGGCGCTTGAGGATGCGGCGACGCTCCCGCTCGGAAGCCCCACCCCAAACCCCGTGGTCAATGCGGTTTTCGAGGGCAAATTCCAAGCACGTGTCTGCCACGGTGCAGGTCTTGCAGATCTTGCGGGCGCGGTCCACGCCAACGCCGTCGCTCGGGAAAAACACTGTTGGCGCGTAGGCACGGCAGTTGCCGAACGCCATCCAGGAGGTGATCTCGCTGGCCGCGGGGGTGTCGGTCAAGTCCATCGGGGGTGAGTACTCCTTGCTCTGCGGCTCCGCCCAGAGCCTTGTGGGCACCATCTCCGTGCCGGGTTACTCATTCAGACGTCTGAGCACCCCGGTCGGTTCCGGCTTCCTTAGTCAAGCACGTGTCAAATTACATTGCAATGATTCCGTAATAATTGTGACGACCGTCTCGCGGGAGAGCCCAAGCCGTAGAATTCCAAGATTCCGCTGTTCGGGCATCCTCCGACCAGCGTCGTTCTTCCCAGGAGCCCTCATGAGCGATGTCGCTGCCGAAGCCCCCAGAGCCCACGTGCGCATTGTGTATCTCGGTCCGGTGTCGCCGCACTGGGAGGTCTACGGCGACTACGGCGATCGTCAAGTGGTCGACGAGTTCCGCACCCGGATCCTGGCCCGACTGGTCCTGCTGCCCAGGGACGACCCGCAGTTCCGGCGCAACCGCGAGCGCATTGCGCGAGATGCCGAGCGAGAGAACGTGACGGTGGAGTGGGATCTCGGCCTCGTCGAGGCCGAGGGCTGAGGAGCCGGCCGGTAACGAGCGGCTGAACGCTCGCAGTCCGGTCGCATCGGCGACCCGAACGTCGGTACTCTCGTCCAGATGGGGGATGTAGACGTTGACGCCCTGTTGAACAGGGAACTTTCCTGGCTGGACTTCAACGCACGCGTGCTCGCCCAGGCGTGTGAGCAAACGGTCCCGCTGCTCGAGCGGGTGAAGTTCGTGGCGATCTGTTCGGCGAACCTCGACGAGTTCTTTCAGGTTCGGGTTTCGGCCCTCAAGAACCAGGTGGATGCCGGCATCACGGCACTGGGTCCGGATGGACGCTCGCCCGCTCGGGTACTGCTCGAGGTGGGGGATCTTGTTGCAGATCTTGTTGCCGAACAGGAGCGGATCGTTATCGGGGACCTGCTCCCTGCGATGAGGGCCGAGGGGATCGAGCTCGTCTCGCCCGCTTCGCTCGACGACCGGGGTAGGGAAGAGATCGCCGCATTGTTCCGCGATCGGCTCTTCCCGGTGCTGACGCCTCTCGCTGTCGACCCGGCCCACCCGTTTCCCTACATCTCCAACCTGTCGCTGAACCTCGCCGTGATGGTGAGCGACCCGGAGGACGGAGAGCGTCGCTTCGCCCGCGTCAAGGTGCCATCGCTGCTCCCCCGACTCGTCGCGCTGCCAGACGGCGTTCGGTTCGTGCCGCTCGAGGAGGTGATTGCGGCCCAGCTCGGCGACCTCTTCCCCGGGATGCGTATCGAGGAGCACTGGTTCTTCCGGGTCACCCGCAACACCGATTTCACCGTGGCCGAGGACGAGGCGGAGGACCTCCTCGAGGCACTCGAGATCGAGCTGCGCCGGCGCAGGTTTGGCAGGGCCGTGAGGCTGGAGGCGCAGGCAGGCATGCCGCCGGAAATGCTCAGCATGCTGCTCGACGAACTGGATCTCGACGAGGACGACGTCACGCTGCACCGGACGCTTATCGATCTCACCGCGCTCTTCCAACTGGTGACGCTCGAACGCCCGGCACTGCGTGACGAACCGTGGAAGGGCGTTACCCCGTCCAGGGTGCAGGCGATCGCCCGGGGCGAGAAGACCTGGTTCGAGACACTGCGCGAGCGCGACGTGTTCGTGCACCACCCGTACGAATCGTTCGGCAATACCGTCGAGTCCTTCGTCGCTGCAGCGGCCGATGATCCCAAGGTGCAGTCGATCAAGATGACGCTGTACCGGATGTCCGACGACAGCGACATCGCCGACAGCCTCGCCCGCGCGGCCGAGCGCGGCGTACAGGTAGCCGTTCTGGTGGAACTGAAGGCGCGCTTCGACGAGCAGTCCAACATCACCTGGGCGCGCAAACTCGAGCGCAGTGGCGTGCACGTGATGTTCGGCCTCGTGGGCCTCAAGACGCACTCCAAGTGCGCGCTAGTGGTCCGGGACGACGACGACGGTCTCCACCGGTACGCGCACATCGGTACCGGCAACTACAACTCCCGGACGGCCCGGGTCTACGAGGACATCGGTCTCTTCACGGCGGACCCAGAGATCGGCGCAGACCTCGGTGAGCTGTTCAACCATCTCACCGGGTACTCGAAGGAGGAGAGGTACCGCAAGATCGTCGTTGCCCCGACACAACTGCGCCTGCGTCTCCACGAACTGATTGACAACGAGATCGCGTGTGTGACGGCTGGGGAGATCACGGCCAAGGTCAACTCAATCGTGGACCCGGACCTCATTCGGGCCCTGTACCGCGCCAGCGCGGTGGGTGTCCGGATCAATCTGGTGGTGCGCGGGATCTGCTGCCTGCGACCCGGGGTGCCCGGGCTCTCGGAGAACATCCGTGTGCGGTCGGTGGTAGGTCGGTACCTCGAGCATTCCCGGATCCTCCGGTTCGCGAACGGATCTGGCAGGGGCAAGCCGCTGCACCTCATCGGCTCTGCAGACCTGATGGAGCGGAACCTCGACCGTCGGGTCGAGGTGCTCGTCCCGGTGCGCGACCGAGGGCACCGAACAAGGTTGGACAATGTGCTCGAGGAACTGCAGGCCGATGACGCGGCAGCATGGGAATTGGGTTCCGACGGGCAGTGGGTGCGCCGCGGCGATCCGTCGGCGGTACATCCGCAAACGCGGATTCACCGGCTCAACCAGCGTCGCTGAGGCCGTACAACCGACACACCGGATGGTCGGCAACGAGTTGACGCCCAGCGTTCAGGTTCTGCACACCTTCCGGTCAGGCCGTCGTTACATCTGTTCGACACGCTGACGTTGTTCTCGACCCCGTTCCGGAAGGTGCGTCAGCGTGCTTATCAAGCCGAAGTGTTTCGGATTGTCGATCTTGGCGGCTCTTGGTCTAGCCGTAGGTGCCGTGGGCCTCCACGGCGGGAGTGCAGCGCTAGCACTCGCGAGCGGCGTGGCTGCCGAGGGCACGGTGACGGTCGGTCCCGCCTCGGGCAACAGCGATACGACGATCGCACTCTCGTTCCCGACCTCCCAGAGCTGTCCGGGTGACTTCAACACCGGGTATCTCTGGCAGACGTTCATCGCCCCGCGTTCGTTGGACCCCGCAACATTCACGTACTACACCGGTCTTCCCCGTTCGAGCGACGGATCTGACGTTGGTGCCAAGGCCCTGCGCACCAACACCAACTCCTGGATCCGAAACAAGACCCCTGGTCTCACGGACGGACAGATCGTCCCGCCGGTCAACGTGGTCCTTTCCAATGCCACGTATTCGGGACTCTCCGGCGAATACTGGCTCGGAATCGCCTGCACACAGGACGATCTGTCGTTCGTTACCCAGACCGTCAAGTACTGGGCAATGCCGATCACCATCACGCCCGCAAGTAGTCAGGGCGCGAACAACTTCACGTATCAGACCGGATTCACGCCGAAAGTGCCGACGCTCGGCAGTCTGACGGCCGGTGAGGGTCAGGTAGCCGTTGCGTTTACGCCGGCGGTAAAGATCCCCGGTAACCCCGACGACACCGGATACACCGTGGTTGTGAAGGATGCGACCTGCACGAATGCAGTCACCACCCGATCCGGCGCGTCCAGCCCGATCACCGTGAGCGGATTGACGAATGGCACCTCGTACTGTTTCGCCGTCAAGGCGACGAACCCCCGCGGCGACAGTGTTCTGTCGTCGACGAATACCGCCGGCCCGATTGTTCCGCTTGCTGCGGTTCCCGGGAATGCGCGCGTGACGCTCACGTGGAGCGCCGGAGCTTGGCCCTCGCTCAGCCCGATCTCGGACTACAAGGTTGAGTACCGCAAGAACGGCGGTGCATGGACGAACGCAAAGACCGCCGTTTCTACGGCAACGACGATCGTGGTGAGCAAGCTCACGAATGGCGCCAACTACGAATTCCGTGTGGCTGCAAAGAGAGGCTCCGAGGCTGGCTCCTACCTGGTCACTGGCGTGGTTGTTCCCCGCACTGTCCCGGGAAAGGTGAGCAAGCTCGCGGCAGTCGCACGCAATACATCCGTCAGCGTGACATGGAAAGCTCCGTCGAGCACCGGCGGGTCGGCACTGACCGACTACGTCATTGAGTATTCATCGAACGGTGGCACCACTTGGAGCTCAGCGAGCGATGGAGTCTCCACCGACACGAGCTACACGATCACGGGTCTCGTGAACGCCACGGGTTACAAGGTACGGGTGTCAGCACAGAACGTCGCCGGCATTGGTGCAACTGTCAAGACAGCGAAGGCCGTGAAGCCGTATCTGAGCCTGCCGACCGCTCCGCAGTCCGTGAAGGCGACTCCGCGGAACCTGTCGGTAGTCGTGACGTGGAAAGCTCCGAAGGGTGATGGCGGCTCGGTGATCACCGACAACCTCGTCGAGTGGACAGTCGACGGGGTGACCTGGTCCAGCGCGAATGCAGGGACTGCACTCACGTACACGATCCCAGGTCTGGTGAACGGAACCGGATACAAGGTGCGGGTGTCGGCAACGAACACCGTGTTCTTCGGCTACGGCACGAAAGCCGGAACAGCGAAGGCCGTGAAGCCGTATCTGAGCCTGCCCGGCAAGGTCCGCTCGCTCAAGGTGACAGGAGCCTCCACATCGCTGAACGTGTCCTGGCTCGCTCCTGCTGCCGACGGCGGTTCGGCGATCACCGATTACCTCATCGAGCGGTCGAGCAATGGTGGAATCACGTGGGTCCTGGTGAGCGACGGTGTATCCACAGCGACCTCATACCGGATCACCGGCCTTGCGGCTGGCACGGCGTACAAGGTCCGCGTCTTCGCCACCAACCTTCTGGGCGCCGGCGCCGCCCTGACAACAACCAAGGCCGTCAAGCCGCTCGCCTGACACTGACTGGGCGAGGAATAGACAGCGAACATCCGCCCGGGCGTTCCCTTCCGTTCACCTTGCAGTCACGTCTTCGGCTTACGTTTCGTGGTGTATGTGGGATTCCCGGTGGGCGCAGGCGAGCAGTCAGGGGAATCGACGGTGAACAGTGGATCCGGAAACACCCCCGGCCACCCAGAGCAAGATCGACTGAAGCTCAGCGATGCTGACATCGAGCGATTGGCTGCCGCGATTGCGGTGGTGCTTCGGGATGAAGGAGTCCTGCCGGGCAGAAGCACTGTCGGGAATCGGCAGGGCAAGGTAGGGAGCGGACGCAAGCGACGGCTATCGAGTCTCTTCCACGCAGATGTCATTTTAGCCAGTGTTGCCCTACTCATCGTGGTAATCGTCCTCATCGCCTGGACGGTCTAGAGCATGCAGACAAAAACCGCGCTCCCCGTTCGAGACGACGAACGTCCGTCGCCCACGCCTCGCGAGATCAGCAGTCGACGCGGCCGCGGCGATAGGAACTTCAATCGCGGACTGTCACTAACCGGCATCAGTGTGCTCGCTGTCATGGCTGCGGTCGGGCTCTTCCTCACTATTGAGGCGTGGGATGCCTTTCGCGCAGTCGGGTTCAAGTTCTTCACGACGTCAACGTGGCAGCCGGACCGGAGGGTGTTCGGCGTTGCCGCAGTGCTCCTCTTCACCGTTCTCATCGCACTCCTTGCAGTAGCGATTGCACTCCCCCTCGCTATGGGGACCGCACTGTTCATTGTCGAAGTGGTCCCGAGTTGGCTTCGGTCCACCTTTATTGCAATTGTCGACCTCATGGCCGCAGTGCCGAGTGTGGTGTACGGGCTCTGGGGGCTCTTCTTCCTGCAGGGAAGGATCATCGGGCTGTCACGCTGGCTGACCACCTGGTTCGGTTGGATTCCGCTTTTCAACGTGTCGGGGGATGACCCCACGAGCCCGCTCGCGAGCGGAACGGTCTACACGGCGTCCACCTTTATCGCAGGTGTTGTGGTGTCCATGATGGTGCTGCCCATCGCATGCTCGGTCATGCGTGAGGTGTTCTCCCAGGTTCCTCCCGGAGAACGAGAAGGTGCATTCGCGCTGGGATCGACACGTTGGGGAATGATCCGAACCGTGACCTTGCCCTTCGGTCGAGGGGGAATCATCGGCGGAACCATGTTGGGCCTCGGACGTGCCCTCGGTGAGACGATCGCCGTCTACCTCATCATTTCGCCACGCTTCGACGTCAGCTTCCACGTTCTCGAGAACGGCAGCAACTCGGTGTCCTCGCTGATTGCGCTGCGAACACCGGAGGCCACCGGATTCGGGCTTTCCGCGCTGATGGCGGCGGGGTTGACACTGTTCGTCATGACTCTCGTGGTGAACTTCGTTGCTTCGATTTTTGTTGCACGATCCCGCTCGGGTGCCGGGAGCGAAGCATGACCGACACCTCAAAGCAGATCGACGACGAAGCACGACTGAGGAGCCTGACTTCTACGACGGTTCCTCCACGGTTGGCCCAGCCGGCAGCCCCGCAGGTCCGTCGGTCCATCGGTCGCATCTCGCGCCGGGATGTCGTGGTGCTGCTGGGTTCCGGTCTCACGGCTCTCGCTACGACCGAACTGCTCTTTGGCCGACTTGCCCCATTCCGCGGACGACTCGGCTTTGTCGTGGTCGCCTTCGTCCTGTTCGTCGTTGTCTACGCGCTCCTGGTTTCCCTCACCGAGGATCGACCGCAGGTCGTGGACCGTGTGATGGCCTCGCTGTTCTCTGCCGCCGCGGTCATCGCCGGCGCGGCACTTGTATCGGTCGTGGGGTTCACGCTGTGGCGCGGTCGCACGGCGTTGATGAAGTCGAACCTCTACGTCCAGGACATGAGCAACGCAGGTCCGCTCGACCCACTCGAGAAAGGCGGAATCCTGCACGCAATGCTGGGAACCGTCATCATCGTTTCTATGGCACTCGTGGTGACCGTACCTCTCGGCCTTGCCTGTGCTGTCTTCCTCAACGAAACCCGAAGCCGAATGCGCGGGCTTGTGCGCAGCGTGGTGACGGCAATGACGGCGCTTCCTTCGATTCTGGCAGGCCTCTTCATCTTCGCCACTTGGGTGCTCATCCTCGGGTTTGAGCGTTCGGGCTTCGCGGCTTCCCTCGCCATCAGCATCATGATGCTGCCCATCATTGTTCGGTCCGCCGAGGTGGTCTTGCGGTTGGTCCCCGGGAATCTCCGTGAAGCCTCCGAAGCAACGGGTGCTCCGCAGTGGCGAACCGTTTGGCACGTCGTGCTCCCTACGGCCAGGTCCGGTCTGGTCAACGCTGTCATCCTTGGCGTTGCGCGCGGTGTGGGTGAGACAGCACCGGTCCTGCTGGTCTCAGGTATTACGTCGACGACGAACTCGAATCCGCGAAGCAACCCGATGATGTCCCTGCCGCTGGCCGTGTTCGAGTTCGTTCGCTCCCCACAGCCAGCGCTTATCCAGCGAGGTTTTGCAACTGCGGCGGTGCTGATGGTGCTGGTGCTCGCCCTATTCACCATCGCTCGTGTGGTGGCTGGACGCCCTGTAGGCCGACAATCGAAACGCCAGGCCCGCCGCATGTTGCGCCGGTCGGCGAAGGATCTCGGGCGGATTGAGATAGTTGTAGGAGGAAGCAGATGAAGACGTTGCAGCGACGTAGTCGGGCCGGAAACATTGCGCGCGCCGTGGCGCTCGCCGTCGGTCTCGCCTGTGGCCTGAGTGTGGTTGCGACCTCCGCTTCGGCTGACGGTGGCTACCAGCGAATCTCGGGAGAAGGGTCCTCGTGGGCGGCGAATGCGATCGACGCGGTACGGGTGAACGTCCGTCAGTTCGGTATCACCATGGACTACAACCCGAGTGGCTCGACATCAGGCCGGAAGAACTTCCTGAACGGAACGGTTGACTTCGCATCATCGGATATCCCGTTCCAATTTGAGCCGGAGGATGGCTCGGCACCGGAGAAGCCGGCTCCGGGGAGTTACGCCTACATCCCTGTCGTCGCCGGCGGAACGTCCTTTATGTACAACCTGAAGATCAACGGCAAACGCGTAACCAATCTCCGCCTGTCCGGCGAGAACGTCGCAAAGATCTTCACCCGGGTGATCACCAAGTGGGACGACCCTGCTATCGCGGCCGATAACCCCGGTCTGACACTTCCCGCCCGCGACATCGTGCCGGTGGTGCGCTCGGACGGTTCGGGCTCGAGCGCGCAATTCACCAAATGGATGATTGCCATGCACAAAGCGATCTGGGACGACTATTGCCAGCGATCCGGTCGAGCGCCTGCATGCGGCTACACCTCCTTCTACCCAACCGTGAAGGGTGTGGTCGCGCAGTCGGGCGATCTGGGCATTGCGGGCTATGTGAGCCAGAGTTTCGCCGAGGGAGCGATTGGCTATGTGAACTACTCGTACGCGCTCGGCGTCCAGTTCCCGGTGGCGAAGGTCCTGAACAAGGCGGGCTTCTACACCGAGCCGACGCCACAGAACGTTGCTGTGTCCCTGCTCAAGGCAAAGATCAACAAGGACGCGAGCAACCCAGCGGTGTACCTGACGCAGCAGCTTGAGGGTGTGTACACCGACGCCGACCCCCGCAGCTATCAGCTTTCCTCGTATTCGTACTTCATTCTGCCGACGAAGGTGGCCGGCCAGTTCAACGAGGCGAAGGGACGCACGCTCGGTGCCGTGGCCTACTACATGATGTGCCAGGCCCAGCAGCAGTCCGCCTCTCTCGGCTACTCCCCGATGCCGGTCAACCTCGTTCGGGCAAGCCTCGAACAGATCGCAAAGATCCCGGGCGTCGAGGTGCAGTCGGTCGACATCTCGAAGTGCAACAACCCCACGTTCTCGTCGGATGGAACCAACCTGCTCGCCAAGAAAGCACCGCTGCCCAAGGCTTGCGACAAGAAGGGTTCGCTGCAATGCCCGAACGGAACGGGTGGTTTGACGAACGTACCGACAGCGGTGAAGTCTGGCGCCAGCGGTGGCGGTTCCCCGAGCGGGGGAACGAGCTCGGGTGGCGACACGACAGTCGAAGGAGCGACGGGACCGGAGGGAACCACCAATAGCGGCGGTGATCCGGCGACTGATGAAACCGTTCCCGGTGGGGCTGGCGATCAAGGCGATGTCGGCACCCCGGAAGGCGGCAGCGCAGTGGACGGTTCGGCTGGTGCGGTGCCGGTCGGCGACGTCGTCACCACCACGCTGAAGCGTGAGTCCGCAGGGCTCGGAATCGGCTTGCTCGTGGGCCTCATGATTCTCGCGGTGATCTTCGTACCTGGGGTCGCGTGGCGACGCCTTGGCCGACGGGGAGCCCAGTGAAACGACGAGGTGTTCTTGGCGCTGCTGCCCTTGCCGTATCGGCAGCCCTGACACTTGCGGCGACCGCAGGTGGTATTACGGCTTCCTTCGCAACGGGCTCACCGGTGCCGGGGAGCCAGGGAACAGACACCGCGCTGCCGAATACTGCGTCGCGTGTCAGCGTGAGCGGACGCGGGAGGTTCTCGAGTCTTCGGATCTCGGTCAACCAGACGGAGAAGCTGGCGAACCAGGCCGTCTCCATCACCTGGACAGGTGGCGAACCAACGGTTCAGGGTCCCGGTCGATTTGCGGCCAATTTCATGCAGATCTTCCAGTGCTGGGGCGATGACGATGCTGCTGTTCCGGACAACCCAGGACCACCGCCCGAACAGTGCGTGCAGGGCGCGGTGGGCGGCAACTACAACGGTCCGCCGCCCGGCGTGTATCCAAATGTGCTCGCAACGTCTCGAGTGATCTTCCGTTCCGACTGGGCTGGGTACGACCCTACAGTCGGCTTTACCGACTCCCGGACAACAAACGTGTGGAGGCCGTTTCGGTCGGTCACTGGCGACGTGGTGAACGTCCACGCGAACCCGAACTTCAATCCAGCCATCGTGGGTGGCAATTACTGGTTGAATTCGTATTTCAACGAGATCACTACGAACGAAATCGCAGGGGCGACCACGAATGCCCAGGGTAACGGTGCAGACCTGTTCCAGCTGAACACCGGTAACCAGTCCACAGGGCTCGGCTGCGGTCAGCGCGTGCAGCCTGTCGAAGGTGGCGGTAAGAAAGTTCCTCAGTGCTGGATCGTTGTGGTGCCACGAGGAACTGCAGCAGACGAGAACGCTGGCACGCCGTTTGGGGGGGCCGGTCCAGAACAGTTTGGTGTCGCCACCTCACCGCTCTCGCCACTCGTTTGGGCCAATCGAATTGCGATCCCGCTCAGCTTCAACCCGGTGGACTCGCCTTGTGATATCCGCAAGCAGGACCGTCGCATTGCGGGTAGTGAAGTAGCGCTCACGGCGATTGCAAGTTGGCAGCCTGCGCTCTGCACAGGCGGTGGGCTACCACCTTTCTCCTACGCAACGATCGGGGATGACGCTGCGCGTGGTCAGCTTGCAAACCCGGTTGAGGGTTCGCCGGGCCTCGTCGTGGTATCGCGACCGCTCGCCTCGGGAACCTACGACACGACGAAGCCCATCGTGTACGCGCCGTTGACAGCATCCGGCCTCGTAATTGGCTTCAACGTTGAGCGGGTCCCAAAGGTAGAGGCCCCTCAGGAGGAACAAGAGCTGGCAGGCGTGCGAGTCGCAACCATCAAGCTCACCCCCCGGCTCATCGCGAAACTGTTGACGCAGTCGTACGTGCTGAGCGTGGCAATCAACGGTGAGATCCCCAACTTCTCCTGGTTGAACGACAATGCACTGCACCTTGGAACTGACCCTGATTTCCTCCAGTTCAATCCCGAGTTCGCACTCCTTCAGAACTCGAGCCCGCGAAACTTCAGCGGTCTGCAACTCCCTTCAGGTCCATCGGACGCTGCGAAACAGTTGTGGAACTACGTGTTCGCCGATCCAGAGGCCAAGTTGTGGCTCTCGGGCACGCCGGATCCGTGGGGAATGAAGGTGAACCCGGTGTACGCCGCCAACGCTGTGCTCAACCCGTCGGGAGTGGCGTTTGGGGAACCCGTGCCTAACTCGTTCCCGAAGAGCGATCCGTACTGTTATCAGGCCCCGTCGCTCGGTTCTGTCGTACCGGCCCCGCTGTGTGGAACCGAGTGGCTTCCGTATACCGGTGGGCTCATGAACGGTGCACAGATCACTCGTGCAGCCGCCGATGGTGCCCGGGTGGAGTTCAATATCTACGCAGCGACTCCGGCAGATGCCTGGAAACGAGAGGGACCTCAACTGGCCGGTTACCGCTCGATGCTGACGCTTACGGATACTCCCTCCGCATTCCAGTACGGATTGCAGACGGCATGGCTCAGCAGGCCCGGTGACAATAGTGAGTCCCGCCGCTTCATCGCCCCGACAAACGATGCTCTGGTCGCTGGTGTGGCTGCGATGGCACCCGGCGAGGAACCCACGTTCCTCGAGCCGAAACTCAGCACGCCGGCACCCGACGCCTATCCGCTGACGGCCTTGACCTACGCGGCGATTTCCCCACTGGCCGTTTCCGCCGCAGCCCGTGCCGACTACGCGGCGTTTCTCAAGTACGCAGCCGAGCAGGGACAACAGGCGGGCTTGGCCCTCGGCGATCTGCCTCCGGGCTACGTTCCACTCTCGGAGACCCTCAAGGCTCAGGCAACCGCTGCCGCAGCCACGGTGTTGTCGATGCGGGGACCGAACAACGGTGGTGGTGGTTTCTTCACGACCACGATCCCCGAGACATTGGATTCGACCGTCCCCGACACCTCAATGCCGACATCAAGCACGGCAGCGGCCACCGATACCTCCGTGCCGGATACCTCGCTGGCCTTGGGTGGAGCCGAGCGACCGGTCACACCGGGAACCTCGCTGGGTTCGAGTCGTCTCACGGCGCTTGTGTTGTTGGCGCTGCTCGTCGGATCGGGACTTGCTGCTGCCCTGACATCAAGGGAGACATTGATCCCGGCTATCCGTCGTCGACTCCCCGACAGATGGGCACGGCAATGAGCGTCGAACTGCGCACGATCCGTCGTCTCATCGCTTTGGTGGCGGTGATGGCGATACTCGTACTTCAGATGCAGTTCTCTGCGAGACCAGCTTCTGCTGCTGCTAGCCGATCGGGAGATGCCGAGGCGGTGCAGGCAAACAATCGACTGCGTCCGTTCACCGAGGGCACGCACGAGTCAGCCTTCTCGCTCCGGCTTCCCCGCGGCGCCGCGTGTCCCGGGGACAGTATGAATGACGACTGGCGTGTGCAGAGTTTCGTCGTGCCGAGCAAGGATGACCCCGGATCGTTGCGCTACATGGTGACCGGCCCGGAAGGCCCAGAGAACGACGCCCGCGTTGCGCTCTATACCTCCGAGGGCCGGCCCTACATGAACCAACTTCTCGGAGCAAACTCCGAGCCAGGCCAACCGGCACAGATCATCGAACTGCCATCGTTTAGCTTCAAACGCCTGCCGATCGATTATCTGCCGAGCGGCGAGTACCGCATGGGGGTTGCGTGTACGGACGGTAAGGGCGTCACAGCCCAGTATTGGGACACGCTGATATCTATTGAGTCGTCACCAACCACCATGCAGTGGAGGGCCCTCCAGAAGGCAGAGAACCTCGACAAACGGTCCAACACCCTCTGGATTGTGCTCGCAGTGGTCTGCGTTCTGGTGCTGATCGGTTCGGTGGCAACATTCGTGCGGGCGTCGCGAGCGCAGCGTGCAACGGTCGAGAAAGATGCCCCAAGATGAAGCCGCCGAAGTGGATCGGCTCCATCGCTGTCTTGGGCGTTGCACTGCTGATGTCGCTCGCTGGACTGCCGAACGTTGGTGTCGGTTCGGCACGGGCTGACACGGCGCCGGTTCTCCTGATTACACCTGAGCCCTCGCAGCGGGACGACGTGCTGTCGATGACGTTCGCTTCGCGGCAACGTTGTCAGGGCGACAGCGAGGCCGGGTACCTCTGGCAGACCTTCCTCACACCGATCGAGAATGATCCCGCGTCGTTGACGTACCGGCTCGGACTCCCAAAGGGCAGGGGCTTTACCAGTGGGCTGCGAGACACCACGCAGAGCTGGGTTCGAAACCGTAATCCGGGACTGACCGACGGACAGGTGGTCCCTCCCGACGATCTGACGTTCTCGGGCAAGGCGTTCAGTGCACTGCCGACAGGTGAGTACTGGATCGGTGTTGCCTGCACCAAGCAGGATGCCGAGGAGGTCACCCGCACGACCCGATTCTGGGCCCGGCATGTGGCCATCTCGTCATCAGCGAATCGGGGCGCGTTCATGACGCTGCTTGATGAACCGGAAGGCCCCTCCTCGGAAAGCCCAACTTCTGTTCTTGTGGGAAGCGCAACGGGTCAGTCCGTCGCAAGTGCAGTGGAGCCGGCAACAACCCTCGGTGCCACAGCGAATGTGTTGGATGCAGAGCCAACCACTACGACCACCGCTGGTGTCCTCGCGCAGACACTCCCGGCTTCCAGCAACGAGCAGGTCATCGGGGCAGGACCGTTGAGCGACGACGTTGCCCCGCCCGTTGCGAGCAAGGGACACAGCCTGTCCACACCGCTTGGTATCGCGCTTGGGGCAGCGCTACTGCTCGTCGTAGCGGTCGTTCTCACCGCGCGCAGACGGCGAGTAAAGCGGATGGTGTCGTCATGAATTCCTCGCTGATGATCGCTGACAGCGGCGAATTCACGCTTGCTGACGTCGCCGGACAGCCGGGCGAGGGTCGGCCCAGTGTGCCGTCGGTTGGGGTGCCGAGCGAACGCGTTGCCCTCGTCCGCGGTGCTGTCCTGATGCTCTTTGTCCTGATGGTGTCGGCCGTCCTTCACCTCTTCGTGGCGAGCCGTATCCAGCACAGCGCGTCACAACAGAGACTCCACGACCGCTTCCGCAGTGCACTGGCCACGGGCACTGCCCCGGTCGGTTCGCTGGACGGCGACGGTCGGCTCGTCAGCACAGGCACCCCTGTCGCGTACCTTCAGATTCCCGCGCTCGATGTGGAGGAGGTCATCGTTGAAGGAACGTCGTCGTCCAACCTCTACGCAGGCCCGGGACATCGCCGCGACACACCGCTTCCAGGGCAGGTCGGTCGCAGTGTGATCGTTGGTCGCCGCCTCTTGTTCGGCGGACCGTTCGCCTTGCTCGACAGGCTCAAACCAGGCAACGAGATTCTCGTAACCACAGCACAAGGCGTCTTCCGGTTTTCCGTAATCGGCATTCGACGAGCGGGGGATCTGATACCCGAGGCACCACGCGGGCGTGCGTCCCGACTTGTGCTGGCGACCGCCGGCGGTAGTGGACTCAACCCGAGCGGGGTGCTGTGGGTGGACGCTGATCTACAGGGCGAAGCGGTAGGGGGACCGACGAGAGTGCTGACGTCGGCAACACTGCCGGGCGAGGAACAGGCCGGATCGAGCGACTCCCGAACACTGTGGGCGCTCGTACTCTGGCTCCAGTTACTGTTGATATCCGTCATCGGCGCCCTGTGGTCATGGCGCAGGTGGGGGCACGCGCTGACCTGGATCGTCGGTACACCAGTCCTGTTGCTCGTGAGCAATCTGGTGTGGGACGAATTCTTTCGATTGCTCCCCAACGTTGTCTGATCACCATCGAGTGAGGAACCCATGATCACCGTACGAAACGAAAAGTCGGGTAACGAGGACGCTCCGCGTAGCCGCGGACGCCGTTCGGACCACGGCACTGCCCAAGTCACCACCGCAAAGCCGTTGATCGGTATCGAGGCCCGGGAGATCTCCGCGTGGTTCTCGAGCCGGCAGGTTCTTGACCGTGTGTCCCTCGACATGCAGGCAGGTCAGGTCACGGCTCTCATCGGCCCGTCCGGCTGCGGTAAGTCCACCTTTCTGCGGATTCTGAACCGGATGCACGAGATGATTCCGTCGGCATCGCTCGCAGGTGAGGTGCTACTCGACGGCGAGGATATTTATGACGCGGCCCGTCGGCTGACCGATGCAAGACGGCAGATTGGAATGGTGTTCCAGAAGCCAAACCCATTCCCGGCTATGTCGATTTACGACAACGCTGTCGCGAGCCTTCGGCTGACTGGGCTGAAAGTGCCGACGTCAGTGAAGGACGAGATTGTCGAGCAGTGTCTGTCGAAAGCTGGTCTCTGGAAAGAAGTACGTGACCGGCTCCGTCAACCAGGTGGTGGTCTGTCCGGAGGTCAGCAGCAGCGACTTTGCATTGCTCGAGCGCTTGCGATCCGACCGCGAGTGCTGCTGATGGATGAGCCCTGTTCGGCGCTCGACCCGACCTCAACGTTCCGTATCGAGGAGACCATCTCCGAACTGAAGTCTGAGGTCACCATCGTGATTGTTACCCACAATATGCAGCAAGCGGCTCGCGTGTCAGACCAGTGTGCGTTCTTCCTTGCACAGGATGGGGCGCCTGGTCACATTGTTGAACACGGGCCAACGTCGGCAATGTTCGGGTCGCCACAGGACACTCGCACCGCTGCTTACGTCACGGGTCAATTTGGCTGACGTGCAAGCGTCTTGGAGGTGAACTCATCGCCGAATGGTGATGAGTACACGGGGACGACACCTTGACGTCACCTTGGCCTGAGACAGTGCAATGCGTCGGGCCACGAATGGCCCGGCCGACCGGGAACGCCCCGGGCGAACCTTGTCTCTCGAAAGGGAACGTCGACCAACATGTCGTCACCGACTAACAAGAAAATCTTCAGCCTCATAGCTGCTGCTGCAGCGCTCGCCGGTCTGGCCGGCGCAGGGATCGCCAGCACGCACACGGCAAACGCCGAACCCCAGCAGTACAAGGCACCGCTCTTCGGATTCGGCTCCGACACGACCCAGGACGTCATGAACGCCCTAGGCGGCTTCGTTAACGGAAAGACCTACACCCCCCTCGTGACCTCTGAGTCGACCGGGTACAAGCAGATCGTCAACTTCGATGCCACGATCCCTGGTGGGGCGGACGCCACCGCGCGTGAGTGCATCGCAACGAAGCTCGGCTCGCCGCTGATCCTGCGCCCGAACGGCTCGGGTGAGGGCCAGAAGATCCTCAGCCGTCAGGCTGGTGGCGTGTGGTACAACGGACTCAGCGTTACTGCAGCCATCACTACAGCAGCCTGCAACAGCAGCCGCAACGTCGCAGGACTCGTGGACTTCGCACGGTCCTCCTCAAGCGTCTCGAACGCCGTTGGCACCGATATCACGGCACTTCCGTTCGGCCTGGATGCCCTCACGTTCGCCTACAGCAAGCCGAAGACCTCGTCGGACTCGGTCTGTGGAACGGGCGCTGAGGCATGTAAAGACGCCATCGACACGCTCTCGAAGGTGGAGCTGACCAGCCTGTACACCAACGGCGTGCTCCTGAAGAACTCAACGGTGCTCATCCCGTGTGGTATCCAGACCTCGTCCGGCACCTACAAGACGTGGTACGGCAACACGGGTAACACCTCGTCGCAGGAAGGAACCGGCACGGCCTTCTGCAATGGCATCGGCAACGGCTCCCGCCTCCAGGAGAACCACGGCCCGGAACTCAAGGCCAAGGCAGACGCCATGCTCACCACAACGAACGCGATCTGCGATGGCGTTGCAGGCGGCAGTGCAGTGTCATGCAACGACGTGCAGGTGGTTGTCGGCTTCGCCGCGAGTGCTTGGGTCTCCAAGTCGAACGGGCTCTCCTCGCCGGCACCGGGCACCGGCGTGTCCCTCGGCCTGGCCGGTGGCAAGACCTTCGTGACCTACACCGCCGGTAACGCCGAAGGCAGCAAGTGGTCGCCGAACACCGACGGATTCAGCGACACGGCTTGGAACCGCAAGGTCTACAACATGGTGTTCAGTGCCAACCTCGACAACTCGACCGGCGACGCCGCCATTATCGAGATGTTCAAGGGTTCGACCTCGCTGATGTGTGGCAGCGCTGCACAGGCAATCGTGAACGCATTCGGCTTCCTCAGCCTCGGCAACGACGCGAGCACCGGCTGCGGAAACTCCACCCTTAAGGGCGGCCTCGTCGCCAACGGCTGACCCGGCTACGCAACACCGACTTCTCTGCAACAGAACAAACTCTCCGAAAGGGAACCAACTTGAAACGAAACGGAAAGCGCCTCGCGGCGACCCTGGCGGGGCTCTCAGCCCTCGCCGGCGGACTGGTTGTGGTGGCAAACGCCACCACGGCCAGCGCCGCACAAACAGATCCATCCTCCGCAACCGGAACCGTTGTTGTCACGCCTTCGAGCGGCAAGAGCGATGACAACTTCGCCCTAGGCTTCGCGAGTGGGCAGGTTTGCCCGGGTGATGCATCGAGCAACTACTCGGTGCAGACATTCATCACGCCTCGCTCCGAGGACCCTGCGGTAATGGTGTTCAACTTTGCTGCACCGACTGGTGCGGCCTTCACGGCGTACCTGCGCTACGCGAACGGTACGCAGGTCAAGAACATCAACCCGGGCCTCAGCACGGCAGACGTGCCGACCAGCCAACTCACGGGACTGTCGTTCAAGAACGCTGCATTCTCGTCGGTCTCGGCGGGCCAGTACTGGATCGGTGTTGCCTGTGCCCTCAACGACGCCACAACCACCGAGAATGTCAAGTACTGGAAGACGCCCCTGACCATCACGGCGGACAGCAGCACCGGCGGAGTGAACAACTTCACCTACAAGGTGGGGTTCGTGCCCAACGCCCCGACGCTGGGCGCACGGACTGCCGGTGACGGAGAGGTGTCGGTTGCGTTCACGGCTGGCACAACGATCGACGGTAACCCGTCGACCAGTGGCTACACGGTCAAGGTGTACGACTCCACCTGCACGACAGAGGACAGCGCCAAGAACGTCAGCGGTGCGTCTTCCCCGCTCGTGGTGACGGGACTCACCAACGGCACGACCTACTGCTTCAAGGCACTTGCCACGAACAGCGTCGGTAACAGCACGCTGTCCAGCACCGGTACCTCGACGCCGAACCCCACTCAGCGCGGAGCAGTGACCAACCTGCAGGGAACCCCCGGAATGGAGCAGGTCGCCCTGACGTGGACTGCACCGAGCCCGGCCCCGACGACGTACACCATCACGGTTAGCCCGAACACTGGTACCGGTTCGTTTGTCGCCGGTCCGTACACGGGTGTTACTGGCACGTCGAGGACGATCACCGGCCTCACCGGCGGCACGCTCTACACGTTCACCATCACGCCGTCGGCGTACTCCGACAGCCCCACGGGTGGCGGAAGCTTCACCGGTACGGCAGCACAGGTTCAGGCAACACCGAACTCCAACCAGGTCATCGGTCAGGACAACAGTGTCACCCGACCGGCAGGCGCCCTGCTCATCTACGTGAAGTGTGGCGTCTACGGCGCACTCGACTCCTTCACTGCAACGAGCGGTGTGTTCCCGGGGTTCCCGAAGACCCTCGCGTCGGCAACGGCAACGGGCTCGGGAACCGAGGCAGGCGGCGGCAGTGCGGCGTGTACCTTGAACATGGGAACGGCCGAACTGGTTCGTCTGGCCGATGACGCGAGCCTCGGCGGCAACTTCTTCACCGCCAACGGACGGCTCAGCCAGGTGACCGTGCTCGACACCCGCGACTCCGATCTCGGTTGGAGCGTCACGGCCACGGCCGGAAACCTCACGGGTTCGGTCAGCGGTACGTTCAGCGGCAACTACCTCGGATGGGTCCCGAAGGTGACCGCAACGTCCGCGGCATACAGCACGTACGATCAGACGGTCACGGCTGGTGCCTCGGTGCTTCCGGGCACCGGTGTGTCGAGCGGTGACGGTCTCGGCGATGCCACCCCGAACGTCCTCGCATCGGCTGCGGCCGGAGCAGGACTCGGCGAGGCAGAGATTGATGGACGATTGCTCATGATCATCCCGGTCACGGAGGATGCCCAGGTCTATTCGGGCAGCCTGACGCTGTCGCTCATCTGAGCAAGACACACCTTCCAACTTCGCGTCGGTTCGGCGGTATGGGGCGGCAGTCGCCCCATACCGCCACAGGCATTTACGGACGACACACCATGCACGCACGATCCTCCACCACCTCGCTCTCCCGGCTCACACTTGCAACGCTCATCGGCACCCTCGTTGGTTCCCTCAGCGTCGTGCCCGCCGTTGCCGTCGATCCGCCGGCAACGTCTCCGCCGAGCGCTACTTCACCGACCACCTCGTTGGCGCTGCCGAATGGCGCGCCGCTCAAGCCCGGCGACGAGGTCATCCAGAGTTGGACGGTGGTTCCCGGCGGGGACGGCCAACGCGCCTACTTCTCCTACGATTCTGATGGCGGAGTGACGATTCAGGATTCCGTTAGTGTGCAGAACTACGGAAATGTGCCGCTGAATCTCCGCGTCTATGCCACCGACGGCTTCAACAATCCGGACGGCAGTTTTGCGTTGCTCTCGGGCGATGCGAAGCCAACCGACGTTGGCTCGTGGATCGCACTCGCACAGGAGAACGTCACCATCCCGGCGGGCAAGCAGTTGCTGATTCCCTACACCATCACCATTCCCGCTGGCGCGGACCCCGGCGACCACGTGGGGGGCATCGTCGCATCAAACGAAATGCCTACCAAGCCCGGCAAGACGAACACGCTGTTGGTTTTCCGTCGGACCGGAGTCCGTCTCTATCTTCGAGTTCGCGGTCAGCTTCGGTCGAACCTTTCCACCGAGGCATTCCGGGTTTCCTACGACGGGGGCCTGAACCCTGCCGATGGGAAGGTTCGGGTGCGCTTCCGCATCGCCAACCTCGGCAACGTCCGCCAGGCGGGCACGTACCGCCTCACGGTCAAGGGCGCATTCGGTACGGGCAAGCACGATCTCGGTGAGAGAGCGTTCCCGGAACTCCTGCCTGGCCAAAGTATTGAACTCGCCGAGGACGTGCGAGGTGTCCCCGCACTCTTTGTGGCCAAGGCGTCGGTTACCGTCACGCCGGCCGCAGGTGGGGACGAAGCGGCCTCACAGCCCACACGTCGGTCCGCCCAGACGTTTGCGCCTCCCCTCCTCCCACTGCTCATCGTCGCGGTGTTGCTGGCGTTTCTCGTTGTCTGGCGCATTGTGCGCCGATATCGGAATCTCGATGATTCCGATGGGAA
>CAMDBM010000035.1:0-33418 GCA_945889085.1 Ferrithrix thermotolerans DSM 19514
GTCGGTGGTGGATCCGGTCAGGCTGTTCGACGACGACACCACCCCGCTGGTTCCGGTGAGGCCGTTACCCCATGTGACTGCACCCACATCGGTGGGGCCCCCATCTTGATCCCAAGAGGGGCTGGCGACGACGTAGTTTCCGTTCGACAACGCAACCACCCCCTTGAAGCCGCCGCCGCCGACAGTGTCGTCGGTGGTGGAACCGATCAGGCTGTTCGACGACGACACCACCCCGCTGGTTCCGGTGAGGCCGTTACCCCATGTGGCTGCACCCACATCGGTGGGGCCCCCGTCTCGATCCCAAGAGGGGCTGGCGACGACGTAGTTTCCGTTCGACAACGCGTACACCCCGCTGAAGGCGGGCCAGCGCCCGGCTCCGACATTGTCGCCGGTGGTGGATCCGGTCAGGCTGTTCGACGGCGACACCACCCCGCTGGTTCCGGTGAGGCCGTTACCCCATGTGACTGCACCCACATCGGTGTGGGTACCGTCCACATCCCAGTTGGAGCTGGTGACGACATAGTTCCCGTTCGACAACGCAACCACCCCGTTGAAGCCGCCGCCGACATTGTCGTCGGTGGTGGATCCGGTCAGGGTGGAGATCACCTGATGGGTCACACCGTCATAGAGGTAGACGGCCCCCACATCGGTATGTGAACCATCGAGATCGAACCCTGGATCGGTTACGACCACGTTCCCGTTGGCCAGCACCACCACCTGCTGGCCGAAGGTTCCGCTTCCAGACGGCCCGACAACATCGAACTGACCGGGCCCAGCGTGAGCAACGCCCACCCCAGAAACAGCAACGAACACCGTCGCTGCCGCTACAGACGACACCACACGACGGACAACATGCAATCGCAACATCACAAACCCCCAAGGACGACGACGGCAAAGCAGAAGTTCCACAAATTAGCCGACCCTTATAAGCGTCTGCAATAATTCGTCTAGATGGGTTGTTTCCTGAAGCAATTTTTGGTTGGTTCGGTAGTTGGGGTTGCCGCTGTGTCGCTGGGAGGGGTTGCTGCGTTTGGCGCACCGCAGGCGCCCGCCGTGGCGCCTGCTTCGGTGACGTGTTACGCCCCTGCCACGGGACCTGTTGGTGCTACCGGTCCGCAGGGTGCGACTGGGCTCACCGGTGCGACCGGTGACCCGGCTAACGCCCCGAACGGGGCGCCGCGAGCGGTGCATGTCCGTGGCAGGGGCCCGTTGTGCGACACGATCCCGAGTGTCTGTCTGCGCAATGTGGTGCAGGGCTCCGAGGGAATTGTCGGGCCGACGGGAGCCACCGGTCCGCTGGGCGATACCGGTCAAGATCTGAGTGGGGGTGTGAGTCGCGGCGTGCACGTGCGTGGAACGCCGTCCCGACCGTGCGCAGGAGTGTCGGTCGACTGCGTGTACGACTTGCGCGGTCCGGTGGGCGCCTCTGGTCCGATCGGAGACACCGGTCTGCAGGGCGAGAGGGGGGCCGACTTCGGCGCCATCAATGGACCTGCCCGGGTCGCTCATAGCCGCCTGGCCGGCTTGGCCGATCAGTCGGGGCAAGACATCACCCTTGCGCTCTGCAACCTTCCCGAGACTGGCGGTTCGGGAACCTCGTTCCTGCCGTACGCACTGCTGCTGCTTGCGCTCGGTGGTGTCGTGGTGCTCGTGGCGGATCGTCGCCGTCATCGACGCCCGAGCGGAGTCTGACCCCCCCCAGTATTGGGTTCGATTGACCGCCCCTACCCGGGCGGTCAATCGCTGGGACGACGCATTGCGTCAGGCGTACAGATCGAACAGCTCGCCAATCGCCTTTGCCTGCCCGCCGGATACTGACGACATGACGGCTACCGGTGTGACGCCCACTGAGTACCACTCCTCGAGGCGTTCGCGAACGGTGGAGGCCGGGCCGTACAGCGTGCAGTCAGACAGCCATCGGTCGCTCATCGCTGCCTGGGCGGCGTCACGGTCGCCGGCCTCCAGCGCGGCGAACGCAGCGCTCATCTCCTCCTCGTAGCCAATGGAGGACCAGTAGTTCCGGTAGTTCGGCATCGAGACGTAATTGATCATTGTCTTGCGGTTCACGGCAGCGGCTGCGGCGACATCGTCGGAGATCACTGTCGGAATCATGCAGTGGAGGGCATGCCCTTGTTTGTGCACATCGGGTACGCGGTCCATCTGCTTGGGCACGTCGCTGAAGGCGGCATTCGCCCAGATCGAGCCCTCCGCAATGTCGGCGGTGAGCTGCAGCATCTTGTCCCTCATTGCAGCGAGGTAGATCGGGGGCAGCGGTCCGGAGAACTTCTCGTTCGCCCGAAGCCGCTCTACGTGGTCACGGGTATCGGCAAGCGGTCGGCCGACCTGCACCCCGAGCCGGCGCGTCATCGGTTCGTGGCTAACACCCAGCCCGAGCGCGAACCGGCCGCCGCTGATCTCGTGGAGATGCGCTGCGGTGGCTCCGGTCTCCTGAGCGGTCGAGTTGTAGATCGGCTGGATCGAGGTGAAGAAGCGGATCTGCTCGGTGCGATGCGCGATCGAGACGCACAGGGCCATCGCCCCGCCGAGCGATGGGCACGACAGGGCGGGGAAGCCGCGGCGGTCTGCCTCGGCGGCAAGATCCAGGATGGCGTTGCGCTTGGTAGGGGTTGCCACCAGCGAGAGAGCAGGAAGACGTACGGACATACCTTCAACGTAGACCCGGGGCTGGGAGGGGTACGGTATGCGCCGATGGATCGCACCGAGGCACCCGGGGGAGCGGCGGCACCGGCACCCTTGCGCAGCCTCCGCATCGGTCTGGTGTGTGCCTACAGCGTGGGCGTTCCCGGTGGGGTGCAGGGTCAGGTGCTGGGTCTTGCCCGCGTGCTTCGCCGGATGGGCCACGAGGTGCGTGTGCTCGCGCCCTGCGACGGTCCTCCGCCCGCTACATACGTCACGCCGCTCGGCAACAGCATCCCCACCGCAGCCAACGGCTCCATCGCGCCGATCGCGCCGGATCCGTCGTGTGCGCTGCGCACGATCCGCGCGCTGCGCGACGAGTCCTTCGATGTGCTGCACCTCCACGAACCGCTCGCGCCGGGCCCCACCATGACCTCGCTGTTCCTCGATATCGCGCCGGTTGTCGCGACATTCCATGCGGCTGGGGACAGCGCCCCTTACCGCATCTTCACCCCCATCGTCCGGTCGCTGGCCTCTCACATCGACGCCCGGGTTGTCGTGAGCAAGGACGCACTTGCGCTCGCGAGCCGCTACCTGCCGGGCGAGTACGAGACATTGTTCAACGGGGTTGAGGTCGAGCGCTACCGCACCGCTGAACCGTTCAAGACCGATGCGCCGACCATCTTCTTCTGTGGCCGTCACGAGGAACGCAAGGGTCTGGGGGTGCTGCTCGACGCGATGGCAGCCCTGCCGCCCGAAGTGCGTTGTTGGGTGGCGTCCGAAGGCCCCGAGACCCCGCTGCTCCGGGCGAGGTACGCAGGCGACCCGCGTATCGAATGGCTCGGTCGGATCTCGGATGACGAAAAGATCGCACGCCTGAAGGGCGCCACGGTGTTCTGCGCACCGTCGCTGCACGGCGAGTCGTTCGGTGTTGTGCTCATCGAGGCCATGGCCGCCGGCACACCTGTGGTGGCGTCGTCGCTGCCGGGCTACCAGAACGTCGCCACGGCGGATGTGGACGCGCTGCTCGTCGCGCCGAACGACGTAGCCGGTCTGAGCACTGCCCTGTACACAGCGTTGTTCGACCGCCCCTTGGGTGAACGTCTCCGGGTTGCGGGTGAGCACCGGGCGGCACAGTTCTCCATGGAATCTCTCGCTGCTCAGTACGTCAGGATCTACGAGCGGGTCATCGACTCGGACTGGCGTCACCAGCACCGGGCTGGCGAACGGCTGTGGAGGCGCGGGCTGCGCCGGTTGAACCTCCTGTTCACGCTCGCCCGCGCGCGCATTGGACCGGCGTTGGGTCATACTGATGCACAACCCGAGGAGGACTCGTGATTCCGCTGATTGTGGTTCTTGCCGTACTGGCGCTCGTTGCGCTCGTGACGGTCATCGCGTACAACCGGCTGGTCCGCCGGCGAAATCAAGTGGACAATGCGTGGTCGCAGATCGACGTGCAGCTGAAGCGTCGTCTTGACCTGATCCCCAACCTCGTGGAGACGGTCAAGGGCTATGCGGCGCACGAGCGCGAGACACTCGATGCCGTGGTCCGGGCCCGCAACGCCGCACTCGCGGCACCATCCACACCTGCAGCGCAGGGCGAGGCGGACACCATCCTGACCGGAGCGCTCCGCCAGTTGTTTGCCCTCAATGAGGCGTACCCGGACCTCAAGGCGAACCAGAACTTCCTCGCCCTGCAGGAAGAGCTCACCGCCACCGAGGGTCGCGTGTCGTACGCCCGCCAGTTCTACAACGACTCGGTTCTCTCGTTCAACACGTCCTTGGAGACGTTCCCGACGTTGCTCCTCGCCCGGATGCTCGGGTTCACCAAGCGGGACTACTTCGAGGCCGAGGAAGGCGCCAAGCAGCCGCCCCAGGTGAGCTTCTGAGGATGCGGCTGGTCGCGGGGCTCGCTTGCCCCGAAACCGCAACGTCACCTCGTTAGCCTGCTGTCCGTCATGCTCGAACTCATCACGGCCAACAAGCGGCGCTCGGCCCTGCTCATTGCTGCTTTCGTCCTGCTGACGGTGGCCGTCGGCCTGTTGGTCGGTTTGCTCGTGGGCAAGGGACTGCTCGTCACCCTGATTGCGCTCGGCGTTGCTGCAGCCATGTCCGCTGTCTCGTACTGGAAGGCTGATGCCATTGCGCTCGCGGTCAGTCGGGCTGTGCCCGCCGACCCGGTGGAGTATCGCCGCCTCCACAACCTCGTGGAGGGCCTGTGCATCGCGAGCGGCCTGCCCAAGCCGCGGGTGTATGTGGTGAACGACCCGGCGCCGAATGCATTCGCCACGGGCCGGAACCCCAAGCATGCGGCACTGGCGGTGACGACCGGCCTGCTCGAGCGGATGAACCGTGTTGAGCTCGAGGGCGTCGTTGCCCATGAACTGTCCCACATCCGCAACTACGACATCCTCGTGTCCACCCTTGCGGTCACACTGGTGGGTGCAGTCGCCCTCGTGTCCGAACTCACCATTCGGATGATGTGGTGGAACGGCGGTCGCATCCGACGTGCCGGGGACCGGGATGACACGGGTAACCCGGTTGCGGTTGTCGGTTTTGCGATGCTGGCGATTGCCCCGCTGTTCGCCCGAATGATGCAGGCTGCGGTGAGCAGGCAGCGCGAAACGCTCGCCGACGTGTCTGCGTGCCACATGACGCGGTACCCGCCCGGGCTCGTCTCTGCACTCGAGAAACTGCGCGACGACACCACGGTTACCCACTCGGCAACGAGCGCAACGGCACACCTCTGGATCGAGCAGCCGCTGTCCGGTGTCGGCGATAGCGGTCGGCTTGGCTGGTTGCATCGCATGTACTCCACCCATCCCCCCATTGAGGAGCGGATCGAACTCCTCCGGGAACTCTGAGCAAGGTTCCTATGCGTTGTCGTCGCCAACGGTTGTGGTGGTCAGCGATGCCCCTCGTGGCGGTACTCGCCGCATGTGGAGGGGGATCGAGAGCGGACCCAACCCCTTCTCCGTCCCCAACCGCTTCCGTAACCGATGCGCGAACGGTCACCACCGAACCCGAGCAGGCCCAGCCCACCACGTCCAGCGTGCCGGCAACCCCGCAGTCCTCGGCCAGCAGCGTCCCGTCAACGACCGCTGCGCGAGTGGTTCTCGAACCGCTCACGGGCCTCCCTGTGCGGGACGAGGCATCGCTGCTGCGCCCGGCCCTCATCGTGAAAGTGGACGGTCACTTGGGTGCGCGGCCGCAGTACGCCCTCGATCAGGCAGACGTCGTGATCGAGGAGATCGTGGAGGGGATTACCCGCTTCATGGCTGTCTACCAGTCGTCGGTGCCCGAGGTGGTCGGGCCGGTCCGCTCGGCGCGCACCCAGGACATGCTCATCGCCCCGATGCTCGACATGCCGCTGTTCGCCTGGTCCGGGGGAAACCGGAAGGTCACGGCACTGGTCCGCAAGTCCCCGGTGGTCAACCTGTCGGCATCCGGCGGTGGCCTCAAAGGCGTCTGGTACCGCACCAAGCAGCGAAAGGCCCCGCACAATCTGCTGGCCCGCGGGGCCGCACTGTTCGCGGGAGCACCCGAGACAAGTCATCGTCCCCCGGCAATGTTCGGCTACCGAGCCCCAGGTGCCGATCCCGGCGGGCGGGACATCAGCGGGTTCAAGGTCGTGATGTCGTCCACCCGGGTGCAGTGGGTCTGGGACTCCAAGCAGGCAGCATTCCTGCGTACGTCGGATCTCAAGCCGCACACCGTGGACGGCGGGGGTCAGATCGGCGCTAATAACGTGGTTGTCCTCGAGGTGCGGTACCGCCCCAGCAAGGCGGATCCGAATTCTCCCGAGGCCCAGACCGTCGGGTCGGGCAAGGCGCTCGTGTTCACGTTCGGCCGTGTGATCGTGGGCACGTGGACGCGTGCCAAGACTTCGCAACCGTGGACGCTGACTGACAAAGAAGGCCACCTGATCGCCCTCACGCCGGGCAGGACCTGGGTGGAACTGGCGACCCCGGCGAGGCTCACCATCATCGACGTCGGGGTGAAACCCAACGAGGTTCCGTGGAAGACAAAGTAAGTCGACGGGCGCGGCGGGGCTCGCCGGTACCATGTTTTCCATGACCGAGAGCACACAGCGCAACACCGGAACCTTCGGCGTCAAGCGGGGGTTCGCCGAGATGCTCAAGGGCGGCGTCATCATGGACGTCGTCACGGCGGAGCACGCCAAGATTGCCGAGGATGCCGGTGCGTGCGCGGTCATGGCGCTCGAGCGTGTGCCTGCCGATATCCGCAAGGACGGCGGCGTCGCACGCATGAGCGACCCCGAGATGATCGAGAGCATCCAGAAGGTCGTGTCCATCCCGGTGATGGCGAAGGCCCGCATCGGCCACTTCGTTGAGGCGCAGATCCTCGAGGCACTCGGCGTCGACTTCATCGACGAGTCCGAGGTGCTTACGCCGGCCGATGAGGCCAACCACATCGACAAGTACCGCTTCTCGGTTCCCTTCGTCTGTGGTGCCACCAACCTCGGTGAGGCGCTTCGTCGCATCAGCGAGGGCGCTGCAATGATCCGCTCGAAGGGCGAAGCCGGTACGGGCAATGTCGTGGAGGCGGTGCGCCACCTGCGTTCCATCCTCGGGGACATCCGCAAGATCACCCAGGCGGATTCGGCCGAGCTGTTCCAGTGGGCAAAGAACCTGCAAGCGCCGCTGCCGCTCATTCAAGAGCTTGCCGAGACCGGTCGCTTCCCGGTGCCGATTTTCTGCGCCGGTGGCCTCGCCACCCCCGCGGACGCCGCCCTGGCGATGCAACTCGGCGCGGAGGCGGTCTTTGTCGGTTCTGGCATCTTCAAGAGTGACGAGCCTGCTCGCCGAGCCAAGGCAATCGTTGAGGCAACCACGCACTTCCGGGACCCGCACATCCTCGCCAAGGTGTCCCGCGGACTGGGCGCACCCATGACCGGTATTGGCATGGACGAGATCGCCGTCAAGTACGCCGAGCGCGGTTGGTGAGCGAGATGTCCTCCGCCGGAAGGCCCCCAGGTGGGTACGGCAAGGGTTGGTGTGCTTGCGCTGCAGGGAGCCTTTGCAGCGCACGCCGAGGTTCTGTCGCGCCTCGGGGCTGACGTTCGGGAGGTTCGTGTTCCAGCAGACCTCGATAAGGTCGGGGCGCTGGTCATGCCAGGTGGCGAGTCCACCACGATGTCGCAGTTGCTCGAAAGCTCCGGCCTCTTTGAAGCGCTGGGCGACCGACTGGCCCACGGGTTCCCGGTGTTCGGCACCTGCGCGGGGATGATCCTGCTGGCGCGATCGGTGATCGGCGGGCGGCCCGACCAGCGATCGTTCGGCGCAATCGATATCTCGGTCGAGCGCAATGCGTATGGTCGTCAGGTGGACAGTTTCGAGGCCGAACTGGACGTGGCTGGGCTCAATGACCCCTTCCCGGCAGTGTTTATCCGGGCCCCCCGTATTTGTGATCTCGGCCCGGCCGTCGAGACGCTTGCACTCCACGAGGGCAGCCCGGTTCTCGTTCGTCAGGGCGCCGTCATTGCAGCCTCGTTCCACCCAGAGCTGACTGGGGACGGTCGGCTCCACGCATTGTTCCTAGAGTCTCTCTAGTCGTCATTTCCACCCCGTATTCAGGAGGTTCTCGATGTCCGGTCACTCCAAATGGGCAACGATCAAGCACAAGAAGGGCGCGCTGGACGCCAAGCGCGGCAAGTTGTTCGCCAAGATGGCGCGACAGTTGGAGGTCACCGCTCGTCAGGGCGGGGGAGACCCGTCGGTGAACTCGAGCCTGCGCACGGTCATCCTCAAGGCCAAAGCGGCCCAGATGACCAACGACGCCATCGACCGCGCCGTCAAGCGCGGCATGGGGGAAAGTGATGGGGGCACCTACGAGGCGATCATGTACGAGGGCTACGCACCCGGCGGTGTGGGAATTCTCATCGACGTGCTCACGGACAACCGGAACCGCACCGGCTCCGAGATCCGGGCGATCTTCTCCAAACTCGGCGGGGCGATGGCCGAACCGGGTGCGGTGGGCTGGCAGTTCTCGAGACGGGGCGTGGTGCAGGTTGCACGCGCGGCCGCTGAGGACGACGTGATGATGGCGGCACTTGAGGCGGGGGCGGACGACATCTCGGACCAGGGGGACTCGTGGCAGATTGCCTGCGAGCCGTCGGCCCTGTTCGAGGTCAAGGCTGCCCTCGAAGGGGCGGGTCTCGAGGTGCTCTCCGCCGAGTCCACGATGCTCGCGGCCGCTGACATCCCTGTCGCCGATGTCGAGGATGCCCGGAAAATCCTGCTGATCGTTGATGCCCTTGAGGACAACGACGACGTTCAGGACGTCTACAGCAACTTTGATATCTCCGACGAACTCATGTCCCAACTCGACGTCTGAGTAGCCTGAGAGCGATAGAAGGAGCAGCACATGGCAATCGCAGTGGGCGACCAAGCCCCTCACTTCACGTTGAGCGGCACGGGTGGGCGGAGCTATTCGCTGTCCGAGTTCCGTGGAACCCCGGTGGTCCTCGTGTTCTATCCGGGCGACGACACTCCGGTCTGTACCAAGCAACTGAACTCGTACAACCACGACCTTGTGGAGTTCACGAACGTTGATGCGGCGATCCTCGCGATCAGCCCGCAGGACGTCGCGAGCCACGAGAAGTTCCGGGCCAAGCACGGGTTCGACTTCCCGCTGCTTGCCGACACCGACAAGACGGTCGGCGCGCTCTACGGCACGCTCGGCCCGATCGGCTTCTACCGCCGGAGCGTGTTTGTCATCGACGGCACCGGCGTGGTGCGCTACGCCCATCGGGCGATCGCAGGTCTCACCTATCGCCCTGCTTCTGAGCTGGTCGAGGCGGTCAAGGCGGCGCGCTCCGAATGAGCGGCGGGGCGAATGCGGTGGAGGAGGGCCTCGCTGTAGCTCTCGACTTCGACAAGATCGGCAAGATCGGTCGGGCAGGTCAGCAAGTGGTACCGGTTGTCCTGCAGGACGCAGATTCGGGCGAGGTGATCTTCCTCGGGTACGCCAACGAGCTCGCGTACAGAGAGACGCTGTCCCGGCGGAGCGCCGTGCTGTGGTCCACCTCGCGTAACGAACTCTGGCACAAGGGTGCAACATCGGGCGACGTTCTGCACCTCGTGGACGTCCGCGTGAACTGCGAGCAGAACTCGTTGCTGTACCGAGTTCGCCGTGCAACCGGCGGGGCCTGCCACACCAAGGACCCGGGGACCGGCCAGACCCGGCCGGGTTGTTACTACCGTGTGGTCACGTCGCCCGACACGCTCGAATTCGTGGTCTGACCCTCAGGTTGGCGGTCCGCCACAACCCCTGCGGGTGTCGCTACAATCGAACCCATGTTCGTCCTCGGCATCGATCCCGGTCTCACCCGCTGTGGCTATGCAGTCCTCGAGACACTCGGGCCGGGCAAGGCCAAGGCGATCGCTTTGGGAGTGTTGAGAACCCCGGTGGATGCCGAACTGCCTGCCCGCCTGCTCTTGCTGCGCAACGAGTTGCGGTCGCTCATCGTGCAGTACCGCCCGCATGCTGTCGCCGTCGAGCGGGTGTTTTTTCAGGCCAACGTGCGCACGGCGATGAGCGTTGGCCAGGCGAGCGGACTAGCGCTCGTGGAGGCCCTCGATGCCGGGTGTGAGGTCGCTCAGTACTCGCCCAACCAGGTCAAGGACGCCGTTGCCGGGTACGGCGCGGCGGACAAGGAACAGGTCCAGAAGATGGTGCAACTACGGCTCGGCCTAGCCGCTCCGCCCCGACCGGCTGATGCGGCCGACGCCGCAGCCCTGGCCCTGTGTCACCTTGCGATCAACCCCATGCGCCGCAAAGTGGCCGAGGCCAAAGCATGATCGGTTCGCTGCGTGGCACGGTGCTCGAGCGCACCGGTGAATCCGAGGTGCTCCTCGAAGTGGCCGGGGTTGGCTATCGGGTGCTCGTATCGCCCCGCGTGCTCGGCGAACTGGAACCGACCACGGCCGCCTTCCTGTATGTGCATCATCACGTGCGGGAGGATGCGGAATTGCTGTACGGCTTCGTCGGGCGCGACGAACGGATCACCTTCGAGCTGTTGCTCAAGGCAAATGGCGTTGGCCCAGCACTCGCCATGGCGATCCTCGCCACACACACGCCCTCGGCGCTGCGTGACATCGTCGCCACAGCGGACGTCGGATCCCTGTGCCTCGTGCCAGGCGTCGGAAAGAAAACCGCCGAACGACTCCTTATCGAACTGAGGAACCGGCTGGACCTCCCCGACGGCGTCGTTGCCTCGCTTACCGTCCCCGGTGGCGGTGGATCGGGCGCGGCCGGCGATGTGCGCGAAGCCCTCGGGCAGCTCGGGTACTCGAATGAGGAGGTCCGAGAGGCGATGCGCGAGATCCCTGTAGGAGCGGACGCTTCGACCATGTTGCGGGAGGCACTGAGGTTGTTGGGGGTGCGCCGTGCGTGACGAACTGCTCGAACCTGGGCCGGCCGGCGACGACGAGGTGGTGGAAGAGGTTGGGCTTCGCCCGAGACGGCTCAGCGAATTCGTCGGTCAGCGTGCCCTCAAGGAGCACCTCGGCATCGTGCTCGAAGCGGCTCGCCGGCGGGGTCAGCCCGCAGACCACCTGCTGTTCGCCGGGCCGCCGGGCCTAGGCAAAACCAGTCTCGCCACCATTGTCGCCACCGAGATGGGCGTCCACCTGCACATCACCTCCGGGCCTGCGCTCGAGCGTGCCGGAGACCTCGCAGCGATACTCACCAAACTGGAGGACGGTGACGTCCTCTTCATTGACGAGATCCACCGCTTGTCGCGCTCGGTCGAGGAGATCCTGTACCCGGCAATGGAGGACTTCCAGCTCGACATCGTGGTTGGCAAGGGCCCTGCCGCGTCCTCCATCCGTCTCACGCTGCCGCCATTCACGTTGGTGGGTGCAACAACGCGAACAGGGATGATCACCGGCCCGCTGCGGGACCGCTTCGGCCTCGTCGCGCGGCTCGACTATTACGACCGACAGGAACTCGAGTCCATCGTGACCCGTGCCGCCAAGATCCTCGGCGTCTCGATCGACGATGACGGATCCCGCGAGATCGCAGGGCGCAGCCGGGGAACCCCCAGAATCGCCAACCGCCTCCTGCGGCGTGTTCGTGACTTCGCTGAAGTTCGGGCTGACGGGGTCATCAATCGGACGGTCGCCCGGGAGGCGCTCGCCCTGTTCGGTGTCGACGACCGCGGGCTCGACAAACTGGACCGTGCGGTGTTGCGGGCGATCTGCGAACAGTTCGGCGGCGGGCCCGTCGGCCTGTCGACGCTGGCGATCAGCGTGGGGGAGCAGCCCGAAACAGTCGAGGACGTGTACGAACCCTTCCTGATCCAGCTCGGGTTCATCGCCCGAACCCCGCGGGGTCGGGTGGCCATGCCTGCCGCGTGGGCGCACCTCGGCCTCGACGTTCCGTCGCTGGACCGCGGCACGGCCCCGAACCTCTTCGAGTAGCGGGCACCCGTAGCCTGCTACGGCTATGCGGCTCGCCGATCTCGACTATGGGCTCCCTGAGGAGCGGATCGCACAGACTCCGATCGAGCCCCGGGATGCCGCTCGTCTTCTCATCGACCGGGGCAGCGCCGCCCCACTCCACCGTCACGTCCGGGACCTCGGCGAGTTTCTCGCCCCGGGGGACCTGCTCGTGGTGAACGACACTCGCGTTCTTCCTGCGAGGCTGCGGTTGCGCCGCGCCACCGGCGGCAGCGCCGAGGTTCTGCTGCTCGAGCCACAGGATGCCGAACACCGCCGCTGGGAGGCGTTGCTCCGCCCGGCGCGCAAGCTTCGGCCCGGTGAGCAACTGTTCGCCACGGACGGGAACCCGGTGATCGAGGTCGGTGACCGGACCGAGTCCGGCGACACGGTGTACGTCGAGGTGCTGGGGGACTCGAGCCCGCTCGAGGTCTTGACAAGGGTGGGCGAGATGCCGCTCCCGCCGTACATCACCACGCCCCTCGGGGATCCTGACCGCTACCAAACGGTGTATGCCGCCGAACCCGGATCGGCAGCCGCTCCGACCGCAGGGTTGCACCTCACGCCTTCGCTGCTTAGCGGCCTCGAGGCGATGGGGGTGGGCCTGGCACGGGTGGAACTTGTGGTTGGTCTGGACACGTTTAAACCGGTCTCGTCCGAGGACCCAACGCAGCACACCATCCACAGCGAGCGCTACCGAGTCGATCCCGAGACGCTGGAGCGGTGCCGAGAAGCCCGTCGCGTCATCGCCGTGGGTACTACGAGTGTGCGGGCGCTCGAGTCTGCTGCCACGTCGGGGCAGTGCGAGGGCCGAACCCGACTGTTCATCCACGGGCAGTACGACTGGAAGGTTGTGGACCTGCTGTTCACGAACTTCCATCTCCCGCGAACCACACTGCTGCTGATGATCGACGCATTCGTCGGGCCGCGTTGGCGTGACCTCTACGCCACGGCCATTCGGGAGCGCTACCGCTTCCTGTCGTTCGGCGACGCGATGCTCCTGGACCGGAGGGCCCGCTGATGAGACCTGTCGAGATGGAGGTTGTGGCGCGCGACGGAGCGGCGCGACGGGGTGTCGCCACCACGGCACGTGGTACCTATCACACGCCGCTGTTCATGCCGGTCGGTACCCGTGGCGCCATCAAGTACCTGAGCGCGGCAGATTACGAACGGCTCGGTGCGGAGATCGTCCTCGGCAACACGTACCACCTCATGCTCCGTCCGGGAGCAGAGACCGTGGCACACCTCGGTGGTCTGGCCGCCTTTGCTGGCTGGTCGGGCCACACGCTGACCGACTCCGGTGGGTATCAGGTGTTCTCCCTCGAGCCGAAGATGGACGACGACGGCGTGACCTTCCGCTCCACGTACGACGGTTCCTGGCAGCGCCTCACGCCCGAGATTGCCGTTCGCACCCAGGAGCTGCTGGGCGCCGACATCCAGATGGTCCTCGACGTGTGCGCTCCCTTGCCGTCATCCCCCGAGGTCATCCGCACAGCCCACGCCCGCACCCTCGCGTGGGCCGAACGCGCAAAGGCCACGCACACGAGGACGGACCAGTCGCTGTTCGGGATCGTGCAGGGCGGCCTCGACCCTGTGCTGCGCGCAGAGAGCGCCCAGCGACTCGTCGCGATCGGCTTCGACGGCTATGCCATCGGGGGCCTGAGCGTGGGGGAGACCCGCGCCGAGATGCTCCCGGCACTTGCCGCAGCAATTGAGCACCTGCCCGACGACCGACCCCGGTACCTGATGGGTGTGGGGGACCCGGCATCGCTGGTCGAGGCGGTTGCGCTCGGCGTGGATCAGTTCGACTGCGTGCTGCAGACCCGGATCGGCCGTCACGGCACGGCGCTCACCTCCACCGGAAAGCTGCACGTGAAGAACGCCAAGCACGCACTGGATGGCGCGCCGCTGGACGCAGAATGCTCCTGCGAGGTCTGCTCCCGGCACAGCCGTGGCTACCTGCGGCATCTCTTCCAGGTGAACGAACCGACCGCAGCGCGCATGCTGTCGATCCACAACATCGCCTGGACGATCTCGCTCATGGGCCGAATCCGGGAGGCAATCTCGGCCGGGACACTGGACCCGCTGCGCCGGGAGATCCTCGAAGTCTGGGGCTGACCGGGCACCGCACCCGGGAAGACACCTGCGGGCGCCCGGGGAGCGATAGCCTGCGCCGTTGCTGTTCCTACCCGACTGGGGCCCCCTGATTGTCCATGTACCTCGCCATCCTCGCCCAAGAAGCTAAGAAGTCGTCTGGCTCCGGCCTGCTCACGTTCATCCCGATCCTCGCAATCGGTGGGGCGATGTATTTCCTGCTCATCCGGCCGCAGCGCAAGCGGATGAAGAACCAGCAAGGTCTCCTCAAGACCATCGATGAGGGCGACGAGATCATCACGAGTGGCGGGATCTACGGGTTTGTCACCGCAGTTGACGGCGACGTGCTCTGGGTGGAGATCGACCACGAGAAGAAGGTCGAGATCCGTATCCACCGTTCGTCGGTGTCCCGCAAGATCAACCCGACCGTCGAGCCCGCCGGCGGCGAGCCGGTGGTCGTGGACCCCAACGCGCCCAATAACGCCGATCAGGGCAAGACTGATGACGGAAAGGCCGCCCAGTAACCGATGAAACGTCGGCTGCTCATTTCGCTCCTCGGCATCGTGGTGATCTCGCTCGTCGGGCTCATCACGAATCTGTCGCTGGGCAACAAGCCCCTGCTCGGGCTCGACCTGCAGGGCGGTGCATCGGTCACGCTTCGACCCGCCTACGGGACTCCGGATCCGACTGCGTTCGACGAGGTCGTCAAGCTGTATCGCGAGCGGATCAACAGCCTCAACATCGGTGAGGCCGAGGTCATCCGTCAGGGCAACACCATCGTGGTGAACCTGCCGGGTGTAAAGGACCAGGACCGCGCGCTGCAGCTCATCGGTACTACTGGCAAGGTCACCTTCCGTCAGGTCTTGGCGCGACAGGGCGGCTTTTCCGGGCTAGCGGTACCTCTCACGGGAACTAGTGGGCCGCTCGTCACGGTCCCGGTTACCACGGTTGCCGCAGGCGTAACGGCCACGACGGACCCGTCCGCCCCAACCTCGGTGGCCCCAACCTCGGCGGCCCCAACCACGGTGGCCCCAACCACGGCACCGTCTTCGAGCGAGAGCGCAAACGGCCCCGGCCGTCGCCCGGCACAGGCCGCCACGACCACCGAGGCACCCGCAACCACGGCGGTGGCGCCGACTACGGCAGCCACCGCAACGACGGCGGTCGGTGCAACCACTACAACCGTCGGGGGGCCGACCACCACGGCAGCGCCCTTTGACCCGTCTTTGTTGCTCACCCCGGCGGATCAGGACCTGCCCGAGGCAACCGTCACCCTGCCGGACCGTGACGGTTCGGTCATCTACTCGCTCGGTCCGGTCTTCGCCCAGGGCGAGGCCGCTGTCGAGACCGCCACTGCAGAGCTCGATCGGCAGACCGGTTTCTGGCAGGTATCGCTCACGCTGAAGAGCGGTGCGACGGGTCTCGGGGCCTGGAACTCAGCCGCGCTGCAGTGCTTCCAGAAGGCAAGCAACTGCGCGGACGGCGGCATGGCGATCGTCATCGACCATCAGGTCATCTCCGCCCCGGTGCCCCAGCAGGCGTCGTTCGACTCCGCACAGATTCGTATCACCGGCAACTTCAAGCAGGCCGAGGCGAGCAACGTCGCCCGGGTGCTCAAGTACGGCGCAACCCCGATTGAGATGCGCGCGGAGGAGTCGCGCACTGTGTCGGCCACCCTCGGCAAGGACTCGCTGCGTGCCGGGGTCATCTCCGGCGTGATCGGTGTCGCTCTCGTCCTGATCCTGATGCTCCTGTACTACCGGCGCCTTGCTCTGGTGATCGTCGGCGGTCTCTGTGTTTCCGGCTCGATTGTCTGGAGCATGATCTCGTTGTTCGACAACTTCTTCGTGCTCACGCTTGCGGGTGTCACCGGGATCATCGTGTCGATCGGCGTGACGGTGGACTCGTACGTCGTGTACTTCGAGCGGCTGAAGGACGATATGAAGGCCGGTCGCTCGCTGCGCAACTCGGCCCAACGAGGCTTCGCGTCCGCGTGGAGGACCATCCTCGCGGCTGACTTCGTGTCCCTACTCGGTGCTGCTGTGCTCTGGTACCTGTCGGTCGGCTCGGTGCGAGGGTTCGCCCTCTTCCTCGGCCTGTCAACCCTGTGCGACATGGTGGTTGCCTGGTTCTTCACGAGGCCCGCAGTCATCCTGCTGTCCCGCAGGAAGTCCTTCCAGAAGGGCAAGGTGTTCGGTATCGCTGCCGTTGCGGACACGGCAAGCGCGGGGGGTGCGCGATGAGCAACGACACGACAACCACGGCCGGGGCAGAGGTGCCGGTACGTCGTCGTTCCCTCTGGGGACGCCTCTACCACGGCGAGACCACGTTCGACTTCGTCGGTCGCCGTCGGGTTGGTTACCGAATCTCGGGGATCTTCCTCGTGCTCACGGTAATTTTCCTCATCGTTCGGGGCCTGAATCTCGGCATCGACTTCAAGGGCGGCGTGTCCTGGGAGGTCGCGTCGGCCTCGGTGTCACAGTCAGAGGTGGAGTCGGTCCTGTCGGATAACGGCATCTCGGTTCGCGAGGCAAAGATTGAGTTCCTGCAGAGTCGCGGCGGCGGTGACGACCGAGTGCGTGTTCAGGTTCCCGAGCAGACCGCTGAGGTGCAGACTGCGGTGCAACAGGACCTCGCTCAGCTTGCGGGCGTGTCCACCGACGATGTGAGCCGCAACGTGGTCAGCGCCACCTGGGGCAAGGAGATCACCAAGAAGGCGATTGTTGCACTGATCGTCTTCATTGCGCTGCTATCTGTGTACATCTCGTGGCGGTTCGAGTGGAAGATGGCGATTGCAGCGATCGCGGCAATGTTGCACGACGTCGCGATCAGCCTCGGCATCTATGCGATCCTCCACCTCACGGTCACCCCGGCGACGGTCATTGCGTTCCTCACGATCCTCGGGTTCTCGCTGTACGACACAATTGTCGTGTTCGACAAGGTGCACGAGAACGCCAAGCGTTTCGGGAACACCAAGATCGGGTATGGCGACATCGTCAACCTGTCCAGCAACGAGGTGCTCATGCGCTCGCTCAACACGAGCATCGCTGCCCTCCTGCCGGTGCTGTCGGTGCTGGTGGTCGGGGCGTGGGTGCTCGGCGTCGAGGTGCTCGTGGACTTCGCTCTAGCGCTGTTCATCGGCCTCCTTACCGGTTCGTACTCGTCGCTGTTCATCGCAACACCGATCCTCGCGAGCCTCAAGGGTCGCGAGAAGCGCTACTCCGGTCTTCGTGATCGGCACGCGTCCGGTGACGAACTCGCTCGGCTCCGGGTGGGCGGGAGTTCTGGCCCGCGTGCTTCTGCCCAGGCGGGTGCTCCGGGATCGATGGAGGCGGCTCGTGCGCTTTCCAACGATGCGGCAACCGTGCTGTCGCATCCCCCGCGCCCGCGCAAACAGCGTCGGCGCTGAGCGCAGGGGTAACCTGCGATCATGGTCGTCGACGTTGCGGGTATCTCCGGGTTCATCCGTGAGATTCCCGACTATCCGAAGCAAGGTGTGGTCTTCCGTGACCTCACTCCGCTCTTCGGCGACGCTGCAGCATTCGCAAGAACGATTGACGCACTCGTAGAGCGCTTCTCGGGTCTGGGTGTCGATCGGGTGATCGGCATCGAGGCACGCGGATTTATTCTCGCTGCCCCGGTCGCGTACCGGATGGGAGCAGGTTTCGTGCCCGTTCGCAAGGCAGGCAAGCTTCCGTGGGCCGTGGCCCGCGAGGAGTTCGACCTCGAGTACGGGTCCGACAAACTGGAAATCCACCGAGACGCGCTGCGGCCCGACGAGCGTGTGCTCATCATCGACGACGTGCTCGCCACGGGTGGGACCGCTGCGGCCACTGCCCGTCTCGTAGAGGCACTCGGCGCCCGCGTTGCCGCGCTCGGCGTGGTTCTGGAGCTGGAGTTCTTGCAGGGGCGTGATCGCCTCGCCGGGCACCGGCTCGAGAGCCTGTTGGTGCACTGAGCCTCGTCATGGGAACCGTCGATCGGGTGCTTCCGTGGAGGCGGCAGCCGTCGGCCACGGTCGATGAGCTTGCCCCGCTGCTCGTCCCGTACCGCCAGCGTCACCCCAAGGCGAGCGTCCTGCTCATCCAGCGGGCCTACGAGGTAGCGGCGCAGGCCCACGTCAATCAGCGACGCACGACGGGCGAGAGCTACATCAACCACCCGATCCAGGTCGCACGGATCGTGGCCGAAATCGGCCTCGACGACATCTCGCTCGCTGCTGCGCTGCTGCACGACTCGGTGGAGGACACTGAGCTCACGATCGCAGATGTCGAGGGCGAGTTCGGCTCCGAGGTTGCCGACATCGTCGATGGTCTCACGAAGCTCGAACGCATTCACTTCGACTCGAAGGAGGCGCAGCAGGCAGCGACGATGCGCAAGATGCTCGTGGCGATTGCGCGTGACCTGCGGGTGCTCATCATCAAGCTCGCGGACCGTCTCCACAACATGCGGACCCTCGCAGGGATGCCGGCCGAGAAGCAGCGCCGGATCGCGCAGGAGACGATGGACATCTACGCGCCGCTCGCCAACCGGCTCGGCATGGAGGAGATGAAGACTCAGCTCGAGGAACTGAGCTTTGCCGCGCTGTACCCGAAGCGCTACGCGGAACTGGACCACCTCGTCGCTACACGGACGCCCGGTCGCGAGGTATACCTCGCCAGGGCCGTGGGGGAGATCCACTCCCGGCTCGCCGACCTGAACATCGTTGCCGACGTGCGGGGCAGGCCGAAGCAGCTGTGGAGTATCTACGAGAAGATGGTGCAGAAGGGCAAGGATTTCGAGGAGATCTTCGACCTCGTCGCCATCCGGATTGTCGTGGACTCGGTGAAGGACTGCTATGCAGCGCTCGGATGCATCCACGGTATGTGGCGTCCGGTCGTAGGGCGCTTCAAGGACTACATCGCGATGCCGAAGTTCAACCTGTACCAGTCGCTCCACACCACGGTGGTCGACCACGAGGGCAGAACGATCGAGGTGCAGATCCGTACGAAGGAGATGCACCAGTCCGCCGAGTGGGGGGTGGCGGCGCACTGGACGTACAAACAGGGCAATGGCGTGGAGGACATGGATTGGCTCAACCGCATCATCGACTGGCAGGACGACCAGTCCGACCCGGCCAAGTTCATGGAGCAGCTGAAGGTCGATCTGGAGCCCGACGAGGTCTTTGTCTTCACGCCGAAGGGGAAGGTGGTCTCGCTGCCCACCGGTTCCACACCGATCGACTTCGCCTACACCGTGCATACCGAGGTCGGGCACGCATGTATCGGGGCGCGGGTCAACGGCAGGCTCGTGCCACTCGACTATCAGCTCCGTTCGGGTGAGACCTGCGAGATCTTCACCTCGAAGGTGGAAACTGCCGGACCGTCCCGTGACTGGTTGCAGATCGTTGTCTCCCCGAGAGCACGCAACAAGATCCGGCAATGGTTCTCGAGGGAGCGCCGTGACGACATGCTCGAGGCCGGTAGGGAGTCGATCACGAAGGAGCTTCGTCGCCTCAACCTGCCGATCAGCCGGAATATCGAGGGCGATGCCCTCCTCGCCGAGGCCATCGAGGGGAACTACCAAGACGTCGAGTCGCTGCTTGTAGGCATCGGTGAGGGTCACGTCTCGGCCCGATCGATTGCCCAACGCCTCAATCGTGCATTCTCCGAGCAGGACGACGAGTTCCTCGCCTCGACAGTGTCCAAACCGCGTTCGTACCGTTCGGGTGCGAAGAAGGTCGGTATCCACGTCGAGGGGTTCGACGATCTCCTCGTTCGGCTCTCGAAGTGCTGCACTCCGGTACCGGGGGACCCGATCCTCGGGTTCGTCACCCGCGGCAGGGGGGTGTCGGTGCACCGTTCGGACTGCTCCAACGCGGTCTCGTTGGCCCTCGGGCAGGCGGCTCGCCTCATCGACGTCGAGTGGGATCGGGACACGGTTGGCACCTCGTTCCGGGCGGCCGTCGAGGTGGTTGCCCTCGACCGAACCCGGTTGCTGCGGGACGTTGCAAACACGCTGTCCGATCAGCACGTCAACATCGTCGCCTGCTCCACCCACACCGGTACTGACCGTGTTGCCAAGATGCGCTTTGAGTTCGAACTGTCGGACCCGAGCCATCTCGAGTCAGTGCTGCGCACCATCAAGAAGATCGACGGCGTGTACGACGCCTACCGTTTGGTGCCCGGTGGAGGCGGATAGCAGCGGATTGGTCCGGTCCGGCAGACCCGCTCCGGTAGCGTGAAAGGCCGTGCCCGAGTATCAGACCAGCCCAGGGACCAGAGACATCCTGGCCCCAGACAGCACCCGCTGGAGGCGGTTGGTCGAAGTGTTCGCCGAGGTCGTCGAGTCCGCCGGTTTCGGTCAGATCATCCCGCCGATGTTCGAGGACCTCGGTGTCTTCCTGCGCCTCGGCGAGGCCACCGACATCGTCACGAAAGAGATGTACGACTTCGAGGACAAGGGCGGCCGTCGTGTCGCGCTGAGGCCCGAGATGACTGCTGGTGTGGTGCGTGCGTTCGTGCAGCATCGTCCGCTCCTGCCGTGGAAGGCGTGGTACGCAGGGCCGAACTTCCGGTACGAGAAGGCGCAGCAGGGCCGCTACCGACAGTTCGACCAGGTGGGTGTCGAGGTTCTCGGTGTGGACGACCCGCACCTCGATGCCGAGGTGATCTCCCTGGCGTGGGACTTCTACGGTCGCCTCGGTCTTCGACAGGTTCGACTCGTCGTGAACTCCCTCGGTGAGCCCGAGGATCGCTCGCGGTATGTCGATGCGCTGCGCCTGCACTTCTCGAAGGATCTGGCCGCTCTCAGCCCGGAGAGTCGCCAGACCCTCGAGCGCAATCCGCTGCGCGTGCTGGATTCCAAGCGCGAGCAGGATGCACCGCTCGTTGCAGCGGCCCCGGTGATCTCTGACTTCTACTCAGTGGATGCTGCCGAGCATTTTGCCAGCGTTCTCGCGGGTCTCGACCGTCTTGCCATCCCGTACGAGGTCCGTCCGTCGCTCGTGAGGGGTCTCGACTACTACCGCAAGACCACGTTCGAGTTCATCGGTGCGGCGCTCGAGTCATCGCAGAACGCTGTCGGCGGCGGCGGTCGCTATGACGGCCTAGTCGAGGACCTCGGCGGCCCGAGCACCCCAGGCATCGGCTTCGCGCTCGGCGTCGACCGGACCCTGCTCGAGTGTGACGCCGAGGGCGTGTTCGGCGCACCGGCAACTCCGGTCTCGGTTTTCGTCGTCGACGTGACGGGTGGCGCTGAGGCACTCACGCTCACGCACGACCTCCGCTCCGCGGGGATCGCTTCGGACCGCGCATACGAAGGTCGCAGCATGAAGAGCCAGATGAAGGCCGCGGACCGCAGCGGTGCCACGTTCGCGATCATCATCGGCGGCGACGAACTTGCCTCGGGCGCGGTCACCGTCCGCCCGCTTGCCGGTCAGGTCGGCGACGACCGGACCCAGAGCACGATCCCACGAACCGAACTCATCCCCATGCTGAAGCGAGTACTCCCATCATGACCTCCACCGGAATGCGTACGCACCAGTGCGGCGAACTCAGGGCCGAAAACATCGGCCAGACCGTGTCCCTGTGCGGCTGGGTGGCCACCCGCCGGGAGCACGGTGAGCACCTCGCCTTCGTGGACCTGCGGGATCACACGGGCCTCACCCAGTGCGTGGTCGACAACGCTGTCGACGTCCGCCCCGAGTACGTGATCCGCGTGACGGGTGTGGTTGCGGCCCGCCCGGCAGAGAGCGCGAACGACCGGATCGCCACGGGTGCCGTGGAGATCCAGGACTGTCAGGTGGAGATCCTGAACACCGCCGAGGCGCCGCCCTTCCCGATCAATGAGCGTGCCGACCAGGTGGCCGAGGGCACCCGTCTGCAGTACCGGTACCTCGACCTGCGCCGCGAGCGCATGCAGCGAAACCTGCGTATCCGATCGGCGGTCAACTCCGCGGTGCGCAGCGCGATGGAGGGCCAGGGCTTCGTGGAGGTGGAGACACCGATGCTGGTTCCGTCCACTCCCGAGGGCGCTCGCGAGTTCATCGTCCCCTCCCGCAAGGAGCCCGGCGCGTTCTACGCGTTGCCGCAGTCGCCGCAGTTGTTCAAGCAGTTGCTCATGGTTGCTGGCGTGGACCGCTATTTCCAGATCGCTCGATGCCTCCGGGACGAGGATCTCCGTGCGGATCGGCAATACGAGTTCATGCAGCTCGACGCCGAGATGTCGTTCGCCACACAGGACGACGTGCTCGCCGCGCTCAGCAAGGCCGTGATGGACGCGGCCGAGGTGGTAACGGGTGAGCGCCCGGCCCCGATCGAGCGGATCACGTGGCACGAGGCCATGAACACCTACGGGTCCGACAAGCCGGACCTCCGTTTCGGGATGAACCTCACGGAACTGACCGACGTGTTCGCATCCACCGGGTTCAAGGCGTTCGCCGGGGCTGCTTGCATCAAGGGGATCAACGCGACCAGTCGGGCCGAGGAGTTCGGTCGCAACAAGCTCGATGCCATGACGGATCGCGCCAAGAAGACCGGTGCGAAGGGACTCGTGTGGCTGAAGGTGGGCGATGACGGCTCACTGGACTCACCAGTGGCGAAGTTCCTGAGCGAGTCGGAACAGACAGCAGTCAAGGAGCGCCTCGGTGCGAAGCCGGGAGATCTGCTGCTCGTCGTTGCCGACACGTGGATGACCACCTGCGAGGTGCTCGGCCAATTGCGCAACGACCTCGGGCGCCCGCCCGTGTATGAGGGTCCGTACCGCTACGTGTGGGTGGTGGACTTCCCCCTGTTCGTGAGCGTGGACGAAACCACCGGTCGGCCGCGCCCCGGTCACCACCCGTTCTGTCACCCCAAGCCCGAGGACCTCGACCGGATGGAGACCGACCCGATGTCTGTGCGGGCACAGGCCTACGACCTCGTACTCAACGGTTGGGAGCTCGGCTCCGGGTCCATCCGGATCCACGAGCCGGCGCTGCAGCGTCGCGTGTTCAACCTGCTGGGCATCAGCGACGAGGACGCTGATCGCCGCTTTGGGTTTTTCCTCACGCCGTTCCGGTATGGCGCGCCGCCCCACGGTGGCTTCGCCTTCGGGCTCGACCGTCTGGTCGCGATCCTTGCGGGCGAGGAGAACATCCGCGAGGTCATTGCGTTCCCGAAGACCCAGAGCGGATCCGATCCGATGACCAACGCCCCGACGCCGGTGGAACCCAAGCAGTTGAGCGATCTGGGGATCCGAGTGCTTCCGAGGTCCAGCTGACGTCGTGGCCGCTGGCGGAGGGGACCTGTTCAGCGCAGCCGCAGAGGAACACCTGCGCGCTCGGGCTCCGCTTGCAGCCCGTCTTCGCCCCCAGTCCCTCGACGAGGTCGTCGGCCAGCAGCACCTGATCGGCCCGGGCCGGCCCCTCCGTCGCCTCGTCGAGCAGGATCGCCTCACCTCGACGATCCTGTGGGGCCCACCCGGAACGGGAAAGACCACCCTTGCGCTCGTCATCGCACGAACCACCGAATGCGCCTTCGAGCAACTGTCGGCCGTCACCGCGGGAGTGAAGGACGTTCGAGAGGTCATCGAGCGGGCCCGCGGTCGGCTCGGCGAGCAGGGTCGGCGGACGATCCTGTTCCTCGATGAGGTACACCGGTTCAACAAGTCCCAGCAGGACGCACTGCTGCCTGCTGTCGAGGACGGGACGCTCACGCTCATCGGTGCCACAACGGAGAACCCGTTCTTCGAGGTGAACGCTCCGCTGCGCTCGCGCTCGACGCTGTTCCGGTTGGAGCCTCTCGACCAGGAGGCAGTGTCGCTGCTGCTCAGACGGGGTCTCGAGGCCGAGGGTGTTGTTGCCGACGAGGATGCTCTCGAACTGCTCCGGTCGCGTGTGAGCGGGGACGGGCGGCAGGTGCTGACCGCGCTGGAAGTTGCTTGCGCGCTCGCCTCGCCGGGCCCGGTGAGGCTCGAGCATGCCGAGGCAGCACTCAGCACCTCGGCATTGCGCTACGGCAGGGATGACCACTACGACGTCGTGAGCGCCTTCATCAAGTCGATGCGCGGCAGCGACCCGGATGCGGCAATCCACTGGCTCGCACGCATGCTCGAGGCGGGCGAGGACGCCCGGTTCATCGCCCGCAGGATGGTGATCTTCGCGAGCGAGGACATCGGTCAGGCAGACCCGACCGCACTGCTGGTTGCGGTTGCGGCGGCTCATGCGCTCGACTTTGTCGGCCTGCCCGAGGCACAGTTGAGCCTGGCCCAGGCATGTATCCACCTGGCAGCGGCGCCCAAGAGCAATCGCTCTGCCCTCGCGATCTGGAACGCGCGCAGCGACGTTGCCGAGGGGAAAACGGGCGAGGTGCCCGCACACCTGCGCGACGCCCACTACCAGGGCGCCGCATCACTCGGCCACGGCACCGACTATGTGTACCCTCATGACGCACCCACCGGTTGGGTCGCGCAGCAGTACGGCCCCTCGGGCGACAGCGGGCAGCGGTACTACGAGCCCAGCGATCGGGGGCAGGAGATCGAGGTGGCCGAGCGTCTCCGACGCCACCGGGAGGAGGGACAGTGAGTGCAGGCGATCTTGCTCTAGTAGTGGCCGCGGTGCTCTGTTGCGTCGGGTTCGCAGCCCTCATCGTGACGCTCCTGCGGGTGCTCGACGCGATGCGTGAGCTGCGCAGCGACGTGCAGCGGTGGAGGGACGAGACCCAACCGTTGCTTGCCGAGCTTCGGGAATCCGTGGGCGATGCCCGTGACTCGATGTCCCGAGCGAGGGAGGATCTCGATCGATTCGACCGTGTGCTCGGCTCGGCAGAGGCAATCACCGACGCAGTATCCGGTGGCTCGAGGATCGTGCGCGGCGCCCTTGCCACCCCGGTCATCAAGACCGTCGCCCTCGCGTCCGGTACGGCTCAGGGTGTGCGACGCCTCCGGCGTCTGGAGCGCAAGGGGATCAAGCGCGGCCGGAAGGCATCGTGATCAAGCGTCTCACGTGGTTCTTGAGCGGAGTCGTTGCCGGTATCACAGGTGCCGCCTACGGCTACAAGCAGGTCCGGACCAAGGCAGAGACCCTCAAACCGGTGAATGTCGCCAAGGGTGTCGCCGGGCAGGTTCGGGCCCGCGTCGACGATGTTCGCGACGCCGTCCGTGAGGGGCGCGACGCAATGCGCTCGAGGGAGACCGAACTGCGCGGAGACCTCGGATTGGACGAGAAGGAGAGCGAGATCGTGTCGGTGGAACCCGGGCGTGTCGTGGTCCTCCGGTCGTATCGTGACCGCCGTCCGGGTCGCAAGCGGGCCTGAAAGCCCTCGACCGCGGGCAGCCACCTCGTAGGATCTGGTTCCCATGGCCCGCCAAACCATTCGAACCGCCAACGACCTCCGCACCGCTTGGTCCACCTTCTTCTCGGAGAAGGCGCACACGGTCGTCCCGTCGGCGAGCCTGATCCCGCACGACCCGTCGATCCTGTTCACGGTTGCAGGGATGGTGCCGTTCAAGCCGTTTTTCACGGGCGACGAGGCAGCCCCGTACCGGCGGGCAGCGAGTGTGCAGAAATGTGCGCGGGCAGGCGGCAAGCACAATGACCTCGATGATGTGGGGCGCACGAAGCGCCATCTCGTGTTTTTCGAGATGCTCGGCAACTTCAGCTTTGGTGACTATTTCAAGACCGAGGCGATCCCGTGGAGCTGGGAACTGGTCACCGAGGTGTTCGGGTTCGACGCGGACCGGATCTGGGTGACGGTTCACACCGGCGACGATGAGGCCGAGCAGATCTGGCACGAGCAGGTCGGTGTCCCGATGGACCGCATTCAGCGTCTGGGGGACAAGGACAACTTCTGGCAGATGGGCGATACCGGTCCGTGTGGCCCGTGTTCGGAACTGCACTTCGACCGAGGACCGGCGTTCGGCCCCGAGGGCGGCCCGCTGCACGACCCTCACGGCGACCGGTACATGGAGTTCTGGAACCTCGTGTTCATGCAGTACAACCAGGCGCCCGACGGCACCCGCACGCCGCTGCCCAAGCCGTCGATCGACACAGGTGCCGGGCTCGAGCGGATCCTCACGCTCATCCAGGGCAAAGACGCGGTGTGGGAAACCGATCTGATGGCCCCGCTCATCGATCAGGCGTCTTCACTGACCGGGAAGCGCTACACCGTCGGCGACTATGCCGATCGCGATTCCTTCGCCCTGCGCGTGCTCGCCGAGCACGCGCGCTCAGGCTCGATGCTCATCAACGACGGGGTGCTTCCCTCCAACGAGGCGCGCGGCTATGTGCTCCGTCGGATCCTGCGGCGGGCGATTCGTTTCGCCTACCTGCTCGGTGGCGACAAGTTGGTCATGCCGTCGCTCGCCAACACGGCCGTCGATGTGATGGGCGAGGCGTATCCGGACCTGCTGAAGAACCGTGACTTCATCCTCAAGGTGATGACCCGCGAGGAGGAGGCATTCCGCCGCACCCTCAAGAACGGCCTCGCCATCCTCGACAGGGAACTGGGGGAGGGGCGCGACCAGATCAGCGGAACGACCGCGTTCATGCTCCACGACACGTACGGGTTCCCGCTCGAAGTGACGACTGAAGTAACCGCTGAGCGCGGTGTCACCGTGGACCTTCCCGGGTTCGATGCGGAGATGACCCAGCAGCGAGAGCGGGCCAAGCAGGCGCGCAAGAGCGGAAACGTGGGCGAGGAACGTCTTGTGGCCTACCGCGAGATCGTGGACCAGTTCGGTATTACCGAGTTCGTCGGCTACTCAGACGACTCGTGCGATGCGCGCATCCTCGCGATCATCCCGGGCGACGACGACACCGTGGAGGTGTTTCTCGACCGCTCTCCCTTTTACGCCGAGAGCGGCGGTCAGGTGGGCGACACCGGACTGCTCGTGACCGGCTCCGGAACCGTCGAGGTCGCTGACACGACGTTCGCACTGCCCGGGCTCCGACGGCACGCGGGCAGGATCTCGTCGGGAAGTGTGGACGCAGGTCAGCCGGTGCGGGCCAGCATCGACGTGGACCGCCGGTCCGCCATCCGGCGCAACCACACCGGCACACACCTGCTGCACTGGGCACTGCGTGAGGTGCTCGGCGACCACGTGAAACAGCAGGGTTCCATGGTGAGCCCCGATCGGCTGCGGTTTGACTTCAGCCACTTCCAGGCAGTGACGGCGGCCGAGATTGAGCAGATCGAACGCCTCGCCAATCGTGAGGTGCTCGCCAACGATTCGGTTCGCGCCTACGAGACCACCAAGGACGAGGCAACAGCGATGGGCGCCATAGCGTTCTTCGGCGACAAGTACGGCGACGTCGTCCGCGTGCTGGAGGCGGGCGGCAACAGCACTGAACTGTGCGGCGGCACCCACGTCCGCGCCACCGGTGACATCGGCATGATCAAGATCGTGGGCGAGGGTTCGATCGCCTCGGGCGTGCGTCGTCTCGAGGCGGTTACGGGTTCGGCCAGCGTTGCACTGCTGCAGCGCGAGAGCCGGATGGTGTCCGAGGTCTCGCGTCTGGTCGGCTCCAAGCCGGACGAACTGGTCGCCGGGGTTCAGCGAAAGCTCGACGAGATCAGGGCGCTGCAGGACGAGTTGAAGGTACTGCGCAGCAGGGCAGCAGCCGGCCGGGCAACAGAGTTGGCTGCCGCCGCAACAAACGGAAGCGTTGTAGCCAGGGTGGACGGCCTCCCACAGTCCGATCTCCGGGATCTCGCGCTTGCGGTGCGCCAGACGGGAGTCGAGATCGTGGTGCTCATCGGGATCACGGACACCGGAGGCGTTGCCCTCGCGTCTGCGGTGGGCAAGGCGGTCGACGTCAACGCCGGGGACCTCGTGAAGGATGCAGCCCGCGCAGTGGGCGGTGGCGGGGGCGGCAAGGGCGATATCGCTGTCGCGGGCGGCAAGGATCCCACGGGGATCGACCTTGCTCTCGGGCTTGCGCGGTCCGCCGTCGACGCGCTCCGCGGCGGCTGATCGGTGGATCGCACGAGGTTCCGCGCCCTCGGATTGGACCTCGGCTCCAAGCGCATCGGTGTGTCGGTGTCGGACTCGAGCGGGACGATTGCTAACCCCCTGACGGTGATCCATCGATCGGCGCGGCGTGAGGACGATTACCGAACGATCGCCCTGCTGGCGGTGGAGGAGGAGGTGGACGTCGTGGTTGTCGGGCTACCGCTCAGCCTCGACGGCACACTCGGCCCGGCTGCGAGGGCCGCGGTCGCGGAGTGCAAGGCGCTGGCTACGGTTCTCGCCGTGCCGGTAGAGACCTACGACGAACGCCTCACCACGGTCGCTGCGGATCAGGTACTCATGCAAGCCGGCATGCGAGCCGACGAGCGGCGCAAGGTGGTCGACAAGGTGGCGGCAACCGTGCTGCTCCAGGCGTGGCTCGACGCGAGGCGCGAGCGACTCCGGCGGGAGAGTGCCGGGTGACGGACCTTCGGGGCAGCGACAGCGAATCAGCACCGTGGTACGAGGTCGCCGCTGGGACCGGCCCTGCTCCGGAACTTGGTTGGGTGGACGACCCGTGGGACGACCCGCCGGGACTCACCTCGGCCGAGACGAGTCGACCGACGCCTCGCGCCAGGCTCGTGAAGCGGATCCTGCTCGCCGTCGTGGCGCTTGCGCTGGTTGGGGCACTGGTTATCGGAGCGGTTGGTCTCTGGGTCATCGTCCAGATCAACCCGCCGGGCGAGCGCGGTGAGGCAACCACCTTCGTGGTCGAGCAGGGGGACGATCTCGTCTCTGTGTCCACCCGACTGCGGGCAACGGGATTCATCCGGCATGCCGGTGTGTTCCAGTGGTATGCCAAGCGAAACGGGGGACTGGAGCCCGAGCCGGGTTACTACACCCTGAGACCCCTCGACACGATGGGGAACCTCGCTGCCGCACTGAGGCGCTCACCGAACGCAACATTCACATCGGTCACCTTTCCCGAGGGTTACACGGTCGCCCAGATGGCCGCTCGCCTCGCAGTGAAGGTGCCACGCCTGCGGTCGGATCAGTTCCTCGCTGCCACCCGTGACGGTGAGGTCACCTCGGAATTCCTTCCACCGGGCATCCGGTCGCTCGAGGGCCTGCTGTTCCCCGACACCTATCAGGTCTCCAACGCCGAGTCCGAGCGTCAGGTGGTTGCTCGAATGCTCCGCCTCACCGAGCGCGTGGGCCGTCAGGAGGGTCTCGACGACCCGTTGCTGCGTGGTCCCCTCAGCCCGTACGAGGTTCTGATCATGGCGTCGCTGATCGAGCGAGAAGCACGTTTCGACGAGGACCGCCCCCGGATCGCGCGGGTCATCCTGAACCGTCTGGAACTCGGGATGCGCCTCGAGATTGACGCCTCGCTGTACTACGGCCACGACCCGCGGACACCGTTCGCCACCCTGCGTCGACTCGATACCCCGTACAACACCTACGTGTACCCCGGCCTGCCGCCGACACCGATCGCGAGCCCGGGTCGGGCGTCGATTCGGGCTGCGCTCAACCCATCGGTAGATCCGTCACCCGGTGACCCAATCTGCCGTTCGCTGCTGGACCCGACGAAATGCCGGTATCTCTATTACGTGCTCTCGGACAAGGCTGGACATCACGTATTCGGCGCAACGCCGGAGCAGCATGACGAGAACGTCAAACGCGCACGTGCAGCGGGACTGCTCTCGTGAGCCGCCCGCCCGTCACGGGTTCCACGCGGCTTGCGGGTGTGATCGGGAGCCCGGTCCGTCATTCGTTGAGCCCGGCAATCCACAATGCAGGATTCGATGAGTGCGGGCTCGACTGGGTCTATGTCGCGCTTGAGGTGTTGCCGGGTTCGGCAGCTGCCGCACTTGAAGGGATGCGAGCGTTCGGCATCGCAGGCCTGTCGGTCACCATGCCCCACAAGGACGCGGTCCATGATCTCGTCGACGAACGCTCGCTCGCAGCGGAGCGAATGCGCGCCGTCAACTGTGTGCAGCTTGTCGACGGCCGGCTGATCGGGCACAACACCGACGGTGACGGGTTCGTGGATTCGCTCCGCCTCGACGCAGGGGTTGACCCCTCGGGGCTCAGCGTCGTCGTACTCGGTGCCGGGGGCGCGGCCCGCTCGGTGATCGAGGCGCTTGCGCGAGCGGGTGCGGCAGGGATTGCGGTGGTGAACCGGACCGAAGCCCGCGCCGTCGAGGCGGCGTCCCTCGGCGGCAAGGCAGGTCGATCCGGAACGCTCGCCGACATTGCCCGAGCGGACCTCGTGGTGAATGCCACGTCCGTGGGGCTGGGCACCGAGCAGCTGCCGATAGGCGGTGACCACCTGCGCCCAGGTCAACTGGTAGCGGACCTCGTGTACCACCCTCTCGACACGGCACTGCTTCGGGCGGCTCGGTCCGCCGGGGCGCGCGCGCTCGACGGGCTCGGGATGCTCGTGCACCAAGCGGGGCGCCAGTTCGAGCTGTGGACCGGCACACCTGCTCCCGTTGAGGCAATGCGTGCCGCCGCCGAGGCGGAGCTCGAACGACGAAGGTCATGACCGAACCGCTCGACGACTCCTTGCCGGTCACCCGTTGGCAGGTAGCCAGCCGTTGGGCGTACCGCCACCGTCAGGCTCTGGTCCTGTCGTGGCTCGTCCTGCTCTGGTGGGCGACGTTCTACCGACTGGGCGCCCTCCGCCACGATCGCTTCTGGACCTTCGGTTTCGACCTCGGTCTGTTCGACCAGGCGATCTGGCTGGTCTCTCGCTTCAAGGACCCGTTCATCACCCTGCGTGGGCTGGACGTGTGGGGCCACCACGGGAACTTCGTGTTCTACCTGTTCGTCCCGTTCTATTGGTTGGGGGCCGGCGCCAAGTTCCTTCTCGTGGCGCAACTCACGTCGCAGGTCGCCGGCGCGATCGGGGTGTATCTGCTCTGTCGGGACATCATCGCGAGATCGAAATGGATCGGGGTCGTACTCGCCAGCGCGATGCTTCTGCACCCGAGCATGCAGTTCCTGAGTTGGGAGTACTTCCACCCCGAGACGTTCGCGATCGGGCCGATCGTCCTGTCGTATTGGGCCTGGCGGACGCAACGATGGAAGTTGTTCTGGGCGATGACGATCCTCGCGATGTCGTGCAAGGAGGACGTCGCTCTCGTGTACCTCGTCCTCGGCCTGTTGATACTGGCCCGGAAGCAGTTCCGGCTCGGGGGCTATATCGCCGGAGCCGCTGCCCTGTGGTACGTCGCAGTCACCAAGGTGTTGATCCCGTGGCGCAACCCGGCCGGCCCGTTCTACGAGGGCCACTTCTTCTCCGAGTACGGCGGAACCATGGGGAGTGTGGTGAGGACCATCCTGCGGCATCCCTCGAGGTTCTGGGGCGACGTCACCGCGGGTTCGCGCCGTGAGTTCTATATCCGGCTGTGGTTCCCCGTTGCGTTCGTGCCGTTTCTCGCCGCCGACACGCTGCTGCTGGCCGCACCAATGCTCCTCGCCGTGGTAATCGCCGGTATCCCCTGGGTGCAGGACTACCGCTACCACTACGTCGCGATCCCGCTCGCGATCACGTTCGTCGCGTCCGTCGAGGCCATCCGCCGCCTCCGGGTGCCGTGGCGACGGAACCTCGCCGTCGGCACGATTGCCGTCACGTCGCTGATCTCCGCCGTGTCGTGGGGAGTCGGGCCCGGCACCCGGAATTTCGACAAGGGCTATTGGCCTCACACCAGCTCCGAGGGATATCTCGACATCCTGTTCGGGAATCTCGACACGCCTGGTGGCTGGGCCATCGCGACGGCGAAGGCCAACGCCGTCGCGCTCGTCCCGCCGAACGCGTCGGTCAGCGCAGCGTTCAACGTCAATCCGCATCTCGCACACCGCGACGAGGTGTACGAATGGCCGAATCCCTGGATCGGGACGAACTGGGGAATCTGCAACATTGACCGCCTCCCCGACCCCGCAAGCGTGCAATGGATCGTGGTGGACCGTCGCCACGTGAACTCCGATCCGATGCAGTCCCGTCTGCTCGAACACCTGTTGCGCGAGGAATTCGTTGTGCGTCTCGACGAAGTGGATGTGGTGGCGGCGGAACGGGTTCGACCTCCGTTATCGCCGGCACCCATTGCCCCCGCCTCCTGCCCGGGCTAGGCAGGATCCGGTCACGCCGGGGGCAGGCCGGTATCCTTTCGGGGTGCTCAGGTACCTGACAGCGGGGGAATCCCACGGCAAGGCCCTCGTGGTCATCATCGAGGGGCTTCCTGCCGGACTTCCCATCACCGTCGAGGAGATTCAGGGCGAACTCGCCCGCCGTCGCCTTGGTTACGGACGGGGGCCGAGGCAGCGCTTCGAGGTGGATAACCTCACCCTCGTTGGTGGCGTGCGTCACGGTCGCACGCTCGGTTCGCCGGTTGCCATTGAGATCGAGAACACCGAGTGGTTCCGCTCCGACAAGTGGCACGAGGAGATGTCCCCGGCGCCGGGTGCAACCAAGGACCCCCTGACGCAGGTGCGACCCGGACACGCGGACCTCGCCGGGATGCAGAAGTACGGCTTCTCGGATGCGCGAGACGTTCTGGAGCGGGCGAGCGCGCGGGAAACCGCAGCGCGTGTCGCCGCGGGGGCCCTCGCGAAGAAGTTGCTCGCCCCGCTCGGTATCGAGATCATCAGCCACGTCATCCAGGTGGGCGCCGTGCGGGCCAAGGCCGATGCACGCCCGATCAGTTCAGATCTGGCGGCGGTTGACCTCTCGCCGGTGCGCTGCTTCGATCCGCAGGCCGAGGAAGCAATGGTTGCCGAGATCGAGGCGGCTGCCAAGGAGGGGGACTCCCTCGGTGGTGTTGTCGAGGTCCTCGCCTACGGCGTCCCCGTCGGGCTTGGCAGCCACGTTCACTGGGACCGCAAACTCGATGGACTACTGGCGCAGGCACTGATGAGTATCCAGGCCGTCAAGGGCGTGGAGATCGGTGACGGTTTCGAGGTTGCCGGTCGCCGGGGCAGCGCAGCGCACGACCCGATCGTGTGGGACGCAGCGGAAGGTCGATACAGGCGGGAGTCCTCGCTGGCCGGTGGTACCGAGGGCGGGATGTCCACGGGCGACCTGCTCGCTGTCCGTGCTGCCATGAAGCCGCTCGCCACACTGAACCGCCCCACCCTGAAGACGGTTGATGTCGTTACCAAGCAGGAAACCGTGAGCTTCAGGGAGCGCACCGACGTCACAGCGGTGCCAGCCCTCGGTGTCGTCGCAGAGACAATGGTTGCCCTTGTGCTTGCGGCCGAGGCCCAGCGCAAGTTCGGCGGCGACTCGCTTGCCGAGTTTGTCCGCAACGCCG
>CAMDBM010000036.1:0-32364 GCA_945889085.1 Ferrithrix thermotolerans DSM 19514
GCGGGTGCGACATTCGCACCCGCCCCACTGCACCAGGTGGTGAACTCAGCGTTCGATTACACCCAACTACCTCACGGGTCCGTCGTCGGCTCGGTTGTCGACGTCGTCGACGTCGTGAGTCGGGTGGCAATCCCGATCTTCACGTCACCGCGGGTCACCTTGCCCGCACAGTAGATCGCAAGCATGAACGGGATTAGCGGGCTCTCGTCGATCAAATCGCTCGAGATGGCCCCAGGAACGAACCCGGACGAGCCACTCGAACCGAACAGTCCGGAGTCGCCGAACAGCTCGTCGAACGCCCCGGTGTCGCCGAACATCGGGTCCAGGATCAGCGGTGAGTTATAGCCGCACGTGATGTAGTTGTACTGGTTCGACGCCGGCTCTGAACGAGGCAACGCCGGCGCATTCGCAACTGCTCGCTCCAGGGCGTTACCCAGGCCGGCGGGCATCTTTGCACCGGCGAGGTTCACCGACTGCAGGATCGGAGCGCTCGGGGGTGCCTCGATGTGGGTGTACGGACCACACACCGGAACGAACGAAACTCGATCACCCTTGTCGTAGTTCCGGTTGTAGTTCGTGTCGATTACCACGGCGATTCCGAAGCCCGAGATGTTCTGCTGCTGCGAGGCCGAAAGCCTGGGAACCGGCCGAACGGGTCCGCCGCCGTAGAACACGCTCAGGAAGATGCTCAAGTAGAACTGGTAGTAGTCGTTGCACGGTTCGAACCCTTGGTTCGGGTACCGACGCGGATCGGCTGAGGAGTACGTGACCACTCCGAACCACAGACGCGGGTCCGAGTACAGGTCGCAGAAACTCGGAGGCCCGCTCGGGCCTGTTCCGCCGCCGCCGGAAATGTGCACCGCGCGCGGAGCACCCCCGATCAGGCCCAGACCATCAGTGCAGTCACCGCCGAAGCCGGCAACGAGACCGTTGTTGAACGAGATGTTGACACCTTTCGGGAACAGGACGTTCTTGCCCGAGTCCTTGAGTTTGCCGGTGGACCCACCGATCCCGAGGCCGAGGCTGTCGTTGGACTTCAGCGCGAACTCAAGTTTCTTGTAGGGCTGGATTGCAGAGCCAGTTGAACCGGATCCGCTGAGATTCGCGGTGAAGCAAGCGGTGAGCAGCAAACCTGCTGCAACAACGACCGTCGACATCGCCGTCAGTCGTGAACGACGTGACTTCATGAAATACTCCTTTGGGGCGCGCTGGAGCGCAGGTTCCACTACTTCTTACGCTAGCGAAGCGCAAGAGAGGCAGGGCGGATGCTTCACCCGGCCACATCGCAGCCAGGCCACTCGAACGGCGCCAAGGGCCGGGCGGCGGTTATCCCGGGGCAAACCTGCCCAACGGGACCTGCGGAGTGGACCTTATGGGACGGCTTTCAAACCCTCCCGAAGCCGTCACCGCCGTCGCTGACCAGGGGCGAAGCAAACCGGGGCGCACTTCGTGCGCGAGCCAGGCAACGCCGTCGCCGGCTGAAACACCCCGCCACGCCGGACCGCTGGACGAAAAGGGACGGCTTTCAAACCCTGTGCAACGCCGACTTCCCCAAGTGGAAATCAAACAGGTGATCCAGCAGGACCGAGCCGGCGACTCGATCAAGACGCTCGCCGGTCGGTTCGAGGTCCACAGGACCACCGTCATGACGCATCTCACGCAGACCGGCATCGTCCGCCGACGCGTGGTCCGCAAGATGACCGACCAATCCGTTGCCGTGGCCGCGGCGCACTACCCGACGGGCGCCTCGCTGGCAGTTGTCGCGAGCGCGTTTGGTGTACACGAACGGACGCTGGCGAGGGAGTTCCGCCAAGCCGGAGTATCGGTTCGACCCCGACGAGGTTGGCAGCCTTGATCGTGGCGAGTGCTTGAGGCTCGTGCCCCGGCGGGGTGCCCCAGACGGCGCTGATGGGGCGTGCCTCAAGCCGCGGGACGGCACCGGCCGAGATAGAGCCGACACCACCCGAACCACGACGCCCAGCCGCACGCTCACCCGGCCCAGCAGCGTTGTAATGCGCTCCACCCCAACACTCGGGAGCTCCCTCTTGCCGAGCGGCAGCTCGGCAAGAGGGAGAGAGGTTGCCGCCCACCACCGAGCGTGGCACAATTGTAGCCATGAGCACCGAAGCACTCCGAACCGTGAAGGACCGATTCTCCGAGTACGTCGACCGGGTGGAACTCGAGCACGAACGCGTCGTCGTCACCCGCAACGGTCGCCCCGCCATCGTGCTCATCAGCACCGACGACCTAGCGAGCCTCGAGGAAACCATCTCGGTGCTCAGCGACTCCGACGCCGTCCGAGCGCTCCAGACCGCCGAAGCCGCGGTGGCGACGGGTGACGTCGTGCGCGGGGTCGACGCCGTCCGCGCCCTGCGTCCGCCGAGACAGCGTTGACCTCGGTCGCGTACGAACTCGTCGTCGCCGGACCGGCTGCCCGGGCGATCGCCGAGGAACTTCCCGAAGCAGTAGCCGCCGCGGTGATCGACTTCATCACCGGATCGCTGATCGACAACCCACGCCGAGTCGGCCGAGAACTCCGCAGCGAACTCGCCGGAATCCACAGCGCGCGGAGGGGCACGTTTCGCGTCCTCTATCGGATCGACGAGCATCGGCATGAAGTCATCGTGCTCAGAGTGGATCACCGACGCGACGTGTACAGAACCTGAGACTCCAGCGGTCAACTCGTCTGATCTGTGCGCGTCCCCTACCGCGGGATCGGTGAGCCTCGGCACTGATCGCGCTTATCGAAATTCCCCAGATGTACAGCTCTCGGAGATTCACATGAGCGGGATCAGCACGACCTCGGTACGGGATCTCGACACTTTCGTGTCGTCTTTCAAACCCTGACCCGGACCAGGAAGAACGCGCCAGATCGTTGTGAAATCGACAACAACGAGTGGGCACGACGGGACTCGAACCCGGGACCTCCACCGTGTCAAGGTGGCGCTCTAACCAACTGAGCTACGCGCCCTTTCGGGACGCCGAACGCTATCACCGTCTGCCCGCACTACTGCAGGCGGAGCGACACCTCGTTGGCCATCAGCCTGCCGCGGCGGGTGAGCACCACACGTTCGGCCTGCACCTCGATGAACTCCTCGAGTCCCTCCTCGGCCAGCACCCCCCGGGGCACACCCTCCCGGGTGCGCAGGGCCAGTTGCAGCCCCTCTATCCGCCTCGTGGCGGCGTCGAGGGTCTCGCCCGCGGACTCGGGGGACTCCCCCGCGGCCGTCAGCTCGATGTACCGCTCGGGGGTGCGCACGTTCCACCAACGCCGGCCGGATTCGTGCGAGTGCGCTGCGCAGCCGAACCCTGCGTAGTCCGCCTGCGCCCAATACAGGCGGTTGTGCCGGGACTCATGGCCGGGCCGGGCCCAGTTCGACACCTCGTAGTTCGCGAGTCCGGCCGCAGCGAGCAGGTCGTCGGCCAGTTCGTACTTGTCCGCCTGGTCGTCATCGTCGGGCCAGCGCGCCTCATCCGTTGCGAGCGGGGTGCCGGGCTCCACGGTGAGCCCGTACGCGGAGATGTGCGGCGGGTCGAGGGCGAGTGCTGCGCGCACCGTCGTCTCCCATTGCTCGACGGTCTCGCCTGCCACCCCATAGATGATGTCGAGGTTGAACGACGACATCCCCACTGCGCGGATCGCTTCAACCGCTCGGGACACGTTCTCGGGTTGGTGTGTGCGGCCGAGCGTGGCGAGCACCTCGGGCACCATCGACTGCACACCGAGACTCACCCGGTTCACCCGGTGACGCCGGTACGCCTGCAGCAGGTCCTCGGTGACGTCGTCGGGATTGCACTCCACCGTCACCTCTGCACCGTGGGCCAACGGAATCGCGTCGAGCACCCGACCGAGATGCTCCGGGTCCACCTGCGTCGGCGTGCCGCCACCGACGAACACCGTGGTTGCGGTGCGCATCCCACGGGAGACCGTTCGCTCGATATCGGTGCGACACGCGTCCAGATATGCGCTGCGCAGGTCGTGCCGATCGGTGAACGTGGCGAACGCGCAGTAGTCGCATCGAACCCTGCAGAACGGGATGTGCAGATACACCCCGAAGTCAACGGACGGGTCGATACCTGCGCGGCTGGTGCCTATTCGGTCGATCTCGGATCAGTCCGGCTGGAAGAGGAGGTCGAGCGCTTCGAGGCGGGCCGGCACGAGGTCCACGGGCACGTCGAGCATGGCGGCGATGGAGCGGTGGTCGTCCTCACGGATCGTGATCACCTTGCCGTTGAAGTCCTGGCGCTGCACCTGGATGAGGCGCAGGAATCGCTGCAGGGTCTCGAACGGCTGACCGCTCAACTGGCTCAGTTTGGACACGTTGATGGCGAGTTTCGAGCGGGTGAGGTCCACACCGCTATCCCCACCACCGTGCACGCCATCCTGCGGCAGCAACTGGTCGATCGGCACCGCATAGAACGAGGCAAGGCGCTCGAGACGGGGCACCGAGATCGCCCGTTCGCCACGCTCGTACGCACCGAGCACCGAGGCCTTGAACTCAAACTCGGAGGTGGCCTCCACGTCCTGCAGCGACAGACGTTTCTGACGGCGGATCGCCCGCAGGCGGTCGCCTACCTTGCGGCTATACGCAGACAGTTCCTCGTCGAACTCTTCCATTGGTTGCCCCTTATCGGACGACATTTTCAGCATGGACTTCACCACGCATGCGGTCAGAACACTACTCAGTGTGACGGGTAGTTTCCACCCTGCGTCAAGATTGCGACACTCTGCGCTGTTGGGTTCGGCGGTCGACGAGCAGCACGCCAGCAGCGATGGCTGCGGTCTCTGCCCGCAGAACGGTGTTTCCGAGCGTCACCGTCGGTCCGCCGGTACTGCGCTCGGTGGGGGACCACCCGCCCTCGGGGCCCACTGCCACCACGGTCGGTGCCGACGGGTTGAGCGTGTTGAGCGTGTCGAGCGGCACCCCGTCGAGGTCGGCCCGCAGCACCCCGGGGGCGGCAAGCAGCGATGCTGCCGGGGTGAGCGACCCCACCTCGGGCACCCACACCCGACGGCTCTGCATCACCGCCTCCCGGACGATGCGCCGCATCCGCTCCGTTTGCGCGGCCGCCTTGTCTGTGTCCCAGCGCACGATGCAACGCTCTGCCGCCAACGGGATGAGACGGTCCACGCCGATTTCGGTGAGTTTCTGGACGATCCAGTCGAGGCGGTCACCTTTCACGATCGCGAAGGCGACGCCCACCTCAGGCACATCGCGCGGCGTCGCGCCGATGTCACCGTCGGCCTCGAGCCCGCCGCTGGTCCACCGGCACCAGCGCCACGAACCGAGGCCGTCGGTGGCCGACACCCGTTCGCCGTCGCGCAGCCGGAGCACGCGTGCGAGGTGGTGCTCGTCGTCGCCCGACAGTTGCGGCGCACCGAGATCGTCAACGACGACGTGTGCAGCCGAACCGGCGAGCCCGATCACGAGAATGCCGACTTGATACGGCCGAGCAGCGACTGGTCGGTGTCGCTTACGGCCTCACCACGTGCCTCCGCAAAGGCCCGCAACAACTCGATCTCCTTGGCCGTCAGCCTGGTGGGCACCTCCACCCGGAGCGCGACACGCAGGTCCCCCCTGCCGCTGCGGCGCTGGCCCAGACGCGGAACGCCCTTGCCGCGGAACAGGAACACCTTGCCGTGCTGGGAACCGGCGGGCACGGCGATCGTCTCGGGCCCGTCGAGGGTCTCGAACTCGATCTCGGTGCCGAGGGTGGCCTGTGCAATCGACACCACGAGGTAGCCCACGAGATCGTCGCCGTCACGCACAAAGCGGGCGTGGTCGGTAACGCGCAGGTGCACATAGAGATCGCCCGTGCCGCCGCCGCGAGGACCTGCCGCGCCCCGCCCGGTGAGCCGGAGCGTGGACCCGTTGTCCACCCCAGCGGGGATGTCCACGTTGTACGTGCGGTCCTCGATGACCCGACCCTCGCCACGACAGGTTCCGCACGGCGACGCGATCGTCTGGCCGACGCCACCGCACTGGCCGCACGGGCCGCTCGTGACCATCTGGCCGAGCAGGCTTTGGCGAACCCGGCGTACCTGGCCCGTGCCCTGGCAGCCACCGCAGCGGGTGGGCGAAGTTCCGGGTGCTGCGCCGGTGGCACTGCACGCGTCGCAGGGCACGGCCGTGCGGGAGGTGACGGGCACGTTGGCACCGAACACCGCCTGCTCAAACGCGATGTCTGCAACCACCTCGAGGTCCTGACCCCGCGGCGGCCCCGAGGATCCCCGTTGCCTGCCAGCGGACCCGCCTCCAAAGAACGCCTCGAAGATGTCGTTGATGCCACCGCCGCCACCGCCGAAGAAGTCCCCGGGCTGACCGGCCGCCCCACCGAGACCGGCCTCGCCGAACTGGTCGTAGCGAGCGCGCTGCTCGGTGTCGCTCAGCACCTCGTAGGCGCGAGCGAGTTCCTTGAAACGGTCCTCTGCGGTCGGGTCGTCGGGATTGGCATCGGGATGCAGTTCGCGTGCCCGGCGCCGGTACGCCTTCTTGATTTCCTCGGCGCTCGAACCCCGAGGGACACCGAGCAGTTCGTAGAAGTCAGCCACCGGATCAGCCCTCCTCGAGGCGGCGACCGAGGCGCTCGCTCACCACGTCTACTGCCGCGAGGGCGTGTGGATAATTCATGCGTGTCGGACCCACCACCCCGACGGTACCGACCTGCTCACCCTCGACCACCACCGGGGCGAGCACGACGGCACACGACACGAGCGGCTCCACGCCGTGCTCGACGCCGATCGCCACCGACAGGCCACGGTCCAGCACGTCGTGCACGAGTGACACCACGACGAACTGCTGCTCGAGCGCAGAGAGCACCTCGCGAACGGTGGCAACCGCATCGAATGCAGTTGCCATCGACGACGCACCGCGCACGAACACCGGCGAGGACGCATCGTTCATGTGGTCCGAGAGGGCCGTCACGGCGGTCGCACACAGTTCGTCCACCACGGGGTCGCCGCTCGGGGGGACCGCCCGGTCACTCGACAGGGCGAACCCGACGAGATGACCGGCGAGATGGGCCCCAGCCGCGGCGACCTTCGCGTCGGACGCGTCCGCACCGAGTTCCAGTGGCTCGCTCGCGACCGCACCGTTCGAGAGCACGATGACGACTGTGGCGTGCCGCGGGCTGAGGCCGACGATCTGCGCGCTGCGCACGCTCGCCCGGTCCTGGCTCGGCCCCACCACCACCGACGCGTAGTTGGTGAGATCGGTGAGCAACTGGCTCGTGCGCCGGAGCAGGCCCTCGAGCGCACCGCGTGACGAGTCGAAGAACGCGCCTACCTGTTGGTGGCGTACCTCGTCGAGGCGCCCGGGTGCCGAGAGGTGATCAACGAAGAAGCGGTACCCCTTGTCGGTGGGGATGCGGCCCGCCGAGGTGTGCGGCTGAACGAGGTAGCCCTCCTGCTCCAGCACCGCCATCTCGTTGCGGACCGTGGCAGGTGACACGTGAACGCCCGGCGCGTTCGCGACGTGTCCGGAGCCGACGGGCAGGGCCGACTCGATGTACTCCTGCACCACGGCACGCAGGATCGCTGTCTTGCGTTCGTCGAGCATGTGGGTCACCGGTTCATTCGAGTCTTGGGTGGTCAGGCTACCGACAGCGCTGCCCGGCGTCGCAGCGCCTCGGCGCGCTCCACGGCGTGATCGACCATGGGCGGCCCAGTGAGCGGCCACTCCTCGATCCACTGTTGGGCGTAGGCACCTGACGGGTCGAACCGTTCGGCCTGCAGCGTGGGGTTGAGGATCCGGTGGTACGGCGCGGCGTCGGTCCCGCAGCCGGCTGCCCACTGCCAGCCGTGGTTGTTGGACGCGAGGTCGCCGTCCACGAGGTGGTCCATGAAGTGGCGGGCGCCCCACTGCCACGGGAGATGGAGGTCCTTTACGAGGAAGCTGGCGACGATCATCCGGACGCGGTTGTGCATCCACCCCGTTGCCGCGAGCTGACGCATCCCGGCGTCCACGATCGGGAACCCGGTGTGCCCCTGCTGCCAGAGCGCGAATCGCTCACGGGCGGCGTTGTCGGTGTCCACCTGCATGCGATCGAAGCGCCCGTCGAGGTTCTTCCACGCGCTCTCGGGCCGCTGGTGGAGCACATCGGCGTAGAACTCGCGCCAGCAGAGTTCGCGAACGAACTCCTCCGCCGCCGGGGACCCGTCGCACTCGTCGATCAGCTGCGACGGGTGTAACACGCCCCAGCGGAGGTAGGTAGACAACCGACTGGTGCCGTCGATCGACGGGGTGTTGCGCGCCGCGCCGTAGGTGCCGAGGCCGTGCTCGACGAACCACTCCCAACGATTCCAGGCCGCCGCCTCGCCCGCCACCGGGAGATCGAGCGCCGTAAACGAGCGCTCGGGCCAGGTGAAGTCGTCACCCCGTGCGGTGACGCACTCGGGCACGCCAGCATCCGCGGGTGCCGATGCAGCGGCCGCACGGTTCTCCGAGGCCAGGCGTCGCCAGGTGCGCCAGTACGGCGTGAACACCGCGTACGGCTTGCCGTCCGGCTTGAGCACGCCACCCGGGGGCACGGTGTACGGCGAGCCGATGCCGCGCAGTACGGCACCCGTTGCAACGAGCGCCTCGCTCACTGCGCGGTCCCGCCTGCGCCCGTACGGCGTGAAGTCCCGGGAAACGAACACGGTGCTCGCACCCGCCTCACGCGCAGCAGACGGCACGACCACCGATGGGTCCCCCACGCGGACTACGAGCGCGCCCCCGAGCCCACGATCGAGGTCCGCGAGGCTGTCGCGCAGGAAGGCGAGTCGTGACCCCCCGGAGGAGGCGATGAGCACCGGGTCGATGACGAACAGGGGCAGCACCGAGCCACCGCTGGCCGCAGCAGCGAGGGCATCGTTGGCACGCACCCTCAGGTCACGCCGGAACCACATGATCGAGGTGGGTACCATCACAGATTTACCACTTCTCCGACGGCACCGGCGCACGGGACAGCGCCAGAGATCCCCAGACCGCTGCGGCAAGGGTGAGGATGCCGCCGTACGCGAGCGCCCACTCAGACCCGACGATGTCGGCGATGAGTCCCGTGATCGGCCCGCCGATCGGGGTGGACCCGAGGAAGGCAACGGCAACCAGCGCGAGCATCCGGCTGCGCATCTCCCCCGGTGTGCGCAGCTGGGAGAGCGCGTTGCCGATCGCGAGGAATCCCGCTCCACCCACGCCCATGGGCACCGACACCACAACGGCCCACCACACGTTCGGGACGAAGGCCATGGCGATCGCCGAACCGGCGAGCATGAACGTGAAGGAGTAGTAGAGCCGCTCGGTGACCTCGGCGCGCCCGGCCACGAAGAGCGACCCGGCGAACGAGCCGGCGCTCACGACGGCGAGCAGGATGCCGAACCAGGACTCCCGTGCGTGCCAGCGGTCCTCCACGATCAGCGGGAGCGCCACCTGATAGTTGAACGCGAACGTGGACACCACCACCATCACGATGAACACCCGGGCGAGCGACGGGTCGTTGCGGATGTAGCGGAGCGCGTCCCGCACCGGCGTACCGCCGCGCGGGGCCGGCTTGGTGTGGTGCAGTTCCTCACGGTTCATGAGCAGCAGGCCGCCCACGATGCCGATGAACGAGATGCCGTTGATCATGAAGCACCACCCGAACCCGACCGCCGGCAGGAGCAGTGCTGCCAGCGCCGGGCCGATGGCACGGGAACCGGTCATCGTGGCGGTGTTGAGCGCCATCGCGTTCACGATGCCGGACGGCTCGACCAGTTCGGTCACCACACCACGTCGGGCGGGGTTGTCGACGGTGGCGATGATCCCGAGCACTGCTGCCATCACGAGCAGCACCGGGATGTTCGCGAGCCCGGCGAAGGTAATGACGGCGAGGGCGACAGCCTGCACCGCCATGGCCGTCTGCGTGATGACCGTGAGCCTCCAGCGGTTGCGCTGGTCGGCGAACGCGCCGAACCACGCGCCGAACAGCAGCATGGGAACGAACTGGGCGGCGATCGCCGCCCCGAGCAGCACACCCTCCCAGCGGGGCGGTGCAAGGCGCTTGACGAGCAGCGCTGTTGCCACGGTCTGCATCCAGGAACCCACTTGGGACACCCAGAGCCCGGCGAAGAACAGCTGGGCGTTGCGTTGCCCCAGTGCCCGGAACGTTGGGCGGTCCGTGAGGCTGCGCACCGTCAGTCGTCCAAACGGAGTGCGTTGATGAAGACGTCCCCGGGAACCTCAACCCGGCCGATGGCCTTCATCTTCTTCTTGCCTTCCTTCTGCTTCTCGAGCAGCTTGCGTTTGCGCGAGATGTCACCGCCGTAGCACTTGGCGAGCACGTCCTTGCGCTTGGCCTTCACGGTCTCGCGGGCGATGACCTTGCCGCCGATCGCGGCCTGGATCGGCACGTCGAACATCTGCCGCGGAATGAGCTCACGCAGTTTCTCGCACATCCGGCGGCCGTATTCGTATGCCTTGTCGCGGTGCACGATGGTGGCGAATGCATCGGCGGTGATGCTGTTGAGCAACAGGTCTACCTTCACGAGGTTGGACGCCTCGTAGCCGGACAGCTCGTAGTCGAGACTCGCGTAGCCCTGCGTGCGGGACTTCATCTGGTCGAAGAAGTCGATGACTACCTCGGCGAGTGGAACCCGGTAGTGCAGCTCGACGCGCTCGGGCGAGAGGTACTCGATCTTGATGAGGTCGCCGCGACGGGTCTGGCACAGGTCCATCAGGGTGCCGGTGTACTCCTTGGGCGTGATGATGCTCACGCGGAAGTACGGCTCCTCGATCTTGTCGATGCTCTGCGGGTTCGGTAGGTCCGCCGGGTTGTCGATCACCATGACCGTGCCGTCGGTGCGCGTGACCCGGTACTCCACCGAGGGTGCCGTGGCGATCAGGGACAGGTCGAACTCGCGCTCCAGCCGCTCGCGCACGATCTCCATGTGGAGCAGACCGAGGAACCCGCAGCGGAACCCGAAACCGAGCGCCCCGGATGACTCCGGCGAGTAGGTGATGGAGGCATCGTTCAGCTTCAGCTTCTCGAGGCTCTCGCGCAGTGTCTCGAAGTCGTCCCCGTCCACAGGGAACAACCCGCAGAACACCATCGGCTTGGGGTCGTGGTAACCGGGAAGCGGCTCGGCGGAGCCGTTGCGCTCGGTGGTGACCGTTTCGCCCGACCGGGCCTCGCCGACGTCCTTGATGCCGGCGACGAGGTAGCCCACCTCGCCGGGGCCGAGTTCGGCGACCGGTGTGGGGACCGGGCGGCGCGCACCGACCTCGATCACGTCGTGGATCGCGTTGGCCTGCATGAACCGGATCCGACTGCCGGCAGATATCCGACCGTTCATCACTCGGACACTCGACACCACACCGCGGTACTGGTCGTACTGCGAGTCGAAGATGAGGGCCTGAAGCGGTGCCTCCGGATCGCCCTTCGGGGCCGGTATCCGCTCGCAGATCGCGTCGAGCAGTTCGGGAACGCCAGCGCCCGTTTTGGCCGAGATGCGCAGGATGTCGCCCGCCGGGATGCCGAGAACGTTCTCGATCTCCTTGGCGTAGCGATCCGGGTCCGCTGCCGGCAGATCGATCTTGTTGAGGGCGGCCACGATCTCGAGGTCGTGCTCAAGAGCCAGGTAGCAGTTCGCGAGGGTCTGGGCTTCGATGCCCTGAGCGGCGTCCACCACGAGCACCACGCCCTCGCAGGCGGCGAGTGACCGGGACACCTCGTAGCCGAAGTCCACGTGGCCGGGGGTGTCGATGAGGTGCAGGACGTGGTCCTTCCACCCAACCCGAACGTTCTGGGCCTTGATGGTGATCCCACGCTCGCGCTCGAGGTCCATGGAATCGAGGTACTGGGCCCGCATCTCCCGGGCATCCACCGCCCCGGTCATCTCGAGGATCCGGTCCGACAGGGTGGACTTACCGTGATCAATATGCGCGATGATCGAAAAGTTCCGGATGCGGGCGAGGTCCATGAGGGTGTGCTGGCCGGGCACCACAGGGGCCGGACCGAAAACCCAGCCTACCGGGGGCCGCAGGTTGGCCCGTGCCAGAGGTAGTGCTCGGGCAGGTTGGACCGCTATCATTCAGTGGCTTTCAGGGCAACAGCCCTGTCCGAGATCGAGCGAGACGCAGACATGGCAAATATCAAGTCGCAGAAGAAGCGCATCCTGACCAACGAGAAGCGCCAAGAGCGCAACAAGGCGGTCAAGAGCGAACTGAAGACCCGTCTGAAGAACGCGAACCGCTCCATCGGCACCGACACGCAGGAAGACAGCGTCAAGGCCGCCGTCAAGCGCCTCGACACGGCCGCCGTCAAGCGCGTCATCCACAAGAATGCCGCTGCCCGCAAGAAGAGCCGCCTGATGAAGCGGGTTAACGCTTCCGCATAGCCCATCCGGTCGACACGATCGACCGAACCATCTCAATCCCGATTGCGGGCCCGGCTGCTCAGAGCGCCGGGCTCGTCGGTTTTTGCCACCGAGGTGTCCGGGCCGCTCAGCGGCGACGCGTGTCCGCCCCGCCGCCCAGACGGCTGAGCCGGGCGACGAGTACCTCCATCACCAGCGACTCGGACCAGTCGCGGTGGCCGCGCAGGTCGAGATCCGCCTGCGCCAGCAGCGCAATTGCACGCTGGACAGCCGAGGAGCCGAGCCGCCGGTACAGCTCCATCGCCTTGCGGACCGTGAAACCCGGTTTCACCCCGAGCAGCGCCGCCGCGGCGTTCTCGTCGTGCACCTCTGCCCCGTCGAGCTTGAGCAGTCGGACGTAGTGGTTGTGCAGGATGGCCATGATCTGCAGCGGGTGCCGCTCCCCCGCGTGCATCATGCGGTGCAGCAGCATGAGCGCAGTGGTGGTGTCACCCCGGTCGACGGCGTCGGTGAGATCCCACGGCGGCACGCTTCCGGCCTGGCCGAGGAACGGCTTGACGTCGGCAGTCTTGAGGATCCGGGTCTTGCCGTAGGTGCTCGCCAGCGTCTCCAGTAGCGAGGCGAGGCGGCCGGCGTCCTCTCCGAGCCAGTCACGGACGAGCGTGAGCGCTGCGGCATCGAGGTGCATCCCCGCCTCCGCGACGTGCTGCTCCATCCAGATCCCGCGTTCTTTCTTGTTGGACGGAGCGGCAGTGCCCACCATCTGACCGCCCGCACCCTTCACGGCGTCGGTGAGTGCTTTGCCGAGCCTGCCGCCGCCGGCGACGAGCACCAGGTCTGTGGACTCGAGCGGGTCCGAGAGATAGCGGGTGAGCGCCGAGATCTCCTCGGCGTTAAAGCGGCCGATCTCCCGGGCGACGACCACCCGCCGTTCGGTGAGGAAGGGAGGGGTCTGGGCGGCATCAACCGCATCGGCGAGCAGGTAATCGTCTCCGTCGAAATCGTCAACCATGAGCGAACGCTCCTCGTTGCCCACCAGGCGGTGCACGAGGTCCGAGAGGGTCGTGGACACGAGTGCTGCGTCCTCTCCGGAAATCAGGTGCACGGTCATCGGGGCGAACCTACCGCCCGCGCCGACCGCCGCAGGAGCCACGCCACCACCACGAGCCCGAATGCGGATACGAGCGGTCGCGCCCACGGCCAGTCCCCCAGCGCTGCGGTGCGGGCCACGAGCCTGAGCCACCGCAGGGCAAACAGGGTGGGGCCGTGCACCGCGGCGGCGAGCGGCGCGGGCAGGAAACCGGCCAACAGGCCGGCCGGAAGCCCGTAGGTCATCACGAACGCTGCCGCCGGCTCGGCGAGCAGGTTTGCGGGGAGTGCCCAGACGGCCTCCCGCCCGAATACCCACCACGCCACCGGTGCCACCCCGATCTGGGCGGACAGCGTCACCGCTGCAACGAGGGCGAGCCAGCGCGGACCGGGGATACCGCCAGCCAGACGCCTTGCCAGCAGCACGATCCCGGCAGTGGCCGAGACCGAGAGCCAGAACCCCACCGAGTGCACGAGGAACGGATCCACCAGCACGAGCAACGTGACCGCGAGCCCGAGCAGGCGTACCGGTGACGCCACCCGGCCGAGCCCGAACGCCGTTGCTGCAAGCCCCGCCATCACGGTGGCCCGCAGCACGGACGGCTCGAACCGGGTGAGTGCCGCGAACCAGGCGAGCAGGCCGACGGTGAACAGCCATCGCCACAGGGGTCTGCAGCGTCGCAGCAGTGGCAGGGCGACTGCCAAAAGGAACGCCACGTTCTGCCCGGAAACGGCCGAGAGATGACCGAGGCCTGCATGGCGAAAATCGTCGACGAGCATCGGCGGCTGATCGCGATCGTCGCCGATCACGAGCCCGAGGAACAGCGATCTGTCCACCGGGTCGAGCGCTGATGCTCCCCGCGCGAGCGCTGCACGCGTGCGCTGGGTACTGCGCGCGAGCGGACTCCCCGTGGACCAGTCCACCACCGAGGTGACCTTCATCTCGCCCGTGATGTGCAGCAGTGCGAGCCGGCGCCATCGTGCGGCACTAGGCGGGCGCACCACGGCATCCACCCACACCACCTCCTGGGCGTCGCGCCGCAGGAGACGCCTCCCCGGCGAACCCGCCGCCCACACGTCGTACCGCTGCCGCCCGACGCGCAGCACGACATGGGTGAGCGGCCCGCGCCGCACCGGGTCCACAACGAGCGTTGCGGGGCCCGCGTAATGCTGCGCAGCGACCGGTACTGCCGCCGGGCGGACCGCCTCCCACGAACGCGCCGATACCGACGACCCGAGCAGCAGCGCGGCGGCCAGCGCGAGCAGGGGCACGCGTGCTGCCACGGCGGTCACGCCGACGAGCACGGCCACGCCGAGCGGAACGGGGCGCGCGAACAGTACGCCGACCACTGCACATGCCGCCATGAGCAGCACCTCGGTATCGCTCATCGGTTTGCGCACGTCACACCATCACGAGCGAACGGAACTGCTGCAGTTTCGACGGCCCGATGCCGGAGACCCGGAGCAGATCGTCAACCTTGCGGAACGGGCCCTGGGACTCGCGATAGCCAACGATCACACGGGCGAGGCTCGGCCCAACGCCCGGCAGCGTGTCCAACTGCTCAACGGTCGCCGTGTTCAGGTCGAGTCGCAGCGCCGGGCCGGATCCGCCGTCAGCCGACACTCCTGGGGCCACCACCTCGCCGAGCCGCGGGACGTACACCCGGGTGCCATCCACAAGAAATGCCGCAAGGTTGAGGGCGTTCACGTCTGCCCCAGCGAGGGCACCACCCGCTGCCCTCACGGCGTCGTCCACGCGCGAGCCGCTCCCCAGGCGCACGAGCCCCGGCAGTGCCACAGCCCCCGCCACGTGCACCACGAGCACCGACGGTCCGCTGCTGCCAACGGGCGCAACGGCGACGGTGGTCGAGGACCCGAGCGGATCGCCGGGCACGACCGATGTCCGGGGGGTGTAGGGCAGTGCCTGCTCGACGGCGGGCGGGGGGGCGTGGAGCAGCCACCATCCGCCCAGTGCCCCGCCGAGCACAACAGCCACCGCCACAACGACACGACGCGCGCCGGCCCATGCCAACAGTCCCGACAGGTATCGAACAACACGGTCCCGGCCGGACGGCTCGGGAGCACGGCGGAACATCTCGAGGGGTTCCACTCATCACCTCCGGTACAGCGGCAACAGCCGCTCAACTCGGGGGAAGCAGGATCACCCTATCGGTCGCACCCGATGTGCCCGCCCGTCAGAGCAGACCACGCTCGACGAGGACCGACGCTGCGTGGGCGGTTGCACCTTCGAGCAGGGGCAGCAGATCCGCGAGTGATGCCACGTACGTTCCCGCAGGTTCGTCATAACCGTCCCCGCAGCAGTAGGAGGCGAGGCCGGCCACGATGACGAAACGGCCGAGCCGAACGAATGCGGTCACCTCGTTCAACTGCGCCGAGTACTCCCTGCCCGCAACCGTGGCCCGCACGAGATCGTCGACACGCAACACGAGTGCCGTATCCGCCCCGTCGAGGACCAACCCGTCGGCGGCCGACGTCTCGGTGATCGTCCAGCGGGCCGTACCGTCCTGCGCAACGTCCGCAAAGCCGTCGTACGCCGCTCGCCCCGAACCCTCCGGCACCTCGGCCGTGGCCGAACAGGCACCATTGCGCTCGGTGAGGCGCACGAAGCCCTCGGCGTCCTCTGCAGACGGGAACCCGAACACAGAGACGGACCCGGCCGCGCCCTCGGGGGTGTCGTAGCCGCCGTGGTGGGCTGCGCCCCACGCGCGGTTCGCCACTGCCCTCGCGTCGGCGTTGCCGCCGCTGCACGAACCGACGAAGAAGCCCTCGTCGGGCACCAAACCGGTGGCAGGCGCGCCCGGGGACACAACCCAACCCTGTGGCGTCCGCGTTGCGGGGGGCAAAAGCGCGATCAGGTCGTCAACCGCACCCGGGGCAGTGGGTGCCGATGCCGTTGTGGGGATGGGCTGCGTGGTCGACGTGGCCTGGGGAACCGTTGTGGGGATGGTGGTCCGATCCACTCCGGAGGTGACCAAGGTGGTGCCCGCTGTACGCGATGGCCCCGTGCAGGAGCCCAGCAATACTGCGCCGAGCGCGATGACGGCCACGAGCCGGCCCGGGCCCGTCTTGGTCACGATTGAGCGGCGACTAGTACAGACGAGCGGTGAGCAGCTTGCGGTACCGCGCCGTGCGGGGATCCTCGGGACCCATCACCGCAAGGATGTCCACGAACTGCTGCCGGGCATCCTCGTCCGTCTTCACAAGGTCGAGCAGCGCGTCGAGTTCCTGCTCGAAGTTGTCCGTCGGCTTCTGGGCGAGGCGTGCGGAAGCGGCGATTCGGATCGTGTGCTCGTCCTCGGGGATACGGGCGAGCAACTGCAGCGCACCGTCGGTGTCCCCATCGGCCACCAGCAACTCGGCCAGTCTGCAGACCGCCCCGGCATGGCCCGGGTCCAGATCGAGTACTTGGCGCAGGCTCGCCTCGTCGCCAGCCTCGAGGAGCGAGGCGATGGTTTGGTCCTGGGCCGAGGGCAGGAGCGCGTCGATGAACTCCTGCACGACGTGCTCGGGATAGGCCCCCGTGAATCCGTCGACCATCTGTCCGTCCTTGAAGGCGAAGACGGCCGGGATCGACTGCACCTGGAACGCCTGGGAGATGGCCGGATTGGCGTCCACGTCCACCTTGGCGAGCACCACCTTGCCGCCGCTCGCGTCGCAGACCTTCTCCAGGATGGGCCCAAGGGTCTTGCACGGCCCGCACCAACTTGCCCACAGGTCCACCACGACGGCGGACTGGAACGAGCGTTGGAGGACCTCGGTCTCGAAGGTTGCGTCGGTGACGTCAATCGCCATGCCACCGAGACTAGCGGCACCCGGTGATGCCCCCAGCAGCCCATGGAAGTACCCTGCGCCGGGATGAGTGAAGTTCCCGGTATCGACGTCCCCAAGGTCACCGACTGGCTCGAGCGCAACGTCAGCGGAGCACGCGGCCCGTTCCGGTTCAACCTCATCGCCGGGGGCCACAGCAACCTCACGTTCCGCGTCACGGGCGCGAACGGCACCCGCTACGTGTTACGCCGCCCCCCGCTCGGGCACGTGCTCGCGAGCGCTCACGACATGGGCCGTGAGCACCGCATCATCTCTGGGCTCTCGCTCTCGGCGGTCCCTGTGGCACCTGCGCTCGGGTTCTGCAGCGATGTCGAGGTGAACGGTGCTCCGTTCTACGTGATGGCCTTCGTGGACGGCCTCGTCGTCCACAACCGCGACGAGGCGCTCCAGATGCTCACACCCGAGGCGCGTGCCAACGCCTCGCGTTCGCTCGTCGACACAATGGCCGCCATCCACAGCGTGAACCTCAAGGCCGCCGGCCTCGACGAGCTCGGCAAGCACGAGGGGTACATCGCCCGCCAGATGAAGCGCTGGTACGGGCAGTGGGCCCAGCAGAAGACCCGAGAACTCGAGGCCGTGGACGAGTCCTTCGAGATCCTGAGCAAGTGCATCCCCCAGCAGGGCGCGGCAACGATCGTCCATGGTGACTACCGCCTCGACAACTGCATGGTCGATGAGGCGGGCGACGTGGTTGCGGTCCTCGACTGGGAGATCTGCACGCTCGGCGACCCACTCGCGGACATTGGCCTGCTCCAGGTGTACTGGACGGGCCCGGACGACGAGCAGAGCGCGTGGGCGATCACCGGAACGACGGCCCCCAGCTTCTGGAACCGCTCGGACACCGTCAAGCGGTATGCCGAGGTGTCCGGCCGGGACCTCTCGCAGATCGACTTCTATGTTGCCTTCGCGTACTGGAAGCTCGCCTGCATCCTCGAGGGCGTGTACGCCCGCTACCTCGGGGGAGCGCTCGGCGAGCACTCGGCCGCCGAGGTCCTCCCGTTCAAGGTGCAGGTAGACGCGGCCGCGGCAAAGTCCCTCGAGTACGCACGACGGATGAAGTGACACGGGCGGCGACATGAACCAGCACGAGGGAATCACGTTCTTCGAGCAGCCGGTGCTGGACGCCCCGCCGCTGCTCGTCATGCTGCAGGGATGGATCGACGCTTCCGGCGTCGCCTCCTCTGCCGCCCAGTCGATCGAGAACTCCACAGACATCCGCACGATCGCCACGTTCGACTCGGACCTGTTCATCGACTACCGCGCGCGCCGTCCGGTCATGCAACTGCGGGACGGCATCTCCGAGAAACTGGTCTGGCCCCAGATCGAGCTGAAGGCCGGTCACGACGAGTCGGGTCGGGACTTCCTCCTGCTCACCGGTTTTGAGCCGGACAGCAATTGGCAGCGCTTCGCCGCACTCACCGCGGAGGTAGGCATCGGTCTCGGCACGAAGATCATGGTGGGCCTCGGTGCCTACCCGTATGCGACACCGCACACCCGTGCGTCCCGCCTCTCGTGCACGTCTCCCTCGGAGAAGCTCGCCAGGTCAGTGAACTACCTGCGCAACTCGGTTGACGTCCCAGCCGGCGTGGAGGCCGTGCTGGAGCACTCGTTCCACGCACTCGGCGTGCCGGCCATCGGCCTGTGGGTGCAGGTACCCCACTACATCTCGAACTCCGCCTACCCGGCGGCGGCCGCAGCCCTTCTCGAGGGCGTGGCGGCAACCGCCGGACTGTCACTCGACATCTCGCTCCTCACCTCCCAGGCGTCTGCGCAGCGGGCGCGGCTCGACGAACTGGTTGGAGGAAACCCCGAACACGTCGTGATGCTCCGTCAGCTCGAGGAGGTCTGGGACACGATCGAGCCGGTGGAGATCCCGAGCGGTGACGAACTCGTGGCCGAGGTGGAACAGTTCCTCCGCGAGCAGGACGGTTGAGCGGCACGAACGCCGACCGACTACCGTTCGCCGCATGAAAGTTGACGGAGGAATCGGAAACGACCTGCGCCTCGCCCCCGGGCAGGCCAAGGATCTGGAGAACAAGGGCTACGCAGGGGCGTGGACGGCGGAGACGGCACATGACCCGTTCTTCCCGCTGCTGCTCGCCGCGGAGCACACCGAGAGGATGCAGCTCGGTACGTCCATCGCTGTTGCGTTCGCGCGCAACCCGATGATCCTCGCCAACATCGGCTGGGACCTGCAGGCCTACTCCAAGGGCCGCTTCATGCTCGGCCTCGGCAGCCAGATCAAGCCCCACATCGAGAAGCGTTTCTCGATGCCGTGGAGCTCGCCTGCCGCTCGCATGAAGGACATGATCCTGGCCATGCGTTCCATCTGGGACTGCTGGCTGAACGGTACGAAGCTCGAGTACCGCGGCGAGTTCTACAAGCACACGCTCATGACCCCGTTCTTCGCTCCGGGCCCGGACGAGCTTGCTCCCTACGGCCCGCCGAAGATCTTCCTCGCAGGTGTCGGCGAGTTGATGACCGAGGTAGCCGGCGAGGTGTGCGACGGGTTCCTCTGTCACGGCTTCACCACCGAGAAGTACCTCCGTGAGGTCACCATCCCCGCACTCGCACGGGGCCGCGCCAAGGCCGGCAAGACGATGGAGGGCTTCGAGATCGTCGGGCCGTCGTTCGTCGTCACCGGCACCACCGAGGAAGAGATGCGCCTCGCTGCTGCAGGCACCCGCCAGCAGATCGCTTTCTACGGATCCACGCCTGCGTACCGCGGCGTGCTCGACATCCACGGCTGGGGCGGCCTCCAAGAAGAGCTGAACACCATGTCGAAGGCCGGACAGTGGGTGGAGATGGGCAACCTCATTACCGACGAGATCCTCAACACGTTCGCCGTCGTGGGCGAGCCCGAGCAGATCGCCCCCGAGCTGAAGCACCGCTACGAGGACGTCATCAGCCGCATCTCGTTCTATGCGCCGTATAAGAGCGACCCGGAGCGCTGGCAGCGCGTCCTCGACGACCTGTCCCGCTGACGCCGGCCGTCAGGCCAGTTCCAGCCCCTCGACCACATAGGTTTCCCGGCACTTCGCGCGCTGCAGCTTTCCGCTCGAAGTCTTGGGCAGCGTGCCCGGCCGCACGAGCAGCACGTCGCGCGGCGGCAGGCCCGACACGTCGAGTGTCCGCGTGTGAATTCGGTGGCGGATCGCCTCCAGGTCGCCGGACGTGTCCGTGGGCTTCACCTCTGCCACCACGATGACAGTCTCCTTGCCCTTGTAGCCGTCGATGCCGAACGCGATCACGTTGCCGGCGCGTACCCCGTCGAGGTCGCCCACGGCACGCTCGATGTCCTCGGGGAAGATGTTGCGGCCGCCGACGATGATGACGTCCTTGATACGACCGCAGAGCACGAGCTCGCCTTCGAGCAGGTAGGCGAGGTCGCCCGTGGCGAGCCAACCGTTGCGGAACGAGGCGGCCGTGGCCTCGGGGTGCTTGTAGTAGCCGGACGTCACCGACGTTCCCCGGATCAGCAACTCGCCGACCAGACGGTCCGGTAGGTCCTCGTCCGTATCGGGGTTGACCACCCGGAACTCGAGTCCGGGTACGGCGGGGCCGAGCAGTGCGAGACGCCGCGAGTTGTCGGGACTGTCCGCGTCAGCGACGACGGGTTTGGCGACCCGGTCCCGTTCGAGAACGACACGGTCGACGGTGTCGCACACCAGGCCGCGCAGTGGGGCGGGGAACGCACCGGCAATCGCTACCTCGGCCATGCCGAAGGCGGGGAACACCGCACCCGGCCGGAAGCCGAAACGCGAGGCCTGCGAGACGAACGCCTCCACTGCGTCCGGGTCCACCGGTTCGGCACCGGAGAGCGCTACCCGCATCGGGGAGAGGTCGAGCCCGTCCATGCGCCGGAGTGCACGCGCTGCCAGCACCCACGCGAAGTTCGGGCCGGCAGTGACGGTTGCCCTCCAGTCCGAAAGCCACTGCATCCAATTACCGGGGTGTGCGAGAAAGTCCTGCGGTGCAGCCTGCACGAGTTCCACACCGGTGCACATGGGGATGGCGAGGAAACCGACCAGGCCCATGTCGTGATACAGCGGCAGCCACGACTGCATCACCTCACCGGGGAACAACTCGGCTGCCTGTACCGCTGCGTCGATGTTCGCACCGAGCACACGGTCCGGGAGCATGACGCCCTTGGGCTCGCTCGTGGACCCGGAGGTGTACTGCAAGATGACGAGGCGTTCGGGGTCGTAAGCGGGGGTCTCCAGTCGCTCCGCCCCGGGGAGGCCGGGGCCGCTGAGCACGCTGCTCATCGGCAGGATCGCAGGGTCGCCGGGGCCTGCTTCGTAGAAGGCCGCGAACAGGTCGTCGATGAGCACGATCCGAGCATCACCGTGGGAGATGCGTCCCCGGGTGGACTCCACGAAGGCCTCGAGCGAGCCCATACGCATCGGAAGCGGCAGCACCATCGAGGTGAGGCCGGCGAGCCAGCACCCCCGCACGATGGTGATGAGGCTGCGGCTCGTGGGCCCGAGGATGGCCACATGGTCGCCCGGCACCAGTCCCCATGCCTGGAGGGCCGCCCCTACTGCCCGCGCCTCGTCGTGCAACTGGCGCCACGGCACGTACGAGGGGCCGTCCGGCGGCTGGACCGACTGCCCGACGAAACGGACCCCGGTGGGGAGGTCCGCCGCTCGCTCGAGGCGCGTGAGGATCGGGGTCGGGTAGGTCATGCACGCAGAACGGTAGTCGGCGGTCCTGCCCGATGGCTCGTAGAGTTCTACGACGCTATGAGCACCGACTCCCCTGCCGATTTCCGAGCCGGCGACGACTCCCATTCGCACCGCTACACGGCGGACCTCGCCCAGCAGATCGAACTGCGCTGGCAGGACCGCTGGGAGGCCGAGCACACCTTCGAGGCCCCCAACCCTGCCGGTCCCCTTGCGGATACCAGCGGGCTCGCCGGTCGTCCGAAGCTGTTCGTGCTCGACATGTTCCCGTACCCGTCGGGCGCTGGCCTCCACGTGGGGCACCCGCTCGGCTACATCGGCACCGACGTGTTCGGGCGCTTCCGCCGCATGAAGGGTTACAACGTGCTGCACGCGATCGGGTACGACGCGTTCGGCCTGCCGGCTGAGCAGTACGCGATCCAGACGGGTACGCACCCGCGTGTCACCACCGAGAACAACATCGCCAACATGCGCCGTCAGCTGCGCCGCCTCGGCCTCGCGCACGATCAGCGTCGCTCGGTGTCCACCACGGACGAGGACTACTACCGCTGGACGCAGTGGATCTTCCTGCAGGTGTTCAACAGCTGGTACGACCACGATCTGGACCGCGCGCGCCCGATCACCGAACTGCTTGCCGAACTCGAATCGGGTAGGCGCACGCTCCCCGACAGCCGGGCGTGGCCGGCGCTCAATGCTGTCGAGCGCCGCGAGGTCATCGACAGTTACCGGCTCGCGTACGTCTCGGAGGCCCCGGTGAACTGGTGCCCCGGTCTCGGCACCGTGCTCGCGAACGAGGAGGTCACCGCCGACGGGCGCAGTGACCGCGGCAACTTCCCGGTGTTCAAGCGCAGCATGAGGCAGTGGATGATGCGCATCACCGCATACGCGGACCGCCTCATCGAGGACCTCAACCTGCTTGAGTGGTCCGACTCCATCAAGACGATGCAGCGCAACTGGATCGGTCGCTCGTCCGGTGCTCGGGTCACGTTCGACTCCCCCGCCGGGCCAATCACGGTGTTCACCACGCGGCCCGACACGTTGTTCGGCGCCTCGTTCCTCGTGGTCGCCCCCGAGCACCCTCTCGTGGAGGCGCTCACTACACCTGCTCAGGCCGGTGTCGTAACGGCGTACCGGGCGGCGGCCAACTCGAAATCCGACGTTGCCCGCCAGGTGGAGGACCGGGACAAGACCGGCGTGTTCACCGGTTCGTACGCCACCAACCCGGTCAACGGGGAACTGGTTCCCGTGTGGGTCGCCGACTACGTGTTGATGGGATACGGCACCGGCGCCATCATGGCCGTGCCCTGCGGTGACCAGCGCGACTTCGAGTTCGCCCGCAAGTTCGGCCTGCCCATCCCCGCCATCCAGATGCCCCCGGCCTCGTGGTTCACCGGGCACGGCATCGACCCAACCGATGACACCGGCGCATGGCCGTGCGCGTTCGACGGCGACGGCACGTACATCAACTCGGTCAACGACTCGATCTCGCTCGACGGCGAGCGCACGGTTGCCGAGGCGAAGGAACTCATCATCCCGTGGCTCGTTGCCGGGGACAGCGGCGAGGGCACCACCACCTACCGCCTGCGCGACTGGCTCTTTGCCCGCCAGCGGTACTGGGGCGAGCCGTTCCCGATCGTGTACGACGAGACGGGGATGCCCGTTGCGATCCCCGAGTCCATGCTCCCCGTCACACTGCCGCCGCTCGACAACTTCCGTCCCGCAGAATTCGACCCGAACGATGCATCGAGCGAACCAGACCTGCCGCTCGGACGCGTGAAGGAATGGGCAACAGTCACCCTCGACCTCGGGGACGGCCCGAAGGAATACCGGCGAGACCTCAACGTCATGCCGCAGTGGGCGGGCTCGTGCTGGTACGAACTGCGTTACCTCGACCCGACGAACTCCGAGCGCTTCGTGGACCCCGAGGTGGAGCGGTACTGGATGGGCCCGCAGACACCGGGCGACTCCGGCGGCGTGGACCTCTACGTCGGCGGCGTGGAGCACGCAGTGCTGCACCTGCTCTATGCGCGCTTCTGGCACAAGGTGCTGTTCGACCTCGGCCACGTCTCGTCGAGGGAGCCGTACCACCGTCTCTTCAACCAGGGGTACATCCTTGCGGCCGCGTTCAAGGACGAGCGCGAGGTCTACGTGGATGCGCTCGGTGTGACGGAAGGGCCCGACGGCACGTTCGCGTTCGAGGGCAGGGCCGTTGCGCGTGAGTGGGGCAAGATGGGCAAGAGCCTGAAGAACGCCGTCGCCCCCGACGACCTATACAACGAGTACGGGGCCGACACGCTGCGCCTCTACGAGATGTCCATGGGGCCCTTCGATACCTCACGGCCGTGGTCCACCAAGGACGTGGTCGGCATGTACCGCTTCCTGCAGCGCGTTTGGCGCAACTTCGTCGACGAGAACGCCGGCTCGTTCCGGGTGGTGGACTCTCCGTGCGACGACGCCACCCGGCGCCTGCTGCACCGCACGATGGAGGGTGTCGCTGCCGACTACGAGGGACTGCGGTTCAACACGGCAGTCGCGAAGCTCATCGAGCTGAACAACCACATCACCAAGGCCGCTGCTGCGGGCCTCGAGCGCGAGGTGGCGGTGCCGTTCGTGCAGATGCTCTCGCCCCTGTGCCCACACCTCGCCGAGGAACTGTGGGCACGGCTCGGCCACAGCGGTTCGGTCACCTACGAACCGTTCCCGCTCCCCGACCCGGCGCTGCTCGTGTCCGACACGATCGAGTACCCGGTGCAGGTGAACGGCAAGGTTCGCGCCCGGCTCACCGTCCCTGCCAGTGCATCGGTTGCAGACGTGGAGGCCGCGGCCATAGGTGACGAGCGAGTGATCGCGAGCCTCGACGGCAAGACCCCCAAGAAGGTCATCGTGGTTCCCGGCCGACTCGTCAACATCGTCGTTTGATCGCAGTTCTCGCCACCACCGTCTGGGGGTTCCCGATCTGGAACCTCGTACTCGGTGCACTTGCAGCCATCACCATTGGTCTCGGAAAGACGGCGATTCCCGGTGCCGGCATGCTCGCCGTGCCACTCGTTGCTGCCGTTTTCGATGGCAGGCCGACCGTCGGGGCGACGCTCATCATCCTCATCACTGCGGACCTGTTCGCAGTCCGTTGGTACCGCCAACACACGCGTTGGGACGTGCTGCGCTCGATGGTGCCGTGGGTATTGCTCGGCTATGTCGCCGGTGCGTGGTTCTTCATCGCGATCGGCAACGGTGGACGGGCGCTCGACATCACGATGGGCGCGATGATCCTGCTCATGGTGGTCCTGCAGGGCCTGCGCATGATTCGCCGGAGCCCGGCCCGACCGCCAACCACCGGTGCCTCTGCGTTCTACGGGACCACCGGGGGATTTGCCACGTTCGTGTCGAACAACGCAGGTCCGGTCATCAACTCCCACCTGCTTCGCCTCGGACTGGAGAAGTCCGAACTCGTTGGCACCGCGGCATGGTTCTACTTCGGTGTGAACATCGCCAAGTTCCCGATTTACGCCGCGCTCGGCTGGTGGACCGGTGGCGGTGGTTTCTTCACCGTTGACGCGGGCAAGTTCGCCATCATGATGCTCCCGATCGTGGTGCTCGCCGTGTTGGTTGGCCGTCGGCTGTTCCACATCGTGCCGACGCAGATCTTCGTAACGATCGTGCTGGTGCTCGCCGCGGCGGCTTCAATCAAGTTGCTCGCCGGCTGGTGACTACGCTCGGCAAGACATGAATCTCGGTACCCGGGTCACGCCAGAGACCACCGACGTTGTCGGTCGTCTGTCTACCCTCGACCGCTTCCTCCCGCTGTGGATCGGGTTCGCCATGGGCGCCGGTCTGGGGCTCGGCGCGATCTTCCCGGATCTCGACAGCCAACTGGACAGCGTGAAGGTGGACACGGTCTCGCTACCGATCGCGATCGGTCTGCTGCTCATGATGTACCCGGTGCTCGCGAAGGTGCGCTACGGGCAGGTGCGGGCCGACGGGGGCAACCGCCGGGTGTACGGGCTCACGCTGTTCTTCAACTGGGTCATCGGCCCGCTGCTCATGTTCGGCCTCGCGTGGCTGTTCCTCGACGACCAACCCGGGCTGCGAACCGGCCTCGTAATCGTCGGTATCGCCCCGTGCATCGCGATGGTGCTGATCTGGAACGACCTCGCGTTCGGCAACCGCGAATCGGCAGCGGTGCTCGTGGCGATCAACGCACTGCTCCAGATCTTGCTGTTCTCCGTGTACGGCTGGTTCTATCTCACGGTGCTGCCCGATTGGCTCGGCCTCGACACCGCCGGCATTGACGTCTCGGCCTGGGACATCGCCCGTTCGGTGCTCATCTTCCTCGGCATCCCACTGGTACTCGGCTACCTGAGCCGCAGGCTCGGAGAGCGCGTCAAGGGTGTCGAGTGGTACGAGGGCCGTTACCTGCCCCGCATCGGCCCGATTGCACTGTACGGGTTGCTCCTCACCATCGTGTTTCTCTTTGCGATGCAGGGCGACCGCATCACCCACGACCCACTCGATGTCGCGCGGGTAGCCCTCCCCCTCGCGATCTACTTCGCCGTCATGTGGGGTGCCTCGTTCCTGCTCGCCCACCGAATGCGACTCCCGCACGACCAAGCCGTCACGGTGGCATTCACCTCAGCGGGCAACAACTTCGAACTCGCCATCGCTGTGTGCATCGCCGTGTTCGGCATCACCTCGGACCAGGCGCTGGCGGGGACGGTTGGACCACTCATCGAGGTTCCCGCGCTCATTGCACTTGTGTACGTTGCGCTCCGGGCCAGGCGGCACTTCGCGCAGTGATACGGGGTGAGGTGCGGCGGCGCGGACTGGTGCAACCTCATGGAGCGCCAGCGCCGCCGCCGCACCTGACCCCAACAGACTCGTTTAGCGCGACGCGAGTTGCGAGGCGCTCAGCTCGTAGAGCGGAGCGCCCGATGCGAGGATCGACGGCAGCAAGCCGGACACCGTCGGCAGGATCTGCTCGCCGAAGAAGCGTGCCGAGGCGATGCGTGCCCTGTGGTAGTCGTCGTCCTTGCCGGCGGCCGCAAGCACACCCTTGGCCAGGAGCCCGGCGCACACCGTGGTGCCGAGCAGGCGCAGGTACGGCGACGACGCGGACAGCAACGTTCTCGGGTCCGTGGCGGCCACCTCACCGAGATGGGCGGTTGCCGTCCGGCACAGCGCGGTGGCATGGGACAACTGCTCCGCATACGCAGCGCAGCCCTCCACGCGGGCGAGAGCCGCACCACGGCCGTCGAACTCGTCGAGCAGGTCGGTGATCACGGCCCCGCCGCGCATTGCCAATTTTCGCCCCACGAGGTCCGCTGCCTGGATGCCGTTTGTTCCCTCGTAGATGGGGGAAATCCGGATGTCGCGAACGTGCTGCGCCGCACCGGTTTCCTCCACGAAGCCCATCCCGCCGTGGACCTGCAGTGCGAGCGAGGTCATCTCGCAGCCAACGTCGGTGGAGAGGCTCTTGGAGAGCGGGATAAGCAGTTCGGTGAGTTCCTGCCACGTGCGGGCGCCATCACGGTCCCCCGCCGTGCGGGCAGCGGCACCGAGGTCGATTGCCGCAGCGTTCGTATAGATGAGCGCTCGCAGTGCGTCGATCCAGGCGCGCTGTGTCATCAACATGCGACGTACGTCGGGGTGCTCGATGATCGGACTCGGTGCCCCGGCCGGGGCACCGATTGCGCGCCCCTGCTGGCGGTCCACCGAGTACTGCAGCGCCTGCTGATAGGCGCGCTCGGCGAGCGCAAGGCCCTGCAGCCCAACCGACAGGCGGGCGTTGTTCATCATCGTGAACATGTTGCGCATGCCCTCGTTCTCGCCGCCGACGAGCCAACCAATCGCGTCCTCGTAGAGCATCACGCAGGTGGGCGAACCGTGGATGCCCATCTTGTGCTCGGTGGAGAGGCACTGCACCGCGTTGCGGTCGCCGAGCGAGCCGTCTGCGTTCACAAAGAACTTCGGCACGAGGAACATCGAGATGCCCTTGGTGCCCGGAGCAGAGCCGGGCGTGCGTGCGAGCACGAGGTGCACGATGTTGCTCGCCATGTCGTGCTCGCCCCACGTGATGTAGATCTTCTGGCCGGAGATGCGCCATGCGCCCGGCGCAACATCGTCGGCCGGCTCCGCCTTGGAGATGACTGCCCCCACGTCGGAGCCCGCCTGTGGCTCGGTGAGGTTCATCGTGCCGGTCCACTCACCGGTGAGCATCTTGGGCAGGTACGCAGCCTTCTGTTCCTCGGACCCATGGACGTGGATGGCCTCGATGGCGCCCTGCGTGAGGAGCGGACACAGCGAGAATCCCATGTTGGCGCTGGTGAGCATCTCCTGGACGGCGATCGACGCAATCCACGGAAGGCCGCCACCGCCGAAGTTCGGGTCGAACGACATTGCGCCGAAGCCGGACTCCACCCACTTGGCGTACGCCGCCTCGAAACTCGGGGGCACCGTCACCTTGCCGCCCGGCTGCCACTTCGACCCGATGGTGTCACCATCACGGTTGGCGGGAGCGATGACCTCGGCGATGAACCGACCGGCCTCGGCGAGGATGCCCTCGACGGTGGCCTCGTCGGCCCCCGAGTAGCGGTCGCTGGCGACGATTGCGCCCAGGTCGGCGATTGCCTCCATCGCGAACTTGATGTCTGCCAACGGCGGTGTGTAGTCGCTCACGGGTTCGTTCCCTCGTCCCGACCTGCGGGGCAGACCGTCACAAGTACGTACCCTATTGCCCATTACGGGGCCCACCGCGCACGTTGATCCGCCCGGCGCATCCGTTGCGCTTGCCCCGCGGATTTGTCCAGCAGGGCGCTACGTTGCCATCAGTCACAGGAGGTTCCGCACCATGTCCACGACCAACTTCTACGAGGCAAACGCCGCTCTCTTCGGCAAGGAACGGCTCGACGTGGCCGACCTCGAACTGATGTACCAACTGGAGATGACGGGCGAAGAGTTCTACTACCGACTCGCCGACCGGGTCGGGAACCCGGAGGCCGCCGAACTGCTCCGCAGGAATGGTGTGGAGGAAAAGGCGCACGCCCGTCGGCTCGCCAAGGCGCTCAGCATCAAAATGGGGCGCGAGTGGGAACCGACGGCCGAGCAGGCAGCGCTCATGGACATCCCGCTCCCCGACCAGATCGACGCCAAGATGTTCCTCGGCATCGTGAAGGGCGAGCTCGGCGGTGACGCCGGCTACCAGCGCTGGGCGGACAACGAGACCGACCCCGAGGTGCAGAAACTGTTGCGCCTCAACGGCCGCGAGGAGACCATTCACGCCGGCCGCGCACAGCAGGTGTACGACCTGCTGTCGAAGTAGAGGCCCCAACCCGGTTCGGGTGCAGGTCACCCGGTTCGCCGCACTCGGCGCGGAGAGGTTTCGGGGTCCTTCCCGGCCGTCGTGTCCGGGGCATGCACTCACTTCCACGAATTTGAGAGTATTGTTATATCCATGAAGAAAAACTCGTCATCCGTGCCCTAGCCGTCCTCGGGGTTGCCGCCCCGGCCGTTGGCCTCTCACTGGCGCCGTCCGCGTCTGCCCTCCCCTCAGTTCCCTGCGGGTCAACCATCACCACTGACCTGATCCTGACCGAGGACCTCGACTGCACCGGGGAAACACCGGCGCCCGGTACCGCAGTCCTCGACGTCACCGCCGACGACGTCACGATCGATCTCAATGGCTTCTCGATCATCGACAACGACGATGAGTACGACACGCTCATCAACATCAACGGGCGACACACGGTGACCGTCAAGGACGGCTCGCTCGTGGGCGGCGGCACCGCTGGCATCCGAATCGACACGTCCACCTACGTCAAGGTGAGCCGCGTCAGCGTGACGAGTGTCGCCTCCTCGGCGGGCGACCCCGATGACAAGCCCGGCATCGACATCGACAGCAGCAACGAGGTTCACCTCTACCGAGTGACGGCCGACGGCAACGCGGATGACGGCATCTTCATCGAGAACTCACACGACGTGCACGTGCACAAGACAACCGCGTCGAACAATGGCGACGATGGCCTCGACGTCGAGAACTCCTCTGACGTCGACGTGAAGTACTCGACCTTCTCGAACAACGACAGCGACGGGGTCGAGTTGGACGATGCGCCCGACAGCAAGATCCACAAGGTGCAGGCCAACAACAACGGCAGCGACGGCATCGACGTTGACAACTCCGACGACACGCACATCGACCAGTCGAGCGCGAGGGACAATGGCGACGACGGTTTCGAGAGCAGTGGCGTGAACGATCTGCGCATCCACAAGTCGGACTTCTCGAGCAACGACGACGACGGGATGGATATCGATGGCGTTTCAGGCCTCCGCCTCAACTACGTAACCACGTCGGACAACGACGACGATGGCCTGTACATCGGCGAAGCAGCTGACTTCGAGATCAAGCGCCATCGCTCGATCTCCAATGGCGAGGATGGCATCGACGTCGAGGAGAACCTTGCCGGCCAGCAGGCGTACGCCATTGAGTACTCCGTGTCGAACGACAACGATGACTCCGGCTTCGAGATCGACAATCCGGTGAGGGCCAAGATGAACACGGCAACCGGGAACGGCAGCAATACGACTCCGTGAGCAAAGGGCGACCCCGCCCAACCCCAGGAGGCCTACCCACCCCCGCCCCATGAAGTGCGCGCGGGCGAGGGCAACCTTGACAAAGTACGAGGGCATCTCATGCGCCGGGTGGCGCATGAGATGCCCTCTTGCTTTTTGGCCATTGGTCGGCCCGGCACGTTCGCCAGCGGTCAATGCCCCACCCCGCCCGGCGGTCGGTGCGGCGTTGGCCTTCCCGAAGTACGCAGCGGAGGTAGGTTCATTGCACCCTGTTGCGCCCAGCGTCCCTTTTTTTGGGTACAGTGGGCGTGGCTGTTGTTCCGGATGAGCCGTCCCACCGACCGAAGGGTGAAAGTGCATGAAACGTTTGAGGAACCATCTTGGTGCGTGCGCCGTAGGCGCCGCACTCGTGCTGGCGTCACTGCCCGCCGCTACTGCATCGGCAACGACGCGCACCGCGCTCGCACCGCGCGACGCCACCCCGGCCGACGGCAGCAAGGACGCCACCTTCACGCCAGCCACACTCGACGGCGGCGTGAGCAAGATCCTCGTGCAGCCTGACGGCAAGATCCTCATCAAGAGCGGGAACGGCGGGTTCACCGGCGGGCTGAAGCGCTTGAACGCCGACGGCGCACTCGACGGCACCTTCACCTCGGCATACACCAGCGGCCCGGCGATTACCACGATGGCGCTGCAGGCGGACGGCAAGATCCTCCTCGGCGTAAACACCGTGACGGACCTGAACAACTACGGCACGAAGGGAATCGTGCGCCTCAACACCGACGGCACCGAGGACACCGCCTTCGCGGCAGCCGCCACCGCTGTCAATCAGCCCACGTGCAACAGCAGCACACCTTGTTCCGCGGCGAGCGAGATCAAGGTGCAAATGGACGGCAAGATCCTCGTCACGGTGTCGCGGTATCCCAGCCCGTTGGCGATCCGCCTCAACGCTGACGGCTCCACCGACGGCACGTTCGCGATTCCGTCCGGCACCCTCGGCAGCCCCGGCTACGAGAGCATGCCGAGATCCTATGAACTCCAGGCCGACGGCAAGATCCTCATCGGTGGAAACTTCAGCCCGAAGATCAAGCGCCTCAATAGCGACGGGACCGTCGACACCGGATTCACCTTCGTGAACCCCGAGGGCTTCTACGGAGGACTCCTCAAGGCGTTGCCCAACGGCAAGATCCTCTACAGCAATGGCGCTTCAACCATCGCCCGCCTCAACTACGACGGCAGTGCAGACGACAGTTTCACCTCGCCCACACTGACGGGAGTCGGCTACAACGCACCCATCGTGGTGCAGGCCGACGGCAAGATCCTGATCGGCACAAGCAGTTCCCTCGTGCGCCTCAACGCCGACGGCACCATTGATGACACCTTCACATCCCCCACCGCAACGGGCAATTCCCAAACCTACGGCCTCCAAGCCAACGGCAAGATCGTCGTGACCGCGGACGGGAACCCGGACCACATCATCCGCCTCAACAACATCGGACCCACCTCCTCCGACGGTGCCGTTGACACCACCTTCATCCCGCCCACCCTCGACGGACCGGTGAACTCCACCGCAATTCAGGCTGACGGCAAGGTCCTCATCGGTGGAAACTTCGCCGGTTACCTGAAGCGCCTCAACGCCGACGGCACTGTGGACACCGACTTTGCGGGCAACCTGCCCTCGATCGAGGGACGGGTGAACGCCATTGCGGTCCAGGCTGACGGCAAGATCCTCATCGGCCTTGAGGACTCGATCACGCTGAAGCGCCTCAACGCCGACGGCACTGTGGACACCGACTTTGCGGGCAACGTGCCCGCACTCGACGGACAGGTGAACGCCATCGCGGT
>CAMDBM010000037.1:0-31610 GCA_945889085.1 Ferrithrix thermotolerans DSM 19514
TCCGTGGTCGATGTTCCCACCGACGGCTCCGAGCAGTGGGAGCAACGCCTGCGCGGGCTGGCTCCCGAACCGATCGTTGATCGCCTCGGGGTGGTCTGGCGGGCGGCGTCCTGCGATGCAGCGCAAGGTAGTGGCGAGTTACTGGGTGCCCTGACCGCTCCCGACGGCTCGGTCACGGTGCTGTTTCGTGCCGACACACTGTCGCCGACGCCCCCGTCGAGCGGGGTGCTCCCGGCTCCGGATCGCTGGGTCTATCCCGGTACCTGGCAACCGGAGCCCTCGGCGGCAGCCGCAAGCGGCCCCGCACCGCTGGTGTATGTCGGGCGCTGCGGCAGGGACGCGCTGCACCTGACACCGCCCATGTGTCACCGCCTCGTGGTGGATGGGCCCGAGGCCGAACGCGACCGGATTGTCGAGTCGCTCCGTTTCGCCGTGGAGGTCTGCGAGACGCTCGTCGCGCCGCCGCCCGGTTCCGCCCGGCGACAGACTTCCGCACCGACCTGGGTGCTTACGGCGAGCGAGAGTGGCTGGGTGCTCAATCCGCTTGACCTTGCGATGGTGCCGGTTGGCCTCGAGCGCCACGACATCGCGGCGGTCCGGGCACTGCTCGTCGCAGGTGCGGGCGAAGCCGTCGCGCCGGATGTGCTGCCCAGTGCGGCCGCCGACAACCCGGAGCCCGAACTACTGCCGCAGCCCAGTGCACCGGCGAACGTCCGTGATCGTGTTGAACCCTTGCCACCGGTGCTGCCGGTCTGGTCCTTCATGGTTCGCCTCCTCGGTCCGGTGGATGTGCTCGCCTCTGACGGGAGGGTGGTTGCCTTCGAGCGTTCCAAGGCCGTCGAACTGCTCTGCTGGTTGGTGCTCCACCGTCGGTCGGCTACGCGTGAGGCGGCGAGGACGGCGCTCTGGGAAACCGACGTTCGCGACACAACGTTCGCAAACGTGGTGTCCGAGGCGCGTCGGGCACTCTCACGGCATCTTGTAGTCGGGTCGGGTGACCACTGGCTCGGCAAGCCGCGAGGGGAGCACTTGCCGTTGCACATCGAGGTTGTCAGCGATGCAGACCTCGTCCGGGCTCATTCCGCCCGGGCGACATGGTTCCGCAGCACCGACACCTCACTCGACCGTGTCGTGCTCGAACTGCGCAGTGCCCTTGATCTCGTGAGGGGCGCACCATTCATCGGTAGCGGATACGGCTGGGCCGATGCGGAAGCCAGCACCTCGGACCTCACCCTGCTCGCCGTGGGCATTGCGTTGGACCTTGCGGAGGTTGAACTCGCTCTCGGCAACGTCGATGGTGCGTTTGCGGCGACGAGCGTCGGGCTTGCCGTGCTCCCGGGTCACGAGGAACTCGTGGCGCTGCGGCTCAGAACACACGCATCGTGCCGTGACAGCGCTGGCGCCCGTCACGAGTGGCAGATGTACCTGCGCAGCCTCGTCGACGACCCGTGGCAGAGCGAGCCGTCGCCGTGGCTGGAGGAACTGGCGCGCGATCTGCTCAGCGATCCCGTTACCGCCTGAGCGAGCCGGGCGACTCAGCCGTACTGCTCGAGGATGCTCGTCTCTGCCAGCCGACCGAGGGCATCCTTGATCACGCGAGCCCGGTCCTCATCGACACCCGGCACACCCGTGAGGTCCGCTGTGGTGCAGCGCAGCACCTTTGCGAGGCTGCCGAAGCGATCGACCACATTGTGGGCGAGTGCCTCGCTCATGCGCGGAATCCGGGAGAGCAGTCGGTAGCCGCGAGGCTGCACCGGTTGATCGAGGTCCACATCGGGCAGCAGCGGCACGAGCAGGTGGGCAACGCTGCGCGTGTCGAGCAGATCGTTGTCGTCGAGGTCCTGCAGCTCGTGCACGATCTGATCGAGTGTGGCCGGGTCGGTGTCTGGCGCGTAGTCACGAACCACCAGGCCGAGGTCATCCTCGGTGCCGCTGTACAGCTCGTCCAGCTGCAGACGGAGAAGGCGCGCGTCAACACCCAGTTCCACAATCATCATGTCGATCTCGTCGGAGATCCGTCGGACCATTTCGCTGCGCTGGATCACGGCCGCCACGTCACGAAGTGTCACTACGTCGCCGACTTCGAGCGCGCTCAGCGCGCTGCTGACGTCGTCTAGACGCGCCTTGTAACGCTCGAGTGTCTGGAGGGCCTGATTCGCCTGCTCGAGCAGGCGGCCGATCTCCTGCAGTACGTGTTTGTGCTCGCCGATGTACACGGCAATGACGCCCATCTCTTCGCTCACGGACACCACGGGCACCGCGATGCTGCGGGCCACTCGCTCGGCGGTTCGGTGGCGGGTGCCGGTTTCGCTCGTCTGCGTTGTTGGGTCCGGAACGAGGTGCACGTTGGCCCGAGCGATACGCGTGGCATCGGACCCGAGGATGATGGCGCCGTCCATCTTGGCAAGCTCGGAGAGGCGCTGGGGGCTGAACGCGGAGTCCAACAGGAAGCCACCCGAGCAGATGTTGAGCACGGTTGGGAAGTCGCCCAGAATGAGCAGCGCACCCATCTTGGCCCGCACGATTCGGTCGAGTCCTTCGCGCAGCGACGTCCCGGGCGCCACCTTCGCGAGCGCGGCATGGAGGATCTCGGAACGCTGCCTCGATCCGTCGGACATATCCGGATTCTACGCGGAGTCCTGTCGGTGCTCCCGCGGAGAGGTTTGCGCTGCGCTACAGCGGCTCGTTGAGCAACAGGCTGCGGGGTACGAACTCCGGGCTGTTCACGAGGCCGAGTGCGTGCAGCGCCTCGGCGAGTGTGCCCACGCGAATCACCTCGAGGCCGGGCACCTCGACGGCGGCCGACCGAGGGACGATGGCGGTGGTAAACCCGAGCCTCGCTGCCTCGGTGAGCCGACGGGCGGTTTGGCTCACCTGACGCAGTTCTCCGGCCAGACCGACCTCTCCGCAGACCACCACCTTGCCCGAGACGGGCCGCCCGGTGACTGCTGACGCGGCGGCGACGCAGACTGCTAGGTCGCCGCCGGGTTCGGTGAGCCGGATGCCCCCGACGACGGATGCGTACACGTCGCACGAGCCGAACATGAGGCCGGCCCGCTGGTCGAGGACCGCAAGCAGTACTGCGAGGCGACCGTGGTCAAAACCCTGGGCGGAACGCCGCGGGGACGACAGAGCGGACAGCGTGACAAGAGCCTGGACCTCGACGAGGAGTGGGCGGTACCCATCGAGTACGGGCGCCACCACAGAGCCGGGCACGCCGGCGCGGCGGTCTGCCAGAAATAGCTTGCTTGCGTCCGGCACGGGGCGAAGCCCGTCGCCCTCCATCTCGAACAGGCCGAGTTCGTTCGTGGTGCCGAAACGGTGCTTGACGGCTCGCAGCATTCGCAAGGCATGGTGGCGCTCGCCGTCAAAGGAGAGCACGGTGTCGACCAGGTGCTCGAGCACTCGCGGACCGGCAAGCGTTCCTTCCTTGGTGACATGGCCGACCAGCAGGGTGGTGAGCCCGTTGGATTTCGCGTCCGCAACCAATTGTTGGGCACAGCCGCGAACCTGGGTGACTGATCCCGGACCGGACGCAATCTCGGGATCCGAGACCGCCTGGATCGAGTCGACGATGAGGAGGTCGGGTTGCATGGCGGCGGCCGCCGCTCGGATACGCGGCAACGAGGTCTCGGCCAGCAGGAAAATATTGTCGTGCAGGGCACCGAGGCGGTCCGCCCGCAGACGAACCTGCTGGGCACTCTCCTCCGCCGTGGCATAGAGCGTGCGGCCCCCCATCGCGGCAAGCAGCTGAAGCAGGAGCGTGGACTTGCCGACGCCGGGCTCACCGCCGAGGAGGGTGACGGATCCTGGTACGAGCCCACCGGATAGCACGCGGTCCATCTCGGAGATGCCGGTGGATCGTGGTTGGCCCTCGAGCGGGTCGATCTGGGTGATGGACTGCACATCGGGTGGTGGGCCCGACAACAGCGGGGGGTGGCCAACTTCCCCCTCGACGTCTTCGATCAGTGAGTTCCAGGAGCCGCACGACCCGCAGCGGCCGGACCACTTGGGGTGTCCGGCGCCGCAGTCGCCGCATCGGTGGACAATTCGCATCTTGCTCATATCAGGAACCGTGACAGGGGGGTGCCACAGGGTTTCTGGAAGAATCGACAGGTCATGCGAGGCAGCAGGTTCGTCAAGAGAGCGCTCGTTGCGCTGTTCTGCGTCGTTGGTCTGGCCGCGTGCCGGGTCGATGCCGAGGTAACCGCCGTGGTGAACCCGGACGGTTCGGGCGCAATCTCGGTGAAGATCACCGCCGACGCGGATGTTGTTGCTTCTGAGCCATCGCTCGCCAAGGACTTCAAGGTGGACGATCTCGCGACGGCTGGCTGGGTTGTCACTGGTCCCGTATCAACCGCCGACGGTGGTCTGACCGTGTTGCTCGCGCACCCGTTCGCGAACCTCGCCGAGGCCAACGAGATCTTGGCGTCGCTTTCCGGTCCCGACGGCCCGGTGCTCGAACCGATGCTGGCGGCCCGCTCCACCGAGGGAGAGGTGCACTGGACGTTCGTCGGTTCGCTGGACTTCTCGAAGGGCCTCACGGCCGTTGCCGATCAGGATCTCGTGGCCGCCGTCGGCCGCACACCGTGGCTGCAGGAGATCGCCGCTCGCCAACTGACACCCACCGACGTAGCGAGCATCACGTTCCGGATGACGCTCCCGGGCGTCGCCGCCTCCGGCTCGGGGGCATCTACCGCCAGCGCGTCGAACGAGTGGACCGTCCGACCCGGGGACGCGGCGTTGGACCTAGCTATCGAAACCGTTCAGGTGGGCAAGGGCGTGAAGACGGCCCGCAAGATCCAGGGACAGTTCCGGGCAATTCTCATCGTGTACGTGCTGATCGTCGGCGGGCTCGCCTCGATCTGGTTCTACGCACGTTCTCGGCGCAACCGACCCAGGCAGGCCCAGCCCACCATGAAGATGGCAGAGATGCTCGAACTGGAACCCGACGAGCGTCGTGTCATGCGTTACCTGCTGCGCTTCGACTCACCCCCCAATGCCGAGGAGTTGGCGGGCGCAATCGGCATTTCCGTTCGCGAGCTCAAGGACCACGTTCGGGTGCTGTTGAGGGCTGGGCTGGTGATCGTCGAGAACGGTCGCGTTCGACCCGTCATCGGCAAGCGCACCACCCGAGGAGCGCCCAGCAACGACCGCTGGTCCAAGCTCGACGACATGTAAGAGCGACCCGCCACGCGGAACGGCCGGTCGCTCAGCGACCGGCCGTTCTGTTTACGTCTGGATGTTGCGGCTACTCGCCGTTCGTCGGCTCGGCACCGGCCTCGCCGGCACCTGCGCCAGCGAGTTCCACGGCGCTTGGGGCACGGATGCCCTCGATGGCCCGGAACGTGATCCGCTGCTCGCCGGGCTTGTCCGGGTCGTCCTCCACATCCACCACGATGAGTTCACCGGCGTTGTACGTCTTGTAGAGGATCTTCTCCGAGAGCGGATCCTCGACCAGTCGTTGGATCGCACGGCGCAATGGGCGAGCACCCAGTTGCGGGTCGTATCCCCTGCGTGCGAGCAGTTCCTTGGCGGCCTTCGTCAGTTCGATGCCGAGGCCCTGGCCCTCTAGTTGCGTCGCCAGGCGCTTCATCATCATGTCGACCATGATGGTGACCTCATCGCGGGTGAGTTCGTGGAACACGATTGACTCATCGATGCGGTTGAGGAACTCGGGGCGGAAGTGCGACTTGAGCGCATCCATGACCTTTTCGCGCATGCGCTCATAGGACACCGCTTCGTCGGACGTGGTGAAGCCCACGTGCGCCTTGCGGAGCTCTTGCGTGCCTAGGTTCGAGGTCATGATGAGCACGGTGTTGCGGAAGTCCACCGAACGTCCCTGCGAGTCGGTCAGGCGACCTTCCTCGAGGATCTGCAGCAGCGTGTTGAACACGTCCGGGTGGGCTTTTTCGATCTCGTCGAACAGCACCACGCTGAACGGGCGGCGACGCACTGCTTCGGTGAGCTGGCCACCCTCTTCGTACCCGACGTAGCCGGGGGGCGAACCGACCAGACGGCTCACCGTGTGCTTCTCCATGTATTCAGACATGTCGAGCGTGATGAGGGCGTTGTCGTCGCCGAACAGGAACTCGGCAAGCGTCTTGGCGAGTTCGGTCTTGCCGACTCCGGTGGGTCCGAGGAAGATGAACGAACCGCTCGGCCGCCTCGGGTCCTTCAGACCGGCACGCGTGCGGCGGACGCTCTGAGAGACCGCACGGATGGCGTCCTCTTGGCCGATGACCCGCTTGTGCAGCTCGCCTTCCATGTTGAGCAGCTTCTGGGTCTCTTCCTCGGTGAGCTTGTACACGGGAATCCCCGTCCAGAGCGAAAGCACCTCGGCAACGGCTTCTTCGTCGACCTCGTCGAAGAGGTCCACTCCGGATGCCTTGATCTCGGCTTCCTTCTGCGACTTCTCCTCGAGCAGGCTCTTCTCCTGGTCGCGCAGCTTGCCGGCTTCCTCGAAGCGCTGTTCCTCGACGGCGCGCTTCTTGGACTCCTGCACCTCGGTGAGGCGCTGCTCGATACCTTTGAGGTCGGGCGGGGTCTGCATGCGCTTGATGCGCAAGCGCGAGCCGGCCTCATCGATGAGGTCGATGGCCTTGTCCGGGAGGTGACGATCCGCGATGTAGCGGTCCGCAAGGTTTGCGGCGGCGACCAGTGCCTGATCGGTGATGGTTACCCGGTGGTGGGCCTCGTACCGGTCGCGCAGACCCTTGAGGATCTCGATGGTGTGGGCAAGCGTCGGCTCGTCCACCTTCACCGGCTGGAAGCGGCGCTCCAGGGCGGCGTCCTTCTCGAGGTGCTTGCGGTACTCGTCGATCGTGGTGGCACCGACGGTCTGTAGCTCGCCCCGAGCCAGCATGGGCTTGAGGATGCTCGCTGCATCGATTGCGCCTTCCGCGGCACCGGCACCGACGAGCGTGTGGATCTCGTCGATGAACAGGACGATGTCTCCGCGGGTGCGGATCTCCTTGAGCACCTTCTTGAGCCGCTCCTCGAAATCGCCGCGATACCGCGAGCCGGCGACGAGTGCGCCGAGATCCAGCGTGTACAACTGCTTGCCGCGCAGGGTGTCGGGTACGTCGCCCGAGACGATCTTCTGGGCGAGGCCCTCGACGATCGCCGTCTTGCCCACACCGGGTTCGCCGATGAGCACGGGGTTGTTCTTGGTGCGGCGTGACAGCACCTGCATCACACGCTCGAGTTCGCGGGTGCGCCCGATGACCGGGTCCAGTTTCTTCTCCCGAGCGAGCTGTGTGAGGTTCCGGCCGAACTGATCAAGGATCTGGCTGCTGCCCTTGTCCTCGCCGCTGGCCTGCTGTTCACGGCTGCCGGTGCCGGCGCCCGCAGGGGTGGAGCCCGAGGCGCCCGCAGGCGGCTCCTTGCCCTGTGAACCCTGATACCCGGACAGCAACTGGATGACTTGCTGCCGCACGCGGGAAAGATCTGCGCCGAGCTTCACCAACACCTGAGCCGCAACGCCCTCACCCTCACGGATGAGGCCGAGCAGGATGTGCTCCGTGCCGATGTAGTTGTGGCCGAGCTGGAGGGCTTCGCGCAATGAGAGCTCGAGAACCTTCTTAGCTCGGGGCGTGAACGGAATATGGCCAGACGGGCTGGAGCCGCCCTGACCGATGATGTCTTGGACCTGGCTTCGCACTGCTTCCAGCGAGATACCGAGGGACTCCAAGGCTTTTGCAGCAACACCCTCGCCCTCATGAATGAGGCCAAGAAGGATGTGCTCCGTCCCGATGTACGAGTGGTTGAGCAGACGCGCTTCTTCTTGCGCCAACACCACAACCCGCCGGGCTCGATCAGTGAATCGTTCGAACACAAAACAGAGTGTATCGGTGGGGTGTCACGCTTGCTGAGCGGCATAAATCTCAGAGTTTTCGGGGAAATCCGGGAATATTCACGGAACTTCTCTGCGGGCCCGCAGACGCGCAAGCGTCGTTTGTCGCGCGAACATGATCGAGGCGCTATCCGTTACGACAGCGCGATCATCGCGGCCGCGGCGGCCAGACCGGAGAGCACGGCACCCTCGACGCGTGGGCCAGCAAACGCGTCGCCGGCAAGTACGAGCGGAGCAACACCATCGACATGGGTCCAGCACGCCGCGGGCCAGATCGTTCGAGGCGTGGCGAATCGCCAACGCTTCGGGCTGATCTCCAACACCTGTGCATCGCCGAGCCACGGGCGGGCGTGCGCGAGCAGCGCAGCAGTGCTCGTCTCTCGTTCGTCGTCCCAGTGGGCCTCGCTCCATGTGGCGTTGGCGTGAAAGGTGATTGCGGGGTACTCGGAGACTCCCTTGCTCACGTTGTCGCCAATGAAGCCGAACACGTCGTCGGGGTTCTGGAGTCCGCCAGGGGCCGGAATGGCGCCCGGCCGGTCGAGCGTGACCAGGATCGACAGCGTGCGGTCGTATTCGGTCTCGCGCAGCGCCTGGGGGATCTCCACACCACTCGAGACGAGGACCGAAAATGCCTGCGGGAGTGGGCAGGTCACGATGAGCGCGTCGGCCGGGACGCTCGTGGCGTCATCGAGGCAGACGTCCCAGCACTGCTCGCCTGGGCGCACGGCGAACACGAGGGAACTGCAGCGCACGTCCACGCCCTCGGCGAGGTACTTGGTCAGCGTGGTCATCCCGTCCCGAGCGGCGTACCGGGGGTGTCCATCGCCATCGGGGCCGAATCCGCGGCACCATTCGTGCACCAGACCCGCCTCCACCCACCGGGCGACTTCCTGTCGGAATATCTCGCTTCTCGCGGTGAAGAACTGCGCTCCGTGGTCAAGCCGAGCGGGGCCGACTCGGCGGGTTGCCATCCTCCCGCCAGGCGAGCGGCCCTTATCCAAGACCGTTACCGAGTGGCCCGCTTGCTGGAGGGTTCTGGCTGCATGGAGACCCGACAGGCCGGCTCCGACGATGACAATTCGCACACCGGGAACCTAGCGGGCCGACCTTGTTACGGATCCGTTACAGAGAAAACACCAGAATAGTGGTCAACCCATCACGCCTTGCAGTACTCTGACCACGTTGCTGACCGCTAAGGAAACTCCTGAGCGGCCGGGTTGGGCGGAACCGGTCGGTTCCACAGTGCGTCCTGGTTCACGCTGGGGTCGCAGTGTTGTCGCGTGCACGCTGATCCTCGGACTCGTCACCGTGCTGCTCACCAACGGCCTGTCCTTCAGCCATGCGGTGCCCCCGCCGATCAAGGCCCGGCCCTACGGCTACGCAGCGGCGCTCGATGTCTTCCCGACGGACCCGCCCTGTTTCTACGCGAACTCCTGGGGTGCTGCGCGCTCGGGTGGTCGCAAGCATCAAGGCGTGGACATCATCACGGGCCGGAACAAGCCCATCTACGCCGTTCGTGACGGCAAGGTGTCCAAGAAGTACTCGGGGGCCAAATTGGCGGGCACCGGCATCGCCATCCAGATTGCCGACGGGACCTATTACTTCTACGCCCACCTCAGTAGCTTCGCCGAGGGAATCCGTAAGGGCTCCAAAGTGAAGGCGGGCGACATCATCGGATATGTCGGTTCGACCGGCGCAACGCTTGTCCCGCACATTCACTTCGAGATCCATCCCCAGGGCGGCGCCGCAGTTGACCCGACGCCCTACGTCGCTCAGGTGGACCGCTGTGGCTACAAGGGGCCCCGGCTGAAGAAGATCGAGTCGCCCACCACAACGACTGCGAAGGCAACGACAACGACGGCCAAGCCGACAACGACTGCAAAGGCAACGACAACGACGGCCAAGCCGACAACGACGGCGAAGGCAACGACAACGACTGCCAAGCCGACAACGACGGTGAAGTCGACAACGACGGTGAAGCCAACGACGACAACCGAAGTGCCCACCACGGCCGAGCCCAAGAGCAATGAGTTCTCCCCAGCATCGGTGAATGCCCCCGGTATCACCGTGATGAACGGGTTGGTCCGCGCCAAGGTCGAGACCAGGGTGCAGATCTCAGGAGCGGGCGTTCTGCCGGGTGGCCTCGCCCAAGCCGATGTGAAGCTTGTGGTGTCTGGGACGACGAAGACCACGACGGTTTCTGTGAGCGACTGTGAGGCCAAGCCGAAGAAGGTCCTCAAGGTCCGTGCCCGGAGGAAGGGCACCAAAGCACTGGTGCTCCCCTTGAGCAGCGAGGGGCAGTTGTGCATTACGGCGAGCGGCAAGGCGAAGGTGATCGTCGAGGTTCGCCGTGGCTGGACATCCAATTCCAAGCGCTACACGGTGACCGAGACGATCACGGTGCTCGAGAGCATTGACGGCAAAAAGGTCCCCAGCAAGGGCAACGTGATCCGGGTCAAGCTCGGAAACTTCGATGGTCTGCCTGCAAAGGCTTCCTCGGTACTGATCTCGGTGACTGCCAAGGGAGGCAGCAAGGATTCGTCGGTGCTGGTCGGCAGATGCGGTTCGCGGCGCAAGACCTTCGTGAAAACCAAGGCCGGCGAGTCGGCGACCCATGAGGGGTGGATTCCACTCCGTGGGGGAGACCTGTGTCTCAGCGCCACACGCCCGACCGCGGTGGTCGTCCACGTCCTCGGCGTCTCCTGACGATCGACGAACACGAGGCGGCTGCGCCGCTCGGTGTGGGTCGGTTAGCGAAGATCTGCGGCCATGAGGATGACCTCACGGGCGAAGGGATCGAGCTGACGCTGGGCGAGCCGCTCGGTGATGGCGATCGCCTGGGTGCCCTCTTTCACGAGGCCACACCACCGGATGTAGCCGCCCATGATCCCCACTACGCGGTCACCGACTTCCTCGGCGTGCAGGATGATCTTTGTGCCCTCGAGGAGCAGGGCATCGAGCTCTCGATAGAACGCGGTGAGCCACAGCGGTAGGTCCTCACCGCCGGTGAACGGACGATGTCGATACGAAACGCCGAGTTCCTCGTAGTTGTGGAGATTGTGCGGTGCGGGGATGAGCGAGATGATGCAGCCGAACCCGTTCTCCCGGATCCAGATGATTTCTTCCTGCCGGCGCACGCGGCGATGGTTGTCGCCATAGCCGCCGGGACGCTCGCAAACAGCAAGCTTGTTCCTCAGGATCCAGGTGAAGTTTCGGGGTGTGATGCCGAGCGCCCACTTCCCACGCAGTCTCGGGGGCATCACCACCAGCCTTTGTTCACGTCTGGAAACTCTAACGCGCTGGGGTGGGCGGTGTAGTGAGAACGGTGAGATGTTGTGCAGATCGGCGGATTGTCACACCGCCGCCGATCTCGCACGCGCCTGAGCGACCAGCAGCGACATCGAGGACGCGCTCGACTGCAGCGAGGTCAGGCGGGTAGCCGCACAGAAACGGCACTAACCATCGCCGAACAGCGCGGACCGCAAGGGGTCGTGGGGCGGCGACGAGCGCACGTGCATCGGTCGGGTCCAGCGTCGAAGCAAGTTGTTCGAGGAGGTCCTCGTCCTCCCGCAACGTTGCGGCAGTCCGAGCGATCAACAGTGGGACGTCGCGCTGGGCAATGTCGTTGGCGAGAGGGAGTAGTTCATGGCGCACACGGTTGCGACTGAAGTCGCGAGAGGCGTTGCTGGGGTCACTGACCGGTTGAAGCCCGAGCGAGGCACAGAGGGCCTCTGTCTCGGAGCGGCGGAGACGAAGAATCGGGTGGCGCTCGGGCCCCATCCCGGCGAGGCCCGCCCTTCCAGCACCACGCAGGAGGTTGAGCAGCACGGTTTCCGCCTGATCGTCCGCGGTGTGCCCGGTGAGCACGTCGGGCGGCAGGACCCCATACCGGGCCGCCCGCATGCGCGCCTCGAGATTCGGCCCGGGTTCGACTCGGATGCGCTCGGCAATGAACGAGGCCCCGAAACGGTCCGCTGCGGCAGCAACCACGTCGGCCTCGCCCGCCGACTCGGGGCGAACACCGTGATCAACATGGACCGCCGTAACGACGCAACCGTTATAGGTCGCCAGAACGAGGAGGGCCAACGAGTCGGCGCCGCCGGACACAGCGCAGGTCACGGGGAAGCCCGGATCGGGGAACGTGCAGCGCTGCAGCAGGTCGGCAGGCCGAGTCATGACCGGCCGGTGCCGCACGGGTTCAAGAACGCGGACGCCGCTTGGGGTACTGCGGGGCAACAACCTTGCGCAAGTAGCCAACGACCACCTGAATAACCGCAAGTACGCTCGCCACCACGAGGATGAGTCCGAGCCACCAATGCCAGATTTCGGCCGCAAGCATGATTACAGCGTAGCCACAGGCCGGTGCACTCGGTGCAATCCCACGAGGTCGATGCCCGGGTCAGTAGGACAGGTCGGGATCGGCGTACCCGCCACCCGTCGTGAATTCTCCGGGGTCGATCCCGAAACAGGCCTCGATCTTGTCGAGGAGGCCAGCAGGGATCGCCTCGGTCCTGCACTTGGTGGCGATCACCAGTTTCAGCTCGGCGTGGAAGTCGAATGCCTGCAGGCAGTCGGTGCAGTCGAGCAGGTGCTCGTCGACGACGTATTTCATATCGTCGGGCAGTTCGCCATCGAGGTACGTCTGCAGCTCGCGCAATGTCTCGTTGCAATCAGCCATGCGTGGGCTCCGGGCGGTAGTGGTGAATCATGATGGTGTTTCGGCTGGGGTTGACGAGCCACGGTCCACCAGCCCGCGTTCCATGGCGAACTCGTACAACTGCTTGTGCATCGCTTTTCTTCCCCGGTGGAGCCGGGACATGACCGTTCCGATGGGAAGCCCCAGCATCTCGGCCATTTCCTTGTAGGAGAAGCCCTCGACGTCGGCCAGCAGGACGGGCAGCCGGAAGTTGTCCGGGAGTTCCTCGAGCGCGGATTTCACCTCGTCATCGGTGAACAGGTCGAGCAACTGGTCCTCTGCGCTTCGGCTCGCAAGGGCCTGTTCCAGATGTTCGAGCCTGCGGTACAGGTAGAGATCCTCGACATCAGCGAGAGTGGACTCGTCGGGCCGCCGCTGCTTGCTGCGGTAGGCATTGATGTAGTTGTTCGTCAGGATCCGGTAGAGCCAAGCCCGCAGGTTGGAGCCTTCTTCGAAGTTTCCGAACCCGCGATAGGCCTTCAGGAAGGTTTCCTGAACGAGATCCTCGGCGTCTGCCTGATTGCGGGTCAGGCGGAGTGCGGCCGAGTACAGCTGCGGGGCGAACTGCATCGCCTGCTCTGCAAACTTCGCCCGATCTGCCACAGCAACGCACCCTAGCGATTCGGCCGCTCCGACGGGGAACACCCGGCGTCGTCAGGTACCTGCGCCCGTCCAGTGCGAACTCTGGAGCTCGGTGATCTCGTAGCCGCCTGCCTCGGCGGCCTCAGCAACCGTCTCCGCATGCAGGCGGTTCCGGACCTCGAGCACCACCTGGACCCCGGTCTCGCGGACGTGCAGGTCGATGCCCTCTCGGACGTGTTCGACCTCGATGATGTTCGCGCCTGCCCGAGCAAGGATGGTGAGCAGCGTGGCGAGCCCGCCCGGCCGGTCGCTGATACGCACGAAGAGAATCATGCGCCGCCCGGCACGGGTCTCGTGGCGACGGATCAGACCGGGCACGACACCGAGGTCAACGTTGCCCCCGGACAGCACGACACAGGTGATCCCGGAGCGCGCGGGCGCCACGCGTTCGCTCAGGAGGGCGGCGACGCCGACGGCTCCGGCACCCTCGACGAACAGCTTGGACCGCTCCATGAGCAGCACCATCGCATCGGCAATCGCGTCCTCGCTCACCGTGACGACATCGTCGAGGAATTCCTCGATCAGCGGCCTCGTGACCTCGCCGGGAAGCTTGACGGCGATGCCGTCGGCGAGCGTCAGCACGGCTCCCTCCGGCGCAGGCTGGTTCGCGTACGGCGCACAGACGTCGGCCTGCACCCCGATCACCTTCACCTCGGGGCGCGCCCGTTTCACGGCAATCGCCACGCCCGCTGCAAGGCCCCCGCCGCCAAGGGGCACGATGACACGGCGGAGTAGGGGAATGTCTTCGAGCAGTTCGAGGCCAAGGGTTGCCTGGCCAGCGACCGTGACCGGGTCGTCGTAGGGGTGGCAGAACGTCATTCCGGTCTGGGCTGCACGTGCCCGGGCGGCAGCGACTGCCTCGGAGAGCGAGTCACCACCCTCGATCACCTCCGCGCCATACGCGCGGCAGGCCTCCGTCTTGGAGATCGGGGCCCCTGCAGGCACGAAGATCTGGCAGGGCACACCGAAATGGCGAGCCGCAAAGGCAAGCGCCTGGGCATGGTTGCCAGCGCTGCCGGCCGTGACCCCCCGGGCCGCAGTGGCTCCCAGTGACGCCACCTTGGCCATGGCCCCGCGGATCTTGAACGACCCGGTGCGCTGAAGGTTCTCGGCCTTCATCTCGACGGAACCGCCGCATGCCTCGCTGATCGCGGCCGACGACGTAACCGGGGTGTGCTTCACAACGCCCCGGCCGGCGGCTCGCGCCTCGTCGATGAGCGCATCGGTAGGCGCAGGCGAAGTGGACATGCAACGCCTAACGTACCGACGTGCGTGCGCTCTTGTTGGCCAACGGCTACGACGCCGATCCCGGGTTCGTCGGTGAGCACCTGCGCAACGCTGGATTCGCCTTCCTCGAGTGCCATCGGGAGCGACCGTCAGAGTGGGCCCCGCTCGACAGGATCGATCTGGTGCTTTCGCTCGGTTCGGACTGGTCGGTGTACTGGGAGCAGGTTCACGACTCCGTCCGGGCGGAGGCGGCGTTACTGCTGGCAGCGCACCAGCGGGGGACTCCGATCCTCGGGATCTGCTTCGGCGGCCAGGTTCTGGCAGGTGCACTCGGCGGTTCGGTCGAGCGGGCTCCGGAGCCCGAGGTGGGCTGGCGGAACATTGACTCTGCCGTGCCTGCGCTGTCGGGGGACGGCGCGTGGTTCCAGTGGCACTCGGACCGGTTCTCCGTCCCGGCGGATGCCGTCCGACTGGGTCGAAGCGATCGCGCTGAACAGGCATTTCGCCTCGGCCGGACCATCGGGCTGCAGTTCCACCCCGAGGTGACCGAGTCCATCGTGGCGCGCTGGACCGCGAGCGGCGCAGATGATCTCATCCGTCTCGGGATCGATCCAGACGAGTTGCGCGAGCAGACTCGCCACGAGGTGCACAGGACCCGTGGAGCGAGCTCCCGGCTGGTCGATTGGTTCCTCGCCGAAGTCGGCTGATGCGGCTTCGCTCCCTCTGACCGGCGATTTCGGGGGTTCGAACGCGAGGGTTTGCTGCCGGAATCAACCGCCGTAGTAGCGTTACATCCGATGTCCACAGACTTCTCGAGCTTCCTGCGCGGGTGGCTCACGGTTGCCATCTTCGGAACCCTCGGCCTGTTGTTGGCCGGGCTGTTGCTGGGATTGAGCGCCCTGCTCCGCCCCAAGCGCCCGACGGTGGAGAAGTCCATGGCGTACGAGAGTGGTGTCAATCCCGTCGGCGACGGCTGGTCCCAGAGCCAGATCCGTTACTACATCTTTGCGCTGCTTTTTGTCATGTTCGATGTCGAAGCCGTGTTCATCTTCCCCTGGGCCACCCAGTTGGAGCGTTACGCCGGGTTTGGCCTCGTGGAAATGGGCGTGTTCGTGTTCGTGCTGCTCCTTGGCCTGGTGTACGCCTGGCGCAAGGGCGTCCTGCGGTGGGTCTGAGGAGCTAACGATGGGCATCGTCGACAAGGGCAGGCTCCCCAAGCCGCTTGCCTCCCTCTTCAACCTCGGGCGGGCCTACTCCCTCTGGGTATACCAGTGGGGGCTGGCCTGCTGCGCAATTGAGATGGGAGCGGCATTCGGATCGCCCCGTTATGACGTGATGCGCCTCGGCGTGATCCCGCTGCCGGCAAGCCCGCGTCAGGCCGATCTGGTGGTGATCTCCGGAACCGTAACGGACAAGATGGCGCCGGCCATCAAGCGCCTCTATGAGCAGATGCCCGATCCGAAATACGTGATCTCGATGGGGTCGTGCGCCAACTGTGGCGGTCCGTACTGGGACAGCTATTCGGTAACCAAGGGTGTCGATCAGATCATCCCCGTCGATGTGTATGTCCCCGGCTGCCCGCCCCGGCCCGAGGCGCTGCTCGAGGGGATCGTGCTGCTCCAGCAGCGAATCAGGAACGAGGACATGGGTGCCCGCTGGCGTGGCGAGGGAACCCGTCCGCTGAACGGTGAGTCGAGGGGTGAGCCGATTGTCGTCAACCGGTGACACGCCCACGGCGGAACTTGCGTCCGACCACCTTCGTGAGGCCCTGATCGACCGTCTCCGCAGCGCAATTGGTGATGCGCTCGTCGACTCCCACCTCGTTCCTGGCGTTGACGTGTGGGTGCGCGTGCGCGCGGACGCCTGGAGAAAGGCCGGTCTCGCGCTGCGCGACCAGCTCGGCATGGACTACTTCTGTTACCTGTCCGCGATCGACTGGATGCCGTCGCCGTTCGGGCGCAGCGAGGATGACCCGACTGCGGAAGCAACGGAGCGCGATGACACGATCCGTCAGGGATATGCCGGGGGTGAGACTCGGTTTCAGATGCTCGCCCGAGTCGTGTCGAGCTCGACCCACGTCGGCATCAACATCAAGGCCGACGTATCCGAGAACGACCTGACGGTCGAGTCATGGATCCCGGTGTACACCGGGGCGAACTGGCACGAGCGTGAGACTTGGGAGATGTTCGGCATCAACTTCGCCGGGCATCCCGATCTGCGTCACATGTACCTGCCCACGGAGTTCGAGGGGTTCCCCCTCCGCAAGGACTTCCCCCTGCTTGCCCGCCTGGTCAAACCGTGGCCCGGTATCGCTGATGTCGAGCCCATGCCCGGCGTTAGCGGCGACGATGAAGGAGGCGAGTGAACGTGACCATGATCGACGAACGTCGTCAGTTGTCCTACATAGCGGCTCAAGCCGCGGATGCACGCGTCAACGTGGAACTCGAGACCGAGGGGATGACCCTCAACATCGGGCCGCAGCACCCCGCAACGCACGGCACGCTGCGGATCATTGCGCGGCTCGACGGCGAGCAGGTCGTTTGGGCCGAGCCATCGGCGGGCTACATGCACCGCGGTTACGAGAAGCTCACCGAGGTGCGCACGTTCCCGCAGATCACTGCGCTCGTCAACCGCATCGACTGGTTGGGCAGCTTCGCCAACGAGGTCCCCTTCATCCTGGCGGCCGAGCAGCTGATGGGGATCGAGGCACCCCCGCGTGCCCAGCACATCCGGACCATCCTGTTCGAGCTCTCCCGCATCGCCAACGTCTCGCTGTTCCTCGGCGACCTTGGTGTGCAGCTCGGTGCCATCACCCCGGTCTTCATGGCCTTCCGCGATCGCGAGTACGTACTCAACCTCATTGAGGCTGCAACCGGTGGCCGCTTCCACCCGAACTTCGACCGCATCGGCGGCCTGAAGGACGACCTGCCGAAGGGCTGGCTCGAGGACACCAAGGCCTCGATGCACAAGTTGCGCACGTTCTGCGGCGAGATCGAGGACTTGTTGTTCGGCAACGAGATCTTCCAGGCTCGCACCCGCGGTGTCGGCATCATCCCGAAAGAGGTCGCCCTGCAGTACGGCCTCTCGGGGGCGAACCTCCGTGCGAGCGGCGTGGACTGGGACCTCCGCCGCGATCAGTCGCTGCCGATGGCGTGGGACAAGGTGGACTGGAAGGTGTGGACCCACCCCGACGGCGACTGCTTCGCACGTTGCTGGATCCGCCTGCAGGAGGTCCGCGAGGCCACAAAGATCGTCGACCAACTGTGCGACACGGTCCCCAGCGGCCCCATCATGGCCAAGGTGCCCCGCATCATCAAGGTGCCCGAGGGCGAGGCATGGGTCTCCACAGAGAACCCGCTCGGCGAGATGGGTTATTACGTCGTTTCCAAGGGCGACACCGGTCCGTTCCGCGTGAAGATCCGTTCGGCATCGTTCAACAACATCTCGATCACGCCGTGGCTGCTGAAGGGTGTGCTGGTGCCGGACATCATCACCATCCTCGCTTCGCTCTATTTCATCCTCGGGGACATCGATCGGTGATGGGTGCTGTGTTTGCTGCCGATATCCCGTACTGGGGCCAATCATTGCTGCGAGCACTCGGTGGCGCCGTTGCCGTGCTGCTCCCGGCCGGGACCATCGTCTACGTCTTCCTGTTCAAGCTCATGTCTTTCATGCAGAGCCGTCTCGGCCCGATGGAGGCCGGTCCCTACGGCTCGATGCAGTTGTTTGCCGAGGTCGGCAAGTGGCTCCAGAAGGAAGACCTCTACCCCGACCGTGCTGACCGCTTCCTCTTCAAGTCGGCGCCGCTCGTAGTACTGCTCTCCACCTTCATGCTCGTGGTGGCGGTCCCATTCGGCCCGGACGCAATCTTCACGAACTTCGACAACGGCGTGCTGTACGTCCTTGCTGTCAGTTCAATCAGCGTTCTCGGCATCCTCATGGCGGGCTGGGCGAGCGCGAACAAGTACTCGCTCCTCGGTGGTCTGCGCGCCGCAGGTCAGCTCATCGCATACGAACTGCCGATGGTGCTCGCCGTCGTGGGAGTGGTGATCCAGGCCGAGACGATGAACCTGCAGACGATCGTCGTGAAACAGAACGCCGGCTCTATCTTCGGCTGGGCCGGCATCGGAAACCCGTACATCCTTACCCAGTCCATCGGCTTCCTCGTCTTCTTTATCGCCGTGCAGGCAGAGCTGACGCAGGCCCCGTTCGACATGCCGATCGCCGAGTCCGAACTCGTCGCCGGATACATGACCGAATACTCCGGTTTCCGCTTCCTCATCTTCTTTATCGCCGAGTTCGCCACGGCCGGTGTGTTCTCGTTCCTCGCCAGCACCATGTTCCTCGGCGGCTGGGGTCTCCCCTGGTCGTGGTTCAACTGGGGCTCCCTCGACGAGGTGCACAACGTCATGAACGTGGTGGGTCCGCTCATCATGGTGACCAAGATGATGCTGGTTGCCTTCATCATCATGTGGGCCCGGTTCTCGTACCCCCGCTTGCGTGAGGACCAGCTGCAGAAGTTCGCCTGGAAGTTCCTCATCCCTGTCGCACTGGGCAACATTGCAGTGACCTCAATCCTGAAGGTGGCCTTCTGATGCCGGCGTTCCTGCAGAAGCCCGAAGTACCCGGTCTCATCAAGGGTTTGGGTGTCACCGCCAGAACCGCGATCCGAACGTTGTTCCCGAAGCGCGGGATCAAGTCGCTGATACCGGCGCCGTCCATCGGCGCGAACACGGTTCAGTATCCCCATACGAAGGAGGCCCCCCCGGTCCGGGCGCGCGGCGTCATCGCTCTGCGGGAGGACAACTGCACGGCGTGCATGCTGTGCGCGCGGAGCTGTCCCGACTGGTGCATCTACATCGAGGGTCACAAGGATCTCGCTCCGCCGCGTCGGGCCGGAGGCAAGCCGCGCTCGGTCAACAAGCTGGACCGTTTCGACATCGACTACGCGTTGTGCATGTATTGCGGGATCTGCGTAGATGTGTGCCCGTTCGACGCACTCTTCTGGAGCCCTGAGTTCGAGTACTCCGAGCCCCACATCGCAGACCTGCTGCACGACAAGTACAAGCTGGGCGAGTGGATGGAGACCGTGCCCGAGGCCCCCGAGCTCGAGACCGGCGCGGACAAGAAGGGCAAGAAGTGATGCTCGCGGCAAGCGGACTCGTTGCCCAGAACATCGCGTTCGGCATCGTCGCCCTGATCATGATCGTCGGCGCCCTTCGGGTCGTAACCACGAAGAACGTGGTTCACGCCGCCCTCTGGCTCGTGCTGGTGCTGGCGGGCGCTGCTGCCCAGTACCTCATCCTGTCCGCCGAGTTCGTAGCGATCACCCAGGTGCTCGTGTACATCGGTGCGGTCACCGTGCTGTTCCTGTTCGGCACGATGCTCACGCGGGCGCAACTGGGCCGGGCTACCGATCTGAACAACAAGAACTGGGCTCTCGGCATTCCGGTCGCCCTGCTCCTGCTCGGAACCCTCGTGTACGTGCTCATTGATTCGTTCCACGCCGAAAAGCTCGTGGACGATCCGAAGGACGTGCCCAACGTCACCACACAGCAGATCAGCGACTCGATCTTCAGGCCCTACCTGATCCCCTTCTGGGCGCTCTCGTTCGTCCTGCTCGCCGCACTCATCGGTGCGATCGTCCTGGCGAGAAAGGACTGACGAATGCTGCTCAACCAGTTCCTCCTGCTCGGCGCCATCCTGTTCGCCATCGGCGTCTACGGGGTTGTTGCCCGCAGGAACGCCGTCCTCGTGCTCATGTCGATCGAGTTGATCCTCAACTCGGTCAACATCAACCTGCTGGCCTTCGCACTCCGCAACGGCGGCGACCCGGCCGGCCACACCTTCGCGCTGTACGTCATCGCCGTCGCCGCCGCAGAGGTGGGCGTGGGCCTTGCACTGGTGCTCCTCGTGTACCGAAACCGGCGCTCCATCGCGCTCGACGAGCTTTCCGAGATGAAGGGCTGACGTGATCGCTACCGCTGCCCCGGGCTGGTTCCTTGAACACGCCTATCTCATTCCGCTGATCCCGGCGATCGCGTTCGCGCTGATCATCGCGTTCGGCAAGCGGATCCCCGATACGAGGATCGGCCGCTACACCATTCCCGGTGGCGGCAGCCTCATCGGCGTGGCATCCATGCTCGGGTCCCTGTTCTTCGCGGCCGGTGCTGCGCTCCAGTGGATCCAGTACACGGATGGGGAGAACTACGTCGCCGCCGTGCGCAAGTCATGGGTCTGGTGGCAGTCGGGGGGCATCGAAATCGGCCTCGGCCAGCAAATCGACGGACTGTCCGTCATGGTGCTCCTGCTCGTTGCCTTCATCTCCACATTGGTGCAGATCTACTCGCTCGAGTACCTGAAGGGTGATCGTCGGTACACGCACTTCTTTGCCTCGCTCACCCTCTTCTCGGCCGGCATGCTCGTCATGGTCCTCGCCGAGAACATGGTCCAGTTGATCCTCGGTTGGGAGATCATGGGCCTCTGCTCGTTCATGCTCATCGGTCACTGGTGGGAGGACAAGGCGAACAGCAGGGCCTCCCTCAAGGCGTTCTTCACGGTCCGCACAGGTGATATCGGACTGCTGGTCGGTACGGCCATCGTGGGCCTGAGCGCCCAGAAGTGGATCAATGCCAACGGTCTCCAGGACCAGTACTCGGGGTTCAGCATCGAGGGAATCTGCCGCTGGGCGCTAGCCGGCGATTCGCAGTACAAGTCCGTACTCACCTGGGGAGCCGTAGCGCTCTTCATCGCCTGCATCGGCAAGAGCGGCCAGTTCCCGCTCCACACCTGGCTGCCCGACGCCATGGCAGGTCCGACACCCGTTTCATCGCTGCTCCACTCATCCACCATGGTGGTGGCCGGCGTGTTCCTCGTGGCCCGCCTCTATCCCGTGTTCTTCGAAGGGCTCCGGATCCTCGACACGAACGTGAACCTCATCGCCGTCATCGGTGGTATCACGATCATCGTTGCGGCGCTGTTGGCGTTCGTGCAGACGGACATCAAGAAGGTCCTTGCCTATTCCACGGTCAGCCAGCTGGGCTACATGATGATGGGGCTCGGTGTTGGGGCCTGGACCCCCGCCGTGTTCCACATCTGGACGCACGCCTTCTTCAAGTGCTGCCTGTTCCTCTGTGCCGGTTCGATCGCCCACAGCGGCTCGCACCACTCCTTCGACATGAAGAAGGACATGGGCGGGCTCTGGAGAAAGATGCCGGTCACGTTCGCCACATGGACGATCTCCTCGATGGCCCTTGCCGGCGTGCCGTTCTTCGCGGGCTGGTATTCCAAGGACGAGATCATCGACATTGCCGGCGGCAATCAGTATTGGGTCTTCTTCGCGATCGGTCTGGCCGGGGCGTTCCTCACCACGGCCTACATGACGCGTGCCACGTACCTCACGTTCTTCGGCAAGGCCAGAGGCGCGGCCGCTGGGATCCACGAAGAGGATCACAGCGATGCACACGCTCCGGCACCCGCAGCCCACGGCGCAGCGGATGCCCATGACGTCCACGATGCCCATGATGCCCACGACAGCCACGCAGGCCCGCACGAGTCGCCCTGGCTGATCAAGGGACCCCTCGTCATTCTGGCCACACTGGCGATCGTTGCTGGTCTCATCAACGCGCCGGCATTCAAGATCTTCAAGTTCGAGGAGTGGGTGGAGCCCAAGGCGATGCCGGTGTCGCTTACCGGCGAAACGATCCACGAGGGGTCCGCCCGCGGCATCACCGTGGGCGCCTTCGGGTTGCGTACCTCCAGCGAGGGAGAGAGCGAGAGCGAGCCGGTCCCCGCCGAGGGAGATGGTCACTCGCCGACCGAGGGCGAGAGCGGTGCTGAGGAACATTCCGAGGGTGAGGAGCACTCCGCCGGATACCCGGGAAGCGCCATCGAAGAGGGCCACCTCACCGGTGACTGTGGCACACCCGGCTTTGTCCCTGCGGCCGGAACGACGTGTTACGCCCCGGGTGTGATCCACCACGAGTTCAAGTGGGTGAAGGCCCTACCGGCGTTCCTCCTGGTCGTCCTGGGCTTCATCATCAGCAGCGCGGTCTGCGTCACGCTCTACGGCAAGAAGCGCCGGCCGCTCGCCGGGCTCACCGAACGAAATATCATTGCCCGAGGCCTCTACAAGTTCCTCTGGAACCGGTACTACCTCGATGCGCTATACGAAGGGGTCATCGTGCGCGGTATCGCCCACCCCCTCGCGCGGGCAATGTATTGGCTCAACCAGAACGTCTTCGACGGAATCGTCAATGGCGCAGGTCGATCCGGCCGCAAGGTCGGTGAGATCACGTACAAATACGTCGACCAGGGTCTGGTCGACAGCGCGGTGAACGGGTCAGGTGCCGCAGCACGCGGCACCGGCACGGCACTGCGACCCACCCAATCCGGCAAGGTCAGCCAGTACGGAGCGCTGCTGTTCGCAGCTGCTGCCCTGGCCGCCCTGATCCTCGTCCTCGTGAACAGCTAGGGAGCACCGAGATGTTGACTGATCAGAACTGGGTACTGAGCGTTGGGGTGTTCCTGCCCCTCGCCGGGGTCCTGGTCATGATGTTCATCCCGAAGAGCGATGAGCTCTTGGTGAAATTCGTGGGCTTGCTCGCGGCACTCGCCACCTTGGGAATCGGCATCTATACCTTGGCCGAGTTCGACTATGGGCAGGCGGAAAAGCTGCAGTTCGCCGTGAACACCTCCTGGATCGACGTGATCCACTCGAGGTACATCGTCGGCCTCGACGGGCTCAGCCTGCCGCTGTACATCCTCTCGATGGTCATCACGGTTCTCGTGATGATCTACTCGTGGAACCACGTGCCGTCGCCGGGCAACCCGAAGGCGTTCTACATGCTGATGCTGGTCCTCCAGGTCGGCATGGCGGGAACCTTCGTCGCCCAAGACCTCGTGCTCTTCTTCGTGTTCTTCGAGATTGTCCTCCTGCCGATGTACTTCATGATCGGCGTGTGGGGAGGCGAGAACCGTCAGTACGCATCGCTGAAGTTCTTCCTGTACACGATGTTCGGTTCGGCATTCATGCTCGTTGCGTTCCTTGCCCTGTTCTTCAAGACGGGCGGCACCACGTTCTCCATGACACTGCTGGCCGATCTCGTGCAGCAGAAGTACGCCGAAGGTGGACTCACCTCCACGACGATGAACCTGATCTTCGCCGGTATGGCACTCGGGTTTGCCGTGAAGGTACCGATGTTCCCGTTCCATACCTGGCTGCCGGATGCCCACACCCAAGCGCCCACGCAGGGCTCGGTCATCCTCGCCGCAATCCTCCTGAAACTGGGAACGTACGGCTTCGTGCGCATCGCCCTCCCGATCCTGCCCCAGGCAGCGAAGGTGTTCGCACCGTGGATCGGTCTGCTGTCGGTAATCGGCATCATCTACGGGGCTTGGTGCTGTCTTGCCCAGACGGACATGAAGCGACTGATTGCTTTCTCCTCAGTCGCCCACATGGGCTTCGTGATGCTCGGTATCTCCACGCTGACGAGCTACGGCATCAATGCGGCAATGTTCGGCATGGTTGCCCACGGACTCATCACCGGCATGCTCTTCTTCGTCGCTGGTTCGCTGAAAGATCGCTACCACACGCTCGAGATCAACCGCCTCTCCGGAATGCTGAAGCAGGTACCCAAGCTCGGCTGGATCATGGGCTTCGCGGCAATGGCGTCGCTGGGCCTCCCCGGCCTCGCTGGCTTCTGGGGCGAGTTCCCAGCAATTCTGTCGGCCTTCGAGCCGGCAAAGGGCAACGTCGACCTCGGCATCGGGCCGCTCTCGGTGAATCTCTACCGGACGTTCATGATCATCGCTTCGATCGGAACGGTGTTCGCTGCGGGCTACCTGCTCTGGCTGTACCAGCGCACGGCCTTCGGAACCCCGACCGCCGAGTTCGCCGGGCTTGGAGCCGATGCGGACGACCATGACGACCACGCTCACGGCGCTCATGACGCGCACGAAGGGGCGGAGGACACCGGCCACGCCGATGGCCACCACGAGAGGCTCCACGACGTGGGCATCTTCGAGTGGATCGCCTGGGCGCCAATGCTCGCCGCAATCGTGTTCTTCGGGGTGTACCCGCAGGCAATGTTCAAGGTGTTCGATCCTGCTGTCTCGTTGATCAGCAACAAGTTCGGAGGCTGAGTCCGTGCTCGCCACGTTCATCGCTCAGGCCACTGCAGGGGGGTGGAAGTCCCCGACGGTGGATTACCACGCCCTCGCACCGGAGATCGTGCTGGCCGGCGTGGTGTGCATGGTGCTGCTGCTCGACCTGTTCCTGCCTGAGCACCGCAAGTGGATGACCGCAACCCTCGGGGGCTTCGGCGTCCTTGCGGCGCTCATCCCCGTGCTCACGCTTGCCGTGAGCAGCGAGCCAGCGAGGGTGATGTTCAGCGGCGCCTACGTCGTCGACGACTTCTCCCTCGTGCTCAAAGCACTCTTCCTGATAGCGACGTACGTCGTGATCCTTCTGTCGACCACCTATGTGGACGAGGGGGATTACTACGAGGGCGAGTACTACGTCCTGTTGCTCACGAGTGCACTCGGCATGGTCATGATGTCGTCGAGCCGGGACCTCGTCTCGATCTTCGTGGCGCTCGAGTTCCTCTCCATCCCCGCCTACATGCTCGCCGGTTGGCGCAAGAGGGACTCGAAGAGCAACGAGGCCAGCGTCAAGTACTACCTCCTCGGTGTGCTCGCCTCGGCAGTGATGCTCTACGGAATGTCCCTGATGTACGGCACTACCCGTACAACGATCCTCGCGGGTATCGCCGACGTAATCCACCGTGATGGGGTCAGTTCGGCCACAGCACTCGGCATTGTGTTCGTCCTGATCGGCTTCGCCTTCAAGGTGTCAGCCGTGCCGTTCCACCAGTGGGCACCGGACACCTACGAGGGTGCTCCGACCCCCGTTACCGCCTTCCTGTCGGTGGCCTCGAAGGCCGCAGGATTCGTGGCGCTCATCACGCTCGTGTATGTCGGATTCCCGTACGGCCTTGATGTGTGGAAGCCACTCTTCTGGGTGTTGGCGGTCATCACGATGACGGTCGGCAACGTGCTTGCCCTCAAGCAGACGAACATCGTGCGCATGCTCGCGTACTCGTCAGTGAGTCAGGGCGGCTTCATCATGATGCCGCTTTTCGTGGCCTGGAAGCACACGCCCAGCGGCATCACAGTTAACCGGGACTCGCTCACGGCCATCGTCACCTATCTCGTTGTCTACGCAGCGATGAACCTCGGCGCCTTCGGCGTGATCCTCGCTGTGTCGCGCAAGACCCGCAGTGGGGAGATCTCGAGCTTCGGCGGACTCTTCTCGTACGCTCCCGGCCTCGCCGTGGCGATGACGTTCTTCATGGGTTCGCTCGCCGGCATCCCGCCGCTCGGCGGCTGGATCGCGAAGTTCACTGTCATCCGGGCGCTTGCCGCGGACGGTTCCGGATGGGCAATTGCGCTCGCCGTGATCGGGATGGTGAATGCCGTCATTGCGGTTGGTTACTACGGCAACATCCTCCGCGAGGTCTGGATGCGCCCAGTCCCCGATGGCGACGACTCTCCCATCCGCGTCCCAAGTTCGCTCGGTGCAGCACTCGTGATCTGCAGCGTGGCCACGCTCCTGTTCGGCATCCTGCCGAACATCATCCTGCGCTTCAGCGATAAGCTCGATCTCACCGGCGTGCTCGGGCTCTGAGCCCGAACAGGACGCCTGATCCGTAGCGTGGCCGTGATGGGCGCCGACAGCATGCATCGCTTCGACGAGTGGATGGAACTGGCCCTCTACGGGGCAGAGGGGTTCTACACCGTCGGTGGGCAGGCAGGTCGACGCGGCGACTTCCTCACCTCGCCCGAGGTGGGCCCGCTCTTCGGCGCGGTTCTTGCCCGTGCCATCGACGCCGAGTGGCGCCGTCTCGGACGCCCCGGTGAGTTCACCGTGGTGGAGGTGGGGGCCGGACCGGGCACCCTTGCCCGAACGGTGCTGGCTGCCCGGCCGGAGGCGCTACTCGCAGGCGCACTCCGCTACGTCTGTGTGGAAACGAGTGCTGCCCAGCGCGCCCAGCACCCAGCCGGTGTCATCTCGACCGGCACCGTGCCCGACGGTCCCGTTACCGGCATCGTGGTAGCCAACGAACTGCTCGACAACCTGGCGTTCCGCCTCGCCGTGTGGGATGACGGATGGCGCGAGGCGTACGTGATCGAGCAGAACGGTCGTTATCTCGAGACACTGCTCCCGCTTCCCACCCCACCCCCGTGCCTCCCGACGGGCGGTGTGCCTCTCGGCGCTCGCGCACCGCTGCAGGACCGGGCGGCGGCCTGGGTGGTCGGCGCCCAGCAACTTCTCGGCCAGGGACGGGTTGTGGTGTTCGACTACTGCACCGCGGTCACGGCCGCCCTCGCCGTTCGACCGTGGCGGGAGTGGCTCCGGACGTACCGCGAGCAGCAGCGTGGTGCGCACTATCTCGTGAGCCCGGGTTCGCAGGACATCACGGCAGAGGTCTGTATCGATCAACTGGTTGCGGGGGCGGGTGAACCCGACTCGATCCGCAGCCAGGCGCAGTGGCTGCAGTTCTGGGGTATCGATGAACTCGTGGAGGAGGGTCGCGCCGTCTGGGCAGCGAAGGCGCACGCGCCCGACCTCGAGGCGATGAAGGCACGCAGCCGCGTTCGCGAGGCCGAGGCGCTGCTTGACCCGAACGGGCTCGGTGGGTTCACCGTGCTCGAGTGGCGGGTCGGCGGGGACTGAGTCAGCCGAGCAACGGCGAGAGGCGGTCGGGTACGGCGAGCCAGGCCGCGGGCGAGTCGATCTCCTCCCAGAAGTTGCACTCCACGATCACTTCGCGGAATCCCTTGGCACGCGCAACCTCGAGGTCGGCGCGCAGACCGTCGATGCCGGGCTGAGCGCGGCCGGGGCGTGCGGGGAACGACACGAATGTCCGGTGCCACACAGAGAGCGGTGGCATACCGAGGACCTGTCGCCGGAGGTCCATCGCAGCCACCGTGTCGGCGACTGCCGCAGCGGGGAGGCCTGCTGGGTTCCATCCGTCGAACCTGCGTACCGTCCGGTCGAGACCGGCCGGGGACCACAGCCCCGAGATGAGCGGTGGTCGGGCGCTCCCGTCAGCACGTTGCACCGGTTTGGGGTTCACCGAGCATTCCGGGACCTCAAAGAAGGGTCCACGATGCCTGACGGGATCGGCACCCCAGCAGGACTGCAGGACGCTGATGAACTCCTCCATGCGCGAACCACGTTGGTGAAAGTCCGTGCCGACGGCCGTGTGCTCCTCCTTGGACCATCCGGCACCGAGGCCCACAACGAGCCGGCCTCCGGCGAGTTGGTCGATGGTGGCCAGTCGTGCGGCAAGCTGCACCGGCCAGTGATTCCCGGCCACGAGCACGCTCGCGCCAAGGGTGACTGTCGTGGTCCACGCCGACAGCGCAGCGAGCAGCTCGAGCGGCTGCCAGACGCTGGCGTACTCCGGCGGCGGCACGGCTCCGGGGAAGTTTCCGTAGCCGTTCTCCGGGTGGGCGACATACATGAAGTGGTCCTGAACCCACAGACTCGAGAACCCGAGGGACTCGGCACGCTGCGCAAAGGTTCGGATGACCTCGGCGGTCACGTGAAATCCGAGTTGGGGAACGCACAGGCCGACACCGGTCACTCCCCGATCCTGCCAGAGGGGGAGTACCCGGTCGATCGACCGAACGCGACTCCCCAACACTGGACCGGGCCGGTACCGTAATCGAATGCGCAAAATCGCCATCGCCGCCGCAGCGTCCCTCCTGCTCCTCTCTGCCTGCAGCGACAGCAGCAAGAGCAGCAAGACCACCGAGTTGGAGTCGCGCCCGGCCGACTCGTCGCCCAGCGGCGAGAGCACTGTGCCCCCGGCGACCGATGCGCCGGTACCCACACCGAGCGTGAAGATCCCGTCAGCCCTGCCCACGTCCCTGGTCGTCACCCCGCTCAAGCCGGGCACGGGTGACAAGGCCGCCAATGGCGACACCGTCATCGTTCGGTATGTGGGTGTGCGCAGCAAGGACGGCAAGGAGTTCGACAGCAACTACGACGGTGAGCCCTTCAGCGTCGAGCTCGGTTCGGGAAGCGTCATCAAGGGATGGGACCAAGGTCTCGTCAACGCTCAGGCAGGCGGGCAATTGCAGCTCGACATCCCGAGCGACCTTGCCTACGGCGCCCAGTCCCAGGGCGACATCATCGGGCCGAACGAGGCGCTCACCTTCGTCATCGACGTGCTCGCCGTCATCCATCCGGTCGATCCGGCCAGCGAGCCGGTCCTCGTCATCAAGCCCGCCAAGGTCGAGAAGGTGACCACGGAGGAACTCGTTGACGGAACGGGTCCGGCGGCCAGCGAGGGCCAGACCATCGTCTTCCACTACGTCTTCTACCGCGGCGACACCGGCGCCAAGCTGTACTCGTCATGGTCCGGTGCCCCGGCCACGATCCAGTTGACCAAGGGCGCCGGCGGCGACTCGAGCGTCGACGCGCTGATCGAGGGCCTCGTGGGTACCAAAGTTGGTGGCCGCCGCCAGATCTCGGTGCCCGGTGCGAGCGCGTTCGGCGGCAAGGGCGATTCGGGTCTGGGTCTGCCTGCGGGGACCGACGTCGTCCTCGTGGCCGACTTGCTCGCTGCCTACTGATCCGGGGCAGTTCCGTCCCTCTGGCCTATAACCGAGCATCCCCCAGCACGTAGATTGTGATCCGACGGATCCGTCTGCAACCCCGGGGGACGCACACCATGGCCGAGAAGGCAATCGATGACCTGATGCTGGAGAACCGCAAGTTCCCGCCGTCAGCCGCGTTCAAGAAGACCTCGCTCGTCACCGGCACAGAGCTCTACGACGAGGGCAACGAGGACTATCAAGCCTTCTGGGCGCGTCAGGCGTCAGAGCTCGTCACGTGGAACAAGGACTGGGACACGGTCTGTGAGTGGAATCTCCCGTACGCGAAGTGGTTCCTCGGCGGGCAGCTGAACGTGTCGTACAACTGCCTCGATCGTCACGTGCTCGCGGGTCGCGGCAACAAGGTCGCCTTCTATTGGGAGGGTGAGCCCGGCGAATCCCGTGTCATCACCTACCAACAGCTGCTCGACGAAGTCTCCAAGTTCGCGAATGCCCTCAAGTCGCTCGGCGTGGAGAAGGGCGACCGCGTCAACATCTACCTGCCGATGATCCCCGAGGCCGCGGTGGCGATGCTTGCGTGCGCACGTATCGGTGCTGCGCACAGTGTTGTGTTCGGCGGTTTCTCGGCGCAGTCATTGTCGGATCGCATCAACGATGCCGAGGCCAAGGTGCTCATCACCGCCGACGGTGGCTATCGCCGCGGCGAGGTGTTCCCGCTCAAGCCGCAGGCCGACGAGGCCATCGCCACCACGCCGAGCATCGAGAAGGTCGTTGTGGTGCGCCGCGGCAACAACCCCGTCGACATGATGGCCGGACGCGACCACTGGTACCACGACCTTATGGACGCCGCATCGGCGGACTGCCCGGCGGAGCCGATGGATTCCGAGCAACTGCTCTTCCTGCTGTACACCTCGGGCACCACCGGTAAGCCCAAGGGCATCATGCACACCACGGGTGGCTATCTCACGCAGGTGGCATTCACGCACAAGTACGTGTTCGATCTCAATCCCGACAAGGACGTCTACTGGTGCACGGCCGACGTCGGCTGGGTAACCGGCCACTCGTACATCGTGTACGGCCCGCTCGCCAACGGGGCGACGAGCGTGATGTACGAGGGTGTCCCGAATTATCCGGCGAACGACCGCTTGTGGTCGATTGTCGAGAAGTACAAGGTGTCGATCTTCTACACCGCCCCCACCGCAATCCGTACGTTCATGAAGTGGGGTGACCAGGAGCCCGCCAAGCACGACCTCTCGTCGCTCAGGCTGCTCGGCTCGGTGGGCGAGCCCATCAACCCCGAGGCGTGGATGTGGTACCACGAGCACATCGGTCGTGGGAACTGCCCGATCGTGGACACCTGGTGGCAGACCGAGACAGGTGGGATCATGATCAGTCCGTTGCCTGGTGCCACGACGCTGAAGCCCGGCTCGGCAACGTTCGCGCTGCCTGGCATCGGCATGGAAGTGGTGGACGACGAATGCCGCCACGTCGACAAGGGCGGTGGGTACCTGACGCTCACCCAACCGTGGCCGGGGATGCTACGCGGCATCTGGAAGGACCCGGAGCGCTATCAGGATGCGTACTGGAGCCGCTTTGAGGGCCGCTACTTCGCGGGTGACGGCTGCAAGCTCGACGACGACGGGTACATCTGGTTGCTCGGTCGCGTGGACGACGTGATGAACGTGTCGGGCCACCGAATCTCCACCACCGAGGTGGAGTCTGCGCTCGTGTCGCACCCCGCAGTTGCCGAGGCCGCCGTCGTTGGCGCGAATGACGCCACTACCGGTCAGGCGATCATGGCGTACGTCATCTTGCGCATCGGCTTCGACGTCACGGAGAACGACCTCCGCAATCACGTGGCCAAGGAGATTGGTGCGATCGCGAAGCCGAAGGCGATCTTCTTCACGCCGGACCTTCCCAAGACCCGCAGCGGCAAGATCATGCGTCGTCTGCTGCGAGACGTGGCAGAGGGTCGCAACCTCGGCGACACCACCACGCTCGCCGACTCGAACGTGGTGAACGAGTTGCAGCGGCGCGCTGCGGAGACTCCCTCCGAGGACTAGTCCGAAGCAAACTTCAGGCTTCGGGCGAGGGAAGCGCCAGCGACGAGCCGCACGCCGAACTACGCCGAAGCGAAGCGGCGGCTATGTCGGCGTATCAGTGCTAGTCGCGGAAGTTCTCGAACTGCAGTGGGAGGTCGAGGTCTGAGCCCTTGAGCAGGGTGATGACCTCTTGCAGGTCGTCACGCTTCTTGCTGGTCACGCGTACCTGCTCGCCTTGGGTTTGGGACGAGATTCCCTTCGGTCCCTTTTCCTTGATGAGCTTGTTGATCTCGCGTGCCTTGTCCGAGCTGATGCCAGCCTTCATGGTGACTACCTGTCGGGCGGTTGCTCCGGAGGCTTCCTCGATCTTGCCCCACTCGATTCCCTTGAGCGAGAGGCCACGCTTGACGAGCTTTTCCTCGAACACCTGACGCACTGCTCGAATGCGGTCCTCGGTGACCGACCGCAGAGTGATCACCAGTTCCTTCTGTTCGATCGAGGAGTCGGTGTTCTTGAAGTC
>CAMDBM010000038.1:0-26881 GCA_945889085.1 Ferrithrix thermotolerans DSM 19514
GCGTGATCCGTACGTCACGAACGCTCAGGGGCACAGACATCCTTCGTTCTTCCAGTGCATCGACCCGGATCCTGCTACGCGACAGCGTGCTCGAGAGTGCGGGCCCGATCATCGTGGGGGTCGTGAATGTGACTCCTGATTCGTTCTCCGACGGCGGGATGTTCGCGGACGCGCTCGGGGCGATCGAACACGGTGTGCGTCTCGTCGAGCAGGGCGCACACGTCGTCGACGTCGGCGGCGAGTCCACTCGGCCCGGCGCTGCGGCGGTCGGCCCTGCAGAGGAACTCCGACGGGTCCTGCCGGTCGTTGCAGGGCTTGCCTCGCGCGGCGTGATCGTCAGCATCGACACGCGTCATGCCGAGGTTGCTCGCGCGGCACTGGAGAGCGGAGCGGCGCTCGTCAACGATGTCTCTGGTCTCCGGGACCCGGTGATGCGCGACGTGCTCGCCGAACACGATGTTCCGGTGGTGATCATGCACACCCCGGTGGACAACCCCGCCACGATGCAGCGCCACGCCCAGTACGACGATGTGGTGCAGTCGGTGGTCGGGTTCCTCCGCGAACGGGTGGCATTCGCCGCGGCCGGGGGCGTCACCCGGGTCATCGTTGATCCGGGAATCGGCTTCGGCAAGACCACTGACCACAATCTCGAGATCCTCCGTCGCCTCGAGGAGGTGGTGGCCCTCGGCCTGCCGGTGTTGGTGGGCGCGTCCCGCAAGCGGTTCGTGGGGGAGATCACCGGCGTCGATGCCCCCGGGGCCCGGTTGGCGGGCACCCTCGTTGCGCACCTCGCCGCCCTGGATCACGGCGCGAGCATGCTGCGGGTCCACGATGTGGCTGCACACGTCGAAGCGGTGCGCATGTGGCAGGCACTACGCGCCTGAACCGAGGCCACACGGACCTGCTCCGTTGCGCCGTTGGACCGGACCGGTCAGAACTCGCGCAGGAGCCTTCCGGCACCGTGGAGCGGAAGGCCGAAACCGTTCTCCCGGAGGGCGTACCACAGCGTGGTCGGGTTGATTGCAACAATCGGCACGCCGGTGCGGGCCTCCAGCCGATCAATGACGTTCAACATGCTCATCCCCGTACCGCACTGGACCACGGCATCGAGCCGGTTGGCCGGCGTGGCGAGCACCTCAATCACGGCCTGTTCCTTGGCGCTGTCGGGGATGTGGGCAAGATGGCGGAGGTCGGTGCCGGTGAGGCCAACGCTGGCGACCACCTCGATGCCCATGTCGTTGAACATCCGGGTGGCGGACGCGTTGCCACCTGCCTCGAACGGGGTGAGGATGCCGATCCGCTTCGCTCCGAGCGAGCGGAGCGCTGCTTGCACAGCGTCGTGCCAGGTGGCCCACGACAGATCGGAGAGCCGCTGGATCGCCGCCATCGTCTCGCGGATCGGGTCGAGGCCAAGGAGGATGTGCTCGAGGCTCAGCCCCATGATCATGTATTGCGGCCGGCCCAGCGCTGCGGTCTGTACGGCGGCCTCCAGCCCGCTGAGGAACCCCGCACGGAACTCGGCGACCCCTTGGGGTGTGCTGATATCCGGTCTCGGGGTGATGACTGGGGTGGTGTGCAGCCCAACGCCATCGACGCCTGCAGCCTCACCATTGGCGACGAGCAGGTTCCACAACTCGTGCTCCATGATCGTGTTGGTTGCGGGGATGAGCAACCCGAAGCGCCGGCGAAAGCTACGCACATCCGGGTAGAGCCCGGTCGGGGGTTGCTGCGGCGTGAAACGCTCGTCATGAGCCCCGTTGACCACGGCTCCGCCCGTGAGCACGTCAACGTTGACGTCGGGGATATTCAGGGCTCTGCCCGAGAGCGCTCCGCTAACCGGCGGTGTCGAATTGGACACAGTGGTGCTACTGGCCCGAGGTGAGCGTCACACTGTCGACGCCACCGATGAACCAGTCTTCCTTGTCGATCTCCTCGAGGATGACGGTGACCGCTGCGGGAGGGCACGAGAGGTGCTGCACCAGAACGTCGGTGATCGATGCAGCGATGGCGTTCTTGGTCTCGGCGTTCGCCCCGGACCAGAACTGGGCTCGTACAACGGGCATGGCAACTCCTGTGCTGATGGTGAGTCGAAGACGTTTCTCCGGCCCGTGAACAGTACCTGTTGACCGCGAGAGCTGGCGCAGAGGTTCACGCACCCGGGTCGGGTCAGGTGGCGCACTCGGATTCGGCAACCTCGGCGACGTACGGGGCCGTCTCGTCGTAGTCGACGTAGAACGACGGATCCTCCTCGTAGCTGGGCACCTGGTCGAGGTCCTTGAGTGCCGTGCCGACCACCGCCGCCCCGCCCACACGAGCCAGCCACTGGGCAAAGACCTCGCCGGCGTTGCGCTCCTCGGCAAACCGCCGCACAACACGCGCCACAGCCTCCGGGGCGGTCTTGGCAGGGAGGCGCAACGCCTTCTGTCCGAAGTGAATCTGCTCCTCGCCGACGTACCCACCGAGCAACAACTGATAACCCGGCAGCGAGTGACCGTTCGCACGGCGCTCCGCCCCGAACAGTCCGATATCAGAGGCGTGGTGTTGGCCGCACGAGTTGGTGCACCCGGAGATGTTCACGCGAATGCCGCCGACCTCGGCGAGACCTTCTTCCTCCAGACGCTCGCCGATCGCCTTGGCGAGGCCGCGGGACTGGGTGACGGCGATGTTGCAGGTATCGGCACCCGGGCACGCAACCACGTCACGGGCAAGCTCTGCACCAGGTCGGGCCATATCGATGGCCACGAGGGCGTCGTACAGCGGGCGCAGTTGCGCTTCGGTGAGCCCGCGGAACACCACGTTCTGACGGTTGGAGAGACGGACATCGAGCTTCATAAGGCGCTGAATGCTCGCCAGCGACTTGAACTGGGCCGCCGTGATGTCGCCCAGCGCAGCGTACGCAACGGCGGACACGGTGCCCTTGGCCGCACCGCGGGTGATGCTGGCCCGCGCCCATCGCTCGAACGGGTCCGAGGACGTCAGCTCAACGCGAACACCCTGGCCGACGGCCGTGACCTCTCCGGTCGTTGCGCGTCCGGCAGGGGCGTCACCGACGGCGGTGACCTCCGGCGGGATGCCGCCGGGCCACGAGGATGACGCCGGCAGGGTGTGACGGATCTTGATGACGCGTCGGCGAACCTCGTCGATGCCGAGTTGGTCCACGACCCACTTGAGGCGAGCGCGCAGTTTGTTGTCACGGTTGCCGGTTTGCTCGAACACGCGCAGCACGGCCTCGACCGTGGGGAGCAGGTCCTCACGTGTCGTGAATTCCTCGAGGGCGAGTGCCGGGTGTGGTGTGGCGCCGAGCCCGCCGGCGATGTACACGCGGAAGCCGGTCTCCACCGAACCGTCCTCGCGCGTTCGGGTGGCCGCCACCACGCCGACGTCGTTGAACATCGCCTGTCCACAGTCGGTGGAACAACCCGAGAAGTTCACCTTGAACTTGCGGGGGAGTCGCTGGCCGAGCGGGTTGCGCACGAAGTGTCGATAGACGGCCTCGGCCCAGGGTGTGACATCGAGATGCTCGTACGGGCACGCACCAGCGAGATGACACGCCATCACGTTGCGCACCGTGTCGCCGCACGCCTCGCGGCTCGTGAGGCCAACCTCTGCGAGGCGGCGCAACAGCGCCGGGATGTTGCGTAGTTCGACGAAGTGGAACTGCACGTTCTGGCGAGTGGTGATATGCCCCCACCCACGCGAGAACTCAGTGGAGATCTCGCCGAACAGCTCCAGCTGCTCGGCAGTGATGGAGCCCGCAGGCACCTTCACGCGCACCATCTGGTTGGTGCCTCCCTGTCGCTGGCCGTAGATGCCGTTGTTCAGGCGCATCACGCGGAACACGTCCTCGGTGATCTCGCCGGCGAGGTACTGGCCGATGGCCTCCTCGAACCGTTCGATGTCGCGCATCTGCTCGGCGTCGAGATCTCTGGGCTGCGGTGCGGGTGCGATGGTCACGGTTGCTCCTGGCGGGTCGGACGGTCAGGGTCCGGGGGTCTGGCCGATCTCGCGCAGCGCATCGTGCAATGCGGTACGGAGTCGGCGGGTCTGGTCGGGGGAAAGATGAGCAACGAGGCCGGTGCCGGGGCGGCCGAGGTCCTCGACGGTGAGGACGACACGCGGCTCCGCGTCGTCGTAGTCGTCGCAGATAGCGACGGCCCACGAGAGCGGTGTTGCGTCCTCGAGCCCGGCGGGGAGTTCATCAGGACCGAGTGGTTGATCGTCGATCGAGCGGCGCACGGTCAGACCACCGCGCCGGTGGGGACGATGTGCGGGCTCGTGAAGTCGAAGGCGGCAACGGCACCGATGACGATGGTGCACGGCGCCTCGAGCTCAGCGGACCCGAGCAACCCAAGTGTTGTGCGAGTGGTGTGCTGCTCGGGCCTGGTGCCCCAGCGGATCGCCGCAACGGGGGTGGACAGGTCGAGGCCACCAGCGATGAGGCGCGCAGCGATGGAGGCGCGATACGCGACGCCCATGAGGACAACGATCGTGGTGCCGGTCTTGGCGAGGGCTTCCCACGCCACCTCCTCGGCGCCGCCGGATTCGCGGTGTCCGGTGACGACAGTGAAGCCGACCGACACGCCGCGGTGTGTTACCGGGATGCCGGCCGCGGCGGGTACTGCTACCGACGATGTGATGCCGGGAACAATCGTGTAGGGAACCTCCGCTGCCCGGAGTGCCTCGGCCTCCTCGCCGCCGCGCCCGAACACAAACGGATCCCCGCCCTTCAGGCGCACCACCTCGATCCCCTGGCTGCCGAGGTGGACAAGGAGGGCGTTGATGTTTTCCTGCGGGGTGGGCGCGCCCGGACGTTTGCCCACATCGATGAACTCGGCTCCCGGCTTGGCAAGCGAGAGGATCGACGCGTCGGCCAGTCGGTCGTGAACAATGACGTCTGCAGCAGCGACGAGGCGCGCCGCTCGGACGGTGAGGAGCTCCGGGTCGCCGGGTCCGGCGCCCACGAGGTGCACGGTCACTTCGCCGCCACCTCGGCGGCGCCGATTCGGTCCGCAAGCACTCGCGCGATGACCGGCTCCCAGTCGAGACCTTCGGTGCTCAGGCCGTCGGCGTGAATGCGGGCCCGCTCGAGCGCGAGGTCGTTGACCACCGTGGCCCATTCGTCGCCGAAGTCCTTCTCGAGACGGCGTCGCAGCCAGGAAGACAGCGCCGGGCTCGCGCCGCCGGTGGAGGCCGTGAGCATGAGCGAGCCGCGCCGCACGACGGCGGGCAACGTGAAGGCGCAACGGTCCGGGTCATCCGCGGAGTTCACCCAGATCCCGAGCGCCTCGGCCTCATCGTAGATCTGCTGATCGACCGCAAGGTTTGCTGTGGCCGTGATGACGAGGCGGAATCCGGCAGCGTCGCCCGTGCGGTATTCCCGCTCGATCAGTGAGACCGGCAGGGTGCGGAACCCGTCGTGAACGAGGGGCGCGAGCACGGTGACTGCGGCCGCGCACTCGAGCAACTGCTCGGTCTTGCGAAGCGCGATACGTCCCGCGCCGACGACCAGACAGGGGCGTCCATCCAGGTTGAGGTTTACGGGGAATTGCATTGCGTTCCGAGCGTCGATGCGGCTGGTGGAAGCGCAGCGTAGTCCCAACGCGGGCAATACTCCATAAAGTTGATAGGAAATGTCAACTTTATGGTTGCGGACTGCCCGGCCCGTTGCCGTCGAGCCGGAATCAGTTGCTGAAGGCCACGTCGTCCCAGACGGTGTAGCCGGCCTGACCAACGCGGTTGTCGTCTCTGTTGATGAGCGTGAGCGTGTAACTGCGCCCAGCCTTCACGACGACCGTGATCTGCCTCCACGTTCCAGTGGGCGTGCAGGTCTTGCCGAGGACGGTGGTGGTCTTTGCGGCAACGTTGTCGCGCAGGGTCGCTGTGGCGTAATCACGCGAGGTGCTGTTCGCCGGGCAGACGTTGAAATACCAGAACACCAGTCGGGTGGAACCCGCCGGGGCGGTAGCCGTCTGCGCGATTTGGGAGATCCCGTTCGTGGGTGCAGTGGAGCCGCTGCGGGCCCCGTAGGTCCCGGTGCGGGCGACCGTGACCACGCTGTTCGAGCGGCCGGAAGCCGTCCAACCCACAAGCGTTCCGGACTCGAAGCCGGGATTGACCACCGAGTTCACGACGGGTGCCTTCACGGTGAATGTGAACGTTGCCGATTTGGTCTCGGTGGTGCCGACGGCGCGAACGGTGATCGGGTACGAGCCCACCGCGGCGCCACTGGTCGCCGACAAGGTGAGCGTGGTGCTCGCCCCCGAATTGACGGTGGTCGAGCCGAACGTCGCTGTCACGCCGGACGGCACGTTGATGGCAGACAGGGCGAGTGACTGGGCGTTGCCCACCCTGCTGAGCGACACCGTGGATGCCACGCTGCCGACACCCTGGGTAACGGCACCGGAGGTGGGGGAAAGAGTCACGCCGAACGAGCTGACGGTGAGCGTGTAGTTGGTGGTGGTGCTCGTGAGCGGACCGGTGCCCGTGATGGCAACGCTGTAGGTGTCGGCGGGTGTTGCACTTGTGGTGGCGACTGTCATCGTGGTGGAGGATCCGGTTGCGATCAACGTTGAGCCGAAGGTGGCGGAGGCCCCCGTGGGCAGACCGGATGCGGAGAGACTGATTGTCTGTCCGGACCCGAGGGTGGTGGCGGTGTTCAGCGTGGTCTGGACCGAGCCACCGGGGGTGGTGCTGCCCGACGAGGGCGAGGGTGTGATCGTGAAGGCGTCCGTCGGCGGTGCAAGGCAACCGGGGAGCGAGAAGGAGGTAACTCTCGTTGACCAGTTGAACGAGCCCGAGGTCTTCAGGTACTCGGTGGAGAACCAGAACGTGCAGTCGTCTGCAGGGTCGGTGTTGATGCTGGCGTAGTCTCCCCAGCGGCGCAGCGAGCCGGTCTGGGCGCCGGTGGTCTGGAGCAGCACGGTCTCTCCCTGGGTCATCGTTCCGAGGGGGTCCCCAGCCAGGCGGCCGGTGATCGCGATGTTCGGGTTGGAGGTGCTACCAGAGATGGAATAGCCGAGCGCGATGTTGCCGACCTTGTCCATAGCGATGGAGGGCATCCAGCGGTGGGACGTGGTGGTGGGGATGAACGTTCCCTGTTGGTAGACCGAAGCGTTGTTGCTGGCATCGAGGCGGATCTCGTACCAACGGACGCCAACGGTGGACCCAACCTGAACAGAGTGCGAGACGACGAGCGATTGGTGGTCTCCGAAGTTCCAGTACGCGTACCGGTTCATCAATCGATCACCGAGGCCATCGAGGGTGTTGGTTGAGTCCAACTGGGTGATGCAGTTGCCGCCGCCGCAGGCCATCGAGTACGTCGAAATCGTGAGCGAGGTCGGGCCGGTGAAGGTGGTGTTTGCAGGAGTGGTGAAGTTCGGCTTGAACTTCCAGACCGCGAGGTCATTGTTGGACACGCCGAGCGCAATGATCGGGTTGGGTGCTCCGGCGGGCGGCGGCGTTGCGCTGTCGGCATCGCCCGCGAGCAGGCCGCCATACGACGATGAGGTGTTGTAACACTGCTGTGTGGCCGGCAGTCCGGCAAGCATCGAAACGCGGTCCATGGCGCAGACCGTGGCGTACAGCCACGAACCCGCAGCCGAGAACATGTTGTACGTCACGTAGTACGCGTCCGGCCAGACGGCGAACTTCGGGTAGTCGGGGAAGTTCGCGAACTGGAACGAGTAGCGGTAGTACGCGCCGGTGGGATCGTTGGTCTGGGACACGGCGACGCACTCGTAATACGGGCCGCTCGCCGAGGAGACATTCGCAAACTGGGTAATGATCCAACGCTCGGCAAAGCGGTCGTAACGAACGACCCCGTCGCCGTCGTTTGAGGTCTGGCACGCACCGCCGAAGCCGGCGAAGATTGAGTTCGTGGCAGACGGTCCGTAAAGGATCGCGCCCGACTTTGTCTGGATCGTGAGACCGCTGTTCACGATCGTCATGACGTGGGACGGGCCGACGGCGGAGTTGGTGTCTGGAGGGGCACTGTTGACGGTGAACGTCGAGTACCCCTTGCCGATGGAGTCGAACCCCGCACTGAGCGTTGGGGCCGAGGAGCTCACCGGTCCGGCGGCCGAACCGGTGAAGGTTCCCTTCTGACGTGCATTGCGCAGCGGTCCGACGAGGAGTGTCTGCGCCGCGGGGTCAACGCCGTTGCCGAGTACGTGGGGAATGATCTTCTTGCGCAAGAGTTTGCGGGGCTTATTCGTGCCGTCGTTCTTCGTCGGTGCGGCAGTGGCGTCCCCGCCGGTTGTAGTGGCAGCGCCCGCAGTCGATTGGTTCGGGTAGACAACCATCGTTCGAAGGGCGCGAGACTCGTCATTCTGTACCGAGGAGACGACGGTCGGTTCGCCGGCAGACGGCTCCGCTCCGGACGTCGCCTGTCGTTGCGTGGCCGTGGACGGACCGTCAACTGCGCAGGCCGAAAGGGCCGCCAGAACGACCAGCGTGCCGAGTATTCGGGTGGTTCGACGGGGGGAACGCATAACGTGCCTTTTCTTCGACTGGGCAGACTCTGGACAACCAAAGGCTATCACTCTGGGTTTCGATGGGGTCACTCCCCGCGACGGTATGTGCATACCGTTATCGGAACTTGAGGGTCGAACTAACTGCGCACTAGCGACATGCCGATGACGGCTCGCGGGTTTGGCTCGCCTCACCGCTTGGGGCTACTTCCAGGCGAAGACGGGCTGTTCGTAGCCGGCTACCCGTTCGTAAACTCCCTCGATAGCCACCCTTCGGAACTGCAGCATGACCGCCGCGGTAGGTGCGTGGATGGTCGAGGTGTTGAAGAACATCTGGACAACGGGCCGATCGGACTCGGGGATGCTGATGAAGGTCGGGGCGTCGGGGCGCTGCAGTTCGGAGAAGGCGACGTGGTGGACCGAATGCACCTCGGCTGGGTTGGGTGTCATCGCTGGGCTCTGCCCGCCCCACACGACGACGGGGGTAATGCAGTATCCCGAGCGCGTGACGTAGTCGTCGAGCACGCCGAGCACCTGCTCCTCGGGCACCGCGAGCCCGAGTTCCTCCTCGAGTTCGCGCAGGGCGGCCTGTACCGGGGTCTCGCCGTCGTCGAGACGACCGCCCGGGAGGGCCCATTGGCCCCCGTGGGACCGCAGCGACGCGGAACGCTTGGTGAGCAGGATGCCCGGTTCGTTCGCCTCGTGCGTCACCACCACGGCAACGGCGGCGTGGCGAAGGCCGTTGAGGTCCACGCCGAGGCGCTCATGCACTGCGAGATTCGAGCGGAGCGCGGACATGAGTTGGGACGGGTCACTCACCACCGACACACGGTAGGCGACCGGGCTTGGAGACCCACTACGTTTCGGATGGGGTGAGTGACCGCTCGGCCCGGTCAGAAGGGGTAGACACCGATGAGCTCCATGCTGGAGATTCAGGCACCCATGCAGGGAACGATCGTTGAGGTTCAGGTCAAAGTCGGTGACCTCGTCCGGCGGGGGCAGCCCCTGTTGATCATGGAGTCGATGAAGCTCGAGCACGTCGTCGAGGCGGAGATCAACGGCGTGGTCCGTCTGCTGTCGGTCTCACCGGGCGAGACGGTCAAGGAGGGCCAGGTGCTGGTCCGCATTGAGGAGGCCGAGGTGTCGGCAGCGGTGGAGCAGGAGGTCGCAGAGGTTGATCTCGACCGCATCCGCCCCGACCTCGCGGCGGTCATTGAGCGCCACGCCATCGGCCTTGACGCCGCGAGGCCGGACATGGTGGAGCGGCGCCGCAAGGTGCACCGCCGAACCACGCGGGAGAACATCGCTGACCTCGTCGACGACGGCACGTTCGTGGAGTACGGACCCCTCGTGATCGCGCCACAGCGGCGCAGGCACTCGGTGGAGTACCTGATCAGGCGCACACCTGCCGACGGCCTGGTTGGCGGGATCGGCGAGGTGAATGGCCATCTGTTCGAGGGCCACAAGAAGCAGGTGATCGCCATGTCGTACGACTACACAGTGCTCGCCGGCACCCAGGGCGGACAGAACCATCGCAAGAAGGACCGCCTGTTCGAGCTGGCCGAGAAGTGGAAGCTTCCCGTGGTCCTCTTCACCGAAGGTGGTGGCGGCCGCCCGGGTGACACCGACGGTATGGGCGGCTCGGGGCTGGACTGCCTCGCGTTCTACCTGTTCGCGCGCCTCAGTGGATCGGTGCCGATCGTCGCCATCAACAGCGGCTATTGCTTTGCGGGCAATGCGGCACTGCTCGGTTGTGCCGATGTTGTGATCGCAGCAAAGGACTCCAACATCGGGATGGGCGGCCCCGCGATGATCGAGGGTGGTGGTCTCGGTGTGTACGAGCCGAAAGAGATCGGCCCGATGAGTGTGCAGGTGCCCAATGGTGTCGTCGACATCGAGGTGGAGGACGAGATTGAGGCCGTTGCCGTCGCCAAGAAGTACCTTTCGTACTTCCAAGGTGCGGTGAGCGAGTGGGAGTGTGCTGACCAGCGGCTGCTGCGCTCGGTCATCCCGGAGAACCGCCTCCGCATGTACGACGTTCGCGCGGTGATCGACCTGATGTTCGACACGGACTCCGTCCTCGAACTGCGCCCGCGCTTCGGCGTCGGGATGATCACGGCCTTCGCCCGCATCGAGGGTCGGCCGGTCGGTGTCGTCGCCAACAACCCGGCACACCTCGCCGGGGCCATCGACAGCGACAACGCCGACAAGGCGGCGCGCTTCATCCAGTTGTGCGACGCCTTCGACATCCCGATCATCACGCTCATCGACACACCCGGGATGATGGTGGGCCCCGAGGTCGAAAAGACTGCGCTCGTTCGGCACTGCTCGCGGCTGTTCGTCACGGCCGCCAACGCGACGGTCCCGATGGTGTCGATCGTCCTCCGCAAGTGCTACGGCCTCGGCTCGCAGGGCATGGCAGCCGCAACGCTCAAGGCCCCGGTCATCACTGTGGCGTGGCCCACCGGTGAGTTCGGCGGCATGGGCCTCGAGGGGTTCGTACGCCTCGGCTACCGCAAGGAGATCGAGGAGGCAACCGCCGAGGACCCGGAAAAGGGTGAGGCGCTTTACCGGCAGCTCGTCGACAAGATGTACGACCACGGCAAGGCCCTGAACACGGCGACATGGTTCGAGATTGACGATGTCATCGACCCGGCAGAGAGTCGCAAGGTGATCTCCCGTGCACTGGCTGCCACGCCGCCACCGCCCGCCCGTGAGCACAAGAAGCACCCATATATCGACACCTGGTGAGGCCGGGTCAGGCGCGGATGATGGCCGACAGCATGGCCTGCATTTTCGCCTGGGTCTCGGCGAGCTCGGACAGCGGATCGCTGTCGGCAACGATGCCGCCGCCTGCGTAGAGCCTTGCGGTCCGACGGTCTTCGCTGAGCCGGGCACAGCGGATTGCGACGGCCCACGTGCCGTTGCCGTCCGCGTCTACCCAGCCGACCGCCCCGCCGTAGGGTCCACGCTCGATGCCCTCCACGCGGTCGATGAGCCGCAGCGCCTCATCCCGCGGGTGGCCGCCGAGCGCCGGTGTTGGGCAGAGGACCTCCACGAGTTCGAGCACGTTCGGAGCCGGGTGGGAAAGCCGGCCTTCGACGAGGGTGCCGAGGTGTTGCACGTTGGCAACTTTGACGATGGAGGGCTCTGGCTCCCAGTCGAGATAGCTGCACCAGGGGAGCAAGGTGTCGTGCACCATCTCGATGACGATGCGGTGCTCAATCTGGTTTTTAGTGGAGGCTACGAGGGCTGCGGCGAGACGCTCGTCCACGGCGGGGTCGCCGACGCGTGGAGCGGTCCCTGCGAGAGGGTGCGATCGGACGGTGTCACCGGTGCGCGAGACGAGCAGTTCTGGTGAGGCCCCGAGCAGACCGTCAATGCTGTACCGGTACGAGGAGCCGAAGGAGGACCGGAGTCGGAGCAGGGTGGCGTGAACGTCGATCGACCTGCTGGAGCGCACCACGACGTCCCGGGCGATGACCGCCTTGGTGATCGAGCCGTCGCGCACGGCATCACGTGCAGCGGTGACCGCTGCGAGATAGGTCGCCTCATCCACGCCGGGCTCGATGCTGAACGAGGAGACCGTTGGGGAGGGTTTCGGTTCGGCGTCGATGTGGTCGGTGGCTCCGTCGATGCGCGTGATCCACTTGCGCCCGTCGCCGTCCTTGCCGACCGTCACGCGGGGGATCACCAGGGACCACGGCTCCCCGGGCCGGAACGGCTTCACCCCGAGCGCTATCGCGCCGGTGCCCGGCCCTCCCACGTCGTCGTCCCGGTCGATCGCGGCGAGGATCCCCGCAACTTCACGGCTGTCGACCGTTGCTGCAACGCCCCGTGCGGCAAAGCCGACACCGTCGCGAACGAAGAGATACCCGGCGGACCCTGCCACATCGTTCAGATCGACGTCTGCGTCCAGCGCCCTGGTGACAGCTCGCATGGTTCGGGTTAGCGGCGCGTGGCCGTGATGAGCTGCGCTGCGCCACCGAACAGCAGGACACGCTGCACCGAGGTGAAGCCTGCCTGCTCCAGGCGGGCGAGCATCTCGGGCGCGGGCGGGAGGTATGCCAGCGACTTCGGCAGATAGCTATAGGCCGAGCGGTTGGAGAGCAGGCCCCCGATCTTTGGGACCACCTTCTTGAAGTAGATCCCGTGGCCCCAGCGGAGCAACCGATTTTCCGGCTCGCAGGCGTCGAGCAGGGCGACACGACCGTGCGGTCGGACCACCCGAGCCACGTCGTCGAAGAATGCCCCGAGGTCAACGAAGTTGCGCAGGGCAAAACCGCAGGTCACCCCGTCGGCGACGCCGTCGGCGAACGGCATCACGCAGACGTCGCCCTGCACTCGAGGGGCGCCACTGCGTTGGTCGGCGCTGAGCATCCCGAAGCTGAAGTCCACCGAGACCGGCCGGTGGCCCTGACTGGCGAGCTCGATGCACAGGTCGCCGGTGCCCGAGGCGAGGTCCAGCACGAGACTCCCGGGCGCAAGACCGAGATCACGGACCGCTCGCTTGCGCCAGGACACGTCGAGGCGGAACGTCATGAGCCGGTTCACCATGTCGTACCGGGGTGCGATGGTGTCGAACATCTGTCGAACAGCCCGATGCTTGGCTGCACCGGTCGGCAGGTCGGCGTCGAGCGGCGGACGATCAGCCGACTGGTTCATGTCCCCGAAGGCTAACGGAGGGGCGCGGCGGCCCCAGCGGGCTCAGGCGAAGAGGCGGAAGATGATCTCGGCAACGCAGGAGGGCTTGGTGGCGCCCTCCACCTCGAAGGTGAACTCGAGGGTGATCTCCGCGCCGCCGGCAACGTCTTTCACCTCGAGCAACTTCACGCCGAGGCGAAGCCGTGAGCCGACGGGGACGGGCGAGGGGAAGCGGACCTTGTTGGCGCCGTAGTTGACCCCCATTGAGAAGCCATCCACCCGTACGACCTGCGGGTAGAGCACCGGGCCGAGCGACAGCGTGAGGTAGCCGTGGGCGATCGGTGCCCCGAATGGGCCCGCTTTCGCACGCTCGACATCGACGTGGATCCACTGGTAATCGCCTGTGGCCTCGGCGAACTGGTTCACCCGCTCCTGGGTGATGTCCATGTACGGGCTGTATCCGAGATGCTCGCCGATGAGCGACTTGAGCTCTGCGGCGCCGTTGATGACCTTTGCTGACATCCCCCTTGTGTACCAGATCATCGATCGTGCCGCCTAGGGCTCCCCGGTTCGGGACCTGCTACAAACCCATGTTGTGCCCGATTTCCTGACCACGTTCGCGCAGACCCAACCCGACAAGCCGGCCGTGATCGACGATCGTCCCGACGGCACGGTGGACAGCATCAACTACGCAACCCTTGAGGCACGGTCGAACCAACTGGCGAACGTGCTGTTGGCGCACGGCGTGCGCCAGAACACTCGCGTCGTCTGGTGCGGAAAGAACTCGATCGGCACGGTCATCGCGATGAACGCGACTCGCAAGATCGCCGCCACTGCTGTGCCGCTCAACTATCGGCTCTCCGACGAGGAGGCGGCCTATGTGATTGATCACTGCGATGCTGAGGTGGTGTACACCGATGCCGAATACGCCTCGCTGTTCGCCCGGATCGCGCCGTCCACGCCGAAGGTACGTGCGGTGCTGGTGTTCGACGGAGTGGTTCCGGATGGGATGCTCGACGCAGATTCGCTCTGTGGGGCGGCAGCGTCAACGCCGCCCCCCGTGGACCCCTCGCTCGGACCGGGGGACACGATGATCTATACCTCCGGTACCACCGGCAAGCCCAAGGGGGCCCTTCGGCGGGGTGCTTCCGGAAGCGCGCAGGTGATGGCACTGCTCGACTACATCGGCTATCGAAAAGATGACGTGTACATCACGACGGGGCCGCTGTACCACTCGGGCCCCGGGTCGTTCCTGAGCCGAGGGCAGTTGTTTGGCCAGACCTCGGTCGTCCAGCGCAAGTTCGACGCGGTCGACTGGTTGCGGCTGGTGGACAAGTACCGATGCACGTCGACGTTCTCCGCCCCCACCCCGATCCGGATGATCTGCAGCACACCGGCAGACGTGATGGGGCGATACGACCGGTCGTCCATGCGGGTGATGATCGGCAACGCAGCACCCTGGAGCATGGCGTTGAAGCATCAGTACCTTGAGCACTTCCCGGCCGAGAGCCTCTGGGAGATCTATGGCTCCTCGGAGCTTGGCGTCAACTGTTTGCTCCGCCCGGAGGACCAACTGCGCAAACCGGGGTCCTGCGGGCGGGAGGCCCCGATGGTGGAGATCCGGCTGTACGCGGAGGATGGGTCGATCGTCACCGGTACCGGGCCGGACGCCGTTGGCGAACTGTTCGTGCGGGCTCCGGCCGTGTTCTCCGATTACCACAAGGAGCATTCCCGCTACCTCGACGACCAGCGGGACGGATTCCAGACCGTTGGGGATATCGCGTACCGGGACGACGAGGGATACCTCTACATCTGCGACCGCAAGAAGGACATGATCATCTCCGGTGGGGTGAACGTCTATCCAGCTGAGATCGAGGCGGCGCTCGAGCTTCACCCCGATGTCTACGAGGTGTCGGTGTTCGGCGTGCCGAGCGAGGAGTGGGGCGAGAGCGTCCACGCCGTCGTGGTGAGGAGACCGGGCTCCGCGCTTGACGAGACCCTGCTCGTTGCGCACGCCCGAGAGCACCTCGCGGGGTACAAGGTGCCAAAGACCGTCAGCTGGATCGAGGAACTCCCCAAGACCGGCTCGGGGAAGGTGCTGAAGCGCGAACTCAGGGCTCCGTACTGGGCCGGAAGGGACCGAAGGGTCTGAGCGGACCTGCTTCAGGCACTCCGGCTACCGCTACGGTGACGATCCATGGGTCTGCTCGACGGGAAGAACATCGTGATCACCGGCGTCCTTACGGATGCATCGCTCGCCTTCGGCGTGGCAAAGATCGCGCAGGAGCAGGGCGCCAACGTGGTGCTCACGGGGGCGGGTCGGGGCCTCAGCCTGACCGAGCGCACCGCCCGCAAGCTTCCGCAGCCGGCGCCGGTGTTCGAGCTGGATGTCACCTCCTCCGAGCATCTCGCCCGGGTGCGCAACGACGTCGGCGCCATTTGGGATCGTGTCGACGGGGTGCTCCACTCCATCGGGTTCGCGCCGGAAGCATGTCTGGGCGACGATTTTATGGCCGCCCAGTGGGACGACGTTGCGGTTGCGATCCACGTCTCGGCGTACTCGCTGAAGGCACTGGCCGACGCGTTTGTGCCGCTGATGCACGGTGGCGGCTCGATCGTTGGTCTGGATTTCGACAACTCCGTGGCCTGGCCCGCATACAACTGGATGGGCGTCGCGAAGTCGGCACTCGAATCGACCAGTCGTTATCTCGCCAAGGAACTGGGCCCCCGGGGCATCCGCTCCAACCTTGTTGCGGCCGGACCGGTGAAGACGATGGCGGCCAAGTCGATCCCGGGTTTCCGCAAGTTCGAGGACGTGTGGGACGATCGTGCACCGTTGGGGTGGGATGTCACCGACTCGACTGCGGTGGCGAAGGCCTGTGTCGCTCTCCTGAGCGACTGGTTCCCGTCCACCACGGGCGAGATCATTCACGTCGACGGCGGCTATCACGCCGTCGGTGCGTGAACCGTAGCGAGATTGGGGAGTGAAGGACATGCGTATCGGAATCTTGGGTGGGACCGGACCGGCAGGATCAGCACTGGGCGCTCGTCTGGCGTCGATCGGGTACGAGGTGGTTCTCGGTTCTCGCTCGCGCTACCGCGCACTCGAGGCAGTCGACAACATCAAGGCGGAGCATTCCAGCCACACGCTTGCCATCGTTGCCGGCGACAACTGTGACGCCGCCCGTTGCGACGTCGTGGTCATTGCGACCCCCTGGGATTCTGCGGCCACGACGGCTTCGGAGAACGAGGCCGATCTCGTCGGCAAAGTGGTCATCTGCATGGCGAACGCGCTCGTGCGGGTGGGCAAGGAGTTCCAACCGCTCGTCCCGCCGCGCGGGAGCGTGGCGGCACACGTGAGTGCTGCGGTGCCGAGTTGTCGCCTCGTGGCGGCGCTGCACCACCTGCCCGCCAAGGAACTCGGTCACCTCGATCACCCGATCGACAGCGACGTGCTGATCTGCTCCGATGACCCCACTGCGACAGCGGTGGTCATGGAGATCGTCGGGAAGATCCCTGGGTGCCGGCCGCTTGATGCGGGCGAGCTCTCGAATGCCATGGCGATCGAGGCGTTCACGGCGGTGCTCCTGCAGCTGAACGTGAAGTACAAGACCAGGGTTGCCCCGAAGCTCACAGGGATCAAGGGCTGAGGCCTACGCTCTCATGTCGATGAAGCTCTACGACACGGCGAGGCAGGCGATCGTGCCGTTCGAGCCCGGACCGACCGTGCTCATGTACACGTGCGGTATCACGCCGTACGACGCGACGCATCTCGGGCACGCTGCCACGTTCGTGTCATACGACGTCCTCCAGCGCCGGCTCATCGACCTCGGCCACACAGTGAAGTGCGTTCGCAACGTCACCGACGTGGACGACCCGCTGTTCGCGAAGGCCCGTGAACTTGGCGTGCACTATCTCGATCTCGCCGCCGGGGAGGAGGCTCGCTTCGAGCGCGACATGGTCGCGCTCAACGCCCTCCCGGTGTTCAGCACGCCCCGTGCCTCGTCGGCAATCCCGGACATCCGGGGTTTCATCGGAATGGTTCTGGATCGGGGTTTCGCCTACCAGGCCGGGGGATCGGTGTATTTCGACGTGTCGAAGTCCCCCGATTTCGGCTCGGTCAGTCTCTACACCGAGGAGCAGATGATCGGGTTCGCCCGCGAGCGCGGCGGCGACGTGGACAATCCGGCCAAGCGTCATCCGCTCGACTTCGTCCTCTGGCAGCCTTCGGCTGACGACGAGCCTTCTTGGGAGACCATGTGGGGACCGGGGCGCCCGGGTTGGCACATCGAGTGCTCGGCCCTCGCCCTCCGGGAACTCGGCACGACAATCGATCTGCACGGTGGCGGGAGCGACCTGATCTTTCCGCATCACGAGTGCGAGCGTGCCCAGAGCGAGGCGGCGACCGGCGAACCGTTCGTCCGCCACTGGATGCACACGGCCATGATCCACAAGGACGGGCAGAAGATGTCCAAGAGCCTCGGGAACCTTGTGTTCGTGGACAGGCTCCGCGAGACGTGGGACCCGCGCGCCATCCGACTCGCGATCATCGAGCATCACTACCGGGTGCCGTGGGAGTGGGATGACACGGTGATGCCCCGTGCTGCGGCTCGCCTCGGGCAGTGGCTCGCTGCGTCCGGTTCCGGTTCGGTGCCGGGTTCGGCCCTCGCTGAGGTCCGGGGGCGCCTCGACGACGATCTCGATACCCCGGCCGCCCTCGCAGCGATCGACCGGGCCGCGTCCCGGGGCGAGTCCGTTGCTGCAGCGGCTGCGCTCCTCGGCGTTGAACTCGTCTGACGACCCCCGCGTCGTTCCCACGGCTGTGCCCGTCAGTAGGCTCGTGAGCCGTATGTCTGACATCGCTGTGCTCCTTCCCGACGGGTCCTCCCGTTCGCTCCCCGCAGGGTCCACCGCGCTCGACCTCGCAGCGTCGATCGGCTCGCGACTTGCCAAGGCGGCGGTTGCAGCAGTTGTCGATGGCGAGGAACGTGACCTCGGCGTCCCGCTAGCCGGTGGTTCCACCGTTGCGATCATCACGACAGATTCCGATGCCGGCCGGCACGTGCTCCGCCACTCCACGGCTCACGTGATGGCCCAGGCGGTGCTGCAACTGTTCCAGGGCGCGCGTTACACCATCGGTCCGGCGATTGAGGACGGCTTCTACTACGACTTCGAACTGCCAGGCGGCCGGACGTTCAGCGCCGACGACCTCGCGGCCATCGACGGGCGCATGCGCGAGATCATCAAGGCCGACCAGCCCTTCGTCCGCGACGAACTTCGTGCCGCCGAGGCGTTGCGACTGTTCGCGGACCAGCCGTACAAGTGCGAGATCATCGAGCGCGTGTCCACCGGCTCGGCTGACGGCGCAGACGCCGGAGAGGTTGGCTCGGGCGAGGCGATCAGCATTTACCGCAACTCGGACTCGTTCGTGGATCTCTGCCGCGGGCCGCACGTGCCCAGCACCTCCCGGCTTGGCCATTTCCGGCTCATGAAGGTTGCTGGTGCTTACTGGCGGGGCAGCGAGAAGGGCCCGATGCTGCAGCGCATCTACGGCACCGCGTGGGAGAGCAAGGACGCCCTGGCTGCGCACCTCCACCGCCTGGAGGAGGCCGAGAAGCGTGACCACCGCAAGCTTGCGGTGGAGCTGGATCTCCTCAGCTTCCCCTCCGAGCTCGGAGGCGGTCTCGCGGTGTGGCACCCCAAGGGTGGCATCGTCCGCAAGCTGATGGAGGACTACAGCCGTTCCCGCCACCAGAACGGCGGGTACCAATTCGTGTTCACCCCGCACCTCGCGAACGCGAACCTGTTCCAGACCTCCGGTCACTTGGACTTCTATCGGGACGGCATGTACCCGCCGATGGAGATGGACAACGGCGTCTACTACCCCAAGCCGATGAACTGCCCGATGCACTGCCTGATTTTCCGGTCCCGGCAGCGTTCGTACCGTGAGCTGCCGCTGCGGCTGTTCGAACTCGGCACGGTGTATCGGTACGAGCGCGCGGGCACCCTGCACGGGCTCATGCGGATCCGCGGGTTCACCCAGGACGACAGCCACATCTACTGCACCGAGGACCAACTGCAGGACGAGATTGCGTCGCTGCTCGACTTCGTGATGAGCGTGCTACGCGCCTTCGGCTTCCACGAGTTCACGGCAAACCTGTCCACCAAGGATCCCAAGAAGTACGTCGGCGAGGACGCCATCTGGGAGCGGTCCACCGAGGCGCTCCGCCTCGCCCTCGAGAAGTACGGCCTCCCGTACCGGGTGAAAGAGGGCGACGCCGCTTTCTACGGTCCGAAGATCGACATTGATGTCAAGGACGCGATCGGTCGGACCTGGCAGTTGTCCACGATTCAGTGCGACTTCAACCTGCCGGAGCGTTTCGGCCTCGAGTACGTCGGCACCGACAGTGCCCGCCACCGGCCGATCATGCTGCACCGCGCTCTGTTCGGATCGGTCGAGCGCTTCTTCGGTGTCCTCGTGGAGCACTATGCGGGGGCTTTCCCGACGTGGATGGCGCCCGTTCAGGTGCGGGTGCTCCCGGTTGCCGGTGTGCATCAGGCCTACGCAGAGGCTGTTGTCGCCCGGCTCAGCTCCAGTGGGTTCCGCGTCGATTTCGTGGACTCGAGCGAGCCGCTCGGCAAGCGCATCCGAAACGGCAAGGTCGAGAAGATTCCCTACGTGCTCGTGGTCGGCGATCAAGACGTCGCCGCCGGTACTGCCGGAGTGAATCCCCGGGGTGGCGAGGTGGAGCGGGATGTCTCGATCGAGGCCTTCCTCGACCGGCTTCACGCAGACGTCTCTGTGGCCGCCCTCGACGCATGATCTGGGGTCGGTAATGTCGGAACTGCAGCGCCTCTGGAACGGGTGGCGCAACGAGTACGTCACCTCGGCCGGGGCAGCCGGTGGTGTCGGCGCCGACGATGCCACGAGCGGCCGCGGATCGGTGTTCACGCGGATCCTGCGCTCCGGGATGAGCGACGAGCAGGCGTACATCGTGTTCCGTGGAGCCGAGGTGTTCGCCGTCCTGAACGCGTTTCCGTACGCAGTGGGTCACGTGCTTGTGCTGCCGTACCGCGAGGTTTCCGAACTGGAACTGCTCACGCCGACCGAGTCGGCCGAGTTGTGGCAGGCAGTGCCGTGCGCCGTGCAGGCGATCAAGACGGCTTACCGCCCGGAGGGCCTCAACGTCGGGATCAATCTGGGAAAGCCGGCGGGCGGGAGTGTCAGCCAGCACCTTCACGTCCATGTGCTTCCACGGTGGAGCGGCGACGTGAACTTCATGGAGGCGATCGCGAACACAAGAACCCTCCCGGAAACCCTGCTCGTTACGGCCGAGAAGATCCGGGAGGCATGGCCCTCAGCCGGATCCCCGGGGCCGGGGCCTGCACCGGTAGCGTGAGGTTCTGTATGGCAGAGCCGACAAGCCCCAATCCCGACAACGTCACCGACGTGCTCCCCGACGACCTGAACGCCGTCGGTTTCGTCGGACCGCACCGCTTCCCGGACAACAGCCGCCGCCGGATCCCGGGTGTGATGTACCTGGTGATCGCCGCACTCTGTCTCGTTCTCTGGATCGTTCGCAACGATCAGGACCCAGTGTTCGTGAACCGGGGAATGGTGATCGCCGCCTGCTTCCTCGGTGCCGCCGGGTTGTTCTCCATCACCTCGGGTTGTCGCATGAAGATCGACGAGAAGGAAGCGCTCGTCGTCGCAACCCGGGCAGTTGGCTTTCCGGTCGGCCATGCCTCCGCCCAGCAAGTCTGGCGTGGCCTTCGGGCCCGGCCGACTTGGCGTGTCCTGTGCTATTCCGCCGAGGACCCGCCGCGGCGTCGTGGTTTCGTGCTCGTGGATGCCGTGGACGGTCGCATGATCGAACAGATGGCCGAGGACAATCCGGAGAGCGACTGGGTTACGGAGTAGCCGGGTTCGGTGCCCGCACCGAGCCGATGGCGAGCACCTTGCCCTTGGCGCCGAGAGCGGCAACCACGTAGAAGGTGCCCGCCTGCGGGCGACCGTCAGTGGCAGTGGTTGCCTTATTGCGGTTCACGGTAGCGATCTTCTTGCCCTTGGGCAGCGTGTTGCCGTTCCACGAGCGAACTCGAATCACTTCGTACCGCTTGACGCCAAGGCCGCCGAACGGCGCCCAGGAGACGACGACCTTGGCTCCCTTGCGCCCTGCCGACACAGCGAGTCGAGCAGGTGGGACACGCTTGGGGGGCAGAGCGCTGCTGGTGGGGGTTGCCGCAGTGGCCTGCGGACTCGACGTTGTTGGCAGCGTGCTGCCGGTCGGGTTACCGGCGGGTGCCACGCTGGTGCTGGGGCGCTGGGCCGATGTCGTCGTGGTGCCGGGTTGGGGTGCCTCGGTGTCGCTCGGCTCGGAGGACGCCTGCAGTTGGAGCCGTCCGTCGACCACGACATAGCGGGACAGCGGTGCGATGACATCTGAGCCGAACAGACCTTTGGCGCCGGTGCCCGCCTCGACGATCGCTCCGTCGGGAAGTTCCTCGCCGGCGAGGGGCGTGAGTACCTCCCCGTCGGGGAGTCGGACAGTGACGCCCTGGGAATAGGCGACGACAAGTGCCGTCTGCGGCGCCGGATCCTGCACCACGACGATCAGTGCGACACTGGCGGCAACACCGACCAGCACGGCGGAGCCGACCACGGCAGGACGTCGGAGCGGGCGTTTGGACGCCGTGGTCTGTCGCCCGGCGGTTGCCCTTGCGGACGCCGCCTCACGCCAGCGAGCAGCGATGCGCGCAACGCTGATTTCGTCGGCGTCGGCTACCGGCAGGCTGCCGAGTTCGTGGAGGGTCCGTTCGAGTCTGTCCCTGTCCATCTTGTTCACCTCCCTCATCCGTGTTGTGTGTCGCTGTGTCCGTCGACACGTTCCCTGTTGATCGCTTGCTCGAGTGCCTTGAGTGCCCGGTGGAGCACGGCGGCTACGACCGAAGGCGTGATCCCCATGATCTCGGCGGTCTCCTGTGGCGACAGCCCTGCGAGGTACCGAAGCGAGATGACTTCTTGGTGGCGAGGGTTGAGTCGGTTGAGTGCCTTGTGGACCGCTGCACGGTCAGCACGCTCGACGGTGATATCTGCGGGGTCGGGCACCCTGGGCGGGGGGGTCGATTCGATACGTTCCCGCGCCCGGCGCCCTCGAGCGGTCTTCCTGAAGTGCGACGCGAGCTCGTTTGATGCGATGCGGAACAGCCACGGGCCGACGCCTTGGTCGGGCACTTCCAGTCCAGGGAGGTTGCGCCAGGCACGCTCGAACACGATGGCGGTGATGTCGTCTGCGACTGTGGTGTTGCCGCAGCGGCGCACGGCGAAGGCTCGAACACGATGCACGTACCGGCGGTAGAGCACAGCGAATGCCTCGGGATCATGGGGTGCACGACCCACGAGGTCGCGGTCGCTGGAGGGGTCGTCGAGGGGCACCGGTACACAGTGTGGCTGATTGACCGCGTCGATTGTGTCGACTGGGTTCGGGCGTCGTTGTCCACGGTGACTACAACTCCGAACGTGGTCGATGATTACGGTCCGTGGTGCACCAATCTGTCGGTGCGGTCGCACTAGCCTGAGGTACATGTTCGACGGCAAGTTCCGTGCACCGGTCGAGCGTGCGGTGAAGCCCATCGGCGACACCCTGCGCCGAACCAAGATGAGTCCGGATCACCTCACCCTTATCGGTCTGATTATCGGGGCCGCTGCTGGCGTTGCAATCGGTGCAGGCAAGCTTCGACTCGGTTTGCTCCTTGTCATCCTTGCGGCCCTTCCCGATCTTCTTGATGGTGCCCTCGCGAAGGCGAGCGGAACCTCGAGCCAGCGTGGCGCGTTCTTCGACTCAGTGATCGACCGGGTAACCGACGCATTCCTGTTTGGAGGGCTCGCTTGGTATTTCATCAAGAGTCATCCTGAGCACCCCGAACTCGGAGTACTTCCGATGGCGGTCTTGGCAGTTTCCTCGATCATCTCCTACGAGCGGGCGAAGGCAGAATCGCTCGGTCTTGTTGCCAAGGGTGGGCTGATGGAGCGGGCGGAGCGGGTGATCCTGCTGTGCTTCGGGCTGCTGTTCGACAACCTGCTCGTTTGGGTGATGTGGCTGATGCTCGCGCTCGTGACAATGACGGCGGTGCAGCGCTTCTTCAAGGTCTGGAAGCAGGCTGCGGTGGCGCCGGTGGTGGCGGCCAGGATCGAACAGCGTCGGTCCCGGCGTCAGTCGAGGCGTGGTGCCCGCGCGGATCGGCGTGGTGGCGCTCGACCGAAGGGCGGCCGCTCGCGACCGTCCGCGTCCGCCTGAGGCCTACGCCTCAATGGCGGGGGAGCAGGGCTCGCTCGGGGAGACACTGACCGCAGCGCGGTACCGGCTGGCTGCACTCGCGGCGAACGCCCTTCCAGGGCCGGTCGCGCAGAACCTGTGCAGGTTTGCCGGCACCGGTTTGGCGTTGGCATTCCGTGACCGTCGGTTGATCATGGAGCGCCACCTCCGCAGGGTCAATCCGTTGTACACCGAGCAGGAACTCGAGGAGGCCGTGCAGGGGGCCTTTGATTCTTACGGCCGCTACTGGATGGAGAGCTTTCGGCTACCGCACCTGTCGGATCGGGCCGTCGAGCGCGGGTTCACCATGGTTGGCTACGAGAACGTCGTGGAAGGTCTTGAACGCGGCAAGGGGGTGATCCTCGCGCTGCCCCACCTCGGTGGATGGGAGTGGGCTGGTCGTTGGCTCGCGCTGCAGGGCCAGCGACTTACCGTTGTTGTCGAGCAGTTGGAGAACAAGGAACTTTTTGAGTGGTTCCGCAAGCTCCGCTCGGACCTCGGCATGACCGTTGTACCGGTCGGCCCTTCGGCCGCTGCAGCGGTCGCCCGCGCCCTGAAGGCAAACGAGGTGGTGTGCCTGCTCTGCGACCGGGACATCCAGGGTGGCGGTGTGCACGTGGAGTTCTTCGGCGAACGAACGACACTGCCGGCTGGCCCGGCGATGTTGTCCTTGCGCACCGGTGCGCCAATAGTTCCGGCGGCGGTCTACTTTGAGCGTCGTTACAACGGTCACCATGCGCTTGTCCGGCCGGCAGTCCCGGCCGAGCGCAGCGGCGCAGGTCTGCGGGACGACGTGCAGCGAGTGACCCAAGCACTCGCGCGGGAGCTGGAGGTGCTCATCCGTCGAGCACCGGAGCAGTGGCACCTGTTCCAGCCCAACTGGCCGAGCGATCCGGGTTACGGGGCATAGCGGGAAATCGCTTTTCCTCGTGCCGCACTCTTTCGTGGCCGTTGCCTTCGCACCGCCAGTGCTAGTGAGGGATTGACATCATCGTGATCTTCTGTTATACCGACCCACAACTTGGAGAGGTGGAGTCGTGAAAAAGTTCCTGCTTGGTACGGTTGTTGGTGTGGCCGTTGTGTCAATCGGTGGCGTCGGTGCGAGTGCGGTGCCAAATCTCCCCGCAGCGGCTCCTGCCGCTGTCACGTGTTTTGCGTCGAGCACCGGGGCGGTTGGCGTCACCGGTCCGCAGGGTGCGACCGGCGCAACCGGACCTCAGGGTAACACCGGCTTGAGCCTCGGCGCTCCCCGTTCGGTTCACGTACGCGGAGTCACCCCGGATTGTGGCGACCTCGCCGGTGTCTGTCTGACTCGCGTGGACCCCGGCGCCTCAGGCGTGGCCGGGCCGCCCGGCGCAACCGGACCCCAAGGTGAGACCGGCTTCAGCCCCGGCGCTCCCCGTTCGGTTCACGTACGCGGCATTTCCGATCCGTGTGCGGGTATCCCGTCCGTCTGCCTGTACGGATTGCGCGGCCCCGACGGGGCAACCGGTCCGATCGGCGACACCGGAGTGCAGGGTGCTACCGGAGCCTCCATTGGAGGAGCAGGTCCTGCCCGCAGAGTTCATGCTCGGCCTGCTGGCATCGGCAGCCAGCTCTCGGGTCAGGACGTCACTCTGGCAAATTGCGAGCTGCCCGAGACGGGCGGTTCGGGAACCTCGTTCCTGCCGTACGCGCTGCTGTTGGTAGCCGTCGGTGGCGTCGTGGCGATGGTGGCGGATCGACGACGTCGTCCCAGCAACGTCTGAGCAGACACCGCCCAACCTGATCGCCGGCGATGTCGCAGACCGGTGCAGACATTTGGCAGGATCTTGCTGCCGACTCACTCGCCAACGCGCGCGCTGTTGCGGTGCTCAAAGCAAAGTGACGCCACAGGCCGTGCACTGGGCGGCTGGTCAGTGATCTTGTCTGGATGAGTGGTGAACTGTCGGCGGCCGCGTTGCACATCGCAGCGACCACGAACTGGTCCCGATGGGCATTGATGAACACGATGGTCACCGCGACCTCGGGTCGGTCTCCTGCGCGAAATAAGTGGAAGATGCCCTGAGTATCTCGATGGTTCGTTGCTGGTCAGCCACCTCCTTGCGCAACGCTTTGATGTCGGCCAACACGACAGTCGTGGGACCGGTCACGAGCCCACGATCGATCCAGGTTTGGCCTACCCAACGCCCCAGCGTCCCCGGTGTGGTGATCGACAACGAGTTCGCGACCTCTGTCACTGTGCGACCACCATCGAGAATCTCCTCGACAGCTTGACTACGGGACTCGGTGTGGTTTGGGCGATTGGGTTAGATGGCGCGCGGTCCACGTCGTCGTGTGGCGACAAGTACGGTGCCGACTGCGAGGAACACGAGTGCGGCTGCGACGAACGCGTTGGTGTTCGCACCCGTGGGCGGGAGCACCGGGACCGTCATCCAGGTGACGGTGTTATCGCCGGGGCGGCCGACCACGAGTTGGTAGTGCACGTAATCGAAGCCGTACACCAGGCCCCACCCGCCTCCACCGGATGTTGTCCCGAGCACGCTGTTGAGAGCCGTGACGGGACCGGTGCTGCCGGTGAGGCCGTTACCCAGTGTGATTGCACCCACATTGGTGTGGCTGCCGTCGAGATCCCAGGAGCCGCTGGCGACGACGTAGTTTCCGTTCGACAACGCAACCACCCCGTTGTAGCCGCCGCCGCCGCCGACAGTGTCGTAGCTGGTGGAACCGATCAGGCTGTTGAGGGTGGAGACGGCACCGGTGCTGCCGGTGAGGCCGTTACCCCATGTGACTGCACCCGCATCGGTGGGGCCGCCGACACGCTCCCACAAGGGGCTAGCGACGACGTAGTTTCCGTTCGACAATGCGACCACCCCGCATACACAGCCGCCGCCTCCGCCGCCGACAGTGTCGCCGGTGGTGGATCCGGTCAGGCTGTTCGACGGCGACACCACCCCGCTGGTACCGGTGGAGCCGTTACTCCATGTGACTGCACCCACATCGGTGGGGCCCCCATCTAGATCCCAGGTGGGGCTGGCGACGACGTAGTTTCCGTTCGACAACGCAACCACCCCGCCGCCGCCGCCGCCGCCGCCGACAGTGTCGTCGGTGGTGGATCCGGTCAGGCTGTTCGACGACGACACCACCCCGCTGGTTCCGGTGAGGCCGTTACCCCATGTGACTGCACCCACATCGGTGGGGCCCCCATCTTGATCCCACAAGGGGCTGGCGACGACGTAGTTTCCGTTCGACAACGCGACCACCGCTTTGTAGTAGCCGCCGCCGACATTGTCGCCGGTGGTGGATCCGGTCAGGCTGTTCGACGGCGACACCACCCCGCTGGTACCGGTGGAGCCGTTACCCCATGTGACTGCACCCACATCGGTGGGGCCCCCATCTAGATCCCAGGTGGGGCTGGCGACGACGTAGTTTCCGTTCGACAACGCAACCACCCCGCCGCCGCCGCCGCCGCCG
>CAMDBM010000039.1:0-26457 GCA_945889085.1 Ferrithrix thermotolerans DSM 19514
AGTATGACGACGAGGACCATTTCGAGGATGACGATGACCACGAGGATGACGACTGATGGGTAGACGTCGGCGGCGCGGCCCTGCCGCGTTCACACGTCTCGCTGCCACCGGCATCTCGACAGCAGGTGGACTCGCACTGGTCGGTGCGATGGCTGCTTCGTCGGGCTCGTCCGAACCAGCGCCGGCGGCTGTGCCTGCATCGGTGTCGGGCACGTCGGTCGCGGAACCACAGTCGAGCGTCGCCACTCCGGAGTCGATCGTGATCATCGAGGTGCACCGGACCGTCTTTGTCGATGAGGCAGGAAATCCCGTGGATCCCGCCAGCGCGTCGAGCGCGCTCACGGCGCCCGCAGCAGCCACCACCCCGACGACCAGAGCGGGGCGATCGACGACAACGACGAGGCCGGGGCGGGTAACCGGAACCACGGTGGCCTCATCGCCCGTGTCCACGACCACCACCACGAGTTCTGCGCCGCGGTGCCAGGGCTCGAACTGCCCATGACGGCGTTGCGCGATGAATGCCGCCTCTCGCTCCCGGCGATGGGTTCGACGGTGGAGGTCGTGCTGCTCGACGCCCCGCCCGGCTCGGACGCCTGGGTACGGACGCGGCTGAGCGCGCTCGAACGGGCGTGGAGCCGCTTCGACCAGCGGAGCGAACTCGTGGCTCTGAACCGTCGTGCGGGCGGCGCACCCGTGCCGGCGAGCGACCTCTTGCGGACCGCCGTCGATGCCAGTCTGCAGCTCTGGAGGGCCACCGACGGATGGTTCGACCCGACGACGCTGCGGGCTCTCGAGTGGGCGGGGTATGACCGGTCTTTTACCGAGGTCCGTTCCCGGTCGGGGAGCGCTGCCTGCGTGGGCAGCCCTCCGGCAACGCCGACCCCGCTGGGCGTGATCGTGGACGATGACCGGGGAACGATCACGCTTCCCGCCGGTGTAACCCTGGACCTCGGTGGGGTCGGCAAGGGACTCGCAGCCGACCTGCTCGCGACCGAACTGATGGAACGCGGTTCGAGCGGTGTGCTGGTGTCGGTCGGCGGGGACATCGCCGTCGCGGGTACGGGGCCCGACGGTGGATGGCGCATCCCCGTCGTCGACCCGACCGACGGGCACCGCGTCCGCTGGGTCGTCCCAATCGAATCCGGTGCAATCGTGCAGAGCAACCGTCTGGTCCGGCAGTGGCGCGCAGGTGACGAGCACTGCCATCACCTCATCGACCCGTCGACGTCGCTGCCGAGCCGCTCCGGGATCGCTGCGGCTGTTGTGGTGAGCGATCGGGCATGGTGGGCCGAAGGTGTTGCAAAGGCTGCACTCCTCGCAGGCGCCGCCGCTGGCTCCTCGCTGATCGGCAGGCTCGCCAAGGCGGGTTGGCTCGTGCGCGACAACGGCACCGTCACGCTCGCGGGCCAAGTTGCGGTAGGGCGTGCGGCGTGAACACTGCACAACTCGCCTGGTTCACGGCCCGTTCGTCGGGGATCGTCGCTTGGGCGCTCGCAACGTCGAGCATCCTCCTCGGGCTGGCACTCTCCACGCGTCTCGTCCGCCGTAAGGGCGTCCCCGTCTGGCTGAACTCGCTGCATCGTTATCTCGGAACGCTGACCCTCGTGTTCACGGCCGTTCACCTAGGCGCGCTCGTTGCCGACAATTGGGTCCACTTCGGTGTTGCCGACCTGTTGGTCCCCATGGCAAGCACGTGGAAGCCCGGTGCCGTGGCGTGGGGGATCGTCGCCCTGTATCTCCTTGTTGCCGTTCAGGTGACGTCGTGGTGCAAACGATGGCTGCCGCGGCGACTCTGGCACGCAGTGCACCTCACGAGCATCCCGCTGTTCGTCGCGGGCACGGTCCACGGGGCCCAAGCAGGTGCCGACTGGAGCCATCCCGCCGTCCAGTGGGGTGCGCTCGTCGGGAGCGCAGGCATCCTGTTCCTGCTGCTGTTCCGGACGATGAGCGGTTCAGGGAGACGCAGGCGCGGGCGCAAACCCGGCGTCGGGGTCGGCGACCGAGTCGCCGGACTGCGAAGCAGACGTGCCGACGGTGGCAACGCGCTCGGTAACCAGGGTCTTGATGGTGGGGTAGAGCCAGCCGTCGGGGAACGTGGCGGTCAGCGTCGGGAGCACGAGGACGCGGTACGCCTTCTCGTTCCGCTTGACGACGCCGAGTTCCTCCCGGGCCGCCTGCGCGATCCCGGGTCGGGTCCTGAGGCGGTCAACGTCGGCCTGTAGGCCGCGATTCGCCTCTTCGAGGGCCTGCAGTTCGGAACTGCTCGCGCTGAGCGCGTGACGCTGGTTCATCCACGCCTTCACTGGAAGTACGAGCAGTGCAGTGGCGAATGCACCGGCAACGAGCACCGCAAGACCACCGAGCGCGAGGCTCGGCAGACGACGCCGCGGCACGCGGTCGGTGCCTGCCCTCACGCAGAACCCCGGGCCAGCGCGCTTGCGCCGCGGTAGCGGGCGGAGTCGCCCAGGCTCTCCTCGATGCGCAACAACTGATTGTACTTTGCCACCCTGTCGCTGCGCGCCGGGGCGCCGGTCTTGATCTGTCCGCAGTTGGTCGCGACGGCGAGATCGGCAATCGTCACGTCCTCGGTCTCGCCACTGCGGTGACTCATCACGGTGGTGTACGCGTGCCGAGTGGCGAGGTCGACGGTCTCGAGCGTCTCGGTGAGCGTGCCGATCTGGTTGACCTTCACGAGCACGCTGTTGGCGACCCCGCGATCGATGCCCATCTGCAGTCGGCGCGCGTTGGTGACAAAGAGGTCGTCACCGACCAACTGGGTACGGGAGCCGATCTCGTCGGTGAGTGCCTTCCAGCCTTCCCAGTCGTCTTCGGCCATGCCATCCTCGATCGACACGATCGGGTACGTGCTGACGAGGCGTGACCAGTAGGCCACCATGCTGTCCCGGTCGAGCACCTTGCCCTCGCCGGTGAGGTGGTACTCGCCACCGCGGTACAGCTCGCTCATCGCAGGGTCGAGCGCGATCGCGATGTCGGTCCCGGGTGCGTACCCGGCGGCAGCGATGGCATCCATGAGGATTCTGATGGCATCCTCATTGCTGGCGAGGTTCGGCGCGAAGCCACCCTCGTCGCCGACGGCGGTGGAAAGCCCCCGGTCCTTGAGGATCTTCTTGAGGGCGTGGTACGTCTCGACACCCCACCGCAGGGCCTCACGGAAGCTGGGTGCTCCCACGGGCATGATCATGAACTCCTGCAGATCAATGGAGTTGTCGGCGTGTGCACCGCCGTTGATCACGTTCAGCATCGGGACCGGGAGAACATGCGCGTTCGGCCCGCCGATGTAGCGGAACAGCGGCAGCCCGAGCTCGGCGGCGGCCGCCTTGGCTACGGCCATCGACGTGCCGAGCATTGCGTTGGCGCCGAGTTTGCCCTTGTTGTCCGTGCCGTCGAGGTCGATGAGCACCTGATCGACGATCCGCTGGTTCAGCGCGTCGAGATCCCCGATGGCGTCGGCGATCGGGCCGTTCACGTGCGAAACCGCAGTGGTGACACCCTTGCCGACATAACGGTGGCCCCCGTCGCGGAGCTCCACGGCCTCGTGCTCCCCGGTGGATGCACCGGAAGGCACTGCTGCCCGGCCCACCGCCCCGGAGGCGAGATGTACCTCTACCTCGACTGTTGGGTTACCGCGGGAGTCGAGGACTTCGCGGCCGATGACGAGTTCAATCTCGCTCATGGCGCTCCTGAAACGGGGAATCTTGCTTCTTCAGGGTACCGACCCGACCACGCGGCGGCGAGTTTCGACGGTTCATTGCGGTACGGGGAGGGCAGGATTCTGTGCGTATCCCTAGAAACCACCCGGGGATTTGGGTCAGGGGAGGGGCGGTGTGCGCTTGACCTCGTCCCACAGCGCGTCGAGTGCAGTGAGGTGTTCGGCCCGCGAGGCCTCGTCGTCCCCAGTCGCGCGAAGGTCAATCGAGCGCGCTGTCGCGAGGCGTTCGACCCCCTCGAAACGGGTGCGGAACTTCTGGGTGGCCGCCCGGAGCGCGGACTCCGCATCGACCTTGAGGTGCCGTGCCACGTTGACGACGGCGAAGAGCAGGTCGCCGAGTTCCTCGCGTACGTCGTCCGCAGTGCCATCGCGACGGGCCTGCTGCACCTCGTCGAGCTCCTCGGCAATCTTCGGGAGGGCCCCCTCTACATCGGGCCAGTCGAAGCCCACGCCGGACGCCTTGCTCTGCACCTTGGCTGCGTACGACAGTGCCGGCAGCGAGCGAGGAACACCGTCGAACACCGAGGTGCGACCTTTCTCGGCCCGCTTGATCGCGTCCCAGTTGGCGAGCACTGTCTCGGTGTCGTCGGCCCGGACGTCGCCGAACACGTGCGGGTGGCGGCGCACCAGTTTGTCGTGAACACCCTGAGCGACGTCAGCCATCGTGAAGCGACCCTGCTGCTCGGCGATCGTTGCGTGGAACTCGATCTGGTAGAGCAGGTCCCCGAGTTCCTCGATGAGGTCCTCGTCGGTGCCGGGGTCGTCCTCGTCGAGTGCCTCGATGGCATCGACGGTCTCGTAGGTCTCCTCAATGAGGTACTTGACGAGCGAACGATGGGTCTGTTCGCGGTCCCAGGGACACTGCTCGCGCAGCGTGCGGGCGAGCTGGTGGAACCGCATGAGCGCAGCTCCAACGGGGGCGGTCAGCTCGGGGACGAAGAGCGAAGTGAGGTGGTCCGCCTCGACGGCCCGGTCGATGTCCGCCCAGGGAACCTCGAGGATCTGCTCATCGGGCAGACCGAGGTGATGCAGCAGTATGGCGCTCGTCGGCACCTCGTCCTCGAAGGCGAGTTTGATGTCAGAGAGCACCCAGTTGGCGTGCGTGTGGGCGACAAGGAGTGGCCCGGTCTGCCCGGCGGCGCTCACCGCGAACGTATGGCCGTCGACGAGGCGCAGACCGGCCTCGACGGGATCGATACGGAGACGCGCGTACGCAACGTCGAGGAACGACATCGCCGGGAGGAGTTCGACGTCGACCGTCGTGTCATCGAGAACAAGGCGGACAGAGCGCTCGAGCACCAACGGCGACCCGGGAACGGCGTAGACGACATGACCGTGGTCGTGCGCCTCGGCGACGAGACGCGCAGCGATCGCCTTGTAGACGTCGTCGAAGGAGTCCGAGCGCTCGTACAGATCGTCGAAACTCGTGGCATCACCGGCAACCACGGCGGAAGGGTGTTGTGACGTGCGCAGGAAACGGTGCGGTGTAGCCGCAAGCGCCGTGCGTGTGAGGTCGTTGGTGAGGTCCGGGCCCCCGGGTCCGAGCCCGACGACGACGAGGCGCGGCGGGGTCACGTCAGGAGTGCTGGACAACCGAGGCCGAGATGGCATCCCAGGTGCCGTAGCGGGAAGCCACTTCTGCCCGGGACACAGCGACGGCGGCGAGGTACTCGGCAAACGCCGGGGCCTCGGCGACTTTTGTGGCGAGGTCCGTTCCGATCTCGGACCACGGCCGGTGGAGCAGGAGGAACCACGCGCTGCCGGATGCGCCGACGACCTGCACCGGGTCCGTTGTCTCACCGGGGGTGGCGGCATAGAGCGCGTCGGCGAGGGGGGCGGGGAGGTTCGGTGGCCGGAACTGGTCCAGCGCAACGCACGGGGAGCCATCCGGGCCGCCGGCGACTCCACCGCTCTTTTCCTCGTTGAACTCGTCGGCAACGCTGGCGAACTCCTCGCCGCCGCGGATCCTGCTCAGTGCAGCAACGGCTTCCGCCTCGGTCTGGAACGCGACGTAGCGGATGCAGAAGTAGCCGGTGGACTCGGGGTTGCGGTACCGCTGCTCGAGGTTTGCAGGCGCATTGCCGGGCGCGGACTTCAGCGTCTCGACAGCCACCTGGAAGTCCGAGATGAGGTTGCGCTCCTCGTCGGTCAGCGCAGTCCAGCGGGTCAGGCGCTCGCCGGTGAGGTTCTCCTTCGTCGCTGCCTGGTCGGCGGCGCGGGCCTTGCTGAGATCGAGGTCGTACCGGTCTGCAATCTGCTCGGCGATGCGGGCGAGGATCAGCTGGCTGAGCGCAAGTCTCGCCTGCGTCCCGTCGAGGGCCGTGAGGGACGCAGTTGCATCCGCCACGTCTTCCGGCCCGGCGAGCAGGGTCTGAACCACGCGCTCGTCGATGGCCTCGCCGTCCACCCGGGCTGCGGCCGAGGTGTCGAACGTTGAACAGGAGCTGAGAACGGCCGCAGCGGCGACGCCGGCAACCAGGAGGGGAACGCGACGGATCACGGTTACCGACCCTATCCGGCCGGAGCGGGGCGTCTGGGGGAAGACGAGATCACCAAGGATGCGGTCGGGTCCGTTGTGTCGGTGCCGTCCTCGGGGGGTACGAGCTCGCGCAGCAGGGCAACGAGCTGAGCAGCCGGATCGACGCCCTTGCGCAGCGGCACGGACACCTGCTCGAGGTCCTCTTTGTAGACCGAGTCCCTCGCCAGGCGTCGAAGTCGCATCACCTCGCTGGTGCGCAGGTGCAACGGCCGCAGGCGTGCCTGCGAGCCGACGAGGGCCACCTCCCGCAGCCCGAGCCGGTGGCATTCCGCCCGCAGGCGGCCGACCATGAGCAATGAGTCGGCGGGGGCGGGCAGCGGGCCGTAGCGGTCCTCCCATTCGGCGCGGATGTCGTTCACCTCGGCCTCGGTCTTCACGTTCGCCAGGCGGCGGTATGCCTCGAGCCTGAGTTCTTCCTTGGTGACGTAGTCCGCAGGGAGGTAGGCGTCGGTGGGAACGTCGAGCTTGACCTCGGCGGGCTCCTTGACCTCCTCACCCTTCAGGTCCGCTACGGCCTCGGTGACCATCTGGCAGTAGAGGTCGTACCCGACAGCGGCGATGTGCCCGGACTGGGCCGCGCCGAGGATGTTGCCCGCACCGCGGATCTCGAGGTCACGCATGGCGATCTTGAAGCCGCTGCCGAGGTCGGTGGCCTCGCCGATCGTCTTCAGGCGTTCGTACGCATCCTCGCTGAGCACCTTGTCGCGCGGGTGGAACAGGTACGCGTAGGCGCGCTGCCCGCTCCGGCCCACACGGCCGCGCAACTGGTGCATCTGGCCGAGACCGAGCAGGTCCGCGCGCTCGACCACCAGTGTGTTTACGGTCGGCATGTCGATGCCGCTCTCGATGATGGTGGTGCACACAAGTACGTCGAAGCGCCCCTCCCAGAAGTCGAGGACGATCTGTTCGAGAGAACCCTCGTCCATCTGGCCGTGAGCGATTGCGATGCGCGCCTCGGGAACGAGCTCACGAAGTCGGGCGGCGCACTCGTCGATCGACTGCACGCGGTTGTGCACCCAGAACACCTGGCCCTCGCGCAGCAGCTCACGACGGATGGCCTCGACCGCAACGCGTTCGTCGTACTCGCCCACATAGGTGAGGATCGGCTGGCGGTCCGCCGGTGGGGTCTGCAGCAGAGACAGGTCGCGGATGCCGACGAGCGAGAGTTCGAGCGTGCGGGGGATCGGTGTGGCCGACATCGTGAGGACGTCAACGTTCACTTTCAGCTTCTTGATGAGCTCCTTGTGGCTCACGCCGAAACGCTGCTCCTCGTCCACGACCAGCAGGCCGAGATCCTTGAAGTGGACCTTGTCGGTGAGCAGGCGATGGGTTCCGATGACGCAGTCAACCTCGCCGGTGGTGAGCCCGTCGAGAACCTTCTTCGCCTGCGCGTTGGAGAGGAAGCGCGAGAGCACCTCGACGCGGATCGGATACCCGGAGAAGCGGTCGGCAAACGTGTTTCCGTGCTGCTGAGCGAGCAGGGTTGTCGGGACGAGCACCGCTACCTGCTTGCCGTCCTGGATCGCCTTGAACGCCGCACGGATCGCCACCTCGGTCTTGCCGAAGCCGACGTCGCCGCAGAGCAGGCGTTCCATGGGGTACGGGCGCTCCATGTCGCCCTTGATGTCCTCGATGGCCTTCAGTTGGTCGGGTGTCTCCGCGAACGGGAACGAATCCTCCATCTCGGCCTGCCACGGCGTGTCCTGCGCGAAGTGATGACCGGTGGCGTGCACGCGGCGCTGGTAGAGGACCACCAGTTCCTGTGCCACCTCCTTGACCGCCGATCGCACGCGGGCCTTGGCCTTCGCGAAATCCGACCCACCCATCTTGTGCAACGGTGGTGCGTCCCCGCCCACGTACTGGCGGATCGTGTCGATCTGGTCGGAGGGCACGTACAGCTTGTCGTTGCCCTTGTACTCGAGCAGCAGGTAGTCGCGTTCGACACCCCCGATGGCCCGCTTGACCATCCCTGCGTAGCGCCCTACGCCGTGCTGATAGTGGACGACGTAGTCGCCGGCCTTGAGGTCCTCGAAGAAGCCGGCCCCCTGCCGCTTGCGTGGCCGGGGCTGTCGGTGGGCGCGTCGGCGACCGGTGAGGTCGCCCTCGGCGATCACGGCGACCCGGGAGGAAGGGATGGAGGTGCCCGCATGGAGCGGTGCGACGGTGATGTAGCCGCCGGGCTTCGAGAAGTCCGGGTCCGCGTTGTCGATGACGACCGTGAAGTCGAGTTCGTGGTCGAGCAGGAGACCGTGGAGCCTCTGCGCCGATGCTGCACCCTCCGCCGCGACGACCACGCGGTACCCGGAGGCGAGCAGGCCCCTCAGGCGATCGGCGAGGGCCTTGCCGTCGCCGACGACGGGCCCCCAGGACGAGGCCGCAACAGCCGGTGCGTCTGGGGCGTCGGGGGTGGGGACGACCGAGAGCGCCGAAGCGCCCGCTGCGCCGGCGAGGAGGCAGTCCATGCCGACGTGGAGCCGCGGGAACTGCTGCTCGGGATTGCGTGCCCAAGTTGCAGCGAGGGCCCGGGCGAGGTCGTCCTCCTCGGCAAGGAGGTCCGCGGCGCGGTCGCGCATGCGGCGCGGCTCGACGAGAACGATGCGGGCCCCTTCGGGCAGCACGTCAGTGAGGATCCGTTCTTCCTCCGCGAGCCACGGGAGCCAGCTCTCCATGCCGTCGAAGATCGCCCCGTCCGCGAGGCGCTCCCAGTGCTCGCGACCCCAGGGTTCGCTGCCGACGAGCGAGGCGGCCCGCTCCCGAACGCGATCGTCCACGATCAGTTCGCGTGCGGGGAAGATGAGCGCCTGTTCGAGGTCGGCCACCGATCGCTGGTCGTTCACCGCAAAGGTGGTGAGACGGTCGACCTCGTCGCCCCAGAGATCGATCCGGATCGGCTCGTCCGCAGTGCTCGGGAACACATCGATGATGGCCCCCCGGCGGGCGACCTCGCCGCGGTGCTCGACCAGTTCTTCGCGTCGGTACCCCATGTGGACGAGCCGACGGAGCAGTTCGTCAGGGTCCAGCACGGCGCCCGGATGCACCTTCACAGGGTCGATGTCGGTGTCACCCGGCCCGAGGCGCTGCAGGAGGGCCCGGACGCCCGCGACCACGATGAGCGGTGTGCGGTCCGGCGAGGCGAGGCGCCAGAGGGTCTCGGTGCGTCGCCCCATGGTCTCGACGGCTGGCGAGACGCGCTCGAACGGGAGCGTTTCCCATGCGGGGAACAGTGCCACCTCATGCGGAGCGAGGAACTGCACGAGGTCGTCGTACAGGTGAGCCGCCATCGTGCCGGTGGGCGTGGCGATGACATAGGGGCGTCGTTCCGATCGCCGTGCGAGCGCGGCGAGCACGAGGGCCCGGGCGGCCTCCGGTACGGCGACGACGGCGTTGTTCCGCCCGGCCACCGCCGTGAGCGCGGGCTCGTCGCGGAGCAGGGGGAGAAGTGAGGAGAGGCTCATGCGCTGCGTGTCACAACCCGTTGAAGCGGGCCATGGCTGCATCGGCCCCGCTTGCCACGGCGCACTCGGCCGCGTCGGCCGCCCGCTCCACGGTGATGTCGAGGAGTTCGCGCTCGGCCTTCGGGATCCGGGACAGCACGTGGTCGGCCCCGTGTTCCTTCGACGGCGGCTTGCCGACGCCGATACGGATCCGGACGTAGTCCTGGGTCTTGAGGTGCTGAGTGATCGACCTCAGGCCGTTGTGACCGGCGAGTCCGCCGCCGACTTTCACTTTCAGCATCCCGGGGGCGAGGTCCAGTTCGTCGTGGATCACGAGGATCTGGCTGGGCTCGGTGATGCCGTAGCGGCGCACTAGTCCCGAGACGGACTCACCGGACAGGTTCATGAAGGTGGTCGGGAACGCGAGCACACAACGGTGTTCTGCGATGGTGACCTCGGCCACGAGCGCCCGTTCGCGCCCGGCCTTGAGCGGGGTACCCGAGCGCTTGGCGAGCAACTGCACGGTCTCTGCGCCCACGTTGTGCCGCGAGCGGTCGTATTCCTTGCCGGGATTGCCGAGACCGACGACCAGCCAGTCGAACGGGGTTCCCCTCCGGGGGGCCCGTTCGCGGCCGAACAGGCTCACGAACGGGCGGGAGCGCCTAGGGAGCCGAGCATTGCGATGACGACCGGCATGTCCGGATCGCCGATGGCAGTGCAACCCGCAGGCAGGGTGAGCTCGCTCAGGTGGATGACCTGACCGGGCTGCAGGTCGGTGATGTCGAGGCGGACTTCGGAGGGCATCTGGTTCGGCGTGGTGACGAGGTCGATGTGGTCGACTGCCGGGTCCACGAGACCACCGGCCTGGAGGACGGCCTTGGCCTCGCCATACAGGTGGAGCGGCACGTGAACCGTGATCTGCTCGTCGGGGTTCACGACGAGGAAGTCCAGGTGGCTCACCGTGCGCTTGACCGGGTGACGCTGCACTTCTTTGATGAGCGCCACGAGCGTGTCGTTGCCGACCTTCAGGCTGAGCACCGTGTTGAAGCCGTTCGCTCCGGAAACAGCGATACGCAGGTCACGGCGCACGACCGTCACCGAGACTGGCGACATGCCATGGCCGTACACGACTGCCGGGATGTTGTCCTGGGCGCGCAGACGGCGGGAAGTGGCCGAACCGGTTTCACGGCCGGTGGTTGCGACGAGCACGTTGGTGGGCATGACGTATGGTCTCCAGATCGAGCCGATGCGCGGGCATCGACAGCAGCGTCCGAGGATACCGGCTCCGGATCGCCGACCGAAACCCGCGGTAACCCGGGAAAACGGGTCAGGCTTGGTTCTCGCCGCCGAAGATCTCGCTCACGCTGGTGTCATCGAACACGGCGGAGAGCGCATCGGCGATGAGCGGGGCGATCGAGAGCACCTCGATCTTGTCGATCTGCTTCTCGGGGGGCAGGGGGAGGGTGTTGGTGATCACGACCCTGCTGATCGGCGAGTTCTTGAGCCGCTCCACCGCTGGGCCGGACAGCACACCATGGGTCGCCATGGCCCAGACCTCGGTGGCTCCCCGGGTGATCAGCAGCTCCGCGGCCGACACGATGGTGCCGCCGGTATCGATCATGTCGTCGGTGAGGATGCAGAGGCGTCCCTCCACCTCGCCGATGACTTCCTTGGCCTCGGCCACGTTGGTCCTACCCTTCGGCCGGCGCTTGTAGATGAACGCAAGGTCAGCGCCCTTGTCGTTGAGGTGCTGGGCCATGCGCTCGGCCACCTTGATCCGGCCGGAGTCCGGCGAGACGATCACAGGTTCGTGGGCGTGGGCCCGGATGTAGGACTCGATCACCGGCATCGCGGTGAGGTGGTCGACTGGACCGTCGAAGAAGCCCTGGATCTGGCCCGAATGGAGGTCGATGGAGACCATGCGCTTCGCGCCAGCGGTCTTAAACAGGTCGGCCACGAGGCGCGCCGTGATCGGCTCCCGACCCTCGGCCTTGCGGTCCTGGCGCGCGTAGCCGTAGAAGGGGCACACGGCGGTGATGCGCTTGGCCGAGGCGCGCTGTGCAGCGTCGATCATGATGAGCTGCTCCATGATCGAGTCATTCACCGAGTGGCCGTTCCAGCCGTAGTGGCTCTGCATCACGAACACATCGGCGCCACGGATGCTCTGGGCAAACCGCGGGCGGATCTCGGTATTGGCGAAGTCGACGATCTGGGCATCGCCGAGCTCGGTACCGAGGCATTCAGCTACCTCCTCGGCCAGCGCACGGTGTGTGCGACCCGAATACAGCGCTAGCCGTTTGGTGCTGACCTTCTGCATTGACTGATCCATGATGACGACTCGCCCCTTCTCACTCCGCGCGGCCAGTGTAGAAGGGTCCGGTCCGTGCGCTCTCACCGACCGCAGCACCGGCCTCTAGGTAGGCAAATGGGCCCACTTCTGCTCCTCGACCGATCTCGGCCTCCATGCCGACGGAGTTCGCGACCGTGGCATCGTCGCCGACCACGCAGTCGACGAGCCGGGTGTTCGGTCCGATCTCGCAGCCGTCACCGATCACCGTTCGGCCCTGCAGGATGGTGCCGGGGTAGAGCGTCACGTCGCGGCCGAGGTCCACGGTGACGTCGATGAACGTCTGGCGGGGGTCGAACATGGTGACGCCGTTGAGCATCCACATGCGGTTGGTCCGGGCTCGTAGTTCCCGCTCCACCATCGCCAACTGCCAACGATCCTCGACGTCGAGGACCTCGGAAGCATCGTCGAGTGCCATGGAACCGATCTGGTAACCCATCGAGGCGAGGGCTTCGATCACGTCCGACAGGTAGAACTCGCCATTGGACTGGGAGGGCCGCAGTCGGCGGAGTGCAGGGGCGAGGAGATCGCGCCGGAAGGCGAGGATTGACGTGCTGCACTCGGTGATCAGAGCTTCCTCGACCGACGCGTTTGCGTCCTCGGCGATGCGAAGAATGCGGCCCTCGCCCTGGCGCGAAGCCGCCCGCACGACTCGACGGAAGCCTGCCGGACGGCCACGAATGACGGTGACCACCGTGGCTGCGGTGTCACCCGCCTCGTGCTGGCGGACGAGGTCGGTGATGGTGCGTGCGCGGAGCAGTGGTCGGTCGCCCGGCAGCACCACGACGGTCGACGTGTCGTCGAGATCGTCGGAGTCGAATGCCGACAGACCCACGAGGGTCGCGTCGCCCGAGCCGTGCCGCACCTCCTGCTTGACGAAGGTGACCCCCGCCCAGACAGGAGCCTGTTCCTGGACCTTCTTGGTGACACGCTCGGCGTCGGAGCCGACGACGACCACGGTGCGCTCGACGTCCACGCCCTCGAGCGCGTGGATGACGTGCATGACCATCGGGCGGCCGCAGATCAGGTGCAGAGGCTTCGGGCGGCTGGAGCGCATGCGGGAGTCCTCGCCCGCTGCTAGGACGATGGCGGAGACCGGCATGCATGGGTTATAGCGCGGCCGGTGACGGATGGGGGAGATCCGGGGAGGGCGGTACATTGCTGGTGACCTTCGGGGGTCGTCCAACCGGCAGGACAACGGATTTTGGTTCCGTGAATAGGGGTTCGAGCCCTCTCCCCCGAACTGATTGGCTCCGCGGACGGAACCGCTGGCACATTCGGTGCGACCCGTCAGCAACGTTTGCGTCAATGAGGTGTTCTGCGCCCGTGACCGATAGCCTTGCCAGCCTTATGGGATCGTTGATCAAGAAGCGCCGCAAGCGCATGCGCAAGAAGAAGCACAAGAAGATGCTCCGGCGCACGCGTCACCAGCGTCGCAAGTAGTTCTTCCCGCCACGGGCGTTTGCCCGTCGGCTGTCTCAGGCCACGGTGTGGGTGACCACTACCGTGGCCGCTGGCATTTTTGCCTGCAGGTCGGGTAGTTCGCCCTCGAGGAACCAGGTGGAACCGCTGCCGGCAAGCCGCGGTGACCGACCGCTCGCGTCGATGATCCGGTCCCGCCACCATTCCATGTCGGGCACTACTGCGAGTGCCGCTGCCTCGAGGTCGTTGCCGTTGTCGCCCCGTGGTCCGCCCAGTTCGTCCCACGCGCGATAGACGGCCGGGGTCGGGCAGTACAGCGGTGGGATGACGAGCGTGTACGAGCGCTCCTCGAATGGCAGTGACTCGACCTGTTCGCCTGCTCCGGTCACCCGTGCACGCCCGCCCACGAGGCAGAACGCCACATCGGTGCCGATCGTCGCTGCCCGTTCGACATCGCTCCATCCGGCCCACCGCAGCACAGCAGCGGCGTCCGCGGAGCCCCCGCCGAGGCCGCCGCCGTTCGGGATGTTCTTCTCGATGTGAATGCCGGCCTCCGCACCGCTGAGCAGCAGGGAGCGATGAACGAGGTTCGTCGTGTCGGCGGGCACCCCATCGGCGTAGGGACCGGTCACCGAGATGCCGGCGCCGGCGCTGTCGATGCGGAGCCGATCGTGCAGGGACAGCGTCACCATCTCAGCATCAATGAGGTGGTAACCGTCCTCGCGCAGACCGGTGATTCGCAGTGAAAGCGTCAGCTTTGCGTGGGCCTCGACGACGGTGATGGTCACGATGCATCAACCCCTGTCGGTGCGGCGGCGGCCGCAGCCGCGAGCCGACCCCACGCGAAAACATCCAGTTCCTCGGCACGAGCGGTTGGTTCCACGCCGGCCCGCTCGAACGCTTCGGCGTCGACGAGGCCGCTCAGTGATCGACGCAGCATCTTGCGGCGCTGCCCGAAACCGGTGCGGACGAGTGCGAACAACCCCTCACGGTCCACCTCGGGGCCGATGGCAGGCTCGCTGCGCCGATCGATGCGTACGAGCGCGGAGTCCACGTTTGGCCGCGGCAGGAACACGCTCGGGGGGACGAGCCCGACGAGAGCGCTCGTTGCCCAGTACGCGACCTTGACGCTCACGGCGCCATAGGCCTCGCTGCGTGCGGCCGCCACGAGGCGTTCGCCCACCTCTTTCTGCACCATCACGAGCAGGGTCTTAATCTCGGGAACCAGGTCGAGGATGTCGGCAATGAGCGGCGTGGCAACGTTGTACGGCAGGTTCGCCACGAGCGTCCACGAGGGTGACCCTGCGAGCAGGGCGTGCCAGTCGAGGTCCATCGCGTCGGCATGGCGAACCGTCACGTCGGTACACGACTCGGTGTTCTGCTGCAGGATCGGGATGAGGTGCTGGTCGATCTCGACCGCCAGAACCTGTGCACCGGTCTCGGCGAGCGCGAGCGTGAGCGAGCCGAGGCCTGCCCCGACCTCGACGACATGATCCCCCGGCCCCACGCCAGCGAGCCGGGCGATACGGCGTACTGTGTTCGCGTCGACGACGAAGTTCTGGCCAAGCGAGCGACGCGGGCTGAGGCCGCGCGATTCGAGCTGTGCCGCAGCCTGCGTCCGGCCGAGCGTCATCCCGTCACCAACTGATGCGAACCGGGATCGGGGCCTGGTTGAGTTCGGAGATCTTCTGGAAGAGGGGGGCGTTGAGCACTACGAGCATTCCGGAGGGGATCGTCTGCCACCTCACGCGGCACGCGATCGACCTCCCGTTGTCGGTGTTCTCGATGGTCACCTTGGTCCCCTCGGGGAGGAAGTTGATGATGCAGACGTCCTTGGGGAGCACGGTGGTTGGCACGATCGTGCTGGTGGTGGTGCTGCCGGGAACCCTGACCGGCCTGACGGCGAAGTTCTTGTAGGTCGCCAATCCGGTGCGGATGAGCGCGTCCTCCGGCGCTGCCTCGTTGAGGGCGCTGGTGGGGCGCGGAACGGTCTCTTTCGATCCGGTGAGGAACCCCGGCGAGAGCGTCTGGGACAGCGGCCCCTCGTCGATCGCAACCTCGGGGTGCTCGGTCTTCGGGGAGCGCTGGGTCCACCAAGCGACCGGGATGAGCACCAAGGTGGCGACGACGGCGACAGCGATGCGCCGTCGTTCGTAGACGCTCGCGTTGGAGAGCCAGCTCATCGGTCCTCTCTCATGACGAAAAGGTTACGGAGACGGGAGGCGGAACGCAATGACTGCATTGTGGTCCGTTGCCTCGGCGATCTCGCGCAGCGTGCGATTCGTCGTGAGCGCCAGCGATTCTGCGACGAGCGTCACGTACGAGGGCTGGTTCGGTCGACCGCGGTGTGGGATCGGGGCGAGGTACGGCGCGTCCGTCTCGATGAGCATGCGGTCGAGCGGGCATCGACGAGCGGCCTCACGGAGTGGCTCGGCGTTCTTGAAGGTCACGATGCCGCTGAAACTCAGGAAGCCGCCTCGTTCGAGGCACGAGTCGGCCTCCGCCGGGCCCCCCGAGAAGCAGTGAAAGATCGTGTTGGGCGGCATGCCCTCGGAGTCGAGGATCTCGAACGTCTCGTCCCACGCATCACGCGTGTGGATGACGAGGGGGAGTTGGTGCTCGTGCGCGAGCCGGATCTGCTCGGCGAACGCCTGCTTCTGCTCGTCCCTCGCTGAGTGGTCATAGAAGTAATCGAGCCCGCACTCACCGATCGCGACGACCTTCGGCTCGCTCACGAGGTCCGCGACCGTATGCACCCCAAACTTCGCCTCGTGCGGGTGCAGCCCGACCGTTGCCCACACGTCCGTGTACCGCGCAGCGATGTCGATGGCAGCGAGCGAGGTCTCCCGGTCGCACCCGACGGTGATCATGCGGTGTACCCCTGCGGCCCGAGCAGCCTCGACGAGCCCATCGGTTCCCCCGGGAACCCGCGGGTCGTAGAGGTGACAGTGATTGTCGGTGAACCGGAGAACGGGGGATTCGGTGCTCATGCCTGTCGGCGCGGGAACAACGGGTCACCCTTCACCACGTTGAGACCGCCCGGGTAGCCACCCCACGTTGCCGAGTGCGGCAGGCGCTCGTTAGCCACCGCGCCGCCGAGGCCGATGCGCTCCCACACGGTCTGCGAGGTCTCGGGAACTGCCGGTGACGCAAGCACGGCAACGATGCGCAATGCCTCGAGCGCGTCGCCCATCACCCGGTCGACCTCGGGCCCGGGTTCGGCCTTCCACGGCTCGTTCGCCTCGAGGTATGCGTTCGTGGCGCGGATGAGGTGCCACGTGGACTCCAGCGCACGGCTCGGCTGGACCTGGTCCCACGCCAACGCCGTCCCGGCGTACGCGGCTGCGGCCGCCTCGGCGAGCGGCGAGTTCGGTGCGGGCGCCGGGCCGATGCCGTCACACTTCTTGGCAACGACGGTCGCAACCCGGGACAGCAGGTTGCCGAGGTTGTTCGCGAGGTCCGAGTTGTACCTCGAGATCAGGCCTTCGTACGTGAAGTCGCCGTCCTGGCCGTAGGGCGTGTCCGACAGCAGGTAGTACCGGAAGCCGTCGAGTCCGATGTCGTCGATGAGGTCGAGCGGGTTCACCACGTTTCCGGTGGTCTTGCTCATCTTCTCGCCGCCGACGAGCAGCCATCCACCCACGGCCCAGCCCTTGGGCGGCTCGAGCCCCGCCGACATCAGCATCGCCGGCCAGTACACGCAGTGGAAGCGGATGATGTCCTTGCCGATCATGTGATAGTTGACCGGCCACCAGTCCTCGAAGCGCTGCTGGTCCTGTCCGTAGCCCACCGCCGACAAGTAGTTGGTGAGAGCATCGAACCAGACGTACGTGACGTGCTTGGGGTCCCACGGAATCGGGATGCCCCAGTCGAGAGAGGTGCGCGAGATCGAGAAGTCCCGCAGACCGCCCTTGATGAAACCGAGCACCTCGTTGCCGCGGAAGTCGGGCACGATCGCACCGGGGTGTGCTGCGTACCAGTCCAGGAGGCGCTGTTCGAAGGCCGACAGGCGGAAGAAGTAGTTCTCCTCCTCGAAGTGCTGGACCGGCCGCTTGTGGATCGGGCAGTCCGTGCCGTTCGTCAGGTCGTCCTCGACGTAGTACTCCTCGCAGCCGACGCAGTACAGCCCCGAGTACTTGCCGAGGTAGATGTCGCCGGCGTCATAGCAGGCCTTGAGCAAGGTCTCGACGGCCCGGTAGTGCCGGGCCTCGGTGGTGCGGATGAAGTCGTCGTTCGCAATATCGAGGCGCTCCCACGCAGCCTCGAAGAGCGGCGCAATGCTGTCGGCGAACTCCTTCGGGGTCTTGCCAGCGGCGTCCGCTGCTTGCTGGATCTTCAGCCCGTGCTCGTCGGTGCCAGTAAGGAAGTGCACGTCGTCGCCGAGCAGTCGGTGCCAGCGCGTGAGCGCGTCCCCCACGATCGTCGTGTAGGCATGCCCCAAGTGGGGCTGTGCGTTCACGTAATAGATGGGAGTAGTGACATAGAACCGACCCACGCAGGCGAGGGTAGGGCCTCGAGGGGGCTTCGGGACCGACAAATTGCCGATCGGCACCAGAGAGTTGCCAAAGTGGTCGTATGAAGGCGTACGAGTTCGATGAAGCGGTCTGTGTCACCCCGGATGATTCGGGCTGGTCAGCGACCGTTCCCGATGGCTGGGACATCAACGGAAACGCGAACGGCGGCTATGTCATGGCCCTTGGCGCCAACGCCATGAGGGCGACGGGCGGACGTGCGCATCCGCTTACGGTGACAGCCCACTATCTCGCTCCGGTCACACCTGGGCCCGTCACGATCAGCGCCGACGTGGTGAAGCAGGGACGTCGCTTCACCACGATGACCGGATCGATCCGGCGCGACGGGCGCGAGCTCATTCGGCTGCTCGGTGCCTTCGGCGACCTCGATCCCGTCACCGAGCAGACCTACGTGGACGGTGGCCCACCGGACGTCCCGCCGATGGAACAGTGCATCCGTCGAACACCGGTCGGTGGTACATCGGTCGTTGGTCTGGCCGATCGGCTCGACATGTGGCTGCACCCAGACGACGCCGAGGCGCTCGACGACCGGCCGTCGGGCACGGGCCGCACGCGTGGATGGTTTGAGTTCCGCGACGGAAGGCCGATCGACACGCTCGGCCTCCTGCTCGCAGCGGACTCGTTCCCCCCTGCGGTCTTCAACATCCCGGACCTCATCCGCGGTTGGGTGCCGACCGTCGAGTTCACGGTGCACGTTCGGGCGATTCCGTCACCCGGCCCGCTCTCCTGCAGTTTCGTGACGCGCTTTGTCACCGGTGGCGTGCTCCACGAGGACGGCGAGCTGTGGGACAGCGCGGGCAATCTCGTCGCGATCTCACGCCAGTACGGCCTGCTCGCGAAATCCTGATCGAGGCATTCTGGGCAAGGGTTTCCCACACATACGGGGTAAATCTCCCGTCAGAACGCGCTTGGGAGGGAGAGGGCGAGGTTGTACACGTCGCGCTTGGGGCGACCGGTCTGCGCGGCCACGTGCGCGGCGGCATCCCGCTTGCTCATGCCGCCGGATACCGCTCGGCGCAGGAGTGCCGACACCTCATCATCGGTCGTCGGCGCCGCAACGGGAGCGCCGTCGAGGACGACGACGAATTCGCCGATCGGTTCGCGCTCGCTGAGGTGGTTGGCGGCCTCCCCGAGGGTGCCGCGCCACACCTCCTCGTGGAGCTTGGTGAGTTCCCGGCAGAGCGCAACACGCCGTTCGGGACCGCAGGCAACAGCAAGGTCGGCGACCGTGCGGGCGACGCGGTGCGGTGCCTCGTAGAGGATCGAGGTGCTCCGCTGTGTCGAAATCTCGCCAACGCGCTCGGCGCGCTCCCGCCCGCTCCGCGGCAGGAAACCCTCGAACACGAAGCGATCTGTGGACATGCCGCTGATCACCAGCGCCATCACGAGCGCGGCCGGTCCCGGCATGGCACTGACGGTGTGTCCTGCCTCGATCGCTGCACGCACGAGTCGCTGCCCCGGGTCGCTGATCCCCGGGGTGCCCGCATCGGTGACGACCGCAACGGTTCCGCCGGCGTTCAGCACCTCGAGCACCTCAACGGTGGCTGCGTGCTCGGTGTGGTCGTCGACCCGTCGCAGGCGCCGGGCCGTCACCCCGGCGTGCTGGAGCAGTCGTCCCGAGCGTCTGGTGTCCTCGCAGCACACGAGGTCCGCGGCGGCAAACGCCTCGACGGCTCGCGGGGTGAGGTCACCGAGGTTGCCGATGGGTGTGGCAACGAGCAGCAGGGTTCCCATGGTCAGTCGCGGACCTCGACGATGTCACCGATGTGCAGGTCCCAGCGGGTGAAGGAACCGGCCTGCGCCTCGATGACCGTCCGCGACCCGATGACGGGCGCGGCAACCCGGTGCTGCTGCATTCGTGCGATCTTGATGACCGTTCCGTCGCGATCGAGGTACGCAACGTCGAGTGCAAAGCCCATTCCGAGCGTGTGGATCCATGCGCAGCGCTCGAGCACCACAGCACCCTCCACGCCGCTGCGCCCGATCAAGCCTTTCGCCCGGGCACGGTGACCCTCAAGCACCTCGGCCGAGGCGAGCACGCGGGTTCCGCTCACCAGCCATGCCATCCGATCAGCCTCGCACAGTGCGCACGGTCAGGATGATCACGCCTCCGGGAGCCCGAGCAGCGCGTTTTCCACAACCTCGCTGAGCGCCGGATGGATGTAGTACTGGCCGCGCGCCATCTCGTCGACGGTCTGGCCGAACACCATGCCCTGAACGAGTTGTTGGATGAGCATCGACGCGTTCGGGCCGATGATGTGGGCGCCGAGGAGGAGGCGTCCCGAACGGTCGGCGACCACCTTGCAGAAGCCGTTCCGGTCCTCCATTGCCCAGCCGTAGGCGGTATCGCCGTACGGGCGAGTGGAGACGATCACGTCGTGACCCGCCGAGCGTGCCTGTTCCTCGGTGAGGCCGACCGAGGCAACCTGCGGCGAGCCGAACACGGCGTGGGGGACCGCCCGGTGGTCGGACTCGATGCGCCGCAAGGGATGGGCGAGGTTGTGGGCGACCACACGGGACTCATGGTTCGCCACATGCTTGAGCTGATACGGCGAGCTGATGTCGCCGAGCGCGTACACATTGTGCACCGATGTCTGTTGGTGTGCGTCCACCACCACACGCCCGTCCGTGGTGAGGTTGAACCCGGCAGCCGCGAGGTCGAGCTCGTCGGAGTTCGGTATCCGTCCGGTTGCTACGAGGATCGCATCCGCTTCGATGTCGTCGCTGTGCTCGAGCAGGAGTCGGGTTCCGGAGGCCGACCGCCGCACGCCGAGGACGTTCTCCGATACTCGGACGTCGAAGCGCGAGCGAGCAATCTCGAGGAAGCGGGCGCGTACCTCGTGGTCCTCGGCGCGGAGCAGTTCGGGCCCGCGGTTGATGATGCTCACCGTGCTGCCGAACGCCTCGAACACGTGGGCCATCTCGCACGCGATGAAGCCACCGCCGAGAATCGCGAGCCGCTTGGGCACCTCGTCGATCCGCATGATCGTGTCGGACGTGTGGAAGCCGGACTCGGCGAGGCCGGGGATGGCGGGGATCATCGGCCGCGCTCCGGCGGCGATGACGACGTGCTTGGCCTCGATCACCTCACCGTTCACGCTCACGCTGTGCGTGCCGACGAATCGTCCGGTACCCCTGAACACCGTGACGTTCGGGCACCGGTTGGTGCGGTAGTCCTCGCCCCCGGTAGCAATCGGGTCGATGCGGCCGAACACCCGGTCGCGCACCTCACGCCAGCGCACGGACCCGGGCTCTGCGTGCACACCCAGGCGGTCACCGTGCCTGATCGCCTCGACGAGGTCTGCGACGTAGACGAACATCTTCGTGGGGATGCAGCCCCGATTGAGGCAGGTGCCACCGAAGGCGTCCTTCTCCACGATGGCCACCGACCAGTCGTCGAGTTCGGGTGTGAGGATCGAGTTGCCCGATCCGGTGCCGACGAGGAGCAGGTCGAACTTCTTCTTGGTCACGGCAGCAGGGTACGCCGCTCAGGCAGGGGGCGCGACCCGCCTGAACCATCCGGGCGAGTGGATAAGTACGCCCTCGTCGTCCACGTCGAACACGGTGCTGAACCCGAACTGGCCCACCTCGAGGTGCCAGCGGTGCGTATCGAGGCGCGTGAACACGTGCGGTGCGGGAACGACCGAGAGCGTCTCGGTGTCGACGGCTGCGGCAATCAGTTCGGCCCGGCCACCGACTTCCAGGTCGAGCGAGCGAATGGCGATCAGGGTGGCCGACGGGGAGCAACCGAGCGAGACGGGTCCGCAGCCGAGGAGGTCCTGGCGCTCGCCACCGTTCATCTCGCCCCAGTGTCCGGTCGAGTCCCTGACCAGCCAGAGATCGGGCTCGTCGAGATCGCGGAAGAGCAGGAACTGGCGCAGGTCGAGGTTCTCGCCCAGACGCAGCACGTAGTGCACGTTCGCGCCGGACACCGAACCTTCGGCCACCCAGCCCCCGTTGTCCCACCGGAGGGCGAACTGTTCGTCAGTCGAGGCGTCCCAGGACTGCCACTGCACGTGCAGGACGGACTCGGTCACCGGTACCGTCCATCTGGTGATTGCGCTGGATGATGCCCGGGCACTCGTGTTCCGTTCGGTGGGGAGACTCGACGAGGTCACGCTACCCATCGCCGGACTCGACGGATACGTGCTTGCCGAGGACGTGACTGCGGCCGAGAACGTGCCTCCCTTTGCGAACACTGCCGTCGATGGCTACGCCGTCCGGGCTTGTGACACGGCGGTTGCGCCGTCCGAACTCGTCGTGGTCGGTGAGCTTGCTGCGGGCGCAGCGCCCACGCACACCGTGCTGCCCGGCACTGCGGTCCGCATCATGACCGGTGCGCCGATCCCACCGGGAGCCGATGCCGTCGTGATGGTGGAGGAGACCGAGCGCCTCGACAACGGCATGCGTGTCCGCATCCGCTCCTCCGCGTCTGCCGGGGATGCTGTGCGGGCGGCCGGCAGCGACGTGGCGACTGGCGTGCGGGTGTTCGACCGCGGCACGGTGCTCAACGGTCCGTCGCTCGGTGTGCTCGCCAGCATCAACCGCAACGAGGTGTCCGTTGTCGGTCGTGCCCGAGTTGCCGTGCTGTCAACCGGGGATGAACTGGTGACCGACGGCGGAGCACTGGCGCCCGGGCAGATCCGGGAGAGCAACAAGACCATGTTGCTCCCGATGGTGCGGGCGTGCGGTGCCGAGGCGGTGGACCTCGGTGTGGTGGTCGACGATGAGTCGCTGCTTGAGGCCGTTCTTCGGGACGCAGCGGACGACTGCGACGCGATCGTGACGAGCGGTGGCGTGAGCATGGGTGACTACGACGTCGTGAAGGCCGTGCTCTCCCGCATCGCAGAGATGTCGTGGATGCAGATCGCTATCAAGCCGGCGAAGCCCTTCGCATTCGGGCTTCTGACGAACCGCAGCGGACGGCAGGTGCCCGTTTTCGGCCTCCCGGGCAACCCGGTGTCGTCGATGGTCAGTTTCGAGGTGCTTGCCCGGCCGGCGATCCGGCTGATGATGGGGCACTCCCCGGAAGCGGCCGACCGGCGGCGCATCTGGGCCATTGCCGACGAGGGTCTGCGCCGGCAACCGGACGGCAAGACTCACCTCACCCGGGTATTCGGGGCGTTCGGCGCCGACGGCCGCCTGCACGTGCGCACCACTGGGCCGCAGGGAAGCCATCAACTCGCGGCAGCGGCGCAGGCCGATGGGCTCGCGGTGCTCCCGGACGGTAGGGGAGTACCACCGGGCGGCGACGTCGAGGTTTTCCTGCTCTCCTGACCGGCTCGACCTCCTAGACTCCGGTCATGGACCTCGTGGACCCCTTCGGACGGACCATTCGGGACCTACGCATCTCTGTCACTGATCGCTGCAACTTTCGCTGTACCTATTGCATGCCGGAAGAGGGGATGCAGTGGCTCCCGCGCAGCGAGGTGCTCACCTTCGAGGAGATCGAGCGACTCGCCCGCATCTTCGTCGAGCGCTACGGCGTCGACGGCATCCGGCTGACGGGTGGCGAGCCCACGGTGCGGGCCCATCTCCCGGTGCTCGTCGAGAAGCTGTCCGCGCTGAGGGTCCCGGTTGGGTCGCCGTCGCAGTACGCCGGCAGGAAGCCGGACCTGGCGCTCACCACCAACGGTGCGACGTTCCGCCTCGTTGCGCACGACCTGCGCGCCGCTGGCCTCGACCGCGTCAACATCAGCCTCGACACGTTGAGAGCCGACCGCTTCCTGCAGATGACCCGGCGTGACGAGCTCGTGCGGGTACTCGATGGCATCGAGGCGGCGAAGGAAGCCGGCTTCAGCCCGGTGAAGATCAACGCGGTTGTCGAACGGGGCACCAACGACGACGAGATCGTTGACCTTGCGCGCTTCGGGCGTGAGCGCGGAGTCGAGGTTCGCTTCATCGAGTTCATGCCGCTCGATGCCGAGGGTGGCTGGAATCGCTCCAAGGTGGTCAGCCAGGACGAGATCGTCGGTGCCATCCATGCCGAGTACCCGCTCGAGCAGGTACCCGCCCGCGGTGCTGCGCCGGCGGACCGGTGGAGGTTCCTCGACGGAGCCGGGATGATCGGGGTCGTGCCCACGGTCACCAAGCCGTTCTGCGGGGACTGTGATCGCGTGCGCCTGACTGCGGACGGTCAGTTCCGTACCTGCCTGTTCGAGACCCGGGAGTTCGACCTTCGGGCACTCCTGCGTGACGGGGCAACCGATGATGCGATTGCCGCGGAGATCGAGCGTGCGGTCGGCACCAAGTGGGCGGGTCACCAGATCAATCAGGTCCACTTCATCCGCCCGAAGCGCTCGATGAGCCAGATCGGCGGCTGAGACCGCTCCGAGCGGGCTCTCAGGTTCGCTCCATACCCTCTGGTCGATGTTCCCGAAGAAGCAACCCCTCCCGCGTCATGCCCGTGCCGTCCACCGGGCCCGGCTTGCCCGGATTGCTGCCGCAGGAGCGCTCGTGGTGTTGCCCGCGTGCGGTACCGGCGACAAGGAAGTGTTCGACCAGAGGCCTGCGCAGACCGCTGTCGGCACCGACACGCTCGACTCCCTCGTGGATTCCGTGCCCGTCACCACGCTGCTGAGCGAGACCGGCCCCGTCGTTCCGGTGGGCGTGCAGATGGTGGTGGGTTTCACCTACTCCGCGAGTGCCGACGATGTCGGTGGCCCGATCCGCAACCCGTACATCGCCGTGTGGATAGAGGATTCACGGGGCAATCTGGTGCAGACGATCAGCGCGTGGTACCAGCAGACGTCCAAGGGGTTGCGGTACCTCAATTATCTCCGCAGTTGGTACACGCAGTACACCGACTCGGGCGTGGAGCCAACTACCTCGGGTGCCACACGCGGGCCCGGTACCTACACCGTCGCCTGGGACGCCGCGGGCCTCGATGGCAAGCCTGTTGCGCAGGGCGACTACGTGTTGTTCGTCGAGGCAGCGCGCGAGCAAGGCCCGTACTCGTTCACGAGTACCCCGATCACGCTCGGCACCTCCGGCTTCGGGGTCACGCTTGGGGCCGATGGCGAACTGAGCGCGCTCACGGCCGAGATCACGGTCTGAGCCCGGAACGGATCGTGTGGACATGACAAGCACCGACAGCGAGGCAGAAGCAGAGGCCCCGACACCGGTTGACAGGAGGTCTCGCCGTCAGCCGGGCCCCGAGCCGCGATGGAAGCGCGACACCAACAAGTGGGCACGCCTCGCCCACGTCTACACCAGCATGGTTGCGCTGCTCGTTGTGCTGTTCTTCGGGATCTCGGGGATCACGCTCAACCACCCGACGTGGACGTTCGGCGACAACGTCAACACGCGCAAGGAGACAGGAACGCTGCCGATCCCGACCCAGCGCGCTGACGGGAGCGTGGACTTCCTCTCCGTCTCGGAGTACGTGCGTGACGAGTTCGGCGTGAACGGTCACGTCTCGTCGTTCGACGTAGTGAACGACGAGGGGTCGATCTCTTACCGGAACGCCGGCTACTCGGCAGACCTGTTCTTCCAGGTGGGGAGCCGGGCATTCGAGCTGACGATCGAGGAGCAGGGCTGGGTCGGGGTCATGAACGACTTGCACAAGGGTCGGGACGCCGGCTCGCGGTGGAGTTGGGTCATTGATGTCGCAGCGGTGTTCCTGGTGGTCATCGCGCTGACCGGGCTCGTGATGCAGTTGTTCCTCCGCAAGCGCCGCCGCTCTGCGCTGATCGGTGCCGCCGCCGGCACGGTCGCAGTGGTTGTACTCATTCTCATCACGCTCAACTGAGCCGGGTGGCGGGGCTCAGACCTCGAGGTGGGCCCATGCCCGGTTGCTCCAGTGCCGACCGTTGGGGTCGATGACGAGGCACGCGAGCCCGAGGGCAGTGCAGTAATCGGTCGCCTGTTCGGGTGACAGGAGGCCTGCGATGGTGGCAACGACATCGGCGGTTGCCGCATCTGATGCAACGACGCTGATGGACGCGATCGTGTCGACGGGCGCTGCAGTGCGCGGGTCGATGATGTGCGGGTACCAACGACCGGCGATGCGAAACCCTCGGCGCGCGAGCCCACTCGTGGCGAGGCCGCCGTTGGCGACACGGACTCGGGCTATCGGTGGCTCGTTGTCGTACGGGCGGAGCGGATTCTCGATCCCTACCTCGATGGGCGACGCCCCGCGGTGGCAGAGATCACCGCCCGCGTTCACGACGATGTCCTCGTCCGGTGCGCTCAGCGAGGCTGCCGTAAGAGCGCGATCGGCGATCCATCCCTTCACGAACGCGTTGAGGTTGATGCCCGACGGATTCCCCACGATGAACGGAACCCCGTCCTCCACGCAGTACTGCGGATGCTGCACGGCCGCCGCCGCGACCGCCATCTCCAGGTGCGAGGGCGGCGTGCCACGGGCATCGGCGAGCCTCCAGAGCGCGGTCAGGGTTCCCGACGAGGTGTTGAACACGCCGCGGGAGCGCTCCTGCCAGTCGAGGGCGAGC
>CAMDBM010000040.1:0-26091 GCA_945889085.1 Ferrithrix thermotolerans DSM 19514
TCCTCGGCCTCGTCGTCGACGTGTCGTTCGTCGCCATCCTCGTCGTCGTCGTGCCAGGAGCGCGGGACAACCGGGCCGGTGCCCGGGGTTGCGATGGTTGCCGGAGTCGTCGGCTCACCCACGCGACGCAGGCCCAACGGTGGTGCCGACGGTGATGCCGCAGCAGAGCGAATGACGATCCGGTCCTCGATCACCTCGACGACGACGGAGGGTGGCGTCGTCAATGGTGCCGAGGGCACCTGCTGGACCGGATCCGCTGCCGCTGCGCCAACCGACTCACCGGCCCCGGACTGTGCCGATGCCCCGTGCCCGAACCCCAGGAAGCCCCCACCGGATACTGCTGCCACCGCAACCGTTCCCCCGAGGAGTACGACGCTGAGCACCCCTGACGCCGTCAGTGCTACTCGTCGATGCATCGTGCCCTCCTCGGGGTAACGGTTGTCCACCCGGCTTACAGGAGAGACACGTCCGGCACGCCCCCGCGGTTTGGTCCCACTCGGAACAAACGGGAACCGCGAGCCGGTTTGTGATCCCGCCTCACGATCCACGACAATGTGGTTGGTGACTACAACAACTCCTCCGGTCCTCGCAGAAGGCCTCGTGCGGCGCTTCGGCGACATCGTTGCCGTCGACGGGGTGGACCTTGCGGTGCAGGAGGGCGAGATCTTCGGCTTCCTCGGCCCCAACGGTGCCGGCAAGTCAACAACGGTCCGGATGCTCACCACACTGCTGCGCCCGACAGGTGGGCGCGCTGTTGTTGCCGGGTTCGACGTCGCCACCCATCCGGCAGAGGTGCGCAAGCGCATCGGTGTTGCCCTCCAGGACGCGGCGATCGACCCCCTCATGACGGGCAACGAGCTCCTCGACCTACAGGCCGTCCTGTACGGCATCGACCGCTCCCGCGCGAGGCTTCGCGCCGGTGAGTTGCTCGAGCGGGTAGGGCTCACGGCTGCTGCGCACCGTCGCGTCGGCACATACAGCGGCGGCATGCGCAGGCGCCTCGACCTTGCTCTCGCGCTGATGCACGAACCGGTCGTGCTCTTCCTCGACGAACCGACGACGGGTCTCGACCCGATGAGTCGGCTTACCCTCTGGGAAGAGGTGCGCTACCTCAACAAAGAGCTCGGAACCACGGTGTTGCTCACCACCCAGTACCTCGAGGAGGCGGACCAGCTCGCCGACCGCATCGCGATCATCGACAATGGCCGCATCGTCCGAGAGGGCATCCCACGCGAGCTCAAGGCTCAGGTCGGCGCCCCCACGCTGCTCGTTGCGGTACCCGACGAACAGCGTGAGCGCGCCCGAGAGGTACTCGTCGCCTTCGGCGACATCCGGCCCACTGCGGAGGGCACGCTCGGGGTGGGCCTGCGCGACGGCGCCGAGGGCATCGCCATGGTGGTCCGTTCCCTCGACCAGGCGGGGATCCGGCTCCACCGGATGGAACTGAACGAGCCGAGCCTCGACGACGTCTTCGCAGAGGCCACCGGACACAGCCTCGAGGGCGCTCGTTCGCGACTGCTCGAACCGGCCGCAGACGCCCCACCCGCAAAGGGACGGCGCAGGCGGGGCGGGCGGAAATGACCGTCGCCCTCGCGCGCCAGCCGATCCACGAGGACCTCCACCAGTCCGCCGTGCGCCAGACCTTGGCACTCGCCCGACGTAGTGTGCTCGGCCGCCTCCGCCAGCCCGCGGTCCTCGCACCCAGTTTCGTCTTCCCGCTGTTCTTCGCCGCGCTCTCGGCGAGCAGTTACAGCCGCGTGAAGAACGCCCCGGGCTTCCCGAAGGTTGACTCGTTCCTCCAGTTCGGCCTCGCTGCTGCGGTGATGCAGGGCGCGTTCTTCGGTGCCACCTCTGCAGCGGCAGACCTCGCTGTCGATATCGAACAGGGTTTCTGGGAGCGTCTCATGACTTCCCCGGTCCACCGGACGTCGATCGTGATCGGCCGGCTGATGTCGTCCCTCGTCGTCGGCGCACTGCAGGCCACCGTCTTCATCGGCTTCCTCGCTGCCTTCGGCGTGCGCGTGCGCAGCGGCCCCATCGGGATCGTCTCGATCGTCGTGTCTGCGAGCCTCGTGTCACTCGCCATGTCCACCCTGATGTCCACGTTCGCGATCAAGACCGGGTCACCCGAGGTTGTCCAAGGCATGTTCCCGCTCGTGTTCGTGCTCATGTTCCTGTCGTCGACCTTCATGCCGAGGGAACTCATGCACGGCTGGTTCCGCCACGTCGTAGACGTCAACCCGATCTCGTATCTCGCCGAGGGCATGCGCGGTTTCGTGATTGAGCGCGACCTGTCCGGGTGGAGGTTCTTCGAGGCCATCGCGATCCCGTCGATCGGTTGCGTCCTTGCGCTCCTCCTGTGCCTGCGGGCACTCCGTCGCCGTCTGGCCCAGATGTGAGGACACGGCGATGACAGCAGCACTCGGCGAGGACCGTACGTACGGCGTTGCCAGCGATCCGCGTACTGCCACCGTGATTGCGTTCATGGTGAAGCGGTCCCTCGTCAGGATCCGGCGGATTCCGGCGGCATTCCTGCCCTCGCTCGCGATGCCCGTGTTCCAGCTAATCGCGTTCGGTGGCGCGTTCGCTGGTGCGCTCGCGTACGCCAAGATCAACCAGGCCCTCGACTGGTACGTACCGCTGTCGTGCCTACAGGGCGCCGCATTCGGGGCGATGGGCCTCGCGTTCGCCACGGTCAACGATCTGCGGACCGGCTTCTTTGACCGTCTCCGGATGGCGCCCGGCGGTCGTGCAGCCACGGTCTACGGCCCGCTCGCCGCCTCGATGGTCCGCGCAATCATCCCGCTCGTCATCGTCTCGGCCGTGGGGTTCATCGGCGGCGCAGCCCTTCCCGGTGGCGTGCTCGGCCTGCTGACACTTACGGCAGCCGCACTGGGTGTGGCGTTCTGTGCTTCGGGGTTCGGGCTCGGCCTCGCCCTCCGGATGCGTACGCTTGCCGCTGCCACGCTCACGCAGTTCGCGATCTTCTTTGCACTCTTCCTGTCGACAGCCCAGATGCCGCTGGACTTCATCCAGGGTTGGGTCAAGCCGATCGCCCGCTTCAACCCGATGACCAACGTGCTGCGCCTTGCCCGAGAGGGCTTCCTCGGAGAGGTGACCTGGCAGGACACCTGGGGAGGGCTGCTGGCGATCGCCATTCTCGGCACCCTGACCACGGTGTACGCCGTTCGTGGGCTGCGGAGTTTCGACAAATAGTCCACAATTCGGCGGTCGCATTCATACCCAAAAACGGGATGATGCACGGACTCCGGAAATGGGGCATGATGACGTCTGTCATATCCGAGATCTCGGCCCTTGTCGGCCACGTCTTGTCTGGGGGTTACACCGTGCAAATCACGGTCAACGTGAACGGAACCGCGCAAACAAGTGATGTCGAGCCGCGCCAGCTGCTCGTGCACTATGTCCGTGAGACCTTGGGTCTCACCGGTACCAACGTGGGGTGCGATACCTCTTCCTGCGGTGCGTGCACCCTGCATGTCAACGGACAGAGCGCCAAGTCCTGCACGATGCTCGCTGTCCAGATGGACGGCCAGAGTGTCACCACCATCGAGGGCATCGCCAAGGGCGATGAACTGCACCCGATGCAGAAGGCCTTCATGGAGAACCACGGCCTGCAGTGCGGTTACTGCACCCCCGGAATGGTGATGGCGGCCATCGGCATTCTCGATGAGAACCCCAAGCCCACCGAGGACGAGGTCCGCGTCGCGCTCGAGGGCAACCTGTGCCGTTGCACCGGTTACCACAACATCGTCAAGTCCATCCTCGCCTGCGCCAACGGCTGAGCACCCGGAACCCAAGGAGCCACAGTGATTCCCGCAGCGTTTGACTACAAGCGTGCTTCCTCCGCCGAGGAAGCAATCAGCCTCATCGCCCAGGCCGGCGACGAAGCCAAGTTCCTTGCAGGTGGCCACAGCCTCCTGCCGCTGATGAAGTTGCGCCTCGCCGCACCTTCACTGCTCATCGACATCGGCCGTATCTCCGATCTCTCGTACGTACGGGAGTCCGGTGACCACATTGCGATCGGCGCACTCACCCGCCACAGCGAGGTCGAGAACTCGCCCGTGCTCCTGCAGCACGTGCCGTTGCTCGCCCACGCGGCGGGCCACGTCGGCGACCCGGCGGTCCGTCACCGTGGAACCATCGGCGGTTCGATCGCTCACGCGGACGCCGCTTCGGACCTCCCGGCAACCACGCTGGCGCTCGGCGCGACGTACGTCGTGCAGGGCCCCAATGGCCGTCGCAACATCGCAGCGACCGACTTTTACACCGGCTTCCTTGAGAACGCCATGGACGCCGACGAGATGCTCGTCGAGATCCAGGTGCCCAAGATGAACGGTGCCGGTTGGTCGTTCCAGAAGTTCAACCGTCGTGCCCAGGACTGGGCAATCGTCGGTGTTGCGGCCTGGCGCCGTGGCACGGACAGCGGCGTCGCTCTGGTGAACATGGGTTCCACCCCAATCCTCGCCAGTTCGGTTGCCTCGGCAATCAAGAGCGGTGCCTCCGTGGCCGATGCCGCCCAGCAGGCTGCCGCAGAGGCTGACCCGCAGGGAGACCTCAACGCATCGGTGGAGTACCGCACGCACCTCGCCAAGGTGCTCGTGCGCCGGGCGCTCGAGGAGTCGACGAAGTAATCCTGTTAACGAACGAAGGGGCGGCCCGTCGGGCCGCCCCTTCGTCGTTTTGGGGCACCTCGCCGCTACTGCAGGCCGGCGTACTGCCCGCCGTCGACCGGCAGGTGTGCTCCGGTGATGAAGCGTGCGTGTTCGCTGCACAGGAACGCCACGGCGTGCCCGAAGTCGATCGGATCGCCGAGCACACCCGCCGGGATCCCCATCGCCGCGGCATCCGGGTTGGCCCCGTACACCTGGGTGATCCGGTCCGTGAGGTGTACCCCGGGCTGCACGCTGTTCACCGTGACCCCGTCCTTGGCAACCTCGCGTGCGACCGTCTTGAGGAAACCGGTCGTACCGGTGCGCGCCGTGTTGGAGAGGATGAGAGTAGGGATCGGCTGGCGCACGCCGTAGGACGTGATTGCCACGACCCGTCCCCAGCCCCGCTCCTGCATCGACGGCACTGCTGCTTTGCACATGCCCACCACCGAGAGCAGGCTGAGATCGAGGGCCTTCGCGTACGCCTCGATCGGCGTGGACGCAAAGGTGCCGGGCGGGGGCCCGCCGGCATTGCACACGAGGATGTCCACGCCACCGAGCACCCCGGTGGCCAACTCCACGAACTCCCGGCCGCCCTCGGCATCGGAGACGTCGCACACCACATAGCGGCAGCTGTGGCCGATCCTCGCTACCGCGTCCTTCAGCCTCGCCTCGTCCCTGCCGCAGATCACCACCTCGGCACCGTCTTTCGCGAGGGCGAGTGCCGAGCCGAAACCCAACCCCGCCGATCCTGCTGCTACTGCGGCGCGACGGCCGGTGAGTCCGAGATCCATGACGGCAGAATACGGCGGCCCGGGAGGTTGGCCCGCACCCGCCTCCCTTCCTTGTTACCCTCACGATGAGGAGAGGGTGATTCCCATTCGTGAGGACCAGAGATACCTCGACGCCATTGCAGACGCAGACCCGTATCCGTACTGGTACGAGGACGCCGACGAGCCCGACAGCAATCCGACACTGGTCCGAACGGACAACTGCGACCTCTGCGTCGTCGGTGGCGGTTACACCGGGCTCTGGACGGCGATCATCGCCAAGGAACGGGACCCGTCGCGTGACGTCGTCCTCATCGAGGCCCACGAGATCGGGTCGGCAGCCAGCGGCCGCAACGGCGGCTTCGTGGACGCCAGCCTCACCCACGGGGTCACGAACGGCAAGACACGCTTCCCCGACGAGCTCCCGGTGCTCGAGGACCTCGGCCTGCGCAACCTCAATGAGATCGAGGCCGCCATCCAGCGCTACGGCATCGACTGCGACTTCGAGCGCACCGGGGTCATCGACGTGGCCACCACATTCCACCCCGCCAGTTACCTCGACGAGCTCCGCGAGGAGTTCGGGCTCCTCCGGGAACTGGGCCAGCCCGTCGAGCTGCTGGATGCCACCGCCATGCGCGCGCAGGTCAACTCCCCCACCTATCTCGGTGGGCTGTGGCGCCGCGACCGTGCGGCGCTCGTCGATCCCGCTCGCCTCGCGTGGGGGCTTAAGGCAGCAGCGGAGTCGCTGGGCGTTCGCATCTACGAGGACACCAAGGCAACCGCTCTCGAACGGGACGGCGTCGGCGTGCTCGTCACCACACCGCTCGGTCAGGTGCGCTGCGGGCGCGTTGCCCTCGGCACCAATGCGTTCCCGCCGTTGCTGCACCGGCTTCGTCACTACATCGCGCCCGTGTACGACTATGTCCTCGTTACCGAGCCGCTGACCGCCGAACAGTTGGCGTCGATCGGCTGGAAGGGGCGCCAGGGCCTGTCGGACATCCCGAACCAGTTCCACTACTACCGGCTCACCGAGGACAACCGGATCCTGTGGGGCGGCTATGACGCGGTGTACTACTTCCGGGGCAAGGTCCGCACCGAACTCGAGTCACGTCCCGAGACCTGGGCCAAGCTCAGTCGCCACTTCTTCGCCACCTTCCCGCAGTTGGAGGACGTGAAGTTCTCGCATACGTGGGGCGGCGTCATCGACACCTGTACCCGGTACTCCGTGTTCTGGGGCAAGGCGATGCAGGGCCGTGTTGCGTACGCGCTCGGCTACACCGGGCTGGGCGCCGGTTCGACAAGGTTCGGGGCCGAGGTCATGCTCGATCTCCTCGACGGGAAACGATCACGCGCCACGGAGACCGAGTTCGTGCGCAAGCACCCACTGCCCTTCCCGCCCGAACCGTTCCGCTTCGCCGGGATCCAGGCCACCCGGTGGTCGCTCGACCGGGAGGACAAGACCGGTCGGCGCAACGGGTGGCTGCGGACACTCGACCGGCTCGGTATCGGGTTCGATTCCTGAACCCAGCGGTACGAGGGCGCCGGGACGGACCCGGCACTGACCACGGTCCACGTCGTACGCTGGGCAGGGTATGGCAACACCTGCGTCCGTCTCCGAGGTCTCTGCAGCGCTCTCGCAACATGGGTACCTCCCCGATGAGGGCCTCGCCACAGCGATCTTCCTCTCACTCACCCTTCGCCGCCCCCTCCTGCTCGAGGGCGAGGCAGGTGTCGGCAAGACCGAGGTCGCCAAGGTGCTCAGCCGATGGACGGGTGGTGAGCTGATCCGCCTCCAGTGCTACGAGGGCATCGACTCCTCACAGGCCGTCTACGAGTGGGACTACGCCAAGCAGTTGCTCCACCTGCGCACCGCCGAGGCAACGGGAGAGGCAACCTCCCGCGGCGCGACAGCCATCGAGAACGAGTTGTATTCCGAGCGGTTCCTCGTGAAGCGGCCGCTCCTGCGCGCGATTGCGCACCGGGAGGGCCCGCCGCCGATCCTGTTGATCGACGAGGTGGACCGCGCCGACGACGAGTTCGAGGCCTTCCTCCTCGAGGTGCTCTCCGACTACCAGATCACGGTTCCCGAACTGGGCACGTTCAGCGCAGCGGAACCACCGCTCGTCATCCTCACCTCGAACCGCACCCGTGACGTGCACGACGCACTGAAGCGCCGTTGCCTGTATCACTGGGTGGAGCACCCCGGGTTCGAGCGAGAGGTCGCGATCGTGCGGCTGCGCGTTCCCGATGTCACCGAGATCCTCGCCCGTCAGGTAGCAGCAGCCGTCGAGGAAATGCGCGGCATGCAGCTGTACAAGCCCCCGGGCGTTGCCGAGACGATCGACTGGGCCACTGCCCTCGGCAAGCTCGGCACAGCACAGCTCGACGAGCGCACCATCCTCGCCACGCTCGGCACGGTACTCAAGTATCGGGAGGACCTGGACAAGGTCCGTCTGCACGCTGGTGAGGTACTCCTCAAGAAGGCGCTCGAGCGCGCCGCCGGCCGTGCCTAGTGCTCCCGTGCGCGAGGTGAAGTCCGATGCGATGCGCATCGCCGTGGCCTTCGCCCGCGTCCTGCGCGGCGCGGGGGTCAGCGTGCCGATCAGCCGGGTACTGGGGTTCGCAGAAGGCATCGAGGTCATCGGGATCGAGGACCGGGACGCGGTCTACTGGACCGGGCGCGCCACGCTGCTCCACCGGCCCGAGGACAACCAGACCTACGACCGCGCGTTCAAGGTGTTCTGGGAGTGGCGGGGCAGCTCCATGGACCTCGTTGTCGAGCTCCCGACGATCGACATCCAGCTAGCCGTCGATAGCGACGACGAGGAGGAGGGCAGCGACGGCCCGCCGCCCGAGGAGGACGAGTCCGACACACCGACGATCCACCTCCGCTTCTCGGCAACGGAGATCCTCCGGGAGAAGGACTTCGCGCTGTACAGCCAGGACGAGTTGCGCGAGGCCCAGACGCTGATGGCTGACCTGCGATTGGTCGGCACGCCGCGCCGCAGCCGACGACTCGTGAACTCCCGCCGACGTGGCGCCAGACCGGACCTGCGTCGCACCGTGCGGGCCGCACTCCGGGCCGGAGGCGAGCCCATCGACCGCGCGTGGCGCGAGCCCGGCGAGAAACTCCGTCGCCTCGTGCTGCTGCTCGACGTCTCCGGCTCCATGGAGCCGTACGCGCGGGCGCTCGTCCGGTTCGTTCACGCCGCCGTAGCGGGCCGCCAGAAGGTCGAGGCATTCACACTCGGTACGCGGCTCACCCGTGTGACCCGCGAACTGAACAGCCGGGACCCGGACCGCGCAATGCAGCAGGCCGCCAACCGGGTTGCGGACTGGAGCGGCGGCACCCGACTCGGCGAGGGCTTCCGGCAGTTCAACGACGAGTGGGGCGTGCGCGGAATGGCCCGCGGGGCAATCATCGTCGTCCTCAGCGACGGTTGGGACCGAGGCGAGCCCGAGGTGCTTGCCGCCCAGATGGAGCGCCTGCACCGCGTTGCGTACAAGGTGGTCTGGGTGAACCCGCTGAAGGTCACGCCCGGATATGCACCGTTAGCACGTGGCATGGCTGCTGCGTTGCCGTACGTTGATGACTTCGTGGAGGGTCATTCGGTTGATGCCCTCGAGGAACTGGCCCGGGTGATCTCCCACGAGATCGGGCCGAAGCGAACCGGAATGAGGAGATGACGAGATGAAGGACATCCTCGACGACATCGATCGCTGGCGCGCCGCCGGCAAACGGGTGGCCGTTGCGCGCGTCGTCAACATCGAGGGCTCGGGCCCACGCGACCCGGGCGCCGCGATGGCGGTCAGCGAGGACGGCGAGGTGGCCGGTTCGGTCTCCGGAGGCTGTGTCGAGGGCGCCGTGGTCGGTGAGGCGCTCGGCATCCTCAACGGGGACGGCACGCCGAGGCTCGTGAGATTCGGGTACAGCGACGACGAGGCATTCGCCGTGGGCCTCACGTGCGGCGGCATCATCCACCTCTTCATCGAACCGCTGGTCTGGTAGGTCGCTGTGCTCTACGAGGTACTCCGTGACCGAATCCGCGCGACGGAACCCACCGTGTTCGCAACCGTTATCGACGGGCCCGGCGTGGGCGGCAGGTTGCTGCTCTGGCCCGGGGGCGAGCCCTTGGGGACGCTCGGCAACGCCGAACTCGACCGCATCGTTGCCCGCGATTCCCTCGGGGAACTCGAGGCCGGCCACACGCTCGTACGCCACTACGGACCGAGCGGGGAGACCACCCCTGAGGACCTCGCGAACACACCCACGCTCAGCGTGTTCATCGAGTCCTTCGCGCCGCCGCCGCAGATGTGGATCTTCGGTGCGGTCGACTTCACCGCAGCACTCTCCAAGGTCGGCAAGATCCTCGGCTATCGGGTAACCGTCTGCGATGCGCGTGAGGTGTTTGCCACCAAGCGCCGGTTCCCCGCAGCCGACGAGGTGAAGGTGACCTGGCCCGGACCGATGTTCACCGAGTTCGGAGGGTCGCTCGGCCCGCGCGATGCCGTGTGCATCCTCACCCATGATGCCAAGTTCGACGTGCCGGCAGTACAGGGTGCGCTCGCCACGAAGGTCGGCTACATCGGCGTCATGGGATCACGCAAGACCCACGCAAAGCGTCTGGAGCGCCTCGCCGATGTTGGGGTGACGGCCCCCGAGGATCTCGCCCGCCTCATGTCACCGATCGGTCTCGATCTCGGCGCACGTACCCCCGAGGAGACTGCGGTGGCGATCTGTGCAGAGATCATTGCGCTGCGTACCGGGCGCAGACCCCCCTCGCTGCGCAACTCGAGCGGGCCGATCCACTCCTGAACACACTGGCCCGCTGAGGGCCTGCCGGTCAGGGTTGGGTGGTGGTGGGCGCTGTCGATCCGCCGGGCGCTACGGCACGCTGGCCGTCCGGCGTGCCGACCCGCACGATGCGCTCCCAGCGCCCGGTTGCGGGGCTGACCTCGACAGAGCGGCCCGGGTACGGAGCGTGCACCATGGCCGCACCGACCCCGAGGGCGAGCATGACGTGACCCGGGTAATACAGGAGGTCGGCCGGCAGCACCTCTGCCTTGGTCGAGCGCCGGATCGTGCGGATCTGGCGGAGCGATTGGTGCGGGAGGTAGCGGCCGCCCTGCGCCCAGGCCCACGAGGTGAGACCGGAGCAATCGAAGCCCACGCCGGCTGCGGCCCTGCGGGCCCGGTACGGCACACCGACCTGGGTGAGCGCGGAGAGCAGCGCGATCATGCGCTGGCGCGACGCCGTGGACCAGGCGTCGGCGAGGCGGCCGGCGGACACCTCGCCCGCCACCGCAACGAGGGGAACCACAACGGCGAGTTTGTCGGCGTAGGTGTCGTCTCGGGCCCAGAGCGCGGCGAGGGCTTCGGCGGCGGCAACGGACAGAGCCGTGTTGCTCCCGGCGACTGCCGGACGGGCCGGCTTGCTGAGCGCCGTCGACGCCGCTGGCGACGGGACCAGCCCGACCACCGTGGCCACCAGCGCGAGCGCCGCACCGATCAGCGTCTGGGACACCCGATTCGAGTGGAAGCAACGAGCGCCGGCGCCGGCTGCGATCTGCATGCGGGTACGGTACCCCATTTATGACGGTTGGATGACAATAGCCGTAATAATTGACATCTCTGCAGGTCAGGTGGGTTGTCGGCTTGACCGCTGCTAGGACAGGGCCGTGCAACGACCGATCGCCGTCCTCCTCGCCGCCGGCGGCGGCACGCGCTTTCAGGGCGCGACACACAAACTGCTCGCGCCGCTACATGGCCGGCCCGTCTATCAATGGGCGATCAAGCACGCGCTCGAGGCCGATCTCGAGGTGTGGGTGATCACCGGGTGCGCCGAACTCGAACCGGTGGCCGCTGTGGAGTTCCTGCACAACGACAACTGGGCGAGTGGGCAGGCCAGTTCGCTGCAGCGGGCCGTCACCTGTGCACGCGAGCGGGGCCTCGACACGTTCACCGTGGGCCTCGCGGATCAACCGTTCATCACGCCGCTCGCCTGGCGGAGCGTCAGCGCCAGCACGTCGCCGATCGCCGTTGCGAACTACAACGGTGTACGCGGCAACCCCGTCCGGCTCGATTCCACGGTGTGGGAACTCCTCCCTACTGAAGGGGACCTCGGAGCACGTAGTCTGTTCACCCAACGACCTGAACTCGTCGCTGACGTGCCTTGTGACGGGTCGAGCGCCGATATAGATACTTTGGAGGATCTACAGCGATGGAACTCGTCAACGAATTCACGGTGAAGCGCCCGATAGAGCAGACGTGGAACACGCTGACCGACGTGCCCACCATCACGCCGTGCCTCCCCGGCGCCGCGCTCGAGGCCATCGACGGCAACACCTACAGCGGTGTCGTGCGCCTGAAGGTCGGCCCGATCACCGCAAACTTCAAGGGTGACGCCTCCTTCATCGAGAAAGACGATGTGAAGCACCGCGCCGTGCTCGACGCCAAGGGTCGCGACACCGGCAACAAGGGCAACGCTGCTGCAATCATCATCGCCCAGCTCGAGTCGATCGATGCCAACACCACCAAGGTGGTCGTCTCCACCGACCTGAAGATCACCGGCAAGTTCGCCCAGTTCGGCCGCGGCGCCATGCAGGAGATCTCCAACAAACTCCTCGCCGAGTTCGTGAGCAATCTCGAGAAGCTGACCACGGCCGATGCCGCTGCCCAGACAGCCTCCGGCGATGCAGCCTCCACCGCCGCGGCCGTCGAGTCGGATGCCGCCCCGGCATCCACGGCGAATGCCGCCACGGGGGCGTCGACAATCACTGCCCCCAGGGCGTCGGACAACGACAACGTGCTCGACCTCGGCAAGTACGCCGGTGCCGCCATGGCCAAGCGTTTCGCCCCCTTCGCCGGCGGACTCCTGCTCCTGTTGCTGCTGCTCATGCGGCGCCGCCGCCACTAGTCGTCACCGCCCCCGATCCGTGATGCTGCCCGACGACCGCGCCATGGTGCGCCAATTGCTCGGGCGTGAGCCCCTCGCCGGGTTCGAGGTCGTCGTCCGGGACAAGTCCGGCTGGCCGGTCGTGATCCGCAACGAGGCGCTTCTTCCCGACGGTCGCCCGATGCCGACGCGCTTCTGGCTCGTCGGCAAGCAGCAGAGCGTCGCCGTGGGGCGGCTCGAGTCCGAGGGCGGGGTGCGTCGGGCCGAGTCAGAGGTGGACGCAGACGAACTCGCTGCTACCCATCGCCGCTATGCCGCCGAACGTGATGCGTCGCTCCCGACCGGTCACGAGGGCCCACGGCCCAGCGGCGGTGTGGGGGGCACCCGGCTCGGCGTGAAGTGTCTCCACACCCACTACGCGTACTTCCTTGCCGGGGGCGACGACCCGGTCGGCCGCTGGGTGCAGAGCCATCTCGATGCTGCCGAGGTCGCACCATGAGCACCGCACCGACCGTCGCCGCTATCGACATCGGCACCAACTCGGTGAAGTTGCTCGTGCGCCACGGCTCCGATCGCTTCTCCCACGCAGTCGCTGTTCGCCTCGGCGAGGGTATGCACGCCACGCGAGAGCTCCAGCCCGAGCCCATTGCGAGGACGCTCGACGCCCTGCGGCGCCTGCGTTCCCTCGCCGACGAGCGAGGGGTGGCCCGCCTCGGCGTCGTGGCAACGTCGGCGACGCGCGACGCCCGAAACCGCGACGCGTTCCTGGACGCCGCGGCCGAGATCCTCGGCACCCGACCCATCGTGCTCTCCGGCGAGCAGGAAGGTCGCCTTGCGTACAGCGGTTCGTGCATCGATCTTCCCGACGGTGTCGGTTCGCCCCGGCTCGTCGTCGACATCGGCGGCGGCTCCACCGAGCTCGTGGTCGGGGCGGTCGACGCGCTGAGCGTCGCCTCGATCGATCTCGGCTGTGTCCGCCTCACGGAGAGCCACCTTCGGTCCGACCCACCCCGGCCTGATGAGTTGACCAACGCGATCGGGCTCGTCCAGGACCACCTCGATGATGTCATCAGGGACCTCCCGGACATCCTCGATGTCGCCTCGATCGTCGGTATCGGCGGAACGATCACCACGGTTGCGGCCGTCGAGGTCGGGATCGCCGACTACGAGGCCCTCCACGGCTTCTGGCTGAGCCGGCACGCGGCCGAAGATGTCTTCCGGACACTGGCCACCGAGCGACTCTCCGACCGGGTACACAATCCCGGGCTCCCCGCGGACCGTGCCACCGTCATCGTCGGGGGTCTGTGCGTCCTCGTGGCCGTACTTCGCAAACTGCGGGCCGACGGGCTCACACTGTCGCGCCGTGCCGCAGTGGACGGTATCTGCGCCGCGCTCGTCGAGGACCGCTGGCCGCTCCCGAACACGGCACCATGAGCGCGATGCACCCGTCGGCATCCGCTCGGTCCAACCTCCGTATGTACGGCCGGCGGATCATGCTGCGCCCCCTGATGGCCAGTGACTTCCAGACATATCGGGAGAGCCGTTTGCGCAACGAGGACTGGCTCCTGCAGTGGGAACCGAGTCGGCTCTCACTGGCAGCAGACCCCATCCGCGACCAAGCGGCGTTCGCAGCGCGATGCAACCTCAGGGACCGCGAGCGCCAGGTAGGCGGCGCCTATGGGCTCGGCCTGTTCGTTGAGGACGCCCTCTGCGGCGAGGTCAACCTCAATAATGTCCAACGCGGCGCACTACAGACCGCCACTGTCGGTTACTGGATCGACCAGGCCAGGGCGGGCCACGCCTATGTTGCCGAGGCAGTCGTCGTACTCGCACGCTTCGCCTTCGACGAGTTGCTGCTGCACCGCCTCGAGATCTGCATCATCCCGCGCAACCACCGGAGCAGGCGGGTGATGGAGAAACTACGGATTCGCGACGAAGGCGTTGCCCAGCGCTACCTCGAGATCAACGGCGTCTGGGAGGACCACATCCGTTACGGCTTCACCGCAGAGGAGTGGGCCGACCGTCGCGCCGAACTCGCGGCAACTTGGCTCCCCTAGGAACCGGCGAGCCGGAACGCCATCGCTTTTGCCCGCCGCTGCAGCGTGCGTCGCTTCCAGGCCTTGCGCTTCCAGTGACGGGTCTTGGCGGCCCCGTCCAACTTGGCCCGGGCACGGTCGGCATCGTGGTGGTGCACCGGCTTCCATTCCACACCCGGTTCGTCGGCGTCATCGACCTCGACGCTCGTCCCGACTGCGTTGGACAGCAGATGCAACTCCGTATGAATACGGTGCCGCTCGGCGTGGGCATGGGCTCGTAGTTCCAGTTTCGGCAGAAGTACTGCCGATTCGGACCGATGCCTTTGACTCATCCTGACCTACCTCCCTGTGGGAATGGCTTTGGTATGACTCACACTGCATTTTTCACAATACTCCCGGACAGGCCGGCATGCGAGACTTTCCCCATGACACTTGTACTTGTGGACGTGGCCGATCGGGTCGCCACCCTCACCCTCAACAACCCCGGTGAGCGCAACACCCTCACCAAGCCGATGGTCACCGAGATCATCGCTGCGATGGAGTCGATCGAGGCCGACCCGGGCGTCGGTGCCGTCGTCGTCACCGGGACGGCCCCCGCGTTCTGCGCCGGCGCGAACCTCGGCAACCTCATGGAGTCGTCGCCCGAGAGTCTCGGGTCGATCTATGAGGGGTTCCTCCGGATAGCGAACAGCACGCTGCCGACCATCGCAGCAGTGAACGGTGCGGCCGTTGGCGCCGGCATGAACCTCGCGCTCGGCTGCGACGTCCGCATCGCGGCGCGACGCGCAAAGTTCGACACGCGTTTTCTCCAGATCGGCATCCACCCCGGGGGCGGCCACACCTGGATGTTGCGTCGCATCGCCGGACCGCAGGCGACGATGGCAGCGGTCATTTTCGGTGAGGTGATGGACGGCGCCGAGGCCGAGCGTGTCGGCCTCGTTCACCGCTGTGTCGACGACGACCAACTGCTCGAGGTTGCGCACACGATGGCGGCACGCGCGGCCGACGCCCCGCGCGATCTCGTGGTGCTGACCAAGCAGACCATCAAGGACATGGCCAACATCGGGCAGCACCCCGCGGCCGTCAAGCGCGAGCTCGACCCGCAGCTGTGGTCCACCCGCCAGCCGTGGTTCGCCGAGCGGGTGGCAAAGCTGCAGTCCCAGATCTCCTCCAAGAAGTAGGCCCGTGACCGCCGTCCGGGCACTGGCCGACCGGTACCTCGAGGAACTCGCCCACCTCGACCCCACGATTGCCACCGGACTGGGGCGGTCGTTCGGCCAGGGTGCCCTTCCCGATCTCTCACCGGAGGGCGCATCGGAACACGTGCAGCTCGCGCGTCGGGCGCTCCGCGAGCTGTCGACCCTGGCGGACGAGGACCCCGTCGACCGACGCTGTCGGGGACTCATGGAGGACCGTCTCGGACTTGTGCTCAGCAGGTTCGGGGCGGGTGAACACCTGCGGCCGCTCTCGGTCCTCGCAGGTGCCCCTGCCGAGATCCAGGGCGCGTTCGAGCTGATGGCAACGGACTCCGACGACGACTGGGCGAACGTTGCGGCCCGCGTCTCCGCACTGCCCCGAGCACTCTCGTCACTGCGTGCATCGCTCGAGGAGGGCATCCGCAGCGGGGTACTCGCCGCTCCGCGCCAGGCACTCTCCACGGCCCAGCAGCTCTCCACGTGGGCCGGGCGACACGGCGGGATTCCGTACTTCGCCTCGCTCGCCGACCGGGCACCGGAACGCCTCCGCCCTCGCGTCGGTGCAGGCATACCGGCCGCCAACGAGGCGCTCGCGGATCTCGCCGACTGGCTGACGGCAACCTACGCAACCGCAGCAGCAACTGTTCCCGATGCCGTGGGCCGCGACCGCTACATCGTGAGCGCGCGCCAGTTCCTCGGCAGCGACCTCGACCCGGACGAGGCGTACGAATGGGGCTGGGCGGAACTCGAACGGATCGAGGCCGAAATGCGCCGTCTCGCCAACGAGATCACGCCGGGTGCATCCATCGACGGCGCAATGGGGTGGTTGGACGTTCACGGCGAGGCCGCCGAGGGCGAGGCGGAACTCCAGCGCTTCCTGCAGATACTCATGGACGAAACGATCGACGCCCTGCAGGGAACCCACTTCGACCTCGCCGAGCCGATTCGTACGGTCGAGGCCATGATCGCCCCTCCCGGCGGGGCCGCCGCGCAGTACTACACGCAGCCGTCGGCCGACTTCAGCCGTCCCGGTCGCACCTGGTACCCGACGATGGGCAAGACGCGTTTCCCGCTCTGGAACGAGGTAAGTACCTGCTACCACGAAGGCGTCCCCGGGCATCACCTGCAGATCGCGCAGTGGATCTATCTCGCTCCGCAGATGTCGCTGTTTCAGGGGGCCTTCTTCATCAGCGGCAACGGTGAGGGCTGGGCGCTCTACGCGGAGCGCCTCATGGACGAACTCGGCTTCCTGTCCGACCCGGGCAGGCGGCTCGGGTATCTGGTCGCCCAGCAACTGCGCGCCGCGCGGGTGGTGGTCGATATCGGCATGCACCTCTCGATGCCCATCCCGAACGGCCAGCCCTTCCACCCCGGTGAGCGCTTTACCCCGGCACTCGGCCGGGAGTTCATGGGGCTCCACGCAGGCAAGGACCCCGTCTTTCTCGACAGCGAATGGGAGCGGTACCTCGGTTGGCCCGGTCAGGCAATCTGTTACAAGCTCGGTGAGCGCGTGTGGCTAGAGGGCAGGGACGCAGCCCGGCTCAACGCCACCCGGGCGGGCCGACCCTTCGACCAGAAGGCGTGGCACATGGCCGCGCTCTCGATGGGGTCGACCGGGCTTGACCAGCTTGCAGCCGAACTGCCCCACCTGTAAGCGCTGCACAGTGACTCCCGAGGCGCGGCAGCAGCCGCAGACGTAGTACACAAGAGCCTGTGAGCGAACTCCCCCCCGCCGTCCCCGCTGCAACCGTCATGGTGGTCCGAGATGCCAGTCACGGCCTCGAAGTGCTGCTGCTCCGGCGCAGCGACGTCGGCGCCTTCGCGAACTACTGGGTGTTCCCCGGTGGCAGGATCGACGATACGGATCTCGGCGCCGACGAGATCGAGCGTGCACGAGCGGCAGCCGTTCGCGAGGCGCACGAGGAGGTGGGGCTGATCGTCGATCCCGAGAACACCCACCCGTACTCACACTGGACACCCCCCGCCATCCAGCCGCGTCGCTTCGCCACGTGGTTCTTCGTTGCGCACTGGGGCGGTGACGACGTCCGCATCGACGGCCACGAGATTGTCGACTATCGCTGGATGACCCCACAGGCCGCCATCGAGGAACAGATGCAGATGGCCCCGCCCACCATCGTGAGCCTCCACGAACTCGCCGAAGCGGGTTCGTTCGCGGCAACACGCCGCACTGAGTACCCGCGATGGGTGACGCGCCCCACGAAGTCGGCTGCCGGCGTCCCCGTGCTGCTCTGGCACGGCGACGCCGGCTACGACGCGCTCGATTCGGAGATCGTCGGCCCCCGCAATCGCCTCTGGTACCCCGCCGACGGTCCCTGGACCTACGAGCGGTCGATCTAGGACCGACCCGATGCTCGACCATATCTTCACCGATGCGATCGGTGCGCTCCGGGAGGCGTTCGAGGCAGCGTTCCTCGAACGTCAAGCCTTTGAGGAACACTTCCAGGTGGACGTGCTGCTCGGGGACGTCACTTGGGAGACGAGTTACGGCCTGCCCGGCGAGGGCCAGCCGCCCCGGGTGATCTCCCACATCACCTTCGACTGGCCGTCGTGGAGCCAGACCGCCTACCGCAAGTGGTACGTCGACGAGGTGTTCGAGGAGCCACCGGCGATCGAAATGGAGATCGTGTTCCGGGCACAGCGACTGGCTGCACAGCCCGAACCGAGACAGATCACGCGCGTGATGGACGAGATGAGCCCGCTCATCGGCGCCGGCCGTCTGGAACAGGCTGGGGTAACGGTCGAGATCGGCTACCTCTCCGAGCCCGACGCCACTCCCGAGTACGCCATCGAGGTGACCTACGAGGGCCTCTACGAACTTGCGGAGTCTGCGCTCGCGGACGGTGCCTCACACCTCCTTGACGAACACTTCGGAGCGCTGGGCGGATGGATCGCCGCAACGCTCGTGCGGCTCGGCGACCTGGGACTTGTCTACCTCCCGGGCGACGAGGCCGACGACGACTCCACGGACTGAGTGCATCGCCGTCGGGCGTGACAGCATGTGAGCATGTCCGACATCGTGCTGCTCGAGGTGAGCGAACGCATCGCCACCGTCACCCTCAACCGCCCCGACGCCCGCAATGCGCTGAGCAGTGCACTGCTGCGTGACCTGACCCGTGTCATGCACGAGGCAACCGACCGCGACGACGTGGACGTCATCATCCTTACGGGTTCAGATCCGGCCTTCAGCGCAGGTCTCGACCTGAAAGAACTCGGCGACAATGCCGGCAACCTCGGCGGGGCCTCCCCGGACGCCAAGCCGATCACTGGCGGGCAGCACAACCCGTTCTTCTTCGTGGACAAGCCGATCATCGCGGCGGTGAACGGCGCCTGCATCACCGGCGCGTTCGAGCTCGCGCTCAACTGCGACTTCATCATCGCGTCCGAGAACGCAAAGTTCGGCGACACGCATTCGCGGGTCGGCGTCATGCCGGGCTGGGGTCTCACGGTGCTCCTCCCGCAGGCGATCGGCGTCCGCCGCGCGCGGGAAATGTCCTTCACTGGCAACTTCGTCTCCGGCCAGGAGGCATTCGAGCTTGGTCTCGCCAACCACGTCGTCCCCCACGATGAGCTGCTGCCCACGGCACGCGGGCTCGCCCGGGACATCATCGGCAACGATCAGCCCGGCGTGCGCCAGATCCGTCGCACGTACAACGAAATCCATCGCGAGGACGCCGGTTGGGACCTCGAGGCACGCGACGGCAAGAAGTGGCAGCAGGAGATGTTCAGCAAGGACAAGGTCGCCGAGCGTCGCGACGCAATCATGAACCGCGGTCGCAAGCAGTAACGATGGGCACGCCGGCACGCTGCTGCTCGCGAACCTGCCCCCGCACGCCTTCCCGGACGCGTCTTGCTTCAGACCCGACGACTCGACCGCTGACCACTGGCGGCTAACCGTGCGGTGAAGCGTTCCGGCCCGCCCGGGCCAGTACCGTAGGGGTGTGTCCAATTGGTGGAACGAAGGCGCCGAGGGCGGTGACGAACCGGGTCGGCAGCCCCGTAACTCGGTGCCGGCCGACGACGGTTTCGACGCTCTCGACAGTCTCGACAGCGCTGGACGAGTTCCGGCCGATAACCCGTACGACGGGCCAGCCGCCGGGTCGTTGCGCCCGTCCCCTTGGCACATTGCGTCCCCGCTTCTCGCCGCGCTGAGCTTTGGCTTCGTGGCATTTCGCAACGGCCACCGCAGGCTCGCCTTCGCCCAGATGCTCGTCTCGGCTGCGTTCGGGATTGCTGCACTGACCGTCTGGTACAACGACTACTGGGTACACATCGCGATTACCGAGTGGTACCTCATCATTGCCCTCGCGTCGGTGTTCCTCGTCTGCGGCGTGGCTGGCGCCGCTGCGGTCGTGCAGTGGCGCGACTGCGAGCACTGGCGCGCCGGCACGGCGACGCTCTGGGGCGCTCGGCTCACCACGGCGGTTGCCGTGCTCGTCGTCGCCGCCCCGGCCGCGGCGGCCACCTACGTCATTGAGCCGCAGATCCAGGTGGCGCGGCACAGTTTCGTGAGCGCGCCGGCGGCCTTGCCCCACGAGCTCGAGAACCCGACCGGCACCGAACCGGCCGGACCCTTCGGGACGGATCCGGCCATCGTCGACACCTCGATGGTCGGCACCAACGACACCACCACCAGCCCATCCACATCGTCGGTTCCCGACACGGTGTGGCTCGACGTCGACACCGGGCCGGTCGCTGAATTAGTCGATGTCGGCTCGAGCACGCGGACCAACGTGTTGCTCCTGGGCGGAGACGCAGGCCCCGGCCGCTGGAACCTCCGGACCGACTCGATGAACCTCGTGTCGATCGACACTGCTACCGGCGACTCGGCCATCATCGGCATTCCCCGGAACCTGCTCCATGCCCCGCTGCCCCCGGGCGCGCTCAAGGCGATCTTCCCCAACGGTTATACCGACCTCATGAACGCCCTGTTTGTCTGGGGCACCAAGCACACCAAGGCGGTCAAGAACGCTCTCGGTGACACTGATGTACCGGGGGCGACACTCGTCACGGCCAGCCTTGCCGAACTGCTCGGCGTGCGTATCGACGCATGGGTTTTGGTGGACATGGCCGGCTTCATCGACCTGATCGACGCGTTCGGCGGTCTCGACGTCTATGTCCCCAAGAAGGTCCCGGCACCCGGGAACGTGCCCGCAGGTAAGCACCGCCTCCCGAGGTCCTACTCCAAGGGTTGGCACGAGATGGACGGAACCGACGCACTCGCGTTCGCTCGCACCCGCCACGCGGACTCGGACTACTACCGCATGGCCCGCCAGCGTTGCCTGCTCGCGAGTATCGCCGATCAAAAGGGTGCCTCCGCAGTAGCCAAGCACTGGCCGGCGGTGAGCAAGGTGATTGCCAAGCGCCTCCGCACCAACCTCACCAGTTCGCTGCTCAAGCGCATCCTCAAGCTCGCCGGTTCGGGCGTCAACAAGGCCCGCAGCGTTGCCCTCACGCCCCCGCTCGTGCCGAGTGGTCGGTGGAACGCGAAGACCGTCCGCCAGATCGTTGCCGACACCATCTCGAACAGCGGCAAGTACGCGCCCAAGAGCACCACGGCAACCGGTCCTGACGGCTCGGGACCGACAACCACCACCAAGATCGGCGAAGCGCCGGTATCCGGTGCCGCCGCCAACATCGACGAGGTCTGTCGAACCCATCGCTGAGCCTGTCGCCGACCTACCATCGGGGCGCCATGAAACTCACACTCGTCGATCACCCGCTTGCCGCCGAGCGTCTCGCCGACATCCGCGATGCCGCATCACCACGGCAGCTGTTTCGCGCCGCCCTCGAGGAACTGGGCACCATGCTCGTCTACGAGGCGTGCAGGCACTACCCCACCACCGAGGTCACGGTGCAGACCCCGCTCGGACCGGCACCGGCGCGCCGGCTGGCCCACCCGCCGCTGCTCGTGCCCGTGCTGCGGGCCGGGATCGGCCTGCTCCACCCCGCGCTCCAGCTGTTGCCCGATGCTGAGGTTGCCTTCATCGGTGTCGCCCGTGACGAATCGACCTTCGCCCCGAACGAATACGTCGTCAAGGTCCCGGCGAACCTCAACGGGCGCACTTGTCTCATCCTCGACCCGATGCTCGCCACCGGTGGCTCGCTCACCCATACCGCCGAGGTGCTCGTGAACCGTGGTGTCGACACCACGATCCTGGTTGTCTGCGTGCTCGCTGCGCCCGAGGGCCTACAACGCCTCGAGGAGTCCGGACTCGACCTCCACGTGATCACCGCCGCCGTCGACGAGCGCCTCGACGAACGGCGCTTCATCGTGCCGGGCCTGGGCGATGCCGGCGACCGCCAGTTCGGGACCACCTACGACCCCGCGAAGCTCTAATCCTCCGCGCCGACATAGCCGCCGCTTCGCTTCGGCATAGTCCGGCGTGTGGCTCGTCGCTGGCGCTTCCCTCACCACGCGTCCGCGCCGACATAGCCGCTAGGCAATGAGTTCGGCGAGCGCTTCGAGCAACGCTGACGGATCACGGTCCTCTGCCTCGGCATACAGCTTCACCTTCGGTTCCGTGCCGGACGGCCGGACCTGCAGGCGCACCGTACCGCACCACAGGCGAACCAGCCCGGCCTCGGGGAACCCCTCCACCCCGGTGACCCGTTCGCCCGCCACAGCGGCCGGCGGGTGCGAGAGCAGTGCATCTACGCACGCTGCTGCACGGTCGGGCCTCATGCTCACGGACCGTTCGACGGTGACCAGATTCCCGTAGGTCGTACGGATGGCATCGAGTCGGTCCTCAACCGTGACACCGTCGGCCACCGCGCAGGCCGCCAACTCCGCCATCATCACCGCCGCTGTGATGCCGTCCTTGTCCATCGGACGGTTTGTCACGAGGTACCCGAGCGCCTGCTCATACCCGAACACGAAGCGCAACGAGGGACTCTCCAGCGCGGCGCGCCCGATCCACTTGAATCCGGTGAACGTCTCGCGGTGCTGAACCCCGTGGGCAGCGGCCATGCGCGACAGCAGCGACGACGACACCAAGGTGGTGATCACCAACCGATCGCTACCCGATGTGCGGGAAAGGATGTGTTCTGCCAGCAGCCACCCGATCTCGTCGCCCCCGAGACGGCGCCACCCGCCGGATCGAACCGGGATCGCCACGCCGAGTCGATCCGCATCCGGGTCGTTGGCGAGGGCGACCACTGCCGCGCTCCGGGCCGCTAGGTCGATCACGGCGTCCATCACGCCGGGTTCCTCGGGGTTCGGGAAGCGCACCGTCGGAAAGTCCGGATCCGGTTCCTGCTGCGACGTCACGAACACCGGTGCGTCGAAGCCGGCACGGACGAATGCCCGCCCGAGCAGCGCGCCCCCGACACCGTGGAGCGCAGTGGCCGCTACGGTCACCCCCGGTGTGGCCGGGCTGAGGCGTACCGCTGCGGCTGCATCGAGGTAGCGCTCGACAATGCGGTCGTCGAGGTACTCAATGAGGGGATCATCCGGGGCGGACAGCATCACCGACAGGCCAGCCGCCTCGATGCACATCGAGATGCCCGCGTCGTGCGGGGGCACGATCTGGGCACCGTCGCCGAGGAAGACCTTGTAGCCATTGTCTGTCGGCGGGTTGTGGCTCGCCGTGACCATCACACCGGCTGCCGCACCGAGATCGGTGATACCCCACGCCAGAACCGGTGTGGGGATCCTGGCGGGGAGCAGGAGGGCCCGCACACCCCTTGCCGCCAGCACCCGTGCGGTGTCGTGAGCGAACTGCTCGCTCCCGTGACGGGCGTCGAACCCGACGACGACTCCGCACGTCGAGGCGTCGGGGTCCTGCTGCAGCAAGTAGTCGGCAACACCGGCGGCCGCCCGGCGCACCACCAAGCGATTCATGCGGTTCGGCCCTGCGCCGAGGGCTCCGCGCAGACCGGCAGTACCGAACTGCAGCGACGACGCGAAACGATCGTTCAACGCCGCAGCATCACCGGCCAGGAGCAGCCGGCGGGCCTCGTCGACGGTGACCTGGTCGGGGTCGTGATCCATCCACGTCTCCACCTGCTCACGCAGTGACTCGTCGACCGCCATGGCAGACCCCCGGGTCAGAAGGTTACGAGGCGGCGGAGCTCCACGAGCGGCCGGGGTCCGACGTGGGAGATCACCTCGGCTGCAGCGATGGAACCGAGACGGCCGCAGTCGGCGAGCGAACGACCGGTGGTGAGCCCGTGGAGGAAGCCCGAGGCGAACAGGTCACCGGCGCCGGTGGTGTCGACCACGCGGGCCACCGGCTCTGCAGGAACCCGGATGACGCCGTCGGGGGTAACGATGACCGAACCGTCCTTGCCGTTGGTGACGGCCGCAAGGTGACACTCGAGGCGCACGGCTCGAACGGCCTCCTCGAACGAGCCCACCTCGTAGAGGGAACACAGTTCATCGGCGTTGCCGAACAGCACGTCTATCTCGTCACGGACGAGGCCACGAAAGTCGTCCCGGTGCCGGTCCACGCAGAACGAATCCGAGAGCGACAGCGCAACCCTGCGACCTGCGCTGTGTGCGGTACTCGCAGCCGCGCGGAACGCCTCTTTCGCCTCGGGCCGGTCGAAGAGATAGCCCTCGAGGTAGGTCACCTGCGCGTCGGCGATCACTGTCTCGTCGAGATCACCCGGGTGGAGCCACGAAGACATGCCGAGGTAGGTGCTCATCGTCCGCTGGGCATCCGGGCTCACGAGGATCAGGCAGCGCCCCGTGCGCATCTCACCCTCGGGGTTCCCGGGGCGGAACACGACCCCGACGGCGCGCAGGTCATGGGCGAACACCATGCCGAGGTCGTCGTCGGCAACCTTGCCGATGTAGGCCGCCCGTCCGCCGAACGAGGCGATGCCACACATCGTGTTGGCCGCCGACCCGCCGCTCATCTCCACAGAGGTCCCCATCGAGCGGTACAGGCTCACGGCCCGATCGGACTCGATGAGCGCCATGGACCCCTTCACGAGTCCCTCGGACTCGATGAAGTGATCCTCGGCATGGGCAATCACATCGACGAGGGAGTTGCCGACGCCAACGACGTCGTACGTAGCCGGTGCAGACACGACACAGGACGCTACCCGACGGCGGCACGCCGGTACGTCACGTCCTAGCCTGAGCGGCGTGACCCCGGACCCATACCGCCTCCCCCGGTCGGTGGCGCCACGCCACTACCACCTCGAACTCATCCCCGATCTCGGCGCCGCCACGTTCGCCGGGCGGGCACGGATCGATCTGGACATCCGCGAGGTCACCGACACCCTCGTGCTCAACGCCATCGAACTGTCGATTGCGTCGTGCACCGTCGACGGGCAGTCGGCAACCTTTTCGCTCGACGACGAGCTGGAACGGCTCACGGTCCGCCTCACGACACCGCTGGTACCCGGAGCCTCGGTACTCGACATCGAGTTCACCGGCATCCTGAACGACAAGCTCCGTGGCTGGTACCGCTCCACCTACACCGACGAGTCGGGCAACGAGCGCGTGGTTGCAGCCACCCAGATGCAGGCGACCGACTGCCGGCGGGCGTTCCCCTGCTGGGACGAACCAGACTTCAAGTCGGTGTTCTCCATCACGCTCGTGGTGGATCCCGGGCACCTTGCCGTCTCGAATGCCCCGGAGGTCTCGTCGCAGTTGCGCGGCGACGGCAGGCGCGTCGTCCAGTTCGCGGACACGATGCTGATGTCCACCTACCTCGTTGCCATGGTGGTCGGACCGCTTGCAGTCACCGCACCCGTCGACGTGGATGGCACACCGCTGCGGATCGTGCACATCCCCGGCAAGGAACACCTCACCGCCTTCGGCCTCGATGCGGCCGCGGCGGGCCTGCGCTTCTTCGAGCGCTTCTACGGCATTCCCTACCCCGGCAGGAAGATCGACCTCGTCGCACTCGCCGACTTCGCGGCCGGCGCCATGGAGAACCTCGGTTGCATCACGTTCCGCGAGGCGTTGCTGCTCATCGACCCCGAGTCATCCACACAGGCGGAGCAGCAGCGTGTGGTGGACGTGGTCACCCACGAACTCGCTCACATGTGGTTCGGCGACCTCGTAACGATGCGCTGGTGGAACGGCATCTGGTTGAACGAGGCGTTCGCGACTTTCATGGAGGTCGACGCAACAGACGATTACCGACCCGACTGGAAGCGATGGACAAGCTTCGCGCTCGAACGCGCTACGGCCTTTGAGGTCGACTCGTTGGTCGCAACCCGACCGGTCGAGTTCGAGGTTCGCTCCCCGGCAGACGCGGACGGCATGTTCGACGTACTCACGTACCAAAAGGGAGGTGCGCTGCTCCGGATGCTGCAGCAGTACCTCGGGGCTGACCGCTTCCGGGATGGCGTGCGCCGCTACCTCGCTCTGCATTCCTACGGCAACACCGAGACGAGCGACCTCTGGGACGCGATCGAGCAGGCAACGGGCGACCCCGTGCGCCGACTGATGGACTCGTGGATCTGGCAGCCAGGATTCCCCATCGTGTCAGCGTCGCTGGAGGGCTCCCGCCTGACGCTGCAGCAAGAGCGCTTCGGCTACAGCA
>CAMDBM010000041.1:0-24398 GCA_945889085.1 Ferrithrix thermotolerans DSM 19514
GTTCGATCGCTGGCGGTACAGGCTGACGGCAAGATCATCGTCGGCCACCTCAACGGCATCGTCCGGCGCCTCAACACCGACGGCTCAGTCGATAGCAGTTTCAATCGAGCAGTGATCGCGGGTGCCGTGAATTCGATCGCGGTGCAGTCCGACGGCAGGATCCTCATCGGCGGCAACTTCGCCGGCAGTCTCCAGCGCCTCGACACCTCCGGCAGTATCGACCCCACATTCACCCCACCCGACCTCGACGGTTACGTCTACTCGATTACGGTGCAGGATGACGGCAAGATCCTCATCGGCGGCACTTTCAGCGGGAGCGTTTGGCGCCTCAACGACACAGGAGAGATCGACCCCACGTTCATTGGGGAGGACCGCGGCGGAGGCGTGAACTCGATTGCGGTGCAGGCCGACCGTAAGATTGTCATCGGCGGCAATAATTTCGGATACGTCCGGCGACTCAACACCAACGGCAGTATCGACCCCACATTCACCCCACCCAACCTCAACGGCACCGTCACTTCAGTCGTGATGCAAGACGACGGCAAGTTCCTCATCGGCGGCTATTTCAGCGGCTACGTCATGCGCCTCACGGCCAACGGCGATGTCGACGACGCCACATTCACCCCACCCGACCTCGGCGGCACCGTCAGGTCGATAGCGATGCAACGCGATGGGAAACCTGTGATTGGCGGCACGTTCGGGGACCGCGCCATGCGCCTTAACACCGACGGTACGAAAGACGGGACGTTCACCCGACCGGCCATCACAGTGGACAGCGTGGAGTATCCGCTCGACTGGTTGTATTCGATCGTGTTGCAGGGCGATGGCAAGATCGTGGTCGGCGGACGGGGACGACCGACCCGCCTCAATAACGCCCTGCCGACACCGCCCAACGCTGGCACCGTCCTGGGTGGCGGAGGCAGCAACAACGCCGTGTGGATCATCGTGATCGCCGCAGCAGGCCTCGTTGTCGCCGGCGGCACCACCGTCGCACGCCGCCGCAAACCCGCCGCCCAGTAACACCTCGGTCCCGACGTTCGTCGAATCAGCAGGCACGCGGGAGCTTTCGAGCCCGAATGCCCTGGGGCGGGCGAGGTGGACGGGACGATCAGCGCCTACGTGATCGGCGCCAAGGCGACCTGAGGCACAGAAGCGAGTTCGGGAGGCCACCATCGGTCAGAATTAGGAACAGTGCTGCCTGACTCACACGTGCCCAATGGAGCGACGTTCGCAACCGGATTCCAGCGATCAGTTGCGCTCGCGTCGCTGGCAGGCCGCGAAGTGCCGATCTTCGTCGAGCAATTCGTCCTCGAATGTCCGGTTGACTACGGCGCCACCGCGTTCCAAACAGCCTGGGCTGCGGTGCTCGAGCGCCACCCAGGCCTGTCGGCCCAGTACGACTTCTCGGGCGCCCGGCTCGTCTACCGCCAGCTCCCCGCCTGGGACGGAATCCGGTCGTTCGAGACGGCAAACGTTCCGACCGCCACCGAGGCCGAACGAGTATGCGCTGACCAGTACCGCGCCTTCAGCATTGGCAGCGACGAGCCGCTGTGGCGGGTCGCGACGATCGACGTCGCAGGCACCTGGTGGCTCTGCGTCACCTTGCACCATCTGATCTTCGACGATCGTTCTTGGAAGATTATTCGCCGGGACTTCGCGGAGGCGCTGCGAAACCCCGGCAGCGTCGCACCTCCCCCGAGCGCCTTCGTGGACTTCCTCGCCAGGAGAGCCACGTACGTTGGTATCGATGGGGCGAACCGGGACCGCGCGGTGTCGGAATGGAAGAATCTCGCCGACGGGCTTGAGGGACCGACTGCACTGCCCTCGCTTGCACCATTCGCCGACCACCCAGGTGGGCACCTGGGCAACCACCGCTTCCCTGTAACCCTCCACTCGGGGTTCCCCGAACGTCTCCGGGAGTTGCTGCACGATCGGAGCCTCACTGCCAACAGCGTTGGACTCGCTGCGTGGGCCCTCGTGTTGAGCCGGCTCTCCCGAACCGACGTGGTTTGTTTCGGACAGACCCGACATGGGGTGCCCGCCGACCTAAGCGGTGCCGCAGCGATTGTCGGACCAATGGTAGACACGTTGCCCTTCGTCGTTCCCGTGGACGATCAGATACCACTTCCTGGCTTCCTTGCCGACGTCGCATCACGCCACCGCAGGATGTACGCGCTGCAGCCACTCGAGGTGTCCGAGCTCCTCGCCGGCGCATTCGCTCCGGGAATCGACGACGTGATGTCGACAGTCGTCAACCACGTCCGAGACGCTGACGGCTTCAACGACCCAGCCAGCGACCTGCCCATCGTGCGTCAGCGCAAGAGCGCGGCGCTCCAACCGACGTTGACTGTGCTTGAGGGCGAGCAAGTCCGCTTCGAGATCGTGACGTCCGCCCGGCACGCCGAGTTCGGACGTGTGGCTGCTTCAGCGCTCGGGTCCGTCCTTACCCAGATCGTCGAGCAGCCTCTAGTGTTGGCCGACATCTCGACGACGAACCGACAGGGAGACCAACGCGCCGAGTTGCGCGGCCCGTCGAGACAGTTCGGCGCAACATCACTAGCGGAGTTACTCGAGACCTCCCTGCGCGCGAACGCTGAACGCGCAGCACTGGACGGGAAGGAGCGGCTCACCTACGCCGAACTGGACCTCGCATCACGCTCCCTCGCTCACAACATCGGCCTGACGGCCCGAACGGAACAGGCCTGCGTGGCCGTTGTTGCCCCACCCGGCAAGCACGCCGTGATCGCCGTCGTGGCCGCCATCCGCTCCGGCCACTCGTTCGTGTGTATCGACCCGGCCCGGCCGCCGGCCGAGATACAGATCCTTCTGGACCTCATCGGTCCCGATGTCGTAATCGACGCCGCCGCGCAGGATGCCGTCGGGGTCCCACCACCAGGACCCGAACCGCAGCCGCGACGCGCCCGCCCCGACGACCTCGCCTATCTCGTCGCCACCTCCGGCTCGACGGGAGTGCCCAAGGTGGTGGAAATCGAGCAAGCCTCCGCAGTGAACGCGATCTGCTCGCTCATCGAGACGTACGGCATGACGCCGGACGACCGGCGACTACGAAGTGTGTCGCGACCCGGTGCTGACGTGTTCATCGCCGAACTGTTGGTGCCGTTGTGCTCCGGCGCCACCCTTGTGGAGGCGATCGGGGACCGACCGCTCACTCCCGCCCAGTTTTTCGCACTGCTCGACCGTGAGTCGATCACCATCGCTGGCGCCGCCAGTTCGTATCTGGCCGAGCTCGTCGGGGCCCGATCGGCCGCAGGCGGGTTACCCGCGCCGCTCACGCTACGCATGATGACCACCGGCACCGAAGTGGTTGATCCGAACATGGTGGCCCGTTGGCGCTCGGCAGTCGGTGAGCGCGTCGCCCTGCTGAACGTGTACGGGCCGGCTGAGGCAACACTGGTCACCACCACGTGCCTGCTCAGCAGTCTCACCACACCGATCAACGGCGCAGTGCCGATCGGGCTCCCGCTCCCCAACACACGGGTGATGCTGCTCGACCGTGCCGGCCATCCCGTGCCCCGGGGTGCTGTCGGAGAGATCTGTGTGGCGGGCGCCGGTGTGATGCGCGGCTATCGCGGTATCGACACCCCAACCATCGTCCCCGGGGACCCGGCACGTTCTGCTGAGCGTTACTACCGAACCGGGGACCTCGGGCACATCGGCCCCGACGGTCAGTTGGTGTTCGGAGGCCGGAGCGACCGTCAGGTGAAGATTCGCGGCCACCGAGTTGAGCTCGACGGCGTCGAGGCACGTCTCCGCACGGCCACCGGTGGTTCCACGGTTGCCGCAGTGGTTGCCCAACGCGCCGGTCGGTTGGTCCTCCTTGCGGCCGTTGAGTCCGACGGTCCGGTGGACGATGTCGGGATTCGCTCGCTCATGGCGGCCGGCGGCAGCCCTGCCGAAGTTCCTGCCGCCGTGGTGGGCATGGCCCGTTTGCCGCGACTTGCGAACGGCAAGCTCGACCGCCGATCCATCGCCAGGGACATCGCCGAGTCGCTCTCGGTCGCGTCTCCAGTTGCAACCAGCACACGCCCGGACGACCCACCGGTCGGCCCTGCTGCGTTCGGCGTACCGGCGATGGTTGCCCTGTGGAACGAGCTGTTCGAGGTGGCGGACTGTCACGCAGGGTCGGATTTCTTCGACCTGGGTGGCGACTCGCTGCTCGCCATACGACTCGCGGCCGAGGTGGACGTTCGCTTCGACCTGACCATGGACCTCGATCTGCTGTACGCCGCACGCCCGCTGCACGCACTCGTGGGCGCGGTGCTCGACCGGGCACAGGGCGAGGCCTTCGAGGTGATTCGGCCCCTCGCCACTGGTGAGGGCCAGGCGATCGGCACTCGCGTGTACTTCATGCACGGAGCACTGGGCCAGACCCACATGTGGGAGCCACTCGCCACCAGCCTCGGTGACGAGCACAGCGTCTGGGGCATCAACGGCCGCATTGTGCGCAGTGTCCCCGCGGTGAACTCCGCCAGTGCGGCGTGCACCGAGTACGTCGAGGCGCTCGCACACCATTGCGGCGAAGAGCCCTTCATTATCGTGGGCTACTCCGCAACCGGTGTACTCGCCTACGAGACGTCGCGTCTCGCCGAGGCCGCGGGCCTGCCTGTGCGAGGGGTCGTGCTGCTCGAGACAACACCGCCCGCTCTTCCACGCAGCATTCGCTCTCTTGCGTACGCGTCACACCTGCGCCATAGGCAATCCACAGCAGCCGTGGTCCGGTGGGCGGTCAAGCGCTCACTGGCCAAAGGAGCACAGGTCATCGGCCGACGCCGCCCGGCGGGAGCACCGTCGACACCCACCGAGAGCAACCCGCCGTTCGTTCAGCTTGTCAAGGGCCATCGCCCAGGTCGGGCCAATATCCAGGTCGTGCTGATCGAGACTCGCGACCCGGGTCTCGCGCTCGATTTGAAACTGGCGTGGACCGCCGTCGCGCGACGCCGAGTGGACAGCCACGTACTTAACGTCGATCACCATCTGGCGCTCATCGATCCGTCGCACGCTCCAGAGGTAGCAGCAATCATCCGCGAGTTCGCTCATCACCAGAGTGGGGACAGGCAATGAGATCACCCTTCGATCCGGGCCCGGGCGACGAGGCCGGGGCCGTGCAGCGGATCTACGCGCAGCAAACACCACCGCTGCTCCCATCGTCGGCAGATCTGGCCGCTCACGAAGCCGCGCTGGCGCTCGGCAGCACCCCGCTCAACGTCCTCATGCTCGGGGTGACGCCCGCCGTCTATCGCTTGCCATGGCCGCCCCACTCGGCGATTCAAGCCGTCGACCGGTCGCTGCCGATGATCGAGCACGTTTGGCCCGGACCCGTCGGCTCCGCGGAGGTCGGAGAGTGGACTCACCTGCCGTTCCCTGCCGAGCGCTTCGACCGTGTCATCTCCGATGGCGGCATGACGTTTTTGGGACCGGCCTCGATCGACGAGCTGAGAACCGAGGTCGCTCGGGTGCTCCGACCCGACGGGTTGTTCGTCACCCGCGTGTACGTCTGGAACCAGAGCGAGACGCTCGATCGGCTCATCGACGACGTAGAGCGCGGTGCACTCAGCACAGCGAACGAGATGCGCATCCGCTCCTGGTCGGCCCTGCAGACCTCGCTTGATGTCGGCATCCCACTCAGCACAGCGTTCGACGAACTCTTGGCCCGGATGGGATCTATCGAGAATCTCGTGGAGCGATCTGGCCTCGCTGCGGAACAGTTCGTTCCATTTCTTGCAACCGCTGGATCGACACTGCGGTACACCATGTGGCCGACCCACGACATCATCGCCGCCTGGACTAGCCACGGTGATTTCGAGCACGTGAGCACCACGATTCCTGGGCACCAACTCGGGAGCCTGTGCCCCGTTCTCGCGTTTCGGCGGAGAGGTCCAGCCTGATCGCGCTGGCGACGACTCTGGTCAGCCGGCCTTGCTCGGCTTTTCCCCCACCGGACCGTCGGCCTGCTTCCATGCGGTGAAGCCGCCCTCCACGTGCGCGACATTCGTCATCCCCATGTCGACGAGCGTCTTGGCGGAGAGCGCACTGCGCCAGCCACTCGCACAGTAGAGAACGAACTGCCGGTCCTCGGCGAAGATCGGCTTGTGATACGGGCTCGCCGGGTCCACCCAGAACTCGAGCATGCCGCGCGTGGCGTGGAACGCACCGGGCACCATGCCGTCACGCTCCAGTTCACGCGGATCGCGCAGGTCCACGAACGTCACGCCGTCCTCGCCGAGCATCGCGATGGCCTCGGCAGTCGGCACCGTGCGTACGGCCTCGTTTGCCTCGGCGAGCAGTTCCTTGATTCCCTTGGTGACCGGCATGTGCAGATCGTAGGCCGAGCGGGCCCTTTGACGCTCCACTAATCTCCGCGCATGTCCGAGGCCGCCTCACCGCTCGTTGCCATCAACCTCTTCTCCGGCCAACCGCAGCACGAGAACTTCAACCGCCTGCACCACATCCTCCCGAGCAGCCGGCTAACCGCAAGCCGCGCCCCCCACCGATTTCCCGCGGGAAATTCCGTCGCGCTTCCTGCCTCGTTCGACGTTGGCGGCAAGCAGGTGGACACCGAGCACTTCCTCGACCTCACCGACACCGCAGCGCTGCTCGTGCTCCACGACGGCAAGGTGGTGCACGAGCAGTACCGGCTCACGGGCGGGCCGAACGTCCAGTGGATCTCGTGGTCGGTTGCCAAGAGCTTCACTTCCGCACTCGTCGGCATCGCGGTTGAGCAGGGGCACATCGGTTCCATTGAGGAACCGATCAGCAACTACATCGACACTGCTCCCGGCTCCGCGTACGAGGGTACGCGCATCAAAGACATCCTGCAGATGTCCTCCGGTGCTCGCTGGAACGAGGACTACAGCGATCCCGACTCCGACATTGCCCGGCTCGGCCAGGCGATGGGCAGCAGGGGCAGCCTCGACTCGTTCGTGGCGAACATGGCCCGTGAGTACCCGCCCGGCACGCTCTGCCGCTACAACTCTGCAGACACCCAAGCACTCGGCACGCTGCTCGTGCGCGCCACGGGTCGCTCGATTACCGACTACATGCAGGAGCACCTCTACGAACCGCTCGGCATGGAGGACGACGGCTTCTGGCTGCTCGATGCACACAGCCGCGAGATGGCCTTCGGCGGGGTAAATCTCACGGCACGGGACTTCGCGAAGATCGGTGAGCTGTACCGGCTCGGCGGCAGCTGGAACGGGAACCAAATCCTCCCGGCCGACTGGGTGCAAGCCTCGGTGACGCCGGACGCGCCTCACGTCCAATGGGGACGGCCTGTCATCGCCGGCATGGAACTCCCGGAGGGCTACGGCTATCAGTGGTGGCTGAGCCCCGGCGGGAAGGGCCAGTTCAGCGCCATCGGTGTGTACAACCAGTGGGTGTTCGTCTCACCCGCAGACCGCGTCACGATCGTGAAGCTCTCGGCAACCCGCACGTATGGCACCACGATGGGTGAGGACACCAACCATTCCGGCGCCCACGAATACCTGCTCCAGGCCGTCGCCGCACATACGGGGGCGCTGCGCGGCTAGCGGTTCGGCGGTGCCCTTGAACACGCTAGACGTTATTTATATACTTGTCGGATGATGAACAATTTAATAACCGCAGCCTCAAGAGGTCCAGGCCTCCCAACAGATCGCCGGAGGCCAAGTCGTCGATTCGCTCGGGGAACTCGCCTTGCGGCAGCTCTGGGTGTCGGTGCCTCAGCAGCCCTAGTCGTCGGCGCAGCACCCGCAAGCGCCGTTGCCCTCCCCCCTCCCACCTTCACGCTGACGGTGCCCTACTTCGCATGCCCCGATACCACCGGGGGAACCGTCGTGGTTTCGCCGCAGATCGCCTCGCCGGCCGGCCACCTTGAGTACCGATCACAGCTCCGCGTCACCCTCGTGGGAGACAGCGGCACCCACCCCGGCGAGTTGATCTTCGACAAGGACATGGTCGGGCAGGACATCATCACGGACAACAACTACGTCGGTGCGCTCACCGGCATCGACTGGTCGCAGGTGGGCCCGTACCCGAAGCTGAAAGTTGAGTGGTCCTACGGGTACGGCGAATACGCATGGGACCTGTACTACGGAGCGAATCCCACCGACCCCGATTTGATGGGGCTCGGGACTACCCAATACATCGACGTCACACAGGCCCCCAGTGTGCGAGTCGGCAGCGGTACCGCAGCCGCCCCGTACCTCATCGGCACTGCTGCACAGTTGCAGGACATGCACTGCACCACGGACGAGGCTGGCACTGCGAAGCACTACCGACTGACCAACGACATTGATCTCGCGTCGGTCACTGGCTACCTGCCGATCGGCGCCGGGGACCGGTACGTCACGGGCGTCTTCGACGGGAACGACCACACCATCTCCAACCTCACGATCAACCTGCCTTCGCGTCGGAAGAACACCGCACTCTTCGGTGTCGCACAGGGACTGTGGGTCCGTGACCTGACCATGGAGGACGCCAGCATCACCGGGGTCAGCGAGGTCGGCGTCCTCGCCGGGCGATTCCAGCGCGGTAGCACGATCAGCAACGTCGAGATCGACAATGCAACCGTGACTGCCTCGAACGACGGTGCCGGACTGGTTGCGGGCGAAGTCAACTCAACGAACCTTCGCGACTCGACCATCAGTGGCACGGTCAACGCAAACCTCGCCCCCTACCTGGGCGCCGACCCCGCGTACTACTTCGACAACGAAAGCAGTTCCGAGGTCCGGCTCCAGAGGTTCGGGGCGATCTACGGCCAGGCGTCATACTCGACCATCGACGACGTCATCGCAAACGCCACCGTGAACGTTGGATCGGTGCCCGGCGTCCGGATGCCGAAAAGCACAGAGAAGATCGGTGGCGCCCTTGGACGAGCCGATCAGGAAATACTCATCAACGGACTGAAGGCAAACTTCACTGTCAACGTCACCGCCCTCGATGCTGACTCTGGCATCGGTGGTGTCCTCGGAGGTCAGGGTCTCGACGAAGGGACGTACATCTCGGACTCCGACGTGAACACGGTCCTCACGGTGCAGGCACCCGTCACCTCCAACCCGGTCTCGTTGTCAGCCATCGGAGGTCTCTCGGGACTTGCGCAGGAAGGCGGGCTCAACCGGGTGAACCTCACTGGATCCGTGACCGTCGACGCCCGCAACGCGACGGGACCCGTTGAGATCTCGCAGATCGGCGGCGGCTTCGGAAGGGTCGGCTCCGGCGGCTACGACCGTAGCCACGTCGTGGAGTCGCACATCGATGTCGACGTCGTGATCCACGGCAACGCCCGTGAGGTCGGCGCATTCACCGGCCGGATCGTCAACGTGCTCGCACACAACGTGCGGGTAGACGGGTCGGTCACCATCAACGGCGACGGCACAGATGTCGGCGGGCTTGCGGGCATCGACGACACCAGCGGCCTCCAGAACAGCGTGTCCTCGGTTATCTGGCGCGGTACGACGACGATCACGGGAGCGAGCACCGACACGGGCAACGTCTGGGGCCCTGATATGGACGCCGTGTACGGATCAAACGTGTGGTGGAACTCGACGATCAACGGCATCACCGACCCGGACCCGATCGGTATCGCTGCGCCCGCAACCACGGCGCAACTTGCCGACGAGGCCTGGCTCACCACCCAGGGCTTCAGCCCCTACATCTGGTGCGTGTCCGACGGCAGTCCGGCTGTCCGGGCACTCACCCCGGGCTGCGCGTACGGACCCCGAAATGGAGCGCCCTCGGCACCCGGACAGCCCACCGTCGTCGGCGGTACGGCATCAGCAACCGTCACCTGGACTGCGCCCGGTAGCGCAGGGCGGTACCCGATCACCAAGTACATCGTCACCTCGATACCGGGCAACCTCACCTGCGAGACCGACGGGGCGCTCACGTGCGACGTCTACGGCCTCACCCCGGGGGTCACCTACACCTTTACCGTCGTTGCTCAGAACGCACGCGGCAACGGCGCAACGTCGATGCCCTCGGCAGCGTTCGTGGCACCCAACGTGGAGTTGCCCGAAACCGGCGCAAATCTGGGCAGTCTCTACGCAGCAATCACCACTCTGCTGCTCGGCGCTGTGATGGTCAGGCTTGCCCGCCGCAAGCGGAGCATCGCAAACATCTAGACCAATAACGAGCGGCGGCCCCGGCCGTGCCACCTTCAACGGTGGCACGGCCGGGGCCTTTCGCTTGTATAGCCCCAGCGGGAAGCGTCAGTTCGGAAACATCGACGTTTACAACCAATGAGCCTTCGTGTCTCGCCCGCCGACCGCGTCACCATCGTGAGGTTTTCCACAACCCGTTCGTATGTCACCACGATGGTCGAAGAAACCAACCGCTGCGTCGCCCACGAACTCGCTCTTCGAGCTCACCAAGTTGCTCACAGTCCTTCGAGGATCCGGTTGACGGCTGCCTCGACGATGCGGGAGAACTCCGCCGGCTCGACCGTCGTGGTCTTCGCGCTCGGCGGGTCGTGCACCGTGATGGCAGCCACCGAGACCACCAACGCAATCGGCTGGCTCGGGTCCGACAACAGCACCGCTGTCATCTGCTGCTCGAGCCAGGGGTTCGCTGACTGCGGCGTTGCAGGTCCGAAACGAAACGCGACTGCCGACGTTCCGAGCTTCGGTGCCTCCTCGCGGTTGCCTCACATCAACGTCTCGGCGACACGCAGCCCGAGATCGTTTGTCCGACGGAACGAGGTGGACACCTGTGGGTCGAGCCGACCGGCAAGGCTCGCCGCCGCCGATCTGCTCGGTTGTCAGCAAGCCCTGGATCAAGTAACTCAGGCTCTCGACGTTCGAGCCCATCGGGACGGTGGTGGTCGTCGCTGGACCAGGGGTAGTGGTCGTTGCCGCCGTGGTGACCGCAGGAACTGCCTCCCCGCTGCTGGCACCCATCCACTTGACGGGCTCTGTACTGAGCATCAGCGTCACCCGGCACAACCGCGAACGCCAGAGCCGGAGGGTGCGTATGGACGTACCCCATCCGCCGCAGTCCTTGTCTCGCGTACGCTTCACCACCATGCACCGCAACAGCGTTCTCAAACTGATGAATGCCATACACCGCCTCGTCCTCGTGCTTTCGTTCGGGAAGGTGGGCTGGCGCGCCGAGGGCATGCCGGTTGTCGAGCTCACCACCACTGGCCGCAAGTCGGGAGCGAGCCGCTCATGCCTGCTCACCTCGCCGGTCCAGATCGCCGACACGTACGTGGTTGTTGCGTCCCGGGGCGGGGGCGATGCTCATCCCGACTGGTTCCTCAACCTCCAGGCCAACCCCGAGGTGCAGGTGTCCACCGGTGGCAAGCCGAGACAGCGCCACCAAGCACGCGTCGCGAGCGCCGAGGAGCGCGCCGACATGTGGCCGAAGGCTGTTTCCACGTACGCCAACTATGCGAAATACCAGTTGAAGACCGAACGGGAGATCCCCATGGTCTTCCTAGAGCCCGTTCGGTGACATCGACCGGCGACGTGGGCATCTCTCAGACTGGTGGATCGGGACTCCGGTCAGTCTGCTCGTAGTGGCGTAAGAGTGCCCATCGGATGCGCGCCCGGAACGTTTCGAGGCGGTCGACGCGTTGTTCGGGCAGCGGGCTGGCGTTGTGGTCGTGTTTGTTGCGGTGCCGGTTGTGGCTCGTGCACTCGACACGTCCGTTGAACTGGCTGGTCGGCCCGTCTTGCGACCACGGGGTGATGTGGTCGATATCGCACTTGGGTGCCGGGATGTTGCATCCGGCCGGGTGTTGACAGCGGCGGTCGCGGGCCTCGATCGCTCGGCGCAGCTTGCCGGTGAACGTCCGTTGCTGGGACACGCTGAGCACGGTGGACGGACCGTCGAACAGGACGGTCTCGATCACCGCGTCATCGAGCCAGTCCGCAAGATCGCCGGGTGCGACAACCGTGCCACGAGCGAGCTCGCACAGGTGCCGAACGGTTTCGTCGCCGACGTGCGCGACGAACAACGGCTTCGGACGGCGGCCGTCGGCCGGTGCGGTGGCGGAACGGGTTGCCATCTCGATCAGGGCCGCGGCCCGGCGCTGGGGGCTGCTTCGCTCTGCAACCGAAGCCTTGTCGGAGAGATACAGCAAGTGTTCGAGACGGTCGAGTTCGTTGAGGAACACCTCGCCACCCACCGGGTCGAGTACACCGCTGACCACCACGGAGCCGTCGAGCGTGGACGACGCATGCAATTGCGCGCCGGCACGACGGTCTGCATCGCGTTGCTTGGCGTCGTCACCGGCACCATCTGCGTCGGCACGGCTGCACCAGTAGTCGACCGCACGCACGGCGTCGTCCCAGATCATCGACCCGCACGCCGCCACCAGCACTGCCTCGTCACGCGCAAACAGTTCCCTGCGGTGGGGACGGTTCGCTCGGGCAAACAGATCGACGTGATCCGTGGACAGCGCACCGCTGGCGACCGCTGCAGACGTCAGCGGCATCTGCCCCAGGCAACGCGCCCGGCGCAGCACCTGGCGCGCCGTGCCCTTCGACATCCGCGTCTCCACGGCAAGACGCGACGCAGCGGACAACGAACCGTCCAGCCCCCACACACCTGACTGCTCCCAACAGCAAACCGCTGGTGCCGCAGCCGCCACGAGGCGATGTTGTTCGCGCTGCACACGGATTACGAAGTCGTGCAACCCACCGCTGCCCTCAAACGCATCAACAACACCCAGCAGTGCATCCACCGCTGCGGTAAGTGCATCGAGTGCATCGGCGACCGCTGACATAGTCGCAGAGTACCGAAGGGGTGTCACAGAGTTACCGGTGAGAAGCCCTACGGGCTATGAGGTTTTGAGCCGCGCCGCGTGCCGCGCATCAACTACTTCGAGAGCGCGTTGTACATCGTCTCGAGCTCACGGCGGGGATTCGGTCCGGCAGGTTGGTACACCATTTCGGTAACACCCTGCTCGGCGAGCTGTTCGGCGCGTGCACGCACCTCTGCCGCGGTGCCGGTGAGCGTGGTGGTGGGCAGCAGCGATCCGCCGGTAACGGCCCAAGCCGCTTCGTCGGCCTTGTTGAGATGGATGCAGTGGCCGACGTGCACGCCGAGGTGACGCTCGTTCTCCGGGATACTCATGACCGTGGCGAGCCACTCCTTGCCGCCGGGCAGCGTGAGCACGGCGTCGGCTCCCGCAAGCTCGTACGTGGCGTGGTATGCGATCGCACCACCGGGGCCACCAGCGAGGCGCACGCGCTCGCCATCGAGCGACTCGTCCTGATCGAGCACCGTTCCCCAGTAGAGGAACGCCACCCAGTCGAACGCACCCGGCTCGATGCCCTCCACCGTCGTAGCGGCGAACACGCCGTCGAACTTCTCGGCGATCGCGCGCCCCTTCGGCCCCAGCGCTCCGATGAGGATCGGCACGTCGACGGGCCGGGGGGCACCGCTACCGTCGGGCTGCAGCATCTGCATGCGAGCACCTTCCCACTCCACAATGTCGCCGCGAAGCAGGCCGCAGTACGCGTCGATGTAAGCGGTCATAAACGACCACGGGATGGCCCGGTAGCCCATGGCACGTCGACCGGTGAAGCCGGTTCCGAACGACACGGCCACACGGCCGGGGGCAAGTTCGACGAGGGTCGCCGTGGCCGCAGCATTGGTCATCGGGTGACGCAGGGTGGGCACCAGCACCCCGGGCCCGAGGCCGATGCGCTTCGTGCGCTCAGCAGCGAGCGCGAGGCTCACCCACACGTCCGGGCTGTTCTGGGGGGTGTCGTACAGCCAGGCCCAGTGGTAGCCGATCTCCTCGGCGATGCGGATGTCCTCGTGGGACGACATGGTGGTGGGAAATGCACACGAGATCTTCATTGCAGACTCCAGATCGATCGGCCGCACAACAGCAGTTGGCGCAACGGTAGCAGCGGGAACGTCGGCCCTCGGTCCCCGGCCAGCCGTACGCCCAGTCAGCGCATTCGCTACGGTTCAGCCATGAGTACCACCGGTGACGCCGCCGTCAGCAACCCCACCTTCGACCCCGATGCGGTCCGTGAGCGGTACCGGCAGGAACGGGACAAGCGGATCCGGGACAACGGACCGGACCAGTACCTCGAGATGGCCGGCACGTTCGCCCACTTCGCCGAAGAGGATCCTTACGCCGACCCGGGCTTCACCCGGGAACCGATCGCCGACGACTTCGACATCGCCATCATCGGTGGCGGGTTCAGCGGACTGCTCGCAGCCGCGCGCCTCATCGAGCAGGGTGTCACCTCGTTCCGCATCATCGAGGCCGGAGCGGACTTCGGCGGCACCTGGTACTGGAACCGGTACCCGGGTGCGCAGTGCGACACGGAGTCCTACTGCTACCTCCCGCTCCTCGAGGAACTCGGCTACATGCCGAAGGAGAAGTACTCCTACGTCAACGAGATCTTCGAGCACTCACAGCGCGTCGGTCGCAAGTACGGCCTGTACGAGCGGGCCATTCTGCAGACACGCGTGCAGTCGGTGGACTGGGACGAACCTCTCGGCCGCTGGCGCATCAGCACGAACCGCAACGACACCCTGCGTGTCCGCTTCGTCGTCATGGCGCTCGGCACCACCACCCGAGCAAAGCTGCCTGGTATCCCCGGCATCGACACGTTCGAGGGGCACTCGTTCCACACGAGCCGTTGGGACTACGGCTACACCGGTGGCGACAACACCGGTGGCATGACCGGGCTCGCCGACAAGCGCGTCGCAGTCATCGGAACCGGCGCTACCGCCATTCAGGTGATCCCGCGCGTCGCAGCCGACGCCGGCGAGCTGTTCGTGTTCCAGCGCACACCCTCCACGGTGGACTGGCGGCGCAACCGCCCCACCGACCCCGACTGGTTCGGCACCCAGGAGCCCGGCTGGCAGCGCAGACGGCGCGAGAACTTCACCGACCAGGCCGCAGGGGTGCCGGTGGACGAGGACCTCATTGACGACGGCTGGACACGCATCTTCAAGGCCATCAGCGCCCCGAAGGGCGAGAACCGCCCCAAGACACGCGAGGAGCGGAACCGCGTGGTGGAGATTGCCGACATGGCCAAGATGGAGGAACTGCGTAGGCGCGTCGACACCGTCGTTGCGGATGCCTCAACCGCAGAGGCCCTGAAGCCGTGGTACCGAGTGATGTGCAAGCGGCCGACGTTCAACGATGAGTTTCTGCCCGCGTTCAACCGGACGAACGTCACGCTCGTTGACGTGAGCGAGTCCAAGGGCGTCGAGCGCATCACCCCGAAGGGTGTTGTCGCCAACGGCGTGGAGCACGAGGTGGACTGCATCATCTATGCCACCGGCTTCGAGATCTCTGCCAACTTCCAACGCCGCCTCGGCCTCGAGGTAAACGGCCGCGACGGTCTCTCACTGTTCGACCACTGGTCCGAGGGGCTGCAGACCCTGCACGGGTTCACCAGCCGGGGCTTCCCGAACTGGTTCTACATCGGCGTCTCGCAGAACGCGTTCAACCTGAACATGACCTCGATGTTCGACGACCAGGCTCGCCACATTGCCTACGTGATCGCCCAGACGGTGGAGCGCGGTGCGCGCACCGTGGAGCCGTCCGAGGGGGCTGTGAACGACTGGGTGTCACTCATCAACGGCTTCCGCGTCGGTGGTCTCGACTTTCTCGAGGCATGCACCCCCGGCTACTACAACAACGAGGGAGCACCCAAAGGCGGCAGTGGGTTCTTCGGTGCGTACACACCCGGGCCGGCCAAGTTTGCCGAACTGCTTGAGGACTGGCGGGCAGAGGGGACGCTGCCCGGCATGGAGTTGCAGGGCACGGCGTGACCCCATCGCACCTGCATGACGATCAGCAAGTGCTCAAGGGAAAGTACGTTTGTTCCTGTTGCATCACTGAGGCATTTCGTAGGTTGTCGTTTGGGGCGGAAACCCCGAACGACACCTCTAGGAGAACATCATGACCTCACGCACAAAGAAGATCGTCGGTTCAGCTGCAATCGCACTTGCGGGCATGGCGGTAGTGCCGGTCGCAGCCGTCGCCACCCCGAAGGGCCCGACGCCCTCGAAGACCGCCATTTGCCACTACGACAAGACCGCCACAACGTGGTCGCTCATTACTGTCAGCACCAAGTCGGTGTCCTCGCACATGAAGCACGGTGACGGTGTGCCGACCGGAGCAGTGCCCGGTCAGGACGGGTACGTCTTCGACTCCTCCTGCGTGCCAACCCCGGCCGTCATCTGACCTCTGATCGGCAGACACGCCACGGTCGGCGGGTCCTGGGTCGCTTTGCGGCTCGGGCCCGCCCGCTGGCGCGTCCCGACCTCGCGGGTCAGGTGCCGGAGCGACGGCGATAGCCGCCAAGGAACCTGTCGAGACGCATGATTGCCTCGGTGAGGTCGTGCGCGTTGGGCAAGAACACGATCCGGAAGTGATCGGGCTTGGGCCAGTTGAAGCCGGTTCCTTGCACGATGAGCAACTTCTCCTCGGCGAGCAACTCGTACGCGAACTGCTGATCGTCGTCGATCGGGTACATCTTCGGGTCGAGCCGGGGGAACATGTAGAGCGCGGCTTTCGGCTTCACGCAGGTGACACCGGGGATCTGGGTAATCAGGTCGTGCGCCAGATCGCGCTGGATGCACAGGCGGCCCGTGGGCCCAACGAGGTCGTCGATGCTCTGGTACCCACCGAGTGCGGTCTGGATGGCGAGCTGGCCGGGTGTGTTGGCACAGAGACGCATCGCCGACAGCATGTCGAGACCCTCGATGTAGTCCTTGGCATGACGCTTCTCGCCGGACACCACCATCCAGCCTGCGCGATAGCCGCAGGCCCGATAGTTCTTCGAGAGCCCATTGAACGTGATGAACAGCACGTCGTCGGCAAGCGAGGCCATGCTCGTGTGCGTGTTGCCGTCGTACAACGTCTTGTCGTAGATCTCGTCGGCGAGCACGATCAACTGGTGTTGGCGGGCGAGCTCGACTATCTGCAGCAGCACTTCCGGCGGGTACAGCGCCCCGCTCGGGTTGTTCGGGTTGATGACCACGATCGCCTTGGTGTCCGGCGTGATTTTCCGGCGGATGTCCTCGATATCTGGGTACCACTCTGCCTGCTCGTCGCAGAGGTAGTGGACCGGCGTGCCACCGCTCAGCGACACCGCTGCGGTCCACAGCGGGTAGTCCGGTGCGGGCACCAACACCTCATCGCCGGCATCGAGGAGCGCGTTGAGGCTCATCACGATGAGTTCGGACACGCCGTTGCCGAGGTACACGTCGTCCACCGTCACCCCAGCGACGTGCTTCTGCTGGGTGTAATGCACGATCGACTTGCGTGGGGCGAACAGACCCTTGCTGTCGGTGTAGCCAGCGGCCACCGAGAGGTTGCGGATCATGTCCTGAACGATCTCGTCCGGGGGGTCCAGGCCGAACGCGGCAAGGTTGCCGATGTTCAGCTTGATGATCTTCTGGCCCTCTTCCTCCATCTGGCGGGCCCGGTCAAGCACCGGACCACGGATGTCGTAGCCCACGTCGGCGAGCTTGGAGGACTTGGCAATCGGCTTCACAGGAAGCCCATGCTAGACAAAGCACAGTCCTTCCCGCGGTCGATTTGCGTTCGCTCGCCATTGGGACGGTGGCACCACGGCTTGGCATTGTGGGGTCACGTGCATCGAGATGGGGGATCAGATGACGACCGAACACAAGATGCAACGGGTCCTTGTTGCCAACCGGGGGGAGATCGCGATCCGGGTGGCCACGGCTGCGGCCGGGCTCGGCATCGAGTCGGTTGCGGTCTACGCACCGGTTGATGCTGCGGCGCTCCACGTACGCGCTGCGACCTCGTCGCTCGCGCTGACCGGAACAGGTGACGGCGTCGCCGCGTACCTCGACGGCGCTGCGCTCGTGACCGCGGCCCTCGCAGCAGGGTGTGACTGCGTGCACCCCGGGTACGGCTTCCTCTCCGAGAGCGCCGCCTTCGCGCAGCAGTGTGCGGACGCCGGCCTCGTGTTCGTCGGCCCCTCCCCCGACACGCTCTCGTTGTTCGGCGACAAGGTGCGCGCACGCGCCCTTGCAGAGTCCGTCAGCGTGCCCGTGATCCCGGGTAGTGCCGGGGTCGCGAACGCCGCAGACGCTGCGGCGTTTGCCCGTTCGGTTGGCTACCCCGTGATGCTCAAGGCAGCAGCAGGCGGTGGCGGTAGGGGCATGCGCGTCGTCACCTCCGCAGCGGACATGGACGAGGCGTTCGCCCGTTGCACCAGCGAGGCCGCTGCCTCCTTCGGCGACGGCACGATCTTCGTGGAGCGCTTCGTCGTACGACCCCGCCACATCGAGGTGCAAATACTGGGGGACTCCTCCGGCGCAGCCGTCCACCTGTACGACCGTGACTGCTCGGTGCAGATCCGTCACCAGAAGGTGATCGAGATGGCACCTGCTGCTGGTCTGGAGACTGGCCTGCGCGATCGCCTCCTCGCCGATGCCGTCACGCTCGCACGCGCTGCCGGGCTGAGCACCGCGGCCACAATCGAGTTCCTGGTGTTGCCCGAGACCGGCGAGTACTTCTTCATTGAGGGCAACGCCCGCATCCAGGTGGAGCACACGGTCACCGAGCAGGTCACCGGCGTGGACCTCGTGCAGGCACAGTTCCGCCTCGCAGCAGGCGCGCCGCTCTCCGCGCTCGGGCTCGCTTCCCAGGCCGGGGTGCCGTCGCCTCGCGGCTTTGCCGTGCAGGCGCGCGTGGTGGCCCGCGGCACCGGAACGATGGCCGGGTACCGGGAGCCGACAGGGGCAGGGGTGCGTGTGGACTCCTGTGGGTACGCCGGGTATGCACCTCCCGCGGCGTTTGACCCGCTGTTCGCGAAGGTGATCGGCCAGGGCCTCTCGCTTGATGCCGCTGTGGACCGCACCCGGCGGGCGCTGAACGACTTCCACGTCTCTGGCCTGCCGACGAACATCGAACAGTTGCTCGCTTACCTGGCCATGCCCGCAGTGCGCTCCGGCGATGCGCGGACAACACTGGCCGACGAAGCACCCGCCGCGCAGTCCCCCTCCGTGCACGGGCTCGCGGTGTTTCTTGCGGAACAGGACGCGAGCACCACATCAACCGGCGGGCCGGCGCACGCGGGACAACCGCCGATCTCGGACTGGCCGCACGAGCTGGGCGACGAGTTCGTGCGGGCACCGATGGCAGCCACCCTTCTTGAGATCCGGGTCCGCGAGGGCGATGCCGTGCTGGCCGGGACAACGCTCGCTGTCACCACCGCCATGAAGATGGAGACCGTGCTCACGGCACCGTGCGACGGCGTGGTGGCTCGCGTGCTCGACGCCGAGCCGGGATCCACCGTTGCCGCCGGACAGGTGCTCGTCCTCGTGCGGCCGTCAACGGTCTCGACGGGCGACGCAGTGGCACCGACCGCTGTAACCGAGACGTGGGAGCCATTGCTCGCAGCGGTGGACGAACTCCGGGCACTCGCGAGTGCCCGGCTCGCGCCGGGGTCCACGGACCCAGGAGTGGTGCGTCAACGCAGCCGCGGCAAGCTCACCTGCCGCGAACGGATTACCGAACTGCTCGACGAGGGCTCGTTCCGCGAGGTCGGCAGCGTTGCGGGCTTCATCTCCTACGGCCCGGACGGCTCGATCGAGGACTTCACCCCGGCCAACCACGTGGGCGGATCGGGAACCGTCGACGGCAGGCCGATGATCGTCTGCGCAGACGACTTCACCTCCCGCGGCGGTCACTCCGACGGCGCGATCGCGACGAAGAGCACCCACCTCGACCGCCTGTCGATCGAGCTGCGGGTTCCCTCGGTGCGCCTGCTCGACGGTTCGTCCGGCGGCGGCAGTGTTGCGTCGATGGTGCCCCAGCAGCGCAAGGAGGGCGAGGCCACCGCGCAGGAGAGCGACGGGGCGATTGCTGCCGGCAAGCCGCGGGTGTCCGGCAGTGGCGGGTCGTTCCTGCCCGGTCACCTCTTCAGCACTATGTATGCCGAGCAGTTGAGCACCGTCCCGGTGGTCAACGTGCTCATGGGCAGCGTCGTCGGCCTCGGTGCTGCCAAGGCGGTGCTCGGCCACTTCTCGGTGATGGTGCGGGACACAGCGCAGTTGTTCGTTGCAGGCCCACCCGTGGTGCGCCACGCGGTCGGCTACGAGGTGACCAAGGAGGACCTCGGCGGCTGGCACATCCACTGCCGCAACGGTTCGGTGGACAACCTCGCGCTCAGCGAGGAGGACGCGCTCGCACAGACCCGCAGGTTCCTCTCCTACCTGCCGCAGAGCGTGGACGAGGTTGCGCCTGCGCTGGTACCCGGACCCGAGGATCACGCGGATCGCCGTGACGAGGAACTGCTGACGATCATCCCTCGCCGGCGCACGATGACGTTCGACATGCGCCGCACCATCGAACTGATGGTGGACCGAGGTTCGTTCTTCGAGATCGGACCGCACTGGGGCACCGACCAGATCGTGGGGTTCGCCCGCTTCGCCGGCCGGGTGGTGGGCGTGCTCGCATCAGACAGCCGCCACCCGAACGGTGGTGCCATGACGGCAGACGGTTGCAACAAGTTGATCCGACACCTCGACCTCTGCGACCTGTTCCACATCCCGATCCTCAACCTCGTGGACAGCCCGGGCTTTGCCGTGGGCATCGATCACGAAACTGCCTCGACGATTCGCCGTGGCGGCGCGTGGATGATCGCGTTCGCTCAGGTCACGGCACCCGTGTGCACCGTGATTATCCGCCGCAGTTTCGGCGTGGCGGGCAACAACTACGCCACCCCACGCGAGCAGCCGTCGGTGCGATACGTGTGGCCGGCGGCCGACATGGGTGGCATCCCTCCCGAAGGGGGTATCGAGGCTGCGTACAAGCGACAGCTTGCCGAGGCCGAGGACCCCGAGGCGTTCCGGGCCGAGTTGATGGCACGCATCGAGAGCGCCCGCGGCCCGCTCGGACCGCTGTCGAAGTTCCAGGTGGAAGAGATGATCGACCCGCGCGACACACGACGCCTCGTGTGCGAATGGCTCGATATCGCCTACCGCATCGTGAGCCGCCCGAACCGCCTGGGGTCCCGCCCACTGGGGTTCCGGCCCTAGGTGGTTAGTGGCTCAGCGGTTCAGCTGGCGAGCGTGGTGTCGGGCGGCAGTCCACAGACAGAGGTTGAGTAGTTGTCGAGCTTCTCGTTTGCCTCGCTGATGGCGCTGCTGTCCATCGTCTCGGCGAGTTTGACGTATTCCGGTGCTCCCGCCAGCTTGGTGAAGTCGTAGTCGTACTTCCCGAAGACCGCGATGAGTTGGTCACTGGCCTCACGCATGGTGTGTACGGCTTCGGCGATCTCCGTGGGAGGGTTCTTGTCGAGGTCGTGGATCATCACCTGAATCGACTCAAAGGCAGCCTTGACGTCCGCAACGTTGGTGGACGACATCGAACTGTCGATTTCGTCGGCCTTCAAGTTGTACTCCTTGACCTTTGAGCAGTAGTCGTTGTCGCGCGGTTTGATGTCAACTGCCGTTGTGGCACTGGACTCGCCCGCAACCGTTGTGGCGCTGGACTCGCCCGCAACCGTTGTGGCACTGGACTTACTGGAACCACCGCAGGCCGCGAGGGGCACGAGCACTGCGAATGCTCCGGTGATCATCAAATACGTGCGAATCTTCACGGTGTCTCCTTGCTGAGGTTGTCCACGCAGAGTACACGATTGACCACACAGGGATAGGAGTCCCGGAGCGAAGGGCCTTGTATTCGGGTCATACTGTCCGCTGTGGAGAGTTTGACCGACCTCGACCTGCTCTGCGACGAGTCCATCCGTGAGCCGCACCGGTACCTCGCCCGGTTCCGGGAGCGCCAGCCTGTGGTGTGGAGCGAACGCCACCGGGCATGGGTGGTGCTCGGCCATCCTGAACTGGACGCCGCGTTCAAGGCCCCGCAACTCTCCACGAACCGCATGGGTGCGTTCCGAAGCCGGCTCTCGGGCTCCCGCGCCGAGGCCCTCTCGTCCGCCATCGAACTGCTCGAGGGGTGGATGCTCTTCCACGACCCGCCCGAGCACACCCGCCTGCGCGCACCGTTCGCCCGGCAGTTCACCCCCAAGGCAATGTCCGCCCTCGAGGCCGACGTAGCCGCGATCGCCGACCGGCTCGCCGAGGAGTACGCAGCGCGCATCGAGAGCGGCGAGACCGTTGACCTCGTGGAGGGGTTCACGCACCCGCTGCCCGCCGCGGTGATCGCCCGGCTGTTCGGCGTACCCGACTCCCTCACCGACTGGCTCGAGGCGTGGAGCGCCCGTTTCGGGGTGGTCGTCTTTGGCCAGACCAAGCGACCCGACTACGAGGATGTCGCCCGTGCTGCTGGCGAGGAGTTCCGCGAGCACCTCGGCGATCTGCTGGCGCTCCGGCGAGCAGACCCGCGCGACGACCTCGTGAGCGCGCTCGCCGCCTCCACAGAGCTCAACGATGCCGAGGTGCTCGGCGCCTGCTCGCTCCTGCTCTTCGCCGGCCACGACACCACCACGTCGCTGATGTCCACCGCCGTGCTCGCCCTGATCGCCCACCCGCACGAGCGGGACCGCCTAATCGAGGACCCGACCATCCGCGACTCGGCGATCGAGGAGATGCTGCGCTACGACGGCAACGCGAAGGCGATGATGCGCATCGTTGCCGAGCCGATGGAGCTCGGCGGGCAACAACTTGCAGCGGGCGATGCCGTGTTCCTCGGGATCCTCGCCGCCAATCGGGACCCGCGTGTGTTCGAGCGCGCGGACGAACTGATCCTCGACCGACGGCCCAACCCCCACCTGGCGTTCGGCCACGGACTGCACTTCTGCCTCGGTGCAGCGCTCGCGCGCCTCGAACTTCGGGTTGCGCTCCCCCGGCTCGTGAAGCGGCTGCCGAACCTGCGCGTGGCCGGCGAGGTGCAGTGGAAGCCGAATATCAGCGACCGCGCTGCCTCGCACGTTCCGCTCGCGCTCGGCTGAGCCCGCACGGCACCCGTCCGGGTGTGGCAACGTGGCGTCATGAGCGAACCGTACGACGTCGAGTTCTTCTGGGACCCCGTATGCCCATGGGCCTGGCTCACCTCCCGGTGGGTGGCTGAGGTGGCGGCTCTGCGCGGCCTGCGGGTGGACTGGCGGTTCATCAGCCTGCGCCTCCTGAACAAGGACAAGGACTACGAGCGGGACTTCCCGGCCGGTTACGTGGCGGGCCACACCAGCGGCCTCAAACTGCTGCGGGTGGCCGCAGCAATCCGACAGGCGGGAGACCGTGACCGCATGGGCGCGCTCTACACACAGTTCGGCGGCGACATCCACGTACTCGGGCGGCGCAGCGAGATGACCGACCACTGGGAGGCGGGCTTCCCCGAGTACCTCCGGGCCGTCGGGATCGAGGAGGAGTTCCTTCAGGCGGCGAACGACGAACGCTGGGACGAGATCCTGCAGGCAGAGACCGACGACGCCCTCTCCCGCGCAGGCAAAGACGTCGGGACGCCGATCATCAGTTTCCGCAGGGACGGCGACCTGCACTCATTCTTCGGACCGGTGATGAGCCGGGTCCCGCGTGGCGATGACGCCCTGAGGCTCTGGGATGCCGTCTGGGAGGTTGCCACGTATCCCGGTATGGCAGAACTCAAGCGATCCATCCGGGAACGGCCACAGTTCGAGGGGAGTCTCGACGGGCCGTCGAGCGGCCTAGCCTCTGCCTGATGGCTGCACGCAGAACCAACCGCGTCGTGTTCGACGCCGATGTCACCCTCGCAATGCCGCTCGAGCGTGTTTGGCAGGAACTGCTCGACTGGGGCGGTCACGGGCGCTGGATCCCGATGACCCGGGTGGACGTGGACCCGACCGACCCGAACCGCTTCGTAGCCTGGTCCGGCCTCGGCAAGCTGGCCCTCGAGGACCGCATGCACGCAACGGACATCCAGTTCGACGGTCAGCGCGGAACCTGCCACGTGAACAAGCTCGGCCCGGTCCTGGTTGGTTTCGCCGACCTCACCGTCACTGCGGCGGGTACCGGCACGCGGGTGCAGTGGCACGAGGACGTCGCCGTTCCCTATGTACCCAAGGCGCTCACGCCGGTGGTGGCCAAGGTGAGCGGCATGCTCTTCGCCTTTGCCCTGAAGCGCCTCGCGAAGGCCTGACCCCACAGTGAGCAGCCCCTCGTTCTCCTCGATCCCGGTCGTGTCCCTGGACGGCTGGCGCAGGGCCGGGGCGGACAGGCAGGCATTCGCCGACGAACTCGTCCGCGTGTGCCACGAGGTCGGTTTCTTCACACTCGTCGACCACGGCATCGACCCAGCAACGATCGAGCGCTGGAGAGCGATGGTTGCCGGATTCTTCGCCCTGCCCGAGGAAACCAAGTCGCTCATCGAGAAGCACCGGTCCCGGCACTTTCGCGGCTGGGAGCGGGTTGGCGCGGAGCTCACGGACAACCGCGTCGACTATCGGGAACAACTCGACCTGTCCACCGAGTACGACCCGTACCCGGTGGACGTGGAACCC
>CAMDBM010000042.1:0-20308 GCA_945889085.1 Ferrithrix thermotolerans DSM 19514
AAGACCTCAACCTGATGCGCGAGCGCTACCCGTTCTTCGAATACATCACCAAAGAACCCTCACAACGCGGACACGCCCACAGCATGAACCGCCTCCTCCAAGAAGTCACCACCCCCTACTGGCTCCACCTCGAAGACGACTGGGACTTCGTGGCCATCGGACACTTCGTCGGTCAGGCCCTGAACGTCCTCGCCAGCAACCCCTCGCTCATCCAGACCGTGCTCAACCGTCACTACGCAGAGACGCTCGACCAGCGACTGGTAGGCGGTGTGCGGGAGCGCACACCCGACGGCTCCACTTACCTCCGCCACGTTCACCTCGCTGGTGACAGTGATGAGTACCGCAAACTGCTCGCCGACAATCCGGACTGTTCAACCGCCGCGTACTGGCCGGGCTACTCCCTGATGCCGTCGCTGCTTCGTACTGATGCTGTGCGTGCCGTTGGCGCGTACAACCCAAAGGCTGGCTTCTTCGAGATGGAGTTTGCGGAACGTGCTCGGGACCTCGGATGGAACACCGCCTTCCTTGACACGGTGACGTGCGTAACCACCGGTCCGCTGCGCTCGGATCGTTCCGCTACACGCGCACCAAACGCCTACGAACTCAATGGGATGGACCAGTTCGAGCACGCGGAGCGTGTGACCATCGGCGTGACGTCCTCGTACGCGGAACCAACACACTTGGTGCAGCGCTGGCGATGCCAGTTCCCGCGCGGCGGTCGCTGGCACGGCGCTGAACTCGTTGAGACCGGCGTCGATCTGCCCGAACCTGACTATTGGCTCGTCATGAACACGCCCCCCGAAGGTGTTCACCCACCGCCCGAGCGGACGATCGTTGTCCAGATGGAGCCGAGTGACGGTGTGGCAACCTGGGCCGACTGGGCCGCACCCGATCCGCGAACGTTCGCACAGGTGCGTACGCACGAGCGTTTCCCGAACACCCTCGAATGGCATCTCGGCATGTCCTACGACGACCTCTGGTCAACCCGTATCGACAAGTCGAGAGACCTATCCATCGTGGTGAGCAGCAAGCGATGGGCGCCCGGTCATCACCTACGGCTCGATCTCGTTCACCATCTCGAGCAGGCGGGCATACCGATCGATGTGTTCGGCTACGACAACGCCGAAGGGTTCGCCGGCTATCGGGGTTCGCTCCCGGAGGGGGACAAGCGCGACGGTCTGCTCCCGTATCGGTACACCATCGCGATGGAGAACTACGTCGAGAAGAACTACTTCACGGAGAAGATCGTTGACGCGATCCTCTCCGAGTGCCTCGCGTTCTACTGGGGCTCCGCAGAACTCGATGACTACATCGACCGTGACGCGTATATCCGGCTCCCGGCAGAGGACCCCATCGCTGCTCAGCACCTCATCGAAACAGCGATCGCCAACAACGAATGGCAACGGCGTTTCCCTGCGATCCTCCGTGCGAAGCAACGGATCATCGACCGGCTCCAACTTGCACCCATGCTCAGCCGAGTGGTGAAGGGCCATCAGTTGTGGGAGCAGCTCGACGTTCGAGTGATCAATCTGGATCGCCGGCCGGATCGTCTGGAGACGTTTCGAGCCCGGCTGCTCGAGGCAACCGGCGAGCGCTTTGCCGATCGGTGCACTCGTTTCGCCGCAATTGACGGCGCCGAACTCGAACTGACGGACCACATCGCGCACACCTTCCGCGGCAGCGAACTACCGCTTCGGCGGAACCAAACCGCGTGCGCGATGAGCCACCTCGCGCTGTGGTGGGAGGTGGCCAACGGTGACGGCCAACCGATGCTGATCCTGGAGGATGACGCAACATTCGTCGAGGACTTCAACTCACGACTCGTGGAGGTGTGCTCCGACATTGCCGAACCTCAATCACCCATCGACGTTGCGGTGCTGGGCCTCCTCTATTGGACCGGAGCACCGGTTCCCACCGCCCCGTGCCAACAGGTTCGACCGGTAAGCCTCGAAGGCGTGATGGGGGGCGCCTTCGCCTACGTGCTCACCCAGCGCGGGGCGCGACGACTGTGGGAGATCGTCCAGCGCGATGGCATTCCCACAGGCATCGACACGTTCCTGCTTGCTCAGACAGGTCTGGTGAACGTGGGGCAAGCAGTGCCCGCCCTGGTGGATGCGCCAGTGGCGCGACGCGGCGAGCCCGCGGTGGATTCAGATATTCAGTACGACAGCATGCGTCTGTAGCCGCAAGGCCGGTTCCTTGGGGGTCGTCAGGCGAGTTGACCCCTAACGGCCAGCCCTAGCTGCCGCCAGTAAAGGCCTAGGGACCGGTCGGACCGGTGTCACCAATAGGACCTGTAGCACCCGTGTCACCGGTCGGGCCAGTCGTACCCGTCGCACCCGTATACCCGGTGTCACCCGTAGGACCGGTAGCACCCGTATACCCGGTGTCACCAGTCGGACCCGTGTCACCCGTAGGACCGGTAGCACCCGTAGGACCAGTAGCACCCGTGGGACCAGTAGCACCCGTGTCACCCAGCGGGCCAGTCGGACCAGTCATCGAGAACGACCCGGTGTAGCCGGTACCACCCGTGGACCCGAAGAAGAACGATTCCATGGCGCTGAGCCGAGCCTCGAGGTCAGAAATATTGGCCGTCGGACCGGTGGGACCCGTGGGTCCGAGCAGCGATCCGCTCGGACTGCTCCATGCACCCGAATACGGTCCGTAGAGATCCCCGGTTGTTGAGTCGAGATACGAGTCTCCCCAAGCCGGAGTTGCGGAGGGAGCGCCGCTTCCGACGATCAGGCTCGTACCAGTCACACCCGTCGGACCCGTGTCACCCCACGGACCAGTCGTACCTGTCGGCCCCGTGTCACCGGTCGGACCAGTCGTACCAGTGTCACCCCATGGCCCCGTCGTACCTGTCGGACCGGTAGTACCTGTCGGACCGGTAGTACCCGTTGTACCAGTCGGGCCAGTCGGACCAGTGTCACCGGTCGGACCGGTAGTACCGTCAGCACCCGTGTCACCGGTAGTACCGTCAGCACCCGTGTCACCGGTCGGACCGGTAGTACCGTCAGCACCCGTGTCACCGGTCGGGCCAGTCGTACCCGTCGGACCGGGCCCGCCGAACCCAGTCGCACCAGTCGCACCAGTCGCACCAGTCGTACCGGTCGCACCAGTCGGACCGGTCGCACCCTTCGCCCCGCAAGGTCCGGTCGCACCCTTCGCCCCGCGAGGTCCGGTCGGTCCGGTCGACCCTCTAGTGGAGCTCGGCGGCGGCTTCGGGTGCGCAGAAGCACTTTCCGGGTTCAGTAGCGAGGGGGCCCACACGGCAGCGCCTCCCAGCGCAGCACCGGTTATCCAAGCACGACGAGTCTTCTGCTCGTCAGCCTCGTTCGGGGTCGCGTCGGCCTCGTTCGGGGTCTCTTCGCCCGCAACGCCGGAATTGTCGTCCATCTGGCCCGCCCCGCACTCTGACCCAGACACCCTGAATCACACCAACCTCTTCCAGTCTCGCCGACAACCGGTAGCGAGTCAACCGCTACGGGAGAACCGCACGTGTCGGTTACCGCCCGAGGGCCCGCTGATAGACCTCGGCGTTGGCCTCGGTACTGCGCCGATGACCCTCCGGGAGATCGGTTCTCGCCAACAATCGCTCGGTGACCTCGAGTCCGCGCTCAAACTCGCCCACCCACCAGAGCGAGATCGATAACTCGAAGTCCGCTCCCCAGACGTACATCCACGACTCCACAAAGAGCAGGTCATCCGGGTGCGGGATGCCGGCGGCACGCTCGGCGGCCAACACTGCGGTGCGGTGGAGGCCACGGTGACGGGCCCCCTCGGAGAGCTTCACGAGCGACTCGGCACGGCACGGACGGTATTCCCAGGCAGCGAGGTAGGCCTGCTGTGCGTACACCCAGTCGCCACGCCCGGCGAGGATGATGCCGCACTGGTACAGGCACCAATAGATCTCCTCGTCCCAGCCGCCGAGCTCCATCCGGCGGCGGTACGCGGCGAGCGCGCCAGCATGATCACCGAGGCTCTGGCGGGTCTGCGCCAGATAGAACAGCGTACGCACGTCGTTCGGATCGTCCGCCAGGGCCTCTTCGAGCAGCACAAGATCCCGTTCAAACTTCTCGTGGCGGGTGCCCCCGTCGCCGTAGTGATGAACGGAAAGCTGATCGAAGCGATCCCGCCGCGTCGGCTCGTGGCAGGTGAGGTACTCGTGGGTCTTGCCCCGGTAATACCAGGGGCGGTCACCCTGAACGAGATAGGGCATTCGGTGAGTGATCCCGCCGCGCACCGCTATGTCGTACATATCGGCATCGAGTACGGCCGGGTCGAAGTCCTCGGTGATCACTACATGATCTGCATCGAGCAGCAACAAGTAGTCGGCCGTCCCCCGTGCAAGCGCCACCGCCTCACTGCGGTTCGACGCAAAATCCCTCCACGGACGGCGGTACAGCACACCGGGCAGATGCCCGAGTTTGTCGTTGATGATGTCGGTTGTGGCGTCAGTCGAACCGGTGTCAACGATGGTCCACCAACCAAGGAGATGCGCCACGCTGTCGAGACACCGCCCAATCACCGCAGCCTCGTCCTTCACGATCATCACGAGTCCGAGACGTGGGCGCAGCCCGGTGGGGGTGCCGGGGAACACGATGGGTGGCATCTGCGCTTCCACCCGGCGAACGCCGGGGGAGTCGCCGCCTTTCGACAGGTTGATCAACGGGGTGCCGCCCAATGCGGGGGCGAGGATCTTCAGCGCTGATGCGAGTACATCCTCCGGTCGCCCCATGGCCGTCAGGCTACCGATCGCTCATTCGCGCGGAGTCCGAGCAGGTTCCAGAGGTCATCCCAGGAGATCGTGGCCAGGCGCGCCACCCGGTCCTGCACGCCATAGGACAGCACGATGCCGTCTCGATGGCGCGCCACGCCCGCGCAGAACTCGATCCCGACGAACTGGAAGAAGAACTCTCGCGAGGAGGCCACGATGTTCCACTCTGCGTCGTAGTAGATGATGCGATGGCGATAGTGGCGTCGCTCGTTCCCCTTCGATCCAACGAGGTGCATGTCGTGCACAACCGAGAGCCAGCCTCCTGGCACCGCGATGATCTGGGAACCGCCGCGTGCTGAGGTTCTCACCGACTCGGGTGCGATCGGGCGAGGCAGCAGGGTGGCTCCAAGCACTTCATCGATCTCGAGAATCACGGCCGGTTCGGCGTTCCAGAGGAACGACATCCGCTTGGCCCCCTCAATCGGTGCCCAGTTCTTTTCGTGGCGATCCCCGAGCGGGGAGGCCATCGCGAATGCGCGGACGATCGAACCGCCCTCGTCGAGCCGGCATGCAGCAATTTCGCATCGTCCATCATCTCGGTGTTCGCGCACCGTTGCGGACACCCACCATGCCCCGTCGTAGCGGTACAACCGCATGTCCTCGAACCCGTGCACGGAATACTTCGCCGGCACGGTACGCGCCAAGGAGTCATCGATAGGTTGCATCGACACCACCCGGAGATCGTCGTCGAGGCGGGCCAGAACGTTGTCGGTCTTGATCAGCCCCGACCCGTCGAGCGGCGTGTACCGGCCGTCCTCGTATCGGTAGTTTGCGTGACGGATGATCACCGCGTACCCACCTTCGGGATGGTTAGCGATTGACGGATTGAGTGCCGCGCGATCCGGACGCTCCGGACCGGGCAACTCAACGACGCGTGCAGACGGACAGAGATCTCGCAGCGAGGGAACGAGATCATCCCGCAGGGCGGTCAACAGTGTGGGGTAAGACGCTTCGGTAACACGTGTGGCCGGGCCGTGTTGTGCAACGACCCGGGAAAAGAGCATCTCTTCGGTTACCGCTGCGTCGTGCTGGTATGCCTCGGCGACCGCCTCACGGACACGTTGCTCGAAGCCACCGAGAGCACCTCTGGCCACCCCGAACACCCCGGCACACACGAGTTGCGCGCCGTGGAGCCACCAGTCGCTCGAACCTGCAGTAGCACCCTGCCGGGTCCACTCAAAGTTCCCAGGCTGGCCATGCCAGTCGCCGTTTGCGAGTGACACGAAGTGCACCGGTGGAAGGTTCAGCGTCGCCGGATCGTAGCGAAGCGCGTCGGCGAGGCCCCCGGGGACCGCCGATGTGTGGGCAATCCCGATATCGATCCACCAGTACCGACCGGCATCAATGAGCCCCGTGGCACGTCGGAGGAGGGAGGGTTTGGACCATCCGAGGGCCAAGTACTCCGGCGTGTCCTTCACCGTGTTCGAGCTGCTTGCGGTTCGGCGGCGGCCAAGCGAGGCGCTCAGGAACTCGAGGTCCTCGGCGGCCTCGGGATGCGGTTCGTACCTCGCGACAACCGTTGGCGCAGTAGGGGCAAGCCGATGACGCATTTCGGAAATGCGATCAATGAACTGCTCGTCGCAGAACACCACCATCGGCAGGTCGATCGCCAGCACGTCGGTGGCGAGCCTGAAGTAGTCCTCGATTGACCGACGGCGCGCGCCGGGGATACCGGGCTCTAGCTCCACGAGAGCAGTGACGATAGCTACTGGTTCGATGGGCTGAGCCTCGCACACCGGCCCGTACGGACAGAAAGCGCCGGTTGCCGTGGAGCGTCCAGTCAGGCGACCCGGCGGATGACGCGTTCGGCGAACGCCTCCATCGCCTCAGTCGGCGTTGGTTTGAACATGGTGAACGCCGGAAGGATGATGCGGCCCACCCCTAGGGACGCCATTTCCTCCACTGCTGCGATCGGGTCGTCACCGAAGATGCCGGGATGGCCGGCAGTGAACTCGATCGCCGAGGGGTCCCGACCCGCCGCGGCAGCGGTCTGACGCACCACGTCGAACAGTTCCGTGAGGCCCGCCATGTCGCCCTTGCCGGGGAAGAACCCGTCACCGAGCCTGCCGGCGCGCTCGGCAGCGGCTCGCGAATGACCGCCCACCACGATCGGCACTGAGCCGCGCACGGGCTTGGGGTTGCTCGACGCGTTCTTGAAGTTCGCGAACCGTCCCGAGTACGACGCGTGGTCCGAACTCCAGAGGGCACGCAGCACCTCGATGTACTCGTCGGTGCGCGCACCGCGCGCCTCCCACGGCACACCGAGTGCGTCGAACTCCTCCTTCAACCAGCCCACACCGATACCCAGATCCACCCGACCGCCGGACAGGTGGTCGAGCGTGGCGACCTCCTTCGCAAGCACCAAGGGGTTGCGCTCGGGGAGGATGAGGATGCCCGTGGCGAGGCGAAGTGTGGTGGTGGCCGACGCAATGTACGCAAGCCACACGAGCGGGTCTGGGATCGGGGTGGACGCGCCACCCGGCATCTTGCCCGAGGGGCTGTACGGGTACGCCGACTCGTAGTCGTCGGGGAAGATCACGTGTTCAACGGTCCACATCGACTCGAACCCAGCGGCCTCAGCGGCCCGAGCCGCTGCGATTGCGCCCGCAGGCTGGGCCCATCCCATGGTGTTCGCGAATGCCAGTCCAAATTTCATGGCCGGACGGTAGCAGCGCGCGTCGGTCGCGTACCCTGTCCCCGATGAGCAGCCGGCGCAGGACTGAGACGTCCAACTTTGGCGTCGGTGGTCGGGAGAGTCACGACGCCAGTGGGTTCTATGACCGCTTCCGCGCACCGGAGACCTCCGACGATGACACCGTGCTCGATCCCGTCCCCGTCGCGGAGCCGTTCGTGTGCGGAGACTCGCGACACATGGACGCCGTGACCGACGGCTCGGTGGCACTCGTGGTCACGTCTCCGCCGTACTTCGCGGGCAAGCAGTACGAGGAGGAACTGGAGCGCGAGGGTGTTCCGTCGTCGTACCTCGAGTACCTCGAACTGCTCACCGACGTGTTCGCCGAGTGTGCGCGCAAGCTCGAGCCGGGCGGCCGCATCGCAGTCAATGTGGCGAACCTCGGGCGCAAGCCGTACCGCAGCCTGTCCGCCGACGTCGTGCGGATCCTCGAGCACGACCTCGGTCTGCTGCTGCGCGGCGAACTGGTGTGGCAGAAGGGCGAGGGCGCGAGCAGTTCGTGCGCGTGGGGATCGTTCCGCAGCCCGGCAAACCCGGTACTGCGCGATGTCACCGAGCGCGTCATCGTGGCGAGCAAGGGTCGCTTCGACCGTGCGCTCACTGCGTCGCAGCGGGCCAAGCGCGGGCTCCCGCACGGCACCACGCTGTCCGCGGACGACTTCATGTCGCTCACGCTCGACGTGTGGTCCCTGCAGCCCGAGAGTGCCAAGCGTGTCGGGCACCCTGCCCCGTTCCCGGTTGAACTGCCCGAGCAGCTCATCTCGCTGTACACGTTCGAGAACGATCTCGTACTCGACCCGTTCATGGGGAGCGGTACCACGCTGGTCGCTGCGGCCCGACTCGGTCGCCGGTATGTCGGCTACGACATGGACGCCTCGTACGTCGAGCTCGCACGTACCCGCATCTCCGAAGAAGTCGCCGCACCCACTCACCGACCGACAACGCTGCTTCCCGCTGCAGACGATGGGCGGCCGGCGGGCCAGGTGGCCGAAGCGGCGCTGATCGCTGCCGGGTTCACGATCACCAAGACCGGGTACCGCGTGCCCAAGAGCGGTGTCGTGGTGTCGTTCCTTGCCACCGCCCCGGGCGGCGCCGCGTGCCTGTTCGACGTGGCCGGCCCGTACACCTCGCACCGTGGGGGTCTCGTCCGCACCGAGACGGTGTGGCGCACGATCGGGAGGGCCGCTGCCGTGCGGGCATGTGTCCCCAACCTTGCCTTCGTGGTGCTCACCACCGCGCTGCCCCGGCCCGGCAGCGACGCCGACCACACGCTCCGTGCCGCGGTGCCGGGCACGATCACTGCGGTGATCGACCTGCTCGACCCGGTTGACCGCGAGCGCCTCACGAAACTGGTGGACTGAATCGCTCCTCGGCTCGCGCTGCGGACGGTTCGGCGATGAGGATGCAGCGGTGATGCGGGTTGGTCACGGGGCACGGGCCGGAGCGCTTGCCCTCCTCACTGCTGTCGCGGCTGTTGCCATCGTTGCCGCCCCTGCACCCCGCTCTGTCGTAGGCGCCGCTCATGCGGCGTCCACGCCGCCACCTGGGTCGCCCGCCTCGGACATCGCAGCAGTTCCGCGCAGGCCGCGACTGTGCACGGCCGAACAGATCGCCGCCGCAACCGTGCGACGCTGCGCAGTGTTCGCCGAGGGCAGCCCATCGGACCACGGGTTCGCGACACCCCCGTTCCCGACCGACGCAATCGTTTCCTCCCCGGTCGTTGCCGAGCAGTGGCGCAAACTGTCTCTGGGCTCCACCGGGCCCGGCGTGATCGTTCTGCAGGAGCGCCTGAAGGCTCGGTACCCGGAGGTGCTTGTGCTCGGGCGCTTCGGTGGCCAGACCAAGGCGGCCGTGCAGCGGTTCCAGTCCGAGGAGGAACTGCCAGTTACCGGCACCGTGGACGCGGCAACGGCGAGCGCTCTCGGTGTGATGGTGCGTGCAACCGTTCCGTCGTACCCGCCCAAGGGTTGGGCGTGGAAGGGTTACTCGTTCGGCGGCTCGCCGGCACTCACCGAGTGGGAGTCCCGACTCACTTCCGGGACGGTTCGGGCGGACCCTGCAGCGGCACCGCTGTTTGAGGGGTTCCTTGCGGATCTCCGCAGGGGCAGCCTTCGTGTTGACGAGGCTGACACATATTCGTTCCGCTGCACCGCGTCAACCACCCGGAACTGCAAAGGCGTCGGGAGCGCGCGCCTCTCGTACCACGCATGGGGCCTCGCGTTAGACCTCAACTACAGCACGAATGCGCTCCAGACCCTCGACGACCCGGTTGACGCCTGCGGTGTTGCGGTGGAGCATGCTATTCCCAACTGGGTGCTGCGGGCTGCGCTGCACTGGGGACTGTTCTGGGGTGGCTGGTTCTCGTGCCGGACGGGCGAGCAGCAGTCCGCTGTGAGGGACCCGCATCACTTCGAGTTCCGCGGTACACCCGAACTCGCGCGCGCCATCATCGCCAAAAACACTGCGAAGAGGGCAGCCCGCGCAGCCGTGCCGGGCATCACCAATCTGCTCCTCGCGTGCGGCGACCGAGGCGCAGCCGTGACGCGGTTGCGCAGGTTGCTGCCTGCTTCGTACCGACCTCGTGAACCGAGGCTTCCGGCCGACCTCTTCAGTCCGCGACTCGCTGCGGCACTTGCTCGCTGGCAGCAGGACAACGAACTGCCAGTTACCGGTGTGCTCGACGCAGCGACGGCCCGGGCGCTCCGGGTGAAGGTGAAACACTCCGAGGTGTTCCCAGTGCTCCATCTTCATTCCTGCGGGCGAGGGGTTGATCTCGTGCAGCGGGCAGTCGGCGTGCCGGTCACGGGTGTGTTCGACAGTGCCACCATGGTGGCGCTGCGCACCTGGCAGGCCGAACACGGACTCGCCCCCACGGGTGTCACCGACACGAGAACCGCAGCATCACTTCGGCTCCGTTTGGACGACATCGCCGGGGCGGAGAACCTCGCCGTCGTACCTTCCGACGAGACCACCAAGCCGTTCCGGTTCCGCCCGATTGCAGCATCCGGCGCCCTGAAGCGGGGCAGCACGCGGCCCCACCCGAGATTTCGGTGACGCGAACCCCCTGCTGAGCAGCAATTTTTTCGTAATACAACTGAAATCTTGTCGCTAGGCGTGGTCAAGAGCATGCTGGCTGTGAGAAAATAGGAGGATGTTCCGTGTCCGGCGTCTTCGTGTGACCGGCATCGTCCTCGCAGCCACGATCGTGTTGGCGCCGACGGTGTGGCAGGCAGCACCCTCGAATGCCGCCGCCGCCGTCACCCCGGGGTCACCCGCTTCCGCGATCACGGCAGCACCGGTAAGACCGGAGCACTGCACCGAGGAGCAGATGGAAGCGGTCACGCTCGACAACTGCGCCCTGATGGTGGACGGCAACCCGGCCACCCACGGATTCCCGGCACCACCGTTCCCCGGCAACGGCTTCATCATCACGCCGATCACACCCGAGGAATGGGTACCCCTGACACTCGGCTCGAGCGGGCCGATCGTCGCGATCCTCCAGAGCAAGTTGCTCGTCGACTCGAGCGATGTGGTGGTGGACGGCAAGTTCGGCTCGATTACCGAGGTGGCGGTGCGCAAGGCGCAGGGCACGCTGCTGCTCCCCGTAACCGGAATCGTGGACGCTGCGACTGCCACCGCGCTCGACATGCTGGTGCGGGCCGAGCAGGACACATTCCCGGGAACGGGGTGGACGTGGACCGGGAACAGTTGGAGCGGCTCTGCAGCGCTCGCTGCGTGGGAACAGAGTCTCGCGAGGGGCGGTGTCCGCTCGCACCCACTCGCTGCTGGCCTGTTCGAAGGATTTCTCGCCGACGTCCGCCGCGGCAACTATCGGATCGACGAGTCGGGCACCTATTCGTTCCGCTGCACCGCCACCACCGTGCGCAACTGCAAGGGGCTCACCCCGGCACAGTTGTCGTACCACTCATGGGGCCTTGCCGTGGACCTCAACTACAGCACGAACCCGTTGCAGACGGTTCGTCACGCCACCGACGCGTGCGCCGCGCCCACCACGCACGCCATGCCGAACTGGGTCCTCAAGGCGGCCCAGCGCTGGGGCCTCTTCTGGGGTGGCTGGTACTCGTGCCCCAAGGCTGGACAGCGCTCGATCGTCAAGGACCCGCATCACTTCGAGTACCGCGGCACACCCGAACTCGCCCAGGCCATCATCGCCAAGAACACCGCCGAGGGAGCGACCGCGGTAACCGCACCGGCCCTCGGGGACCTGCTGCTTGCCTGTGGCGACCGCGGCCCGGCTGTCGCCGAGATCCGCGCACTGCTCCCTGCCGGCTACCGGCCGGCCGAGGCCACCTCGCTCGTCAACACCTTTACCAGCGCCCTCGCCGCTGCGATCGCCAAGTGGCAGACCGCCCAGGGACTCCCGGCAACAGCAACGTTCGACCCGGCAACGGCCGCAGCCCTCGGTGTCACCGTGCGACACACCGAGGTGTTCCCGGTGCTGCACCGCAACTCCTGCGGCGACCACGTGAAACGGCTGCAATCGCTGCTGGGGCTCACGGTCACCGGTTCCATCGGGTACACCACGATGAACAGCCTGAGAACCTGGCAGCGGGCGCACGGACTCGCCCCCACGGGCGTCACCGACACCGCTACCGCTGCTGCCCTGAAGCTGAGGGTCAACACACCGCCGACCACAACCACGACAACCGCGCCGCCCGATGACAGTTCGACAACGACCACCAGCAGCCCAGTCGCACCGACCGCAGCAAAGGTGTACGTCCCGCTCGCCCGTGGCACGCGGAGCAAGGTGGTCAACGCGCTCCAGCGTGCGCTCACTGCTGCCGGCTATCGGGTCCGAACCACCGGGTTGTTCGGCCCGCAGACCGCCCGCTCGCTGAATGCGTTCCAGCGCGCCAACCGTCTGCCGGTGTCCTCCACGCTCTCACTCCGGGCTGCAAGGCTCCTCGGGCTCACCCCCGTGCCCAAGTTGCCGATGCGATACGGACAGCGGGGCGACAACGTGCTGCTCCTGCAGGAGGTCCTGCGCGAGCGAGGCGCCCTCATCACCGCCGACGGCCGCTTCGGCTCGGGTACCCGAACCGCAGTGAGGGCCTTCCAGCGCTCGGCCGGGCTGCGGGTAACCGGCGTGGTGGACACCGCTACCGCCAAAGCGCTCGGCTGGTAGCACGGCCCGGATGGGGCCAAGACGGTGGGTAGAGTGATCCCTATCCCCATCGGGTGAGTGAGACGCCACATACGAACCGGCCGAGGTTCTGCGTGGGCCTCCACACCCGCCCACTGCGAGGTTTCCATGCTGGTGAAGCGCAGGCCTCCGCGGCCGAAGACAACGGAGCACCCAACGAAGCGGGCGCTCATCGACACTGTCGTAGCAATGCTGGACAGCGTGCCGGTGGGGCAGGTGACCTGTGACTCGGTTCTCGCCGCATCGGGGATCTCCCGAGGGTCGCTCTACTACCACTTCGAGGACTTCAGCGACCTCGTCGAGCACGCACTCGTGCTGCGGTACTCCCGATACGTCAACGACTCGATCGCAGCCATCGAGTCCACGCTGTCCCAGTCTGCGTCCGCTGAGGAGTTCCGTGAGCGTTTCGTGGAGACCGTCCGCGCAGGTCACGATTCGTCGAAGGTGGCCCTGCGCCTCGAGCAGGTGATCCCGCTCGCCGCGGCGGCGGGCAGCGAGCGGATGCGCACCGCGCTCGGCTTGGAGCAACAGCGCTACACCGACGCCCACGTGGGCGTGCTGCGCGAGGCCCAGGCCAATGGATGGGTTGCGCCCGGCTTCGACCCCCGGGCGCTTTCCGTGCTCGTCCAGGCGTTCCTGCTCGGGCGGGCGGTGGACGACGTGGCTCCGTCCCCGCTCGAGCCGCAGGCATGGGAAGCCGTGCTGGCCGCCGTGCTTGACCGGGTACTCCTCACGCGCTGAAGAGCACCCACATCCTGGGAATGTCACGCTGTGGCCCTCCCGTGTCGTTGACACCCACATGCAGATGGCAACGACACGCGAACGCTTCACGGACGAACAAAACCAGCGGGCACTCGGGCTCGTGCTCGGCGCCGCAGTCGGTGATGCTCTCGGTGCACCGTTCGAGTTCGGCGCACCAGGCGATTACCGCAGGCGGTTCCCCACACCGGTACTCGGTGGTCGCGGCGAGATGATCGGCGGAGGAAGCTTCGGTTGGGCCCCCGGTGAGTTCACCGACGACACCCAGATGGCCATCGCCCTCGGCGAGGCGCTCCTGCAGCACGGCGGGTACGACCCCGACACCGTGTGGGCGTGGTTCCGTGCGTGGTGTGACACCGCGAACGATGTCGGCAATCAGACCCGTTGGGCACTCCGTCACGCCGATTGGCGCGACGTTCCCCGCGATACCGAGTCGAGTGCCGGCAATGGCGCGCTGATGCGCGCCTTTCCGCTCGCGCTCGCGTTCCTCGACGCGGACGACGACCTTGCTCGCGACGTAGTGCTGCACCAGCCGGGCCTCACGCACCCGGATCCGGCGGCCGGCTGGGGGGCGTGGCTCGCCGTGGCGATGATGCGCCAGGCGCTGCGCGGGCAGGACCCGTTCGACGACCTCGAGGCGCTGGTTGATTCCGTCCCGGAGGCCCAACGGAAAGACTTCGCGAGCGTGCTGCTCTCCGGCTGGACACCCAACGACCCCGCACCGTCGAACGGCTCGGTGTGGGGATGCCTCGCGCAGGCGGTGTGGGCAGTGCGTTCGACCACCTCGTTCGAAAGTGCGATCGTGGCAGCAATCCAGCTCGGCAACGACACCGACACCGTGGCGTGTGTGGCCGGAGCACTTGCAGGCGCTCGCTACAGCGTGCAGGGGATCCCGTCGAGATGGGCAACCTATGTGCACGGGGCACTCGACGCGCCGGACGGTCGTCTCGTGTACCGCATGGACCACCTGCAGCAGTTCGCGCGCCGTCTGCTCGGCGGCACCGACCGTTCCGAGACCCCGCCCGAAAGCCCTGCGAGCCCCAAAGAGGTTGCACCGTGGTTGCACGCTGCCGACCTGCTCGGTGCCAACGATGCGCCGACGGACTGGGCGATCGTGTCGCTCTGCCGCACCCGGGATCGTTTCGCCAACCACGACATCCGCAGGCAGGTCTACCTCATCGACGAGTCCGAGCCCGAGCGCAACATTGGGCTCGCCTCGGCGGTCCGCGATGCAGTGGACGCCGTGGACGCGTTGCTTGCCGAGGGCCGCAACGTGATCGTCCACTGCCACGGTGGTCGCAGCCGTACGGGCCTCGTGCTCAAGGCGTGGGCGATGCGCACCTACGGCTACAGCGAGCGCGAGGCGCACTCGTGGCTGGCTGATCAGTGGTACCGCTACGCGGACTACAACGACGCGTTCGTCGAGTTCCTCGACAGCGACTGGCCGTCGCCGGCCCGCCCGTAACCCAACTGGATCAGCCAGCGGCACGCTTGCGCGGGTCTGCAGGGAACGACGGTCTCGCCATCACGAGGTCGCTGATCGCTGCCGCCCCCGCAACAAGCCCGTCGATACCGGGGCCGAGAAGGTTGACGAGTGCCGCCTGGGTTGCGTCAGTGTCTTCCTCCAGTTGCAGACGGGCCCGCACGCCGGCTGGCGTGAGCGCACCGTTGCTCATCCAGTCGCGCTGCTCGAGCGATGCAACCGCTGCCGCAAGACGCTCCGGGCTCCAGCCCCGTGTGCCGCTGTACTCACCGACGCTGTAGCCCAGCCACAACTCGGTGAACACGTTCACCTCCACGGCGTCGAGTCCTGCAGCGACCGCAGCGGCAAGGTGGCCGTCGCCGCGGTGCTCGCGCACCAGTTCCGCAGCGCGCCACAGGCGCCCCTGCGACGACGACGGCAGCGGTAGTTCCCGCAGTGCCGAGAACAGCGGGCGCCCCATTCCGTCAAGCTGCTCGATCGCGGTGAGGAGCGGGCCCGCAACCGCGGCTGCCGCGTCGGCCGACACGAGGGCCTCCATCGCTGCGCTCGCCCCCTCGGCTCGGGCAGCGAGCACATCGTCACGCGAGGCCGTACCGACACCTTGTTGGTACACCGCCGTAAGCAGTCCCGGCTCGAACACGCCGAACGTGGACACCACCACCGAGGCTGCGGGTGTACCGAGCGCTGCGGCGCGGCCCCACACATACGCGTCGAAGAAGCCGAGGCCGAGCGACGTCAACCGCTCCATGGGCGGCCTCGACCACCAACCCTGGGTGGCAACGGGTTCGAGAGCGTCACGGAGCCGCCGGGCTGGGGTGTCCGGCAGTGCGGGCACAGCAATCGGGGATGGCGGCTGGGCGAAGTACACGTTCGCCACATCGTCGTACGTCATGGTGTCATCCTGTCACCTGTAGGCATCAGTACTCGCGAGCCTGAGCGCCTAACCCGCCGTTCTCGGTACCGAACGTTGCCGCGACTGCCCCCTGAGGCCAAGCCACGTTTCGGTACCGAGAAGCGGGGGTGGATTACTTCGTGTCGCGCAGTTCGCGACGCAGGATCTTGCCGGTGACCGTCTTGGGGAGTTCGTCCACGATCTCCACCTGGCGCGGGTACTTGTACGCCGCCATGCGCTCCTTGCAGAACGCCTGGATCTCCTCGGGGGTGGCCGTGGTGCCCGGCTTCAGGCTCACGAACGCCTTCACCGACTCGCCGCGATACTCGTCGGGCACACCGATGACGGCGGCCTCGCGCACTGACGGGTGGCCGTAGAGCACGTCCTCCACCTCACGGGGCCACACCTTGTAGCCCGAGGCGTTGATCATGTCCTTCTTGCGGTCGACGATGTAGAACCAGCCGTTGGCGTCCATGAAGCCGACGTCACCGGTGTACAGGCGCCCGTTCGGGATCGACTTTGCGGTCTCCTCCGGCTTGTTCCAGTAACCGTCCACCACTTGCGGGCCCTCGGTCACCAGCTCGCCGATCTCGCCGACCGGCAACTCGTTGCCGTTCTCGTCGACGATGCGCACGACGGTGTCGAAGATCGGCACGCCGACCGACAGTGCACCGCTCGTTGGGTCCACCGGTGTCGCGGCACCGAGGGGGACCGCATGGGACGGTGACGTGGTCTCGGTGAGGCCGTAGATGTTGTGGATCTGGTGCCCGAAGCGAGCCTGGAAAGCATCTGCGATCGCCGGTGCGATGGCTGCACCGCCGGAGTAGATCTTGTTCAGCGACGCGAAGTCGGCCGGCTCGACACCGGCTGCGTTCGACAGCGCGATGAACACCGTGATCGCACCGACGGTGAACGTGGGTCGGTGTTCGCGGATGCAGTCGAGCATCACGCCCGGGTCGAAGCGGTACGCGAGCACGAGTGTTGCGGGCAGCAGGAACGACACGGTGGCACCCGAGACGAGCCCGGTGATATGGAACAGCGGCGCAACCCCGAGGATGACCTCGTCCGACGAGAGGTCGATCCAGTCCCGGTAGGCCTGCGAGTTGAACACCACGTTGCTGTGCGTGTTGCGGGCGCCCTTCGGCACGCCGGTGGTGCCCGACGTGTAGGTGAGGAACGCCACGTCGTTCGGCGCGAGCGTGACATCGGGAACGGTCTCGCCACGGTGCTTCGCGATGAGTTCAAGCATGTCGACGGTGCCCGCGCTGCGCTCGCGCTTGATGTCCTTGAACAGTCGCGGGTCGTGGCGCGTCTGGTAGTCCAATTCGGACGTGGTAATCACGGTCCGCACGCTCGTGCCCGGGACAACGTCCTTGGCAACGCTGCTGTAGAGGTTCTCGAGGCACAGGAGCACGGTGGCCCCGGAGTCCTTGAGCATGTAGTCGAGCTCACGCGAACGGTTCATCGGGTTCACCGACACCATCACGCCGCCCGCCTTCCAAGCAGCCAGCATCGCAACGAGGAACTGCGGAACGTTCTGGAGATAGACCGCGAGCCGATCATCCTTCTGGAAGCCGTTCGCGAGGAGTCCGGCAGCGAGTGCCGTGCTCTGCGCGTCCAGCTCGGCCACCGAGACCGTTCCATCGAAGTACTTGATCGCGATGAGGTCCGGATTGCGCCTCACCGCCGCCTTGAACATGTCGAGGGCGTTCGTGAACTCCGGCTTGATCTCGGTGGATGTGCCCTTGCGGTAGCTACTCAGCCACGGGCGATCGGTCGCGGTCATCTCTACTCCTGTGTGGTTACTTGGTACGTATGTTGCCGGCGGGTCACTTGATGGCGACCGGGTTCACCGGTGCGCCCGTGCCGCTCACAACCTTGAGCGGTGCAGCGACGTAAAGGAACGTGTACTGCTTGTCCTGCGCGGACTCGGCAGCAATGCCATCGAGGTCGATGATCTCGGTGAACAGCACGCCGAGGTTACGCATGAGCGCGCAGTGCAGCGGGAGTGCCACGCCGCTGACCGGCTCGATGGTGACCTCGTTTGCGATGGTGTCGGTGACGAGGTTGGGGATCTCCATGTCTTGGAACCACTGCACGAGCTCGGGCGAGTACGTGAGGCCGGGCTCGATGAAGTCCTTGTAGAACTCCGTGGCGCCGTCGCGGTAGAAGGTGGAGATGAAGCCGGTGCGGATGCACAGGATGTCCCGCTTCTGGATCTCGGTTCCCTGTGCCTTCGCACAGGCGATGAGGTCCTCGTGGGTGAAGGTCTCGCCCTTGGCGAGGGACTCCTTGCCCCGGAAGCGGGCCATGTCGAGCAGGATGCCGCGACCGACGATGCCGTGCTCGGCGATCGGCAACACACTGGCCTTGCTCAGCCCGCCGATGGTGGTGTTGGCGTCGTACCCGTTGTAGATCTGGCCGTCGTACCAGACATGGCCGAGGGCGTCGTACTGCGACGAGCCCTGAAGGAACGCCGTGATGAAGTCATCGGCGTAGTGCAGGCCACCGGGAAACTGCGGTGCACGGTCGCCGTGCCACGATCCCTCGTCGAACACCATCAGGCGCTCTGCACCGCGACGGCCGGGCCACACCGGGTCGCCGGCCGGGTCGCACATGCGCACCTGCAGTGTGTGCACCTTGCCCTGCTTGACGTGTTGCACGCCGCGGAGCACCTGCCCGGCATCGAGGTAGTTGAGCGAACCGATCTCGTCGTCAGCGCCCCACTTGCCCCAGTTGCGAGGCGAGTCCTTGAGGAACTCTCCCATTGACGGTGCTTCTGCCATGTTTTTCCTCGTTTCACAGCTACCGAGCGAGCGTTCGATATGGTTGAAAAAGCCTAGGTGAGCGCCCAGAAAGCGTCAAGACATGGTCATCATGACCTCGATCGTTGGTTTGGCGCTCTACCCCGTGAGCCACTCACGCAGGTGGGGCACCTTCATAGTGCATGATGCCAAGCGCGAAGTTGACGTAGCGCGCAGCCACCTGTTCGGGGGTGGACTCGTGATCGGCCCGGTACCAGGACGGCACGGCGGTGCACATCGTGACCACGGCACGGGCTGCGTCGCGCGGATAGGCGGCACGGAAGCGGCCGGACCGGACGGCAGCGTCCACCTCTGCATCGATCAGGCGCTGCTGCGCAGTGCGAAGTGCCGTGATGCGCGCACGGTTGGCGTGCTCGAGGCTGCGCATCTCGCTGGAGCCGATGAAGGCGAGGTCACGACGATGACAGTGGAACAGCACAAGGCACTCCACGAGGAGGGCGAAGGCGCGTACCGGATCCCCACCTGCCTCATCCTTGGCCGCCCGGCTCCGGGAGAGCAGGTCTTCCATCGCAAGGTCCAAGATCGTGAGGAGCATGTCCTGCTTGGTGGCGTAGTGGTGATAGATGCCCGGCACCGAGAGGCCGGCACGACGGGCGATGTCTCGCACGGTCGCACCGTGGTAGCCCGTTTCAACGAACGCTTCGAGGGCAGCACGAAGCACCGGGTCCAATTCGATATCACCGTAGAGACGCCAGTTGTTCATCGAAATCGCCCGGACCCTAACAGCGAAAACGATCTAGCGATCGGTCGTCTCCCCGCGAGCCGGGGAGCCGATCAGGCCGGGGCGGCGTACGCGAAGTCTGCGTACGTGGAGTTCGAGTCGTTCACCGACACGCCCATTGCTCCGGCAACCCGGATCTCGACCGTCGGGTCGTCGGGGTCGGGCGTACCGTCATCGACGAGTGTGCAAGCGAGCGTGCCGGTGCTGCCCTGAGAGACCACGGCTTGGACAGTGATCTGCCCACCGGTGAAGTACGGAATCAAGCTCTCGAACAGAATGCGGGTCCGTCCCGTACTGCTCGTCACTCCCGCGCCGGAGAACTCACACTCGACCTCGCCCTGCCACGACCCGCTGCCGGTGCGTTCGGCGTCGACGTTGAGCGTCACCGTCACGTAGTTGTTGCCGCTGGCCGATTCGCTGGTGAGCACATTGGTCGACCCAGCCGCAGTTGGGTAGCGCACGATGGAATCGTCACCGACGAAGAACGAGCCGTAGGTGATGCCGTTGGGGCCGATTGGTCCGGTGTTGCCCTGCGGTCCGGTCTCACCGGGGTCACCGAGGATTCCGGGCACACCCGTCTCGCCCTGGAGACCCGTGTCACCCTGCGAACCCGTCACACCGGTATCACCCTGCGGACCAGTCAGACCCTGCAAACCACTCTCGCCCTGCAGACCCGTATCACCGGTCAACCCGGTATCGCCCTGGATGCCGGTGTCACCCTGCGGACCCGTCAGACCCTGCAGACCACTCTCTCCCTGCAGACCCGTATCACCGGTCAACCCGGTATCGCCCTGCGGACCGGTCAAACCCTGCAGACCACTCTCTCCCTGCAGACCCGTATCGCCTGTCAGACCCGTATCACCCGTCAGACCCGTATCACCGGTCAACCCGGTATCGCCCTGGATGCCGGTGTCACCCTGCGAACCCGTATCACCCGTCAGACCAGTATCACCCGTCAGACCCGTATCACCGGTCAACCCGGTATCGCCCTG
>CAMDBM010000043.1:0-20042 GCA_945889085.1 Ferrithrix thermotolerans DSM 19514
GACACATTGTCTTGGTGCTCCAACCGTTCGCTGCGAGCAGTGCGCAGCGTGCGCAGACCGGGGCTCGAGAATCGGTTCAGGAACACCGTGTCGGTCTCGGCGGCGTTGATGATCGCGTTCTTCCAGTTCTCGTGAACCGGTGACTCCGCGGCCGAGACCATGCGGGTGCCCATCTGGACGGCGTCCGCACCGAGGGCGAGCGCTGCGGCCATGCTTCGGCCGTCGGTGATGCCTCCCGCTGCGACGATCGGCACGTTCACCTTCGATGCCACGAGGGGCACGAGGACCATCGTCGCGACGTCTCGCGGGCTCTTGAAGCCGCCGCCCTCGCCGCCCTCGACGACAAGCCCGTGCACCCCCGCAGCGAGCGCCTTGAGCGCGGACTTCAGGGTGGGTACCACGTGGAACACGGTGAGGCCGGCCTGCATGAGCGGCACGGCGTACTTGTTCGGATCACCCGCGGACGTCGTGACGAACCGGACTCCCTGGTCAACCACGAAGTCGGCGATGGAGGGATCCCTCACGAACAGCCCGGCGATGTTGACGCCGAAGGGTTTGTCGGTGAGATCCCGCATTTTGCGGATCTCTTCGCGCACCTGATCGAGCTCACCGGACGAGGTCTCGATAATGCCGAGGCCGCCTGCATTGGACACCGCAGAGGCAAGTTGCGACCGGGCAATCCAGCCCATGGGGGCCTGGATGATCGGGTAGTCAATACCGAGCATCTCGGTGATGCGGGTCTTGACGGGTGCGGGGCGGCTCTCGATCATTCGAGGAACCTAACCGATCACGCTCGCAGGACGGGATCGAAGAGGTGATGGGCGTCGTTCACGGTCACGACGTACGTGCCGTCCGGTCCGATTCGGACCTTGCTGACGCTCGTGTTCTCGCAGGTCATCCACAGCGAGAAGGGCATGTCGAGCGCATGCGCGAGGAAGGTTCCGATGACACCCCCGTGAACGACGATGGCAATGGTCTCACCACGGTGGCGCGCAGCGAGGTCGTTGATGACGCTGCTCACCCGGTCGCGGAACATCCGATCGCCCTCGGCGCCGGGAATGCCGTCCCACGTGCGCCGCTTGGTCCACTCCACCCACTCGGGATCGCGCTCGGCGACACGTCGGCGGAACTCGCCGAGGGCCCAGTCCCCGAGGCGGACCTCCTCGAGATCCTCGAACTCGGTGGTCGTCAGGCCGCGGCGCGACGCGAGCGGCGCAGCGGTCTGGCGGGCTCGCTTGAGGTGCGAGGAATACACGGCGTGGATCTTCTTGTCACGGAGGCGCTCGTCGAGGAGGAGTGCCTGCTGCTCGCCCTCGGTGTGGAGGGGGGGATCGCTTGCGCCGGCATCGCCGGGCACCACGTCGGCAGACCGACCGTGGCGGATGAGGAGCACCTCGCACGCTGCGGAGTGGTCAATCAGTTCGGTGGGTTGGGGGACGGGCTTTCCGGAGGTCACGGCAGGGACGGTAGCCGAGTGAGGAACCCGGTCACCCGCCGGCGTCGAAGAGCTCGCCGATCGTGTTGTTCGTCGTGCCGTCGGTGCCGAATATCTGTTTGCGACGGGGTCCGATACCCGAGACGACCAATGCCCGCAGGGCCCGTGACGCCTCGCTGAACGAGACCAGCACGATCGCGTCGGGGTCCGCCGCCACCACCCGCCGGGCGATGGGGAAGAAATCGCTGGTGGCACCGCCGTAGAAATCGGTCGTGAGCAGGGTCACGCCGAGGGTCTCGAAGGACCTGGCGAGCTGCTCTGCGAGCCCGTTCCCGTAGACGTCGTCGAGCGCCACGATGGAGACGGAGCGATTGCCGCGCTCGGCGATCACGTGGGCGAGTGTGTCGGCCTGGATGAGATCCGAAGGAAGGTTCCGGAAGTACAACCCGTGATCCGCATAATTGGTGAGGACCGGGGCGGTGTTCAGCGGTGAAAAGATCGGGATTCCCGCATTCACGATCTCGTCGATTACCTGGAGCGTGACGGCCGAGGAGTTCGCCGCGATGACCACGTCGACCCCGTCGGCCAGCAGGGCGCGGGCTCCGCGCACGCCGGTGTCGTCCGACGCATCCCCCGCGTCAGCGGTCCGGTGCTCAAGTGGTTGGCCGAGCACACCGCCGGCAGCCTTGATGTCGGCGAGTGCTAGTTCCCAACCGGCGCTCACCGCGGGGAGATAGATCTTGGCCCGGCCTGTCTTCGGTTGGAGCGCCCCGATTCGAAGGACCCCGTCGCCCTGGAGGTTCGCGGTTATCGGCTGGGAAGTCACCGTCATCGTGTCGGGTCGGGAACCCTTCCGGAAGGTGCGCTTCGTCGGGTCTATCCGATCGTTCGCGCCGAAGGTCTCGACCTGATAGTTGCCGGTGTCGGGCTCGCCCGCCTCGTTGAGCGGACGCCTTCCGGTTGCCCCCACGTACGACGGATCGCCGCCCTCACGGATCACGGCAAGGCACGCGGCGAACGATTCACACTCCGTGCCGTCCCTCGTCACACCGGTGATCTCCTTCGCGAGCGCCGTCCCGTCGGTGCCTGCCACCTCGGCGGCGAGCGCAACGATCACCACCGAGTCGTAGGTCTCTGCGGCGAAATCGGTGTCCACGAGGCCGGCCCTGCCTGCCTCCGTTCCGGAGAGACGTGCGTGGAATGCCTCGTTCACCACCTCGGTGCCGGTGGTGCCGATCATGCCCTCGAGCGCTCCGGCATACGTCGGGCGGGACCCGCAGGACGTCGCTGCGAGGAGCACGGCGACCACGGCGGTCGGTAACAGTCGCTTGCTGTCCATGGCGAACCTCAATCGTGTCGACTCCCGGTCGAGCGGGGTGTCACCCGGGCACGCGCAGGTTACCGGGGGGTGGACGCAGGGGTCGACGCCGTGTCTAGTCTCGTGAGATGAGCGAAGTCCTCTATGAGGTGGCCGATCACGTCGCCACAATCACCCTGAATGCCCCCGAGCGGATGAACACGATCTCGGGAGCGATGCTCGACGACATCTCGGTGCGGCTCCTCCAAGCGGACCGGGACCGGGACGTACGCTGCATCATCCTCACCGGGAACGGACGTGCCTTCTGTGCGGGCCTTGACCTAGCGGCCCAGATGAGCGGCCCAACAGGGGGCCTCGGCAATCTCGGGAACCTCGACACGAACCCCGGCGAGTTCGACATTCGCGAGGCACCGCCGATCGTGTTGCACAACCTGGACACCCCGACGATCTGTGCGCTCAACGGGGGAGCGGCCGGCTACGGCCTTGACCTGGCTCTCGGCTGCGACATTCGGGTCGCAGCGAAGTCCGCGAAGATCAGCCCCGGGTTCGCCAAGCGCGGAATCCTTCCCGAGAGCGGTGGTACGTGGCTGATGCCCCGGATCGTCGGTTACTCCAAGGCTGCTGAGATCGCGTTCACCGGACGGACGCTGATGGCCGACGAGGCACTCGAACTCGGACTGATCAATCACGTGGTCGAGCACGAGCGGCTGCTGGAATTCTCGCGGGCCCTCGCAACGGAGATCGCCTCCAACGCGCCCCTTGCGGTCCGGGCGATCAAGCGGATGATGCGTGCGGCAGAGACCGAGACCTTCGAACAGAACGTCCACCACGTGTTCCTGCAACTGCTCCCGCTACTTCGCACCGATGACTTCCGTGAGGGTGTTGCCGCATTCATGGAGAAGCGCAACCCGGACTTCCGGGGTCGGTGACCTTGCCGTCCGACGGCCCGTTCGTGGTCCTCGGGCTCGCGTTCGGTGCGTCACTCGACGACATCCGGGCAGCGAGACGGCGCCTTGCACGCGACGCCCATCCTGACCGCGGGGGTTCCGAAGAGGCGATGAAAGCCCTCAACGCCGCGTTCGACTCCGCGATTGCTCACGCAACAGGAAGGCGGGTACTCGTCGATCCCGGAACGACAGGCGCCGCGACTGGTTCGCGGTATCCGGCCGCACCGGCAGCGCGAGCCACCCAGCGGGAGCAGCCACGTAGTGCCGGGAGGTTCCGCGTCTCCCACGACCATCCCTCGTTCACGATCGACGCGCTCCCGGCGGAGGCGTACGAGGCGCTGCTCATCGTGTCCTCGTGGATCGGTGAGGTTCTCGTGGACGAACCGCCGTATCTCCTCGACGTTCACCTGTACGAACCGTCCGAGTGCTGGTGCCGGCTCGAACTCGTTCCCGACGCCGGTTCGAGCACCGTGAGCATCACGGTGGCCGCAGTGGACAGAGGGCCGTGTCCGGATCTTGAGGAGGTCCGCGATCTCTGGGTGTCGCACCTCAATCAGTTGGGCCGGTGGGACGGAGACTGAACTGCATCGCACCGGCTGGGTCAGGGCCTCGGGGCAGCGGCTTTCGTGAGGCGATCGCGGATCGCGTAGCCGAGGCCTTCCGGAGGGGGCAGCACGGCGACGAATTCGAGGGCGCCGTCGAGGTCTGCTTTGCGCAGCGCGGTGTACAGGGTGCGTGCTGCCTTGGCGAGATCGCCCGTCGCGTCGAACCAGACAGCGCGCTCGCCCGAGGATCGCAATCGTTCGAGGTGCGAGTGCGCCTCCTGCTGTGACTCGAACAGCGAGACGGTGCAGCGGGGCGCGTAGTGCGACGCGAGCATTCCCGCCGCCCGACTGGGGCCGCTCGCGCCGGCGACGTCGCCGAGGATGATCTTCACCTGCTCGAGGGTGATCGCCCCGGGCCGGAGCAGTTGGGCGGGCTCGACGGTGCAGTCGACGATCGTTGATTCCACGCCGACCGGGCACTCGCCCCCGTCGAGGATGAGGTCGACATCGTCGCCGAGGTCGGCGAGCACGTGGGCGGCCGTCGTCGGGCTCACCCTGCCGAAGCGATTCGCCGAGGGCGCTGCAACCGCACCGCCGAACGCCTCGAGCATGCGGGTGGCGAGTGGATGCGCCGGCACCCGTAGCCCCACCGTGGTGCGCCCACCGGTGATCCATGGTCCCACTCGTGGGCCGGCGACAACGAGGAGCGTGATGGGGCCCGGCCAGCAGCTCGCCGCGAGCGCAGCAGCCGAGGCGGGAAACGGCTCGGCCCAACCGTCGAGCACCTGTTCCGCGGCCGCGAGATGGATAATGAGCGGATGATCGGCCGGTCGGCCCTTCACGGCAAAGACCCGCCGGACTGCCTGCTCGTTCTCGGCGTCGGCCGCGAGGCCGTACACGGTCTCGGTCGGCATCGCCACGAGCCCACCGGCAGCAAGGACCGCAGCGGCGCGCTGCGGGTCGGTGGTGGTCTCGGGCATCAGTGCAGGGTCACACGCAATCGAGGAACTCGAGCGTCGCGTCGATGAAGGCAAATGCCTCGGGAGTGGCGAAGTGGTCGACGTTCCTCAGCACCTTGAGTGTGGAGTTCGGCAATGCCGCCGCGAGGGGGTCCCCGGGCCCGGCGAAGTCCTTGTCGCCGATCGCAATGAGCACCGGGATCGTCACGGACGCCAGCCGCTCGGGTGTAAGCGAGTAGCTCTTCGTGCGCTTGAGTACCGCTGCGAGTGCAACAGCATCCTGCCCGGGTCTGTCGGCGTAGTTGCCGAACACCTGGGCATCCACGTCGCCTTCCTCGGCCCGGCCCTCCACCCCGGCGATCAGTCGCTGGCGGCGTTCGTCGTCGGAACGGAAAACGTTCTCACCTATCCCGCCACACACGAGGCGGTTGAGGCGTCCGGGGTTGCGACACGCGAGTTGGAGCAGGGTGATTGCCCCGAGGGAAAACCCGATCGCGTCCACCGGTCCGTCGGGCAGCACGTCGAGAATCCGCAGGGTGAGGTCGTTGTAGGCCTCCGGCTCGTGGGGTTTCGGGGCGGTGCCGTGCCCGAGCAGGTCCACGCCGATCACTTCTCGGCCAGCATCCTCAATGAGGGCAGTCATGCCGCTGCGGACCCACGTCTCGGAGAACGAACCGCCCCAGCCATGGACGAGCAGCACGGGAGGGCCTGAATCGGGCATACCACGAACGCTAGTCGGACCGGTAGCCTTGGTTGGCCCTCGAGCGGGCCAGGAGGACGAGAGCCACCCATGAGGTTCCTGAACGAACGCCCACCGTTCGACCTGACGTATAACGACGTCTTCATGGTCCCGAGCCTGTCGGCCGTGTCGTCCCGTCTGGATGTGGACCTCACCACGCCGGACGCGCTCGGCACCACAATCCCCGTGGTCGTGTCGAACATGACCGCAGTCGCTGGTCGACGGATGGCCGAGACGGTGGCTCGCCGTGGGGGCGTTGCCGTGCTTCCCCAGGACATCCCCCTCGACGTCGTGGAACAGGTGATCGGGTGGGTCAAGAGTAGGCACCCCGTCTTCGAGACGCCGATCACGATGTCCCCGCAGAACACCATCGGTGACGCGCTCGGCCTCATCCACAAGCGTGCGCACGGGGTTGTCATCGTCGTCGACGACGAGCAGCGACCGATGGGTATCTTCTCGGAGAGCGACGCCGCCGGCTACGACCGCTTCAGCCAGGTGCAGAACGTGATGTCGCGTGACGTAGTTACGATGTCGCACCGCCTGGACCCCCAGGCGATCCACGATCAACTCTCGCGACGCCGACTCAGCGCCGCGCCGGTGGTGGACGACGACGGCCGTTTGCTCGGGATCATCACCCGCCGCGGAACCCTTCGCTCTACGATCTACCGACCGGCACTCGACCGGAACGGCCAGTTGATGGTGGCCGTCGCGGTCGGGATCAACGGAGACCCGGGCTCGAAGGCAAAGGACCTCGCCGCGATGGGCGCCGACGTGCTGGTTATCGACACGGCGCATGGTCACCAGACGCGCATGCTCCGTGCGATCGAGGCTGTTCGCTCGGTCGTCCCCGACGCGAAGATCGTTGCGGGCAACGTCGTCACGGCGGAGGGAACGCGCCAGATCATCGAGGCCGGCGCGGACGTGGTGAAGGTTGGTGTCGGGCCCGGCGCGATGTGTACCACGCGGATGATGACCGGCGTCGGCCGGCCGCAGTTCTCCGCAGTGGAGGAGTGTGCACAGGCCGCGGCGGAGTCCGGTGGTCATGTTTGGGCGGATGGTGGTGTGCGCTACCCGCGTGACGTGGCGCTCGCACTGGCGGCAGGGGCAGCCAGTGTGATGTTCGGATCCTGGTTGGCCGGTACGTACGAGTCGGCCGCAGACACCCTGCGTGACCTCGAGGGTCGTCTCTACAAGGAGTCGTTCGGCATGGCGTCGAACCGAGCGGTGAAGAACCGCACCCGCTCCGAATCGGCGTTCGAGCGCGAGCGGAAGGAACTCTTCGAGGAGGGGATCTCTACCTCACGCATGTATCTCCATCCCGAGCGACCGGGTGTCGAGGACATACTCGACCAGATCGTCGCGGGCGTGCGCAGTGCATGTACCTATGCGGGCGCGGCGAGCATCCCCGAGTTTCGTGAGCGTGCCGTCGTCGGTGTCCAGAGCGCCGCGGGGTACGACGAGGGGCGGCCCCAGGGCACCAGTTGGTGATCAATGGGACCGGTCAATGAAGTGTTCGTGATTGCCATCGACGGTCCTGCGGGAGCGGGAAAGTCCACTATCGGCAGGGCCTTGGCGGCGCGCCTCGGGCTTCAGTACCTCGACACAGGTGCCATGTACCGGGCGGTCACCGTCGCTGCCATGCGTGAGGGGATCGCGCTTGATGCTCCCGCTGCGGTAGCGCACCTCGCACGTCGTGTTGTGCTCGACGTCGGTGACGGTGGCGTTGTGGTCGATGGGTTCGACGCAACCGCCGCCATCCGCACCCCGGAGGTGAACGCCTGCGTGAGCGCGGTGGCGGCAAACCCGGAAGTCCGCAGCGAGATGGTCGATCGGCAGAGGGCGTGGGCGCGTCAGCGCGGCGGCGGGGTGCTCGAGGGCCGTGACATCGGCTCGGTGGTGTTCCCCGATGCGGCGCTCAAGGTGTTCCTCACGGCATCGCCACTCGAGCGCGCCCGGCGTCGCGCACTCGAATCGGGCGGTGACGTGGATGAGATCGCCGCGAGCATCGAGGCCCGGGACCGCATGGACCGCGAACGCACGGACGGGCCGCTCACCGAGGCGAGCGGCGCCGTAATCGTCGACACGACGGGACGGTCCGTGGAGGATGTGCTCGAAGAACTCACGAAACTGCTGGGGGGATCCTGATGACAACGTTCGACTCGAAGGCACTCGGCAAGGGCAGGACGGGATACGTCTTCTTCCTCATTGTGAGAAACCTGCTGGTGCTGTTGAGCAGGATCTTTTTCCGCCTTTCCTGCAACGGGCGTGAGCATGTGCCGAAGAAGGGGGCGTACGTGATGGCTGCAGTGCACCGCTCGAATCTCGACGTCATTGTCCTCTCCGCCACGACAACGCGGCGTCAGCGGTACATGGGCAAAGAGATCCTCTGGCGCAAGCAGCCCTTCAACTGGCTCCTCAGCGCGCTCGGCGGGTTCCCGGTTACCCGGGGAACGGTGGACCGCGTTGCCCTCCAGCGCTGCCTCGACGTGGTGAAAGGCGGCGAGTCGCTCGTGCTGTACCCCGAGGGGACGAGGCTGAGCGGGCCAACAGTGGGTCCGCTGTTCGAGGGAGTGTCCTACGTTGCATCCAAGTGCAGCGTGCCGATCATCCCGGTGGGTATTGCTGGTACCGAGCGCGCAATGGGCAAGGGGTCCAAGGGTGTCCGCCCGTGCCATGTGCATCTCGAGATCGGCCCGCCGATCATGCCGCCCGTTGCCGTGGACGGCGGTCGGGTGTCACGGGATGCGATGCGTGCCCTGACCGAACAGCTTCGCGACGAACTGCAGCGGCTCTTCGACGTTGCCCAGTCAAAGGTCTGAAACACGCAGGTTTAGCCCGCGAAATACGCGCCCAGGGCTCGCGCCAGCCAGATCGGGTCCTGCGTGCCGCAGAGCTCACGCGCCGAGTGCATTGACAGTTGCGGCACACCGACGTCGACGGTTGCGATGCCGAGCCGAGTCGCGGTGATCGGCCCGATAGTGGATCCGCAAGGCATGTTGTTGCGGGAGACGAACGACTGCACCGGCACTCCGGCGCTGGCGCAACACTGCTCGAACATTACGGAAGTGCGTGCAGAGGTTGCGTAACGCTGGTTTGCGTTCACCTTGATGGCCGGTCCCTCGTTGACCATCGGTCGGTGGCCCGGCTCGTGTCGCTCGGGGTAGTTCGGGTGAACCGCGTGAGCGTTGTCGGCCGAGATGCAGGAACTGGCGGTGAGCGAGCGCAGGTAGTCGTCCCGGGTGGCACCCCTCGCGAGGGAGAGCCGCTCGAGGACGTGCTCGAGGAATGGGCTGGCCGCACCCGAGGTGCTCTCGGAGCCGACCTCTTCGTGGTCGAACAGCGCGATCACGTGCGTGGCGCTGCTCGGTCTGGCACCGCAGAGCGCAGTGGTTGCCGCCCAGCACGACACCAGGTTGTCGAGACGGCCCGAGGCAAGGAGCGACGCGTCAGCGCCGATGACAGCGGCAGGGGTGAGGTCGAAGAGGCACAGGTCCCAACCGGCGATGTCGCCGGCAGCGAGGACACCGGTCTGCTGGGCGAGGAACTCGACGAACTCCCCCGGGCGTGGTGCACCCGTGCCCCATACCGGGCTGAGGTGTTGCTGCTTGTCGAGCACGAGGCCCCGCTCGTTCACGTCGCGGTCGAGGTGGATGGCGAGCTGGGGTACGCGAGCAATCGGCTCGCGCAGGTCAACGAGGAAGTCCCCGCCCGACCGGTCGACGACGCATCCGGCGATACCCAAATCGCGATCGAGCCACGAGTTGAGCAGTGCTCCGCCGTACACCTCGACGGCGAGCTGCTTCCACCCCGAGCTACCAGCATCGGGTCGAGGCTTGAGGCGTAGGCCGGGGGAGTCGGTGTGCGCACCGACGATGCGAAAGGGGGCTCTGGGCGCGGGAGCGCCGGGCTGCATCCACGCGATCAGAGCGCCTGCACGGATCACGTATCCGCTTGCGGAGTTGGTCCAGTCTTCGTCCTCGGCCACTCGCGTGAAGCCGGCCTGCTCGAGGCGGGTTGCCGTGCTGGCAACTGCGTGGTGGGGCGACGGCGAGGCGTCGAGGTAGGCGATGAGGTCGTTGAGTTGGCTCATGATCACCCTTGGTAGATCCCGATTGGCAGTCCGGTACCGCACAGATGGTACGTCTCGTTCAGGGTGAGCACGTTGCGCTCGCCGGAGCGGGCCGCAGCCACCCGGTGGATCGAGGTGTAGTTCGGGTAGAAGAAGTTCGTCCCCTCGGCAGGTCGGGATGACCCCATTCGCCGGCGAGCATTGCCTGCCAACGGGGGTCGTTGCTCGCCTTGAGTTCCTCGACAGGCACGTATTCGTTGGAGTCCCGGTCGTACTCGGCAACCCCGTCCTCGGTGACGATGTCGAGTCCGAGTGACCTCGCGAGGGGTTCGGCGGTCTGGTGCGCCCGGAGGAGCGGGCTCGCATAGATCGCGTGGATCTGCTCGCCGGCGAGATACTTTGCGAGGTGTTCCGCCTGGCGATGTCCATCGTCGGACAGCTCCGGGTCCGCCCGGCCGTTGCTGATCTCCCTGCGGATCGGCAGGCCGTGACGGATGAGGAGCAGCTCCATGTGAATAGGTAAGCAGCCATGACAAGACGAACCAAGATTGTTGCCACTGTCGGCCCGGCGAGCGAGAGCCCCGACGCGCTCGAGGCACTTATCCGGGCAGGTGTCGACGTATTTCGCCTCAACCTGAGTCACGGAACGCTCGAGGAGCACCTGGAGCGCGTGATCGAGATCCGGGCCGCAGCGGACCAGGTCGGTCGGGTGGTCGGGGTGCTCGCTGACCTTCCCGGACCCAAGGTGCGTTGCGCTCCGTTCCCGGATGGGGGCGTGATGCTCGAGACCCTCGCCGTGGTCGAACTCGCCGCAGGTTCGGCCAGTTCGGATCAACGTCGGATCGAGATTGAGTACCCGTCGCTGCCCAGCGATGTCCGGGTGGATGATTACGTCATCCTTGGGGACGGGGCGATCACGCTGCGCGTGCTGCAGGTGGTGCCTGTTGTCCGGGCAGTTGTCGAGAGCGGCGGCCGCGTCCAGGGTCGACCGGGGGCCCATCTGCATTCCAAGCGCCTGCGACTGGAGACCCCGACAGAGGAGGACCTCGTGCTGGCGCGTGCGATGGCGGCGGCAGATGTGGACTTCCTCGCCGTGTCATTCGTCAGGGCGGCCGCGGACCTCCGGCGGGTGCGCGAGGTGGTGGGTGACTGGCGTGGCGGCATCGTCGCCAAGATCGAGACAGCACATGCCGTCGAGGCCCTGAACGAACTCGTTGAGGAGGCAGACGCCATCATGGTGGCCCGCGGCGACCTCGGTATCGAGTGTCCTATGGAGGACGTGCCCCACCTCCAGAAGCAGATCGTGCGTCGGTGTGTCGAGAGCGGGGTACCGGTGATCACGGCGACACAGATGCTCGAAAGCATGATCACTGCACCTGCGCCCACCCGCGCGGAGGTCAGCGACGTGGCGAACGCGGTCTTCGACGGTACCGACGCAGTGATGCTGTCGGGCGAGACCGCGATCGGCGCGGACCCCGTGCGGGTGGTGCGAACGATGGCCCGCATCACCGAGCGGGCCGAGCGGGAGAGCGCCTACCGCCAGTGGGCGAACCGGCTCGGCAGGGTCCAGCGGAGCCTGCCGTCGGTGGTGACGGACAACGACCGCATCACGTTTGCGATCACCCACGCGGCGCAACAGGCCGCCGTGGATATCGGTGCGAGCGCGATCCTGTGCTGTACGCGCTCGGGCAACACGGCGCGGGCGATGGCCCGTTTCAGGCCCGAGGCGAGACTCATCGGGCTCTCTCCCAACCTCGGTACGGTGCGGTCGATGACCCTGTCATGGGGAGTGGAGCCGCTACAGGTGGATGTGTACCGCTCGATCGACGACCTCGTGTGGTTCGCCGTCGAGCGCTCGGTGGGCAGCGGTGCCGTCAAGCACGGTGAACTGGTGGTGGTGCTCGCGGGCGAGCCGCGTCGCGGCACCGGGGGCGCCACCGACGTGCTCCGCGTCGTGCGCGTCACGTGACCCTCTCGATGTCCCTCGCTATCGAGGAGGACGGTCCGGAATCGGCTCCACTCGTTGTGCTCGTCCACGGCTCGATGGACCGTATGGCTGGCTTTGCAAAGATCGCCAGGCGGCTTGCGGCGGACTATCGGGTGCTCCGGTACGACCGGCGCGGCTACGGCGCCTCGGTGGCCCACCCGGGACCCTTCTCGGTGTCCGATCACGCCGACGACCTCATCGAGGTGCTCGGCGACCGGCGGGCGGTTCTCGTCGGGCACAGCATGGGCGGCAACGTCGTCCTCGCCGTCGCAGACCGTCGCCCCGATCTCGTCCGGGGGGTTGCGGTGTACGAAACCCCCCTCACCTGGACCCCGGAGTGGCCGGCAAACTCGACGAGTCGCACGATCGGCAACGATGGCCGTGACCCCGGTGACGTGGCCGAGGCCTTCATGCAGGGGATGATCGGGCGGGAGCGTTGGGAGCGCCTACCGGAGACCAGCAGGCTGGCGCGTCGGGCCGAGGGTCGCGTGCTGCTCGGCGAGATGATCTCGGTGCGCAATGAGGCTCCGTGGGATGCGGCGCGCATCGGTGTTCCCGTGATGGTCGGACGCGGGAGCCTCGCCCGACCGCATCATCTCGACGGCATGGTCCGGCTCGCAGCGATGATCGGCGGCGCTCAACTGGTAACGCTCGACGGCTGTCACCACATGGCGCACACCGCTGCAGCGGATCAGTTCGTAGACGAACTCATCGTGCCGGTCATTCGGCGGGCTCTTCCGTGACCGAACCATCGTTGGCCTCGTCTGGGACCGAACTCGGCACGTCCACGGCGAACTGCCTGCCGAAGAACTTGCAGGTGGTCGTGGTCCCGGCGCCCGATCGGTAGTCCGTCTGGATCCGGGAGGCACACTTGGAGATGTTCGAGCGCTGGCTCATCGTGACGACGATCAGCCCTCCGAGCAGGAGGATCACGAGCGCCTTCGCGATCGCCTTGCGCACGAAGACGGCCACGAAGAGCGCCAGGAGTACCGACCCTGCCGAGATGGCCAGACCCAGATGCTTCGCTGCCTCAACGTTCAATGCGAACACCTAGGTCACGTTAGTGCTGCACCGCCGTACTCTTGGGTCATGAGCGATCAACCCGTGAACTTCTCCGTCTCCGGTCCTCCCGAGACGGTGCTGCCTGCACCCGAACCAGATGCAGCGCTGGCGCTCGCTGATGCGTTGTCCCAGCCCACCGCCCTCCGTCGCGATGCGGTGGCGGCGGTAGTTGCCCGCTGGCCCCGCTACCTCGACGCGTGGGCCAAGCTCGGTGAGCTCGGTCGCGATGATGTCGAGCAGTACGCGTACTACCGGATCGGGTACCACCGCGGCCTCGACACGCTGCGTGCCAATGGGTGGCGCGGCAGCGGGTTTGTGCGCTGGCGCAACGAGACCAACCGCGGGTTCCTGCGGGCTATTCGGGGCCTTGCGGATTGTGCCGCCCGGATCGGCGAGGTCGACGAGGCCGAGCGTTGCCGCCTGTTCATCCTCCAACTGGACCCGAACGGTGTCCCGCCAACCGGTTGAGCAGTCGCCGACGTCCTTCGCCGGTGCGGTGCTTGTCGGGGGCCGCAGCAGCCGAATGGGGAGCGACAAGGCGCTCGTGCCGGTGCACGGTGTACCCATGGCGCTGCGGGTGATCGACTGTCTCCGCGCGGCAGGTGCCGAGCCCGTGTTCTCGGTAGGCGGTACCGACAGGAGACTCGCGGTGCCCCACCGGGAGGACGAACAACCCGATCAGGGTCCGCTGGGGGGATTGCTGTCTGCACTGGTGCACGCGCGGGGGATCGGGTCAGAGTGCCTCGTGGCAGTTGCGTGCGATCTTGCGTTTCTCGATCCCAAAACAGTTCTGCGCCTCGTCGTGTCGCTGGAGGGATTTGATGTGGCGTTCGCCCGGACGGAACGACGACAGCCGCTCTGCGCGGCCTGGCGGGTCGGTCCTGCACATCATTCGCTCGCCCTCGCCTTCGGGGGTGGGGAGCGCGCTATTCACCGCGCCGTCGGGCAACTCCGGGTGATCGACGTCAACGTCGACGCCACAAGCGTGGTCAATATCAACACTCCGGCCGACGTGGTCAGGGCGATGCTCCCTGATGCGGGCGGTGCCGGACCGGCCGGGGTCAACTAGCGTCGGGTGGGTATGACAATTCCCGAGATCACCGTGGAGCGGCTGGCGGAGCTGCTTGCCGCCGGCGGCGCAGCCCTCTTCGATGTGAGGCAGCCCTACGAGTTCGACGAGGCGCACGTGCCCGGCGCCACGCTGATCCCGCTCGGCGAGGTGCCCGATCGCGTGGCCGACTTCCCGAACGATCGCGAGGTACTCGTGATCTGCAAGTCGGGCGGTCGCAGTGGCCAGGCGGTCGAGTTCCTGCTGGAGCGGGGCATCAGCGCCGTCAACATCGAGGGCGGGACGATGGCGTGGATCAGCGCCGGCCACCCGGTGGAGACCGGCGGGGTGTCGTGACCGCTGTGTGGATCGCCGAACAGGCGGCCTTCGAGGAGCTGATCACCAAGGTGTCGCTCGAAGAGCGATACGCGCTCGACACCGAGTTCCACAGAGAGCGCACGTACTTCCCCCGGCTTGCCCTCATCCAGATCGCGTGGTCCGGTGGTGTTGCTCTCATCGACCCGATTGCTGTTGACATGTCGGCATTTGTCCCCCTGATGGAGAGCGACGCGCTTGCCGTTCTGCACGCCGCCCAGCAGGACCTCGACGTGCTCCAGACAGCCTGTCGTGCCGTGCCCAAGCGGCTGTTTGACACCCAGCTTGCTGCCGGATTCCTCGGCTACTCCACGCCCTCGCTATCGAGTCTGCTCGCATCCGAGCTGAAGGTGCAGGTCGCCAAGGGCGATCGCCTGACCGATTGGCTGCAGCGTCCGCTCACACAGGAGCAACGGGATTACGCCGCGAGCGACGTTGACCATCTGCTCGAGCTACACGACGGGATTACCGCGCAGCTCGTTGAGCTCGGTCGCCTCGAATGGGCGTTGCAGGCTTGTGAGGAGCTCCGTTGCCGGCCGGTTGGCCCGACGGAACCGACCGATGCGTGGCTGCGGATCAAGGACGCAAAGATCCTCAAGGCAAAGAGTCGCGGAGTGGCCAGAGCGGTCGCAGCATGGCGCGAACGACGTGCGGCGAACAGTGATATCCCTGTCCGCCAGGTACTCCCGGACCTCGCCATCCTCGGTGTTGCCCAGCGTGCCCCCCGAACGGTTCCCGAGCTGATGTCCTGCCGCGGGGTTGAGGAGCGCCACGCCCGGGGCAAGCTGGGCGAGGAGATCCTCGCTGCTGTGGCGTCCGGGCGCGAAGACGAACCGGACATGCCCACCGGCGACGGCGAGGAACTATCGAGGAGCCTTCGTCCGGCAGTCACGTTGGTCTCGGCATGGATCGGCGAGCTGAGCCGGCAGCGCAAGATTGACCCCACCCTCCTCGCTACGCGCTCGGACCTCGTGGCGCTGTTGCGCGGGGATGAGGAAGCCCGGCTTACGCAGGGATGGCGGGCCGAGTTCATCGGTGACGACCTCCGGCGACTCGTCGCCGGTCACGCTGCGCTCTCCTTCGACGGCAAGGGCGGGTTGCGGCTCATCGATCTAGGCGACGCGCCGTGAGCGTCCCGCTCAGCGCAAAGGTGCTCACCGTCTCCGACGGAGTCGTTGCCGGTACCCGGGTGGACGCAAGCGGTGAGGCGCTCGCCGGGCAACTGGCGGCAGCCGGATTCGACGTGGTCGAGCGCTCGCTCACGGCGGACGGCACGGACAACGTCGCCAATGCGCTCCGACGGCTGAGCGCCGGCTTCTCGGGACTCATCGTGTCAACCGGTGGCACGGGCTTCGCCCCGCGCGACCAGACACCAGAGGGAACCCGGGCCGTGATCGAGCGGGAGGCCCCCGGGATCGCTGAGGCGTGCCGACTCGTGAACCCTCTCGGCCGGCTGTCCCGCGGTGTCGCAGGCGTCGTCGGCCAGAGCATCATCGTGAACCTTCCCGGCTCGCCCAAGGGCTGCGTGGAACAACTGGCTGCCGTGCTCGATGTGCTCCCGCACGCGCTGCGCCTCCTAGCCGACGCGCCGACGAGCCATTAATTCCCCGTCGGTCGGCCTGCTCGCTTCCGTACACTTTCGCCCGTGCTGAGACTGGTCCTGCCGAAAGGCTCCCTCGAGAAGGCAACGTTCGATCTTTTTGAGGCTGCCGACCTCGCCATCAGCCGATCATCGTCAGTCGACTACAAGGCAACCATCGACGATCCGAGAATTGCCGAGGTTCGGATCCTGCGTCCGCAGGAGATCCCCGTCTACGTCGCCGAGGGTCTATTCGACATCGGGATCACCGGACGGGACTGGGTGGAGGAGACCTCCAGCAACGTTGACAGCCTGGGCGAACTGAAGTACTCGAAGGCAACCAGCAACCCCGTGAAGGTTGTCGTTGCTGTTGCGGGCGACTCCACTGCCACCTCCGTACAGGACCTGCCACAGGGCGTCCGGGTTACCAGCGAGTACCCCGAACTCACCAAGCGCTTTTTCGCCGAACGCGGCATCTCCGCCGACATCCGGCTCTCGTACGGCGCCAGCGAGGCGAAGATCCCCGACATTGCGGATTGCGTCGTGGACATCACCGAGACTGGCCGGGCCCTGCGCGCCGCTGGCCTGAAGATCATCGACACGATCCTCGTGTCCTACACCGAGCTCATCGCCAACCCGCAGTCCTTCGCCGATCCCGCCAAGCGTCACGCGATGGAACAGGTCATGACCCTGCTCACCGGCACGCTCGAGGCTCGCGGTAAAACGCTCGTCAAGTTGAACGTTGCCGAGGCCCAGTTTGAGCAGGTGCTCCGGGTGCTGCCCGCTGCGAAGTCGCCGACAGTCTCCAAGCTCGCGGACGGTGGGTATGCCATCGAGGCGGTCGTGGAGAAGCGCACGATCAACGTGCTCATCCCGGCCCTCAAGGACGCCGGCGCCTCGGACATCCTCGAATTGCCGATCTCCAAGATCGTCCACTGATGCCAATCGGACGCGTCGCAGCGTTCGACCCGTTCCGGGGCCTCGGGATGATCATCGACGCCGACGGAGGCGATTGGCCGTTCCACTGTGTGGCGATCCTGGACGGCACCCGTTCGATCGAGGTTGGCGTTGCCGTCGAGTTCGAGCCACTGGCCAAGCTCGGCCGCCTCGAGGCAAGCCGAATCAGGCCCACTGCGCTCGCGTGACGGTCAAAAACCACAGGGTGCTGCCCAACCGGACTGGGATCAGCCGAGACCGGCCTTGACCTGCAAGAACGCGAGGCGGATTTGTTCAAGGGCGGCCTGAAGCGTGTCCTCATCGGGCCCCAGTCGGCCCTCCAGACCCTCGACGAGGCAGGCCATCGCGTCGATTGCGAGGACAGCAGCGTCGAGGTCCGGGGGTATCGAGGTCAGATGAATTGCCCCGAACTCGAACAGTCCCATGGCGTGATTCGCCACGACGTAGTGGGGTGGTTCGGTGAGCAGACGCTCCTTGGCACGGGCCAGTTCGTCGGCGGCGAGTGCCACGGGATCGTCAGGTGCCTGATCGGCGGTCATCTGCGCTACGCTACCGACCCGACAACAGAGGCAAGCGAGTTCCGGGCATGCTCGGAGGCTCCACCTGGCCACCCGTCTCGCCACAAGGGCGAGAATCAACGGAGTGCGATCAGGTCGACACGGCAAGAATCGGTGCGCCAGAGGCGTCCCCGGTTCCTCGTGGCGCTTGACTCGCCACAGGAACATCGGAACAGGGAGATGCCCATTGCACAGGAGTGAACGGCCATAGCAACCGGCGCGAGCACCGAGCCGCGGTACAACGAACGCATTCGAGCCCGAGAGGTTCGAGTGATCGGTTCTGACGGCAGTCAGTTGGGTATCAAGACGGTCCCCGATGCACTGAGCCTGGCGAGATCCCTGGATCTCGACCTCGTTGAGGTAGCACCGTTGGCCAACCCGCCCGTCTGTCGAATCATGGACTACGGCAAGTACCGCTACGAGGAATCACAGCGAGCCAAGGAGTCTCGGAAGAAGGCAACCCACATCTCCGTCAAGGAGGTGAAGTTCCGTCCCAAGATCGGACAGGGCGACTTCGACACCAAGGTTCGTCACATCATCGACTTCCTCAACGACGGGCACAAGGTGAAGGTGACGCTGCAGTTCCGAGGGCGAGAGATGGCCCACCCGGAACTCGGCGCCAAGGTTCTCAACGGTGTTGCCGCACAAGTCGGCCCGCTTGCGAAGATCGAGTCGTCGCCAAGGCTCGACGGACGCAGCATGACGATGGTGATGGCCCCCGAGAAAAAGGTTCCGGTGAAGAAGTCATCGGGCGACTCGGAGTCATCGGCACCGAACGAGGCGGCCTCTACGGCCGAGCCGACCGCTGAGGTCATCGAGGCGAACGCAGCGAAGGTCGAAACATCGGCACCGGAAACGGTCGAAGTGGCAGCAGCGGTCGAAGTGGCAGCAGAACCTGACGTCGTTGCGTAGCCGTTCCAACCGGCCCCGTCCCCGGGGCCAGCAATAAAAATCTCTTTCGAATCAGAGGACAAGACATGCCCAAGATGAAGACCAGCAAAACCGCTGCCAAGCGGTTCAGGAAGACCGGGACCGGCAAGATTCAACGCCTGCAGTCCATGCGTCAGCACCTGTTCGAAAAGAAGTCCAGCACCCGTACCCGCCGTCTCGCCGGCATGGTCGACGTGCACTCGGGCGATGAGAAGAAGATCAAGCGACTGCTCGCCGAGCGCTGAGCAACGCAGAGAAAAGGACTAGGAGCACAACATGGCCAGGGTTAAGCGCGCGGTAAACGCGAAGAAGCACCACAAGGCAATTCTCGAGAAGGCACAGGGCTACTACGGCAATCGCAGCCGCTCGTTCCGTGCCGCCAACGAAGCGGTTCTGCATGCCGGTCAGTACGCATTCCGCGACCGTCGGGCACGCAAGGGCGAGTTCCGTCGTCTGTGGATCCAGCGCATCAACGCAGGTTGCCGCCTGAACGGGATGTCCTATAGCCAGTTCATCGCGGGGCTCAGTGCCGCCGGTATCGAGGTGGACCGCAAGGTGCTCTCGGACCTCGCGACAACGGATGCGGCAGCGTTCACGAGCCTCGTCGAGGCCGCGAAGTCCGCACTGGGCTGATACTCGACATGGAGCCGCTCGGCTTCAGCAATCCACAGATCCAGCGACTGCGGCGCCTCTTGGGGCGCCGCAGTGCGCGTTGGGAGGAGGGCGCCTTCGTCGTGGAAGGAGCAACGCTCGTTGCCGAGGCCGTCCGGGCCGGGTGGGAAGTCGAGGCCCAGTTCGTCGTGCCCGGCGCGCAGGCCGTACCCGACATCCGTACGTATGAGCTCGCTGCGGGGGTGCTCGAGCGCGTGGCGAGCACCGAATCACCGCAGCCCGTTCTTGCGATCGTGAGGATGCAGCATCCGGCTCCTGCGGTGGAGTACCAGCGGGTGGTTGTCTGCGCAGGTGTCTCGGACCCCGGGAACCTGGGGACCATCCTGCGCAGTTCCGAGGCGGCGGGGTTCGATCTGGTGGCGCTGACGCCGGGAAGTGTGGATCCGTATTCACCCAAGACGGTTCGGGCATCGGCCGGGGCAATCTTCCACGTACCGGTCTTGGTCGACGCAGAACCCGCCCGGCTCGGGGTCGAGTTGATCGGGACGAGTTCGCACCTCGGCAACCCCTTCACCGAAACGGATCTCACGGGTCGGGTCGGCATCGTGATCGGCAGCGAGGCGCACGGCGTTCCCGACGATGTTCATGTCTCCCGGTGGGTAACGATCCCGCACCTCGGCCGCTCCGAGAGCCTCAACGCTGCGATGGCGGCGACTCTCGTCGTCTTCGAGGTGATGCGTCAGCAGCGCGACGCGGCCTGACCCCGATCGTGCTGACCGGGACACCGCCGTGAACATCTCGAACCAGTAGGCTGCGATCGCTTATGGCTCTCGAAACACAGCGATTTCGACGCCCCCGGGCAGTGCTCGGGGGACGGGTAACCGCCTGACGCGTCGCTGACGCCGGTTCCGAACCCTTGTGCA
>CAMDBM010000044.1:0-19819 GCA_945889085.1 Ferrithrix thermotolerans DSM 19514
CACCATCCCTCGACGGCCGGGTGCGATCGGTGGTGGTGCAGGCTGACGGCAAGATCCTGGTCGGCGGCAATTTCACTGGGTATCTCACACGCCTGATCACCAACGGCAGCGTCGACAGCACCTTTACGGCGCCGTCCCTCGACGACCGGGTGTACTCGGTGGTGGTGCAGGCTGACGGCAAGATTTTGGTCGGCGGTGACTTCACCGGGTCCGTCACACGCCTGAACAGCAATGGCAGCGTCGACAGCACGTTCACCGCACCATCCCTCGACGGCCGGGTGCGATCGGTGGTGGTGCAGGCTGACGGCAAGATCCTGGTCGGCGGTGACTTCACAGCGTATGTCACACGCCTGAACGGCAACGGCAGTGTCGACAGCACCTTCACCCCACCGTCCCTTGACGGCGTGGTGCATTCGGTGGTGGTGCAGGCTGACGGCAAGATTTTGGTCGGCGGCACCTTCAACGGGTCCGTCACACGCCTCAGCACCAATGGCAGCGTCGACAGCACCTTCACCGCGCGATCCCTCGGCGGCGTGGTGCAGTCGGTGGTGGTGCAGGCTGACGGCAAGATCCTGCTCGGCGGCGCCTTCACCGGGTCCGTCACACGCCTGAACGGCAACGGCAGCGTCGACAGCGCCTTCACCGCGCGATCCCTCGGCGGCGTGGTGCATTCGGTGGTGGCGCAGGCTGACGGCAAGATCTTGGTTGGCGGCAATTTCGCTGGGTCCGTCACACGCCTGAACACCGATGGCAGCGTGGACAGCACGTTCACCCCACCATCTCTGGACGGCGTGGTGTTCTCACTGCTGGTGCAGGCTGACGGCAAGATCCTGGTCGGCGGCAGTTTCACCGGGTATGTCACACGCCTCAACGCCGATGGCAGCGTTGACAGCACGTTCACCCCACCATCCCTCGACCTGGTGGTGTACTCACTGATGGTGCAGGCCGACGGCAAGATCCTGGTTGGCGGCAATTTCACCGGGTATGTCACACGCCTCAACACCGATGGCAGTGTTGACTCCACGTTCACCCCGCCATCCCTCCGCGGCCGCGGGAAGCGGGTCCCCGTCGGTGTGCAGTCCATCGTGTTGCAGGCTGACGGCAAGATTCTGGTCGGCGGCGACTTCACCGGGTCTCTCAAACGCCTCAACCCCAACGGCAGCATCGACACCGACTTCGCATCCTTCGACAAGGTGGTGTACTCGGTGGTGGTGCAGGCCGACGGCAAGATCTTGGTCGGCGGCAACTTCAAAGGGCACGTCAAGCGCCTCAACCCCAACGGCAGCATCGACACCGACTTCGCATCCTTCGACAAAAGGGTGAACTCGGTGGTGGTGCAGGCTGATGGCAAGATCCTGGTCGGCGGCAAGTTCAAAGAGTCCATCAAACGCCTCAACCCCAACGGCAGCATCGACAGCACCTTCACCCCGCCAAGCCCACCAAACCTCACCGGCCGGGTGAATTCGGTGGTGGTGCAGGCTGATGGCAAGATCTTGATCAGCGGTGACTTCAAAGGTTCCATCAAACGCCTCAACAACGCGCTTGCGCAGTCGGGAACGAGTGGTGCAATCGTGGGTGGTGACAGCGGTAGCGGGGTGTGGATCATCGTGATCGTCGCCGCTGGCGCAGCAGTTATCGCGGCGGGTGTTTCGGTTGTACGCCGCCGCAAACCCCGCGCCGCGTAACACGGCTCCGTTTTTTTTGGGGGGGGTCGGCTCGGTACGCAAGCGCCTCGACGATCGCTGGTGCAGCACCCCGAGTAGGTTGACCCCCTTGCCGAACGACCTTGCTACCGAACACACCCAGATCGTCCTCGAGCGGCTGGCCGGCGGGGGAGCGGTACCCCGGGGCGACCAGCTCGACGCAGTGCGGGCAATCATCGAGCCGGCGGCCCGGGTGCTCGTGGTGCAGGCCACAGGTTGGGGCAAGAGCGCCGTGTACTGGGCAGCCACGTCGGCACTCCGGTCGTCCGGGTCGGGCCCCACGCTCGTCGTGTCACCGCTGCTTGCGCTCATGCGGGATCAGGTGAATGCGGCCACGCGTGCTGGCCTCCGCGCCGCCACGATCAACAGCACGAATATCGACGACTGGGATGGCGTGTTCAGGGCGCTCGACCAAGACGAACTGGACGTGCTGCTCGTGTCGCCCGAGCGACTCGGAAACCCCCGGTTCGCCGCCCGGCTCGACCAACTGATGGCCCGTGTCGGTCTCGTCGTGATCGACGAGGCACACTGCATCAGCGACTGGGGATTCGACTTCCGGCCCGACTACCAGCGACTCGCCCGCGCACTGCTCGGAACCCCGACGGCGTCGGTGCTCGCCACCACCGCCACCGCGAACAGCAGGGTGGTCGCCGATGTCGAGTCACAGTTGGGTTCCGGGGCCGTCACCTTCCGAGGCACGCTCGCACGGACCTCGCTGCAGCTAGCGGTCGTGCCCGGGCTGGCGCCGCTGGAGCGCTATGCCTGGGTTGCCGATGCACTCCACACGCTCCCCGGCTCGGGGATCATCTACGTGCTGACCGTCGCGGAGGCAGAACGCCTGGCTGCGTTCCTGCAGTCCTGCGGCCACGAGGTGGCTGCATACAGCGGCCAGCTGGAAGCCGAACAGCGCGAGCAGGTGGAGGATGCGCTGCGGCGCAACGAGGTGAAGGCGGTTGTGGCCACCAGTGCCCTCGGCATGGGCTACGACAAGCCGGACCTCGGGTTCTGTATCCACGTCGGTTCGCCGTCCACCCCGGTCGCCTACTACCAGCAGGTGGGTCGTGCCGGCCGGGCGCTCGATCACGCCGTGGCCGTGCTGCTCTCGTCGGACTCCGACGAGCGGATCTGGGACTACTTCGCCACAGCATCGATCCCCAACGCTGCGGACGTCGACAAGGTGCTGATCGCGCTGGCCGCCGGACCGCAGTCCACGGTGGAGCTCGACAGCGCCACCGGCGTGCGCCGAGGGCGGCTCGAGACACTGCTCAAGATTCTCGCAGTCGACGGTGTCGTAACCAAGGACGGCACCCGCTGGGCCTCCACCGGCGAGACCTACGTGCACAACACCACCAAGTGGGACACACTCACGCGTATGCGCCGTGCTGAGGCGGACCTCATGCGGCAGTACGCCCACGGTCAGGGCTGCCTCATGGCTTATCTGCAGCAGGCCCTCGATGACCCGTCGCCTGCACAGTGTGGCCGCTGCTCGGTGTGCACCGGGGCACTGCCTCAGCCGGGTCTTGCGCCTGCGGCGGAGTGGCTCGAGGCCGCCCGGGCCTTCTCCCGGGGCGTCGACATCGTGATCGAGCCCCGCAAGCTGTGGCCCCAGGGGGTCGGCCGCCGGGGCAGGATCGCAGGACTGCTGGAGGGCCGAGCGGTCGCCTTTGCCGACGACCCCGGGTGGGGCGAGGCCCTGCGGGACCTCCAGCGCTCGGGCTACGGAACGCTTCCCGAGCCGCTCGTCGGCGGCGCCGTGGAGGTCCTGCGCCGCTGGGCGAAGGTGTGGTCACAGCGCCCCGCCGCTGTCGTCCCGGCGGCCGCATTCGGCGCGCAGGGCGAGGCCAACCGGCGCCTGGCTGTCGAAATCGCGAGAATCGGCAGGTTGGAGATGCTGGACGTGCTGCGCTGGGAGGGTGAGGCGCTCGGCTCGGACCTGTCCAGCGGCCCTGCAGTCCGCCATCTCGAGTCCGCAATCGTGCTCGGCGCCCCGGTCGAACCCCTGCCCGGCCCGGTGCTGCTGTGTGCCGCCAGCATGCGGTCGGGTTGGGCCCTCACCGTATGCGCTGCTCTCCTGCACGAGGCAGGTGTGCGCGGTTCGATGCCGCTCGTGATCCACCGACTGCCCTAACGCCGTGTGCGGAGCACGTCTCTGCCACGATACGGGGGTGGAACCCATCGGGGCCGAAGATCTTTTCGCCATCATCGACGAACTCAGGGAGTACGTGAGTGTGCACACCCCCGTGTTCGATGACTCAGGTTTGATCATCGACGCCCGCCTGCACACGTGGAACCGTGCCTACGCGAGGGTGCGCATGAGGCCGGTCATTCTCGGCCAGTTGATGATGGAGGAGTATCACGACCCGCTCGACGCGATGGGCTACGTGAATCGCGCCTGGAACGAGGGTTCGGTACAGCAAGTGTTCGAGTACACACCCGAAACACGTGACATCTACCAGCCGGACCGCGCGTTTGTTTTCCTCAACGTACTCTGGAAGCGCGTCGGCGACTTCGTGGTTGAGGTGGGCACCGACTTCTCGGAACTGCGTGGCATGGAACTCGATCTGGAGAACCAGCGCTTAGCGGTCATTGAGGCATCACGTGCGAGGACCATGGCCCAGCAACGCGAGCAGATCGCACGGGACCTGCACGACTCAACAGTGCAGCAACTGTTCGCTGCCTGCCTGTTCATCGAGTCGATGGTGAAGACACTCGACACCGACACGACGGACACCGCCAAGCACGTCGTTTCCCTCCTTGCGGGCGTGATCGAGGAGATCCGCCGGGAGGTTCTCGACCTCCGTAGCGTGACACCTTCGGTGATCGAGGTGGAACTGAGGGACGCGTTGCGGCCGATCGTGGACGCAACCGGTGTGCTGTGCACCGTGGTCGTTGAGGGGGCAGGCGAGTGTGATCCCGAGATCCGCTCGAGCATGCGGGCGGTGGTGCGCGAGGCAGTGTCCAACGCCGTTCGCCATGGGGAGGCCCAGAGTGTGCTCGTCACGGTGACACTGGACGAGAACCGTGCGGAACTGATGATCGCGGACGATGGGACCGGGTTCGATACCGACGCGACCTTCTCGGTCGGGATCCTGGACATTCGCGCCCGGGCAGAGAAGCTCCGGGGCGAGGCGGAGTTCTTCTCGACAACGCGTGGCACCACGATCAAGTGGCGCGTGCCGCTCCGCTGAGCAGGCGCATCGGCTGGGTGGTTGAGCCCCCGGTTCCGTCAGGTCGGGAAGGTGATCGGCCCGAGTTCGTTGCGGATCGCCCGGGCAACAGCCAGCGCGGTCCGGTCCTCCATGTACGGAGCAACGATCTGCACGCCGATCGGCAGGCCGTCGGCGGACGTGCCGACCGGGATGACCGTGGCGGGCAGGTACACCCCGCCGATCAACACCGTCCACCAGAGCAGTTCCAGGTACGGACGCTCCACACCGTCCACCAGTACGGTGCGCTCGGGGAGGCTGCCCTCCTGAGTGTGCGGGAATGCGTGCGTCATCGTCACTGGGCAGATCAGAGCGTCGTACTGCTGGAAGAACACCCGCCACTGCTCGCGCAGGTGCTGGCGCACGACGTCGGCCGCCATCCAGTCCCGGTGCGTGGCGGTGAACGAGCTGAGGGCCGCCGTCACCTCGGGCGGTGTGTCCGGCGATGTGGCGATGGCGCGGTAGCGGGCGAAGTCCTCGTCGCTCATTGATGGGGCTGTTGCCGCACTGACAAGCCACAGCGCGAGCTGTGACGAGGCGTCGGCGTTGAGGTCCGGACGAGCGGAGCGGTTGACTGCCGCGCCGAGCGACTGGAGTACGTCGCCGGCCCGCTCAACTGCTGCCCGGACGTCTGCGGAGACGGGACAGGCATCGTCGTCGGACCAGATGGCAACGCGGAAGGCGTCGATGCGTTCATGGCGGGGCATGGGGAGTCGATGGCTGACTGTGTGCGCGCGCTCGGGGCGCGGCGCAGCAAGGATGTGCAGTAACAGTTCGAGGTCGTCCACCGAGCGCGCAAGCGGCCCGTGCACGTTGATATCCGGCTCGACCATTCCGTAGTCGATGCGGTCGATGTACCCGCCGCACGGAACGAGGCCGTACGAGGGCTTGTGGCCGGCCACGCCGCAGAACGCAGCAGGGAACCGGATGGACCCACCAATGTCGGTGCCGATCTCGAAGCCTGTGAACCCGAGCGCCACCGAGGTGGCCGCTCCGCCGGAGGACCCGCCGGGGGTGCGGGTGTGGTCCCACGGGTTGTTGGTAGTGCCGAAGATGTTGTTGTAGGTCTGGATATCGCCGGACCACCGAGGAACGTTGGTCTTTGCGAAGGGGATCGCGCCGGCCGAGCGCACGAGGGCCACCGCGTCGGCGTCTTTCGTGGGCACGTGATCGCCGTGTTCGATGGCGCCGCCTGTTGACCGCAGCCCACGCACGGCGAGTGCATCCTTCACAGTGATGGGGATGCCGTGGAGCGGGCGGGTATGCCTACCCGCCGCAGCCTCCGCGTCGGCCGCCTCGGCCGCCCGACGGCCGCTCTCGAGGTCCACGGTGACCACGGCATTCACTGCCGGGTTGAGTTTCTCGATCCGGGCAACGTAGTGATCCAGCAGCTCACGCGAGGACAGTTCCTTGAGCGCGAGCAGATTGCGGAGCTCAACGAGGGACTTGTGGTGCAGGGGTAGTTCGCTCACGTCCTCAACCTAATGGGCTTGCCGTGCGGGAGCCGCAGGGCTGTTCCGGCGGGATCAGATCGAGAAGTCGAGCCCGGACCAGACACCCTCGGTTGAGGGGCGAATGGCATCTACCGAGGTGTGGCCGGTAACCGTGGTCTCGAGCTCGTCCACCCGCTTCAGGAGGGACTTGAGGCTGGCGCCCACGAGGTCCGGCAGCTCGACCTCGTCGAGGTCCGGTTCCGGCACCCCGGTGGTGGCGCGGCTGCGCGACACGATCTGGCCCGGCACGCCGACAACGACGGAGTTCCTCGGCACGGGCCGCACCACGACGGCATTGGCCCCGATACGGCTGTCTGCACCGATCTCGATCGCACCGAGCACCTTGGCGCCCGCACCGATGATCACACGATCGCCGATTGTCGGGTGGCGCTTGCCCCGGTCCAGCGTGGTTCCGCCGAGCGTGACGCCGTGGTACAAGGTGACGTTCTCGCCCACCTCGGCGGTCTCGCCGATCACGACACCCATACCGTGGTCGATGAACAGCCCCGGTCCCAGCGTTGCCCCGGGGTGGATCTCGATCCCGGTCCGGTTGCGAGCGAGCTGAGAAAGCATCCGCGCAAGGAAGCGGTGATCCCGCTTCCAGAGACGGTGTGCAACCCGGTGCGCCCACACAGCATGTACACCCGGGTACAGCAGGGCAACCTCGAACGACGAACGCGCCGCTGGATCACGCTCACGTGCCGCCGCGAGGTCGCGGCGCCAGGTGCTCATCAATCGGCCAGGTCGGCGAACAGCGCAGTGCTCAGGTAGCGCTCGCCGAACGAGGGAATGATGACGACGATGCGCTTGCCGGCATTCTCCGGGCGCTTGGCGATCTCGATGGCTGCCCACGTTGCCGCACCGGAGGAGATGCCGACGAGCAGGCCTTCCTCCCTCGCCATGCGGCGTGCCGTTGCGAACGCGTCCTCGTTGGAGACGGCGATGACCTCATCGAGCACGGTGGTGTCGAGGTTCTTCGGGATGAAGCCGGCGCCGATCCCCTGAATCGGGTGCGGGCCCTTCTGGCCACCGGAGATGACGGGCGACGCAGCGGGCTCGACGGCGACAATCTTGATGTTCGGGTTCTTGTCCTTGAGCGCGTGACCGATGCCGGTGATGGTGCCGCCGGTGCCGACGCCGCCCACGAGGAAGTCGACCTTCCCGTCGGTGTCGCGCCAGATCTCCTCGGCGGTGGTGGCCCGGTGGATCGCCGGGTTCGCCGGGTTCTCGAACTGCTGGGGCATGAAGTATTTCACCGGGTCGCTGTTGGCGATCTCGGCCGCTTTCCCAATGGCCCCGCCCATTCCCTCGGGTCCCGGTGTCAACAACAGCTCGGCGCCGTACGCACGCAGCAGCATGCGGCGCTCCTTGCTCATCGTCTCGGGCATGGTGAGGATGATCTGGTAGCCGCGTGCTGCCGCCACCATCGCGAGCGCGATGCCGGTGTTGCCGCTCGTGGGCTCAACGATCACCATGCCGGGCTTGAGCCTGCCGGACTGCTCAGCGTCGTCGATCATGGCGGCGCCGATCCGGTCCTTCACGCTGTGAGCCGGGTTGTAGAACTCCAGCTTCGCGACCACCTCCGCGCCTGCACCGTCGGTGACCCGGTTGATGCGGACGAGGGGGGTGTTCCCGATGAGTGCGGTGACGTTGTCGGCGATCTTTGCCATTGCTGCTCCTCTGTGCGAGACCGGTTCGGAACCGTTCCCCTAGTAAACCGACAAACTTAGTCGGATTTCCAGAGGAAGTTTCCCGCTCGGGGCTTTAAGGGGTGAGCCTGCGGTTCCGCCAGCGTTCGCGGGCGCGCCACAGGGCCCGAACTGCTACCGGCGGCAGCCAGTCCCGGGCGATCCGGCGAAGAGTGGCGGTTCGTGTTAGGGGCGCTTGCAGCGGACCCGAAGGCTCGATGCAGAGCAGCACTTCGGCCCCAAGCACCGAGGGCAATGCTGGGTTGTCGACGGACTGCCCCTCGGCCTGGCTCCAAGTACTGAAGCACGGAACAACGCTCTGGTTGCCGAGCGCTCTCTTCAAACGTCTACTCCACGCGGGGTGGAGTGCGGTCCGGCAGAGGTATGCCTTGCACTCGGTGACTACGAGGACGCGGTAGTCACGCCGCTCAAGGAATCGGTACGTCGCGGAGGCGACTCCGGGGTAGCCGACGTGCCGGAAATCGTCGACAATCATCACACCGTCGGGAGCCAGGACGGTGTCCGCGTTCTCCAGGTCGACGGTGGCGTGATTCTCGTCATGGCGGCCGTCGACGTGAACGAGATGGAACGACTCTGGCCGTCCTGCGGCGCCGAGGAAGTCGTCCCAGGTTGGCAGAAGACACAAACGGTCGGACATGTCGCGTTCAGCAAAGGATCGCAGCGCCTGCATGCGCGCCTGCTGCAGGAACTCGCCGCCTGGGTACGGGTCGATGCCGAAGACTGTTGCAGTCGGGGCATTCACGGCAACGGTGAGGGACCATGCTCCGCGGAACACCCCGATTTCCAGCACGTTGGTGGCGGAGTGACCACACAGTTCGAGGATTGCCACCGCAAGCGTCGCGTCCTTGCGGGCCAACCAGATCGCACTGTCGTCGTCGGGAAAAAATGTCAGGCTCCGCATTTTCGGAGGTTACTCGTGGTGGCCCTGTTCGGCGCCCGCATGGCTGACGCTGCGCGGGAGGTACCGCAGGACGAGCACAGAGGCAATGAGGGCGACCACACCGCCGATCGTGGTGGCGAGGTGCAGTGAGTCGAGGAAGGCTTGGCGGGCACCGTTGAGGAGGTTCTCCGCCTGCGCCCCGGTCAGGCGCTCGGCGAGGTCAACTGCACCCTCGAGCGACGAGGTGGCCGTCTCCCGGTCGTCGCCGCCAACTCCGGCGAGCAGCCCGGCAACCTTGGTGGCGAAGTGCGAGGCGGCGATGCTGCCCATCACCGCAACGCCGAGTGCTGCACCGAGTTCACGCGTGGCGTCGTTCATCGCAGACCCCATGCCGGCCCGGCGGGGCGGTACCGCGCTCATGATCGCCGCGGTGAGCGGCCCCACCGACAGCGCGACCCCGCCCGCCATCAGCATGAAGGCCACGAGTGGGACGATGTAGGGCGAGTTTGCGTTCATCGTGCGCATCGTGAACATGGCCGACGACAGGATGGCGAGACCGAGCCCGACGCAGCGGTTCGCACCGAGGCGGGCGGTGATCTTCGGCGTCTGGAAGCCGAGGATGAGCATCACCGGCGACATCGGGAGGAAGCGGAGCGAGGCACTGAGCGGGCTGAGGCCGAGGATCAACTGGAAGTACTGGGTCTGGAGGAAGAACGCTCCGTACATCGCGGAGAACAGCAGGATCATCCCGACCGTGCCGGTGGTGAAGGTGGGGATCTTGAACAGCGCAACGTCGAGCATCGGCTCCTTCACTCGGCGCTCCCAGCCGACAAATGCGAGCAGGAGCACGGCGGCAGCGCCGAACCACAACATGGTCCCCGTGCTTGCCCAGCCCTTCTCCGGCGCCTGGATGAGCCCGAACACCAGGGTGACGATGCCGACGGTCGACAGGATGAACCCCGGAGGGTCCAGCTTGCCGTGGCTCGGGTCCTTGGACTTCGGCAGGAGCCTCCCACCGCTCACGAGGGCGAGGACGATGATCGGCACGTTCACGAGGAACACCGATCCGTACCAGAAGTGGCCGAGCAGCCAACCGCTGAAGATCGGTCCGAGCGTGCCGCCCACACCGCTCACGCTTGCCCACATGGCGATCGCCTTCTGGCGCTCCTGCGGCGGGAAAATGTTGACGAGGATGGACAGCGTTGACGGCATCACGAATGCCGCCGCAAGACCCATCAGGCCGCGGCACAGGATCAACTGCATCATCGAGTGCGCCTGCGACGCGAGCACGCTGCCGATGAGGAAGATCACGAGGCCGACCTGCAGCGAGCCCTTGCGGCCGAACCGGTCGCCGATCGCAGCGGACGTGAACAGCAGGCCGGCAAACACCAGCGAGTAGATCGCTACCACCCACTGCAACTGGGAGTTGGTGGCGTCCAGTTCCTTCGCGAGCGTGGGGATGACCACGTTGAGGCTCGTGTTGCCCACCACCACGATGAGCAGGCTGAGGCACAGGGACCAGAGGGCGAACCAACGCTTCTCGTACAACCCGGACGATGTCCTCGTGTCCGCCGTGAGTGTCACGGGGTGTCCTCCTTGATCGTGAACCGTGCCAATTGTAGCAATTGGTTGCTCAGGACAAGTATTTCCCGCGATCAGGAGGTGAACGCGTCGGGCGCGAGCCCAGCCGTTTCCCCTCCGTCAGCCACGAACTCGGCACCGGTGGAGAAGCTTGACTCGTCGCTCGCGAGGAACACGACAAGCTGCGCGAGTTCATCGGCGCCTCCGGAGCGGTGCATCGCAACATGGCGCTGCGCCGCCGGTAAGCCCTCGGTCATCGGGGTCGCCACGAGGCCGGGGTGCACCGAGTTGCAGCGGATGCCGTGCGCAGCGAGATCGAGCGCGACGGACTTGGTGAGGCCACGGACCCCGAACTTGGAGGCGTTGTATCCAGGCAGTGCGGAGTACCCACGGAGTCCGGCCGTGGAGGAGATGTTGATGATGGAGCCGGGGGCGGAGTCCTTCATCGCAGGCACCGCGGCCCAGATGCCGTTGAAGACCCCCGTCAGGTTCACCGCGATGACGGTGTCCCACTGCTCGGGTGTGTATCTGTCGATGGGCGCGAAGTTCACGATGCCAGCATTGTTGATCAGCACGTTGAGGCCACCGAATGCAGTGACGGTGGCGGCAACAGCAGCCTTCCACTGGTCACGGTCGGTGACGTCGAGGTGCACGAACCGTGTGGCGTCACCGAGTTCGGCCGCGAGGCCCCGGCCCGGCTCGTCGAGCACGTCGGCGATCATCACCCTTGCGCCCTGGGCGACCATCGCCCGGGTGAACGCTGCACCCATGCCTCGGGATCCACCCGTGACGAGGGCAACCTTGCCGGTGAGACGGGAACCTGCTGCAGACGAAGTGGACATTGCGCCAGAGTACGACGGAGGGCGGCGGGCCGAAAGGGGCTGCGATACTCGTTTTCATGGACGCTGGCCATCACCCGCTCGACAACCCCGTCTGGAGCGCGCTGCAGGGGACACACTGTGGCGTTGCCGTCGGTGCGGGGCGTGCGCTGCGCTACCGGCCCGACATCTCGGTGTTCTGCGGGATGGCGGACAACCACGCTGACTCGTGGGCGGATCTCGCCGACATCGCCGGCGATGACGGCCTCGTCGTCATCTTCCGGCCGGGGCCGATCGTGGAGCCCGGCGGTTGGGCGCGTCTCTATAGCGGGAACGGGAACCAGATGGTGCTGGAGGGTTCACCGCGGAGCGTCCCGGCGCTGGCGACCGTCGACCCACAGACCGGTCTTGCTGTCTCGATGCGGCCCCTCGGGGAGTGCGATGTCGACGAGATGGTTGCACTCGTGGCGAGGACAGAGCCCGGGCCGTTCCTGTCCCGGACGGTCGAACTGGGTGGCTATATCGGCATCTTCCACGGGGAGGTACTCGTGGCGATGGCCGGCCAGCGGATGCGTCCCGAGGGGTACTGCGAGATCAGTGCCGTGTGCACGGACGACTCGGCGCGTCGCCGCGGCTATGCGTCGATCGTGACTGCCGAGGTGGCTGCCGGCATCCGGGCGAGGGGCGAGACCCCGTTCCTGAACGTGCGGACCGACAACACCGCCGCCCTCCCCGTGTACTCGCGCCTCGGCTTCGAGGTGCGGGCGATCACGAGTTTCGCTGCACTCCGCAGACCCCCACACTGAGCCCGGGCATGGCCCTGCGGCGCGGGGACTGGCAGACTGACGACAGGTCGAGTCAGGGGGCAAGACATGAGTAGCTGGAACTTTGCGGACGTGTATGAGGCCGTGGCCTCCCGGGTGCCGGACCGCCTCGTGCAGGTGCAGGGCGATCGCACCTACACCTGGGCGCAGTTCGACGGGCGGGCGAACGCCCTCGCAGCAGACCTGCTCGCCGTCGGGCTGACACACCAGAGCAAGGTGGCCGCATACCTGTTCAACGGCCCCGAGTACCTCGAGACCTACGTGGCGGCCTTTAAGGGCGGCTTCGCCCCGGTGAACACCAACTACCGCTACGGCCACGACGAGATCCTGTACCTGTTCGACAACGCCGACGCCGAGGCCGTCGTGTACCACGCAACGTTCAACGAGCTGGTCGACCGGGTGCGCACACAGCTGCCAAAGGTGAAGCGCTGGTACTGCGTCCGCGACGGTGGCGGAGACGTGCCGTCCTGGGCCGTCGACTACGAGTCCGTTGTGTCCGCGGGCATCACCGAGGCCGTGCGCGGACCGTGGGGCCGCAGCGCCGACGACCTGCTCTTGCTGTACACGGGTGGCACGACGGGCATGCCCAAGGGCGTCATGTGGCGCCAGGACGATCTGTTCAACGTTCTCGGCTCCGGGGGCAACCCCGTGCTCGGCTACCAGCCCGTGGCCAGCCTGGACGAGCTCGTTGGTCGGATGGGGCCGGACTGGCCGCCGTTTGTGCTGCTGTCTGCGTGCCCGCTGATGCACGGCACGGGCCAGTTCTCGAGCCTCATCGCGATGATTCTCGGCGGCACCGTCGTCACGCTCCCGTCGCGCTCGTTCGACGTTTCCGAACTGTTCGGCGAGGTGGAGCGCAACAAGGTGAACTCCATCATCATCGTGGGGCAGGCCTTTGCCGGCCCGATGCTCGAGCACCTCGACGCGAACCCCGGCAGGTACGACCTCTCGAGCGTTCGCATGGTGACCTCGTCCGGAGTGATGTGGGCGCAGGACAACAAAGAAGGTTTGCTCCGCCACATCCCACAGGCAGCCCTGTTCGACTCGTTCGGCTCGTCCGAAGCGGTCGGCATGGGTGCGTCGGTCTCCACGAAGGACGGCACGAGCCAGACGGCTCGCTTTCTGCTCGGGCCGTCGTGCGGCGTGTTCACCGAGGAGGGTCGCCGTGTGGTTCCCGGTTCGGGTGAGCGCGGTCTCGTTGCAGTCGGCGGCTTCATCCCGGTCGGCTACTACAAGGACGAGGCCAAGAGCGCAGCCACCTTCAAGATGATCGAGGGACAGCGCTGGAGCATGCCGGGGGACTGGGCCGAGGTGAACGAGGACGGCACGCTCAACCTGCTCGGGCGCGGATCGGTGTGCATCAACACCGGTGGCGAGAAGGTGTTCCCCGAGGAGGTGGAGGAGGCGCTCAAGCGGCACGCGAAGGTGCGCGACGCCGTGGCTGTCGGGATACCCAACGCCCGTTTCGGCGAGACGATCTGCGCGGTGGTGGAGGCCGAGCCGGGCCAGACCCCGACACTCGAGGAACTGTCGGCGCACGTCAGGGATCACCTCGCTGCGTACAAGGCGCCGCGGGACCTCGTGCTCATCGACACGATCGGGCGCGCCCCCAACGGCAAGGTGGACTACAAGCGCCTCAAGGGCGTGGCCTTTGAACGCCTCGGTGTGCAGGGATAGCGCTGCCTAGCCGGGCGGGGGTTCGACGAACCCGCTCAGGAGCCGCGAGGTTCGGCGCCACGACGCTCTGAGGTTTCGCAGGATGTCCGGCGGCAGTGACGGGTCGTCGAGGTGCTTGAACACGTCCATCACGACGTACTTGCGGTGATGGACCCAGGTCGGGATAACGGTGGGCCTGCTCACGTCGAACCTGCCGTCCGGTCGCTCGGTGAAGCGGACCCTGGCAATCACCCCGTCCGCCGTGGCGGATCGCCCGATCGTGAGCGAGTTCTGCGTGGACAGGTGGTTGCCGAGCCCGAACAGCACCCAGGTGCCGTTTACCTGAGCGATCTTCTGGAGCACGTGCGCATGGCTCCCGGCGATCAGGTCCACCTGTCCACTGGCGGTGATCTGGCGGGCTATCCGGGCCTGCGCCGGGGTGATTGCCTGCTGGTACTCCTGACCCCAGTGGAGCGAGACGATCACCACCTCGGCGCCACGGGCCCTGGCATCGATCGCAGCGGCGATCACCCGCTTCGCGCCGAGGATGTTCACCCGGGCCGGGCTCGTGCGCAGCAGTCTCGGCAGGCCACTGACGCCGAACGTGTAGGCCAGGTGCGCCACCTTGACGCCGCGCACTTCGAAGATCTCGGCAACGGCCCCGGCAGCATCGCGACCGGAACCCGAGTGGCCGAGGCCCACGGCATCGAATGCGTCGAGCGTCGCCAAGATGCCTGACGGTCCCTGATCGTTCGAGTGGTTGGTGGCCACGCTGCAGCGGTCGTACCCGACATCGCGGATCGATCGGGTGATCGCCGCCGGTGAGGCGAACCTCGGCGAGCCGGCGTACTTGCGGCCACGCGGGGCGATCGGGCCCTCGAGGCTGCAGATGGCGAGGTCGGCTTCCTCGATGATCGGCCGAACCTCTTCGAACATCGGCCGGTAGTCGTAATCGGTGCCACCACCGAAGCGCTTGGCATTGCGGTTTATCGAGACGTGGGCGATCAGGTCGCCGGTGAGCGCGGCGGTGAACGTACGGGGCTCCGGTTCCGGTGGTTCCGCGCGGGCGTTGCTCGGGAGCAGCGCGAGTGACACGACAACCAGGGCAAGCACGATGGCAACTGCCCGCTGTTTGCTCCCGCTCGCTCTCAACGTGGTACGCCCCCCCGGACGACAGGTCGTCAGCCGACGGGACGTACTGTGTCACCGTTGCGGAGGAACTGCCACCTTGTGGCCGATGCCCGGGCCGTGGTGCCACGCCCCCGGCGCTGACGGCGCTACCCTCGCCTGAATGTCGAAGCAGCAACGTCGACCCGTCGTCTCCCACCGCTCCCCGGAGCCGGAGTTCGGCCGGGTGTTCACCGATGGGGACGTGTATCGCCTCTACGTCATGCTCGAGGAGCAGGACCGACGTGACGTCGTGTTCGCCATCGGGACCAAGACGGTTCAGCGGGTCGGGCACCGCCACAAGGTGGCTGACCTCCGCAACGTGACCGACATTGCGTCCCAGTGGGAGTCTGTTGACACGTGGATCCGTGACCGGGACGCGGCGCGGTCGGTCAGGGCGTTCGGGGACCTGTTCGCACCCGTTCTCGAGGAACTGGTCGGCCGGGCAATCGAACTGCTCGGCGACAACGCCGACGAGCCGACTGCGGAGCAACTCCGGGTGATGGGCGAGGAGATGGCTTTTGAGCGCTCGTGGCCGCAAACCCGCCTGCTCATGGCTGCCGTGGTGGAGCTGATGTTCCAGGCCGACGAGGCAGCGAAGGAGCTCTCGGCCGCGGACGAGCGCTTCCGCCTCGCTGACTGATCACCTCGGTGACGCTTCTGGTCATCCACCTCGTTGCGACCGCAACGATGACGGGCCTCATCTGGTTCGTCCAGATCGTGCACTACCCACTGTTCGCCGTGGTGGGTGCACAGGAGTCGGTGGCCTACGCAGTAGAGCACCAGAGACGCACCTCGCTCGTTGTCGCCGTGCCGATGGCGCTCGAGGGGGTTACCGCCCTCTTGGTGTTCTTCACGGCACCACAGGGCATGAACAGGTGGTGGGGTGCAGCAGGGCTAGTGCTCCTTGCGGTCGTGCTGGGGAGCACGGTGTTGCTGCAGGTGCCCCGTCACGCTCGTCTCGCCGAGCAGTACGACGCTTCCGTCGTCACGTCGTTGGTGCGGAGCAACTGGATCAGAACCGTTGGGTGGACGATGCGGACCGTGCTCGCTGCCGGACTCGCTATGTGGGCCTCGACCAGCGCCCGAGGCTGAGCGCAACGCTGGTAACCGGCCGCACAACGAGCCGCTCCGTCACGGGGAACACCGGGAGGCGCAGCATGATCCGGTTCCGCACGGACAGGAGCGACGCCGCTCCGGTGAAGATCGGCCCGTAGCCGACACGCTCGGCTGCCGACAGCCCCGGGGGGAACGCTAGATACCGGGTGGCCTCGCGGGCTTCCTTGCTCGATCGCATCTCAGGGGAGAACTCGCGCAGCGCCGCCCGCAGTTCGCTCATCGAGGTGGGAACCCGATCGGCGCCGAGTCGCTCGGCCACGACCGCTACGTCGGCCACATAGCGATCCTCCTCCGCTGGGGTCAGTTTTGTTGCGCCGTATACGCGGTGCGACGCAAGGAAACTATCTATCTCGGCGATGTGCACCCAGCGCAGCAGGTGCGGCTCGCTTGCAGAGTAGGGCTCGCCCCTCGAAGTGGTGCCGTGCACACGCAGGTGGACGGAGCGCACTACCTCGATGCTCTGCAGGGCTTGCTCGATCGGCGCGAATGTCACAGCACCGAGGAAGTCCGCCGTGCGCTGGAGGCGGCCCCACGGATCGGTGCGGTAGTTGCTGTGCTGGGCCACGCCCGCCATCGCGCGCGGCTGGAGGCTCTGGAACAGGATGGCGCGAAGCCCACCGACGAGCATTGCGATGTCGCCATGAACGACCCGTACCGGGCTGTCCTCGGCGATGAGGCGCTCGCCGGGTGCAGCGAGCATGTCGTCCCAGCGCTTCCTCGCGTCCGGGCCCCCGATGCGGGTGTCTAAGGCAGACGCAATCGCCCCGCGTACAGCAGCGACCTGCTCACCGAGGGCCGCAACGCTGGTTGGGTTGAGCAGTGAGGTCACTACTCAGAGTATGCCTTCGTCGAGCGCCCGAAGGACGTCGCCAGCGCGATCGCGAACGGCCTCGAGGTCGTTGAGGCGTTCCATGGCCCGAACCTGTTGCGCCATGCGGGCGTTGCGCAGGAAGCGATCCCGGTGTTGGTCTAGAAAGGCCCAGTACAGCGTGGTGAACGGGCAGGCATCGGGCCCCGTGCGCTGCTTGCGGTCGTAACGGCATCCCTTGCAGTAGTCGCTCATCTTGTCGATGTAGGCACCACCCGCTGCGTACGGCTTCGTGGCCATCCGGCCGCCGTCGGCGTGAAGGGCCATGCCGAGCACGTTGGGGAGCATCACCCACTCGGCGCCGTCCACGAACGATTCCCACATCCACCCGACGAGGGACTGGGGCTCGACGCCTGCGAGCAGTGCGAGGTTGCCGAGGAGCATGAGGCGCTGGATGTGGTGTGTCCAGCCGTGCGCACGCACGTCCTCGAGTGTGTTCGATAGGCAGCGCATCTGGGTTCCCGAACCGGTGAACAGCGGCGGTAGCGGCCGGTGGGCATCGAGCTCGTTCGCCCTGCGGTATTCGGGCATCCAGAGCCAGTAGGTGCCCCAGACGTACTCGCGCCATCCGATGATCTGTCGGATCACACCTTCCGCCGAAGCGATCGGAACTGCACCGCTTCGGTACGCGCGCTCCACCGCGTCGCAGACCTCTCGGGGATGGAGCATGCCGAGGTTGAGCGCCGGCGAGAGCAACGTGTGGGCGAGGTGCCAGTTCGTCGAGAGCATCGCGTCCTCGTGCGGTCCGAAGCCCGGCAGCACGAACTCGACGACATGGTCGAGCTGCGCGAGGGCTGCCCTGCGCGAGGTCGGCCAGGTACCGTCCGGGTCCGCTCCCCACAGCCGGCCGGTGAGTGCCGGGTCACCGCTCAGGTCCGCGAGTACCTGGCGGTCGATGTCGTCGAGCGGCTCGTGGTGCGGGGCGGGCCAGTCGTGTGCACCCTTCGGCGGGGGCTGACGGTTGTCGTGGTCGAAGTTCCAGCGTCCGCCCGCGGGCTCGTCGCCGTCCATCAGGTAGCCGAGGCGCCTGCGTTGCCAGCGGTAGAAGTCCTCCATCTTGAGCGAGCGGCGTTCGCCGGCCCACGACGCGAACTCGTCGGGGTGGGTGAGGAACTGCGTGCTCCGTACGGTGTTGACCCCGGCGGATCTCAGCATCTCGAGACCGTCCCACGAGGCGGGCTCCATCGCCGTGACGAGGGTGGGGCCGAACTCTGTTCGGTGTGCTTCGAGGCCGCCGCGCAGGCTGTCGGCGCGCCGGTAGTCCACGTGGAAGCCTCGCTGCTCGAGGTCTTGTACCAGGTGACGCATACCGCTCACGACGAGGTGGGCGCGTTGCAGGTGCCAGTTTCGCGAGGCGATCTTGGTCGTGCTCTCCACCATCAGGATCCGTGTGCGGGACGGGTCTGCCGTGGCGAGCGGACCGAGCAGCGGGCTCAACTGGTCGCCGAGCACCCAGATGGTCTCCCTGAGAGCGTTCACACGAAGAACTTCACGGCGGCTGCGACCCCGAACACGATGACGACATACCGGAGCACGATCGGATTCAGTCGGCCGACCAGGCGCCCGCCGAGGTTTCCCCCGACGAGACTCGTCACCGACATCACCGCTACGTACTGCCACTCGACCTTCCCGGAGAACACGAAGAAGCACCCCGCCAGGAGATTGATGACGAGGGAGAGCGCCTGTTTCAGCGCGTTGAGCCTCGGGAGCGGGTCCGGCAGGGCAAGCCCGAGCGCCGCGAGCAGCAGGATCCCGAGCCCAGCCCCGAAGAACCCGCCGTAGAGGGCGCACGCAAACACCGAGACGCCGAGCAGCAGGCGGTTGGGGGGTGCCGCCGCGTCGCGCCGCTGCATCTTCTTGAGTCCTGGCTGCGCAGCGAAGAGCAGGCATGCTCCGAGGATCAGGTACGGGACGAGGTCGCGGAAGAAGCGCTCGGGGGTGAATAACAGCAGGACGGAGCCGGCGAGGCCACCAGTTGCCGCAACGACGAGCAGTGATTTCAGACGGTCGGCGGTGGCAGCAAGGTCCTTGCGCTGGGCGTAGGCGCCACCGAGGTAGCCGGGGCACAGCGACACGGTGTTGGTGATACTGGCGTGAACCGAGGGCACGCCGAGCGCAACGAGCACCGGGAACGACACGAGGGTTCCGCCACCGGCGACGGCGTTGATGAGCCCTGCCGCCAGACCGGCAGCGCCGGCCCCGAGTTCCTGTCCGAAAGTGGTCACATGGGCTCCTGAATGAGCCAATGTAGGCATGGCCGTGCTCACTCACCACCACGCGGTCTGCAAGGTGCTCGGTGATCCCGCAGCCCTTTCCCAGCGATTGCTGGAACTGCTCGGGGACCCGCCTGCGCGAGGATCATCGACATGAACCGAGAGATCAACCCGAGCAGCATCGCCCCGACGGCTGCCAACTTCGCCCACGGCGTGCTGAGCACGGATGCCAGCCGGATCCTGCACATCTCGGGAACCGTCGGCACGAGGCCGGACGGAACCATCTCCGACGACATCGCGGAACAGGCTGGCGAGACCTGGCGCAGCATTGCTGCGATCTGCGCTGAAGCCGGTCTGGGTCTCGACGACATCGTCTCGATCACCACCTATGCCGTCGCCGGCGAACCGCTCGGCGGCGTGATGGCGGCCCGTGATGCGGCACTCGGCGGCCGCCGGGTGGCCTCGGTGCTCATCACCGTCCCCGCGCTCGTCCGTCCCGAGTGGAGGATGGAAGTCGCTGCTGTGGCAATCCGCTGAAGTGCGGTAGCAGGCCGCCGTTGCCTTGGGTAAGTTTTCCCCATG
>CAMDBM010000045.1:0-18515 GCA_945889085.1 Ferrithrix thermotolerans DSM 19514
CGGCCGTGGCGTGCTCGAGCGAGCGACCCACCGAGACGAGCCGACCGCCGGCGACGCCCACGTCACCTCGGTAGGCGGGCAGGCCCGTACCGTCAACGATCATTCCGTTGCGGATGATGAGATCGAACATGTCGTTTCCCCCAGGTTGCTGTTGTCGGTGTGCGAGCGGTTGTTGGTCAGGTGGTCGAAATGGGTTGGCCGGGCATGTTGAGGCCGGGCATGTCGAGGCCGGCGACGAGCACGGTCCACGGCTGTCCGGTGAGGCCGTCGAGGCTGGTGACCCCGGCGGCATCCACGGCGCGGGAGAGTGCTTCCTCGCCGATGCTCAGCCAACTGCGACCGCCGTTCGGGTAGAGCAGTTCGGCGACCACCTCAGCTCGGCCGTCGTGGCCCGGGCCGACGACGCACGAGACGATGATCGGTTCGTCCGGCTGCAGGTGGCCCACGGTGGTCAGGCTCCGGCGCGGGCCGTGGGGGGCTCGAGGTACACGACGTCGGTGCACAGGATCTCGCCGGGCGCGCCCACGGGGAACGGCCGCATCGCGAGGTGCAGGTTCCACGACAGCAGTGTCTTGGCCGCATCGGGTTGACCCGGCATGACCCGCTCGGCCAGCGTTGCGAGGGTGTCCCCGGGCTCCGGGAACACGTAACGTCGGGAAGCCCCCATGGGGACAGAATAGACGGCTCAGCGGCAAGGGGTTACACGTGGTCTCAGCACAGGGGGAATCGACCGGGGCGGGGCCGTCCGGTCCGCTCGCAGGCGTCCGGGTGCTCGACCTCTCGTCGGTTGTGATGGGTCCGCTCGCCACCCAGATCCTTGGGGACCTCGGTGCCGAGGTGGTGTCGATCGAGGCCGAGGGTGGCGACACCAACCGGGTGATGGGGCCTGGCCCGCACCGCCAGCTCTCCGGCGTGGCGCTCAACCTGCTGCGCAACAAGCGCAACGTCTCGCTCGATCTGAAGGACCCGGCCGGTCGAGAGGTCTTCCTCCGGCTCGCAGCCGTGTCCGACGTCGTGATCACCAACCTGCGGCCCGGCCCGCTCGGTCGGCTCCGGCTGGCGTACGACGACGTGCGCGCAGTCCGTCCCGACATCGTGTTCTGCCAGGCGCACGGCTGGGCCACCGGCTCGGGCCGCGAGAACGCTCCGGCGTTCGACGACGTCATCCAGGCGGCCTCGGGGATCAGCGAGCTTGAGGAGCGCGTGACGGGGGAGCGCGTGCTCGCCCCGACCCTCATTGCGGACAAGCTGTGCGGCGTCACGATGGCCTATTCGGTGATGGCGGCGTTGTTCCACAGGGAGCGCACAGGCGAGGGCCAGCACATCGAGGTGCCGATGGCAGACGTGACGTCCGCCTTCATGCTCGTCGAGCACGGCGCTGGCGCGATCCCCGAACCCGCCCTCGGTCCCGCCGGCTACGAGCGGATCCTGACGCGCGAGCGGAGGTCCCAGCACACATCGGACGGGTGGATCAACGTGCTGCCCTTCTCGACGGCGCACTACGAGGCGATCTGGACGGCTGGCGGGCGGACCGATCTCGCGAACGATCCGCGTGTGGGCACGGGAAGCGCCCGGATCGCGAACGCCGAGTCGCTGTACCGCGATGTTGCCGATGTGCTCGTGACGCGACCGACGGCGTTCTGGCTCGAGTACTGCACCGAACACTCGATCCCGTCGAGCGCGGTGCGCACCGTCGACGACCTCGTTGCCGAACTGCCGATCGTGGAACACCCCGTGGTCGGGTCGTACCGAGAGATCCCGTCACCGGTCCGGTTCTCTCGAACACCGGCATCGGTCCGGCGTCCCGCCCCGCTCATCGGCGAGCACGGCCGCGAGGTGCTTTCCGAACTCGGGATGAGCCCCGCGGAGATCGACGCGCTCGAGGCGAGCGGGGTGCTCCGTCAGCCCTCGGGTACGAGGTAGGGCTCCACCTCTGCGCGGCTGCGGCCGTCCCCCTCGAGACCCTGGAGGATGAACCGGTCGATCGTCTGGTGGATCTGTCGGAGGCGTGCCTCCTGGTAGTTGCCGAACGAGACACCCCGTTTGCCAGTGCTCTTCAGCCCGGCCTGCACCATCGGCAGGTTCTTCATGTCCTGCTCGAAGACATCGGCGAGGGTCCCCATGCGCGGGGCCTCCTTCCACGACTGTCCGAGGTCCAGCCGCGTGCAGGTTGCTGGTTCGGGCACCTCGCCGCTGTCGGGGATCGGGGCCAGGCGCCAGACGTCCATGAAACAAGTGTCCGGGGTGCGGCCGGGGCGCCAGCGATAGACGAGCGGCTGACCGAGGCCTGCCCACGGGGCGAAGGCAGGGAACAGGTGGTAGAGGATCGCGTCCAGTACCTCGCTGTCCGAGACGCCGTCCAGGTCCACCCCGAGGCGCGGGGCCATCCCCGCGCGCAGGATTGCGGCAACGACGGCCCGCGGGTTTGCCTCGTCACCCACCCGCACTCCCTCGCCGCGCGGTATGCGTGCAGCGAACTCGAGGTACGCATCCACGACCTGTTGGGGGCTCAGGGTGTCCGAGAGGTGGGGGCTCTGCACCCCGAACCCGTTGACGAACCTGCTGACGTACGGGGAGTCGTCCCAGACGGAGTACTCGCTATTTGCGTCGCCCGCGAACTCGAGGATCTGCGGGTGCGTCGCGATCGAGTGGTACCCCTCGCTGAAGGCCTCCATGCAGACCTTCCAGTTGCAGGGGACCTCCTTCACCGCGTGGAAGGTGGCGTAGCGGTTCGCGAAGTCGAACGACGTGTCGAAGTGGTCGATGAGTTTCGCTGCGTACGTCTCGAAGGGCTCGCAGTCGGGGTTCATGTTCACGAACACCCAACCGCACCACCGGGCGACGCGGGCCTCCGGAAGAGACGTCTCCGGTGAGCCTGCAACATGGGGGAAGTCCCACTCGCACGGGAGGTCCTCGAGTCGTCCGTCCACACCCCACGTCCAGCCGTGGAACGGGCAGCGGAACGAACCCACGCGCCCGTCGTCGTTGCGGAGGCGGGTACCGCGGTGCAGACAGGAATTGTGGAACGCGCGGATCGAGCCGTCTGCCTGCCGGGTGACGATCAACGACTCGTCGGCGACGTCGTACACCACATGATCGCCGGTCTTCGCGATCTCATCCTCGCGGCAGGCCACCTGCCATGTGGCGCGCCACATGTACTCGGCCTCGAGCGCCGCGAACTCGGGTGAGGTGTACCGGGACCGCGGCACGTCGGAGGAGCCCCGGTAGGAGTAGCCGTGGTCGCGGAGCGCCACGGGCACGGCGCGGGTATCGGCATCGAGCAGTTCCTGCATGCTCGGCCCGGGGCTGCGTGCCTCCCCGGGGCGCAGACTGCCACCAGGTTCCGGTACGGACTGCGATCCTGTCCTCGGCATCTCGGGCCCCCTCTCCGGGGCGCCGCTTGAGCACGACGCCCGCCCATCGCCTAGTTTGCCCTGTATGAGCGCACTCTTCATTGCCATCAGCAAGATCACCGACCGGGACAAGCTGAACGAATACCTCGCGGTCGCACCGGGCTCCATGGCTGGCCACCAGATCGAGGTGCTTGCCTTCGACGACAACGCGAAGACCGTCGAGGGCACCGCCCCCGGCAGCCGCATCGTCGTGCTCCGCTTCCCCGACCGTGCCGCCGCCATGGCGTGGTACGACTCGCCCGCTTACCAGGCCGTGGTGCAACTGCGCCTCGACGGAACAGAAGGCTTCGCCACGCTCTGCGACGGGATGTGACGGCGGTGTCGCGCCAGCGACTCGTCTTCCTCCTCCGCAAGCAGTCGCACCTCTCCCGCGAGCAGTTCCAGCGCTACTGGTGGGACCACCACGCGCCGCTGGTGCGCGCCCGCGCAGAGGTCCTCGGCATCCGCCGGTACCAGCAGGTGCACACGGTGCAGCACCTCGGCCCCGAGGGTGCTGACGAGATCGACGGTGTCGCCGAGTTGTGGGTGGACGGCCCCGCGCCGACAGGAACACGCGAACAGGTCGCTGCTGCCGGGCTCGAATTACTCGAGGACGAGCGGACCTTCATCGACCTCGCCCGGTCACCGATCTTCCTCGGCGCCGAGCACCACCTCCAGGAAGGCCCCCGTGAGGGCCTCCGCCTGACTGGGGTCGTCATGCGACAGCCGACGGTCACCAGAGAGGCGTTCCAGGACTATTGGGTCGGTCATCACGGCCCGACGGCACTGGCCCGCCCCGACGCTTTCGGCATCGGGGAGTACTACCAGGTGCATGCCCCCGTGGATGCCGAGCGCAACCCACTGGCAGTCCACCGCGGCGCACCGCCGGCGCCGGAGGGCATTGCCGAGGCTTGGCTGAGCCCGCCCACGCTCGCTGCCGCGGAGGCCGATGCCCTGCGCGCGGCGCTGCGCGAGGCCGACGCGCCGTATTTCGACTATTCGCGCACGGTGCGTTTCATGGGCGAGGTACGCCCGGTGTTCGAGCGCTGATCAGCGCTGCGGCGGGCGGATGCCTGCCCACTGGTACGGCCACGGCTCCTTGCCCTCGGCATACGCGATCCAGGCCTCACCCGTGGCCCCGTTCGTGATGATGCGGACCACTGTGTCCGCGATGTACGACGGTTCCGAGATGCGCTTGAACGACTTGGCCATGTCGGGCGGGAGGATGTTTGTGTTCATCACACCCGGGCACACGGCGTTCACCCGGATGTTCCGGGACTCGAGCGCAGGGCCAGCACTTCGCGCCAGTCCGTTCACGGCATGCTTGGTCATCGAGTAGAAGGGGTCCTCGAGCACCGGGAACATGCCCGCAATCGATGCCGTCATCACGATCTCGCCACCGCCCGATGCGGTGAGGTGGGGGATGGCCGCCATCAACCCGTAGGCAACACCGTCGATGTTTACGGCTGTCACCCGCTCGTACCCTGCCGGAGTCATCCAGAGCACGGGGTCGTCGCCGACCGCGACCCCGGTTGGCGGGGTCATCACACCCGCGTTGAGGAACAGAATGTCGAACCGGCCGTGGATCGCCACGACGACGCCGAGCGCTGCTTCCCACGCAGCCATCTTCGTGACGTCAAGTTCAAGCGCACTCCCCCCGATCTCGGCGGCGACTGACTCTGCGCCCGCGAAGTTGATGTCCGCAGCGACCACGTGAGCGCCCTCGGCGGCGAGTCGCCTGGCAGTCGCCGCCCCGATCCCTGAAGCCGCGCCCGTAATCACGGCAACCTTCCCTGCAAACAGTCCGGACATGTCGAACCCCCTCCTGATCAGCATGGCACACCTCCCACCGGGCCATAACCTGCCGGGCATGACCGCTCTCGATCCGCAGCACGACGATCTCACTGCCGCAGGGGTTGCCTGGGACCTCGAGCCACTCCTCGACGGCCAACCCGGGATCGACGAACTCTTTGAGGCAGCGGAGCGGATCTCGGCCGAGCTCGTGGCCACGGGTCGCGGGCAGATCGCGTCGATGTCGGCGGCCGAGATTGCGGCCTTCCACCGGCGCTACGCCGCAATGATCGACCTCCTCGAGCGGGCGGGTAGCTATGCGCACCTGAAATTTGCGGGGGACACAGCGGACCCGGTGAACGGTGCACGGCTCGCCCGGGTGGAGGAGCGGTCCACAGCGATCACGACACCGCTGATCTTCATCGAGCTCGAATGGGCAGCGGCAACCGAGGAACACGTTGCGGCGATCCTGTCGGACCCCAGCCCGGCCATGGACTTCATCCGCCATCACCTCGAGTCCGCCCGGCGCTATCGCCCCTACCTGCTCAGCGAGGGCGAGGAGCGCGTGATGAAGGAGAAGTCCGTAACGGGCGACTCTGCGTGGGCGCGGCTTTACGACGAGTTGATGTCTGCCGTGGAGGTGGAGGTCCCGAACAGCGACGGAACCTCCCGTACGGTCCCGCTGGAGCACGGGCTCGCGCTGCTCGGTCACCCGGACCGCGCGATGCGCGAACAGGCCCACGGCGGGATCACGAGGGGCCTCGAGCCCGGCCTGCGCACCCGGGCCTTCGTGTTCAACACCCTGCTTAACGACAAGTCGGTCAACGACCGCTTGCGCTCGTACCCCACGTGGATCACGAGCCGGAACCTCGCAAACGAGGCGTCGGATGCATCGGTGCAGGCACTCGTGGACGCAGTGGTTGCCCGCTACGACATCCCGCAGCGCTGGTACGCGCTGAAGGCGAAGGTGTTCGGCCTCCAGCAACTGCGTGACTACGACCGCATGGCCTCGGTGGCAACCACCGACACGACCATCGGGTGGTCTGCGGCTACCGAGGTAATCGTGGATGCGTACGCATCGTTCTCCGGCGAGATCGCCTCCGTCGTCCAGCGGTTCATGCGCGAGCCATGGATCGACGCACCCACCCGTCCGGGCAAGCGCGGCGGTGCATTCTGCGCGTACACCGCTCCCTCGCACCATCCCTACCTCATGCTGAACTGGACATCCCGCACGCGTGACGTCGTCACCCTGGCCCACGAACTCGGCCACGGCGTGCACGGCTACCTCGCACGCGAACAGGGCGTGTTCCAGATGACGACCCCGTTGACGCTCGCCGAGACCGCATCGGTGTTCGGCGAGACGGTCACGCGCGGGCGCCTCATGGGGCTACTCACAGACCCGAACGAGAAGTTCGCGCTGGCTGCCACGGGCATGGACGACGCGATCGCCACCGTGTTCCGCCAGATCGCGATGAATCAGTTCGAGGCCGGCGTGCACACAGCACGCCGGGAACAGGGTGAACTTGCCATCGAGGACTTCAACCGCGTCTGGTACGACACCCAGCACGCGATGCTCGGCGACTCGGTGGAGATCACCGAGGGGTACCGCACGTGGTGGAGCTATATCCCGCACTTCATCCACACGCCCGGCTACGTGTACGCGTACGCATACGGCCAGTTGCTCGCGCTGTCCGTGTACCGGCGCTACGAGGAGGTCGGCGACGCCTTCGTGCCGCAGTACCTCGAACTGCTCCGCGCTGGCGGTTCGATGAGCCCCGAGGAACTCGGGCGAATCGTGGACTGCGACCTCTCGGACCCGGGTTTCTGGGACGGCGGGCTCGCGATCATCGAGGCGCAGTTGCAGGCTGCCGAGGAGGCCGCTCGCGCAGCGGGACGGATCTGACGGAACGGCGCTGTGTAGCCTCGGTGTCCGGATGACTTCCCGGACCGCGCCGGCTTCCTACGGGGGAGAGTTCCGCCCGGATATCGAGGGACTCCGGGCCCTCGCCGTGATCTCGGTACTGCTGTACCACGCCCGTCTCGCTCACGTGGGCGGGGGGTACGTAGGTGTAGACGTGTTCTTCGTGCTGTCCGGTTTCCTCATCACGAGGCTCCTCGTCACCGAGGTGGACCGCACCGGAGGCATCGCCCTCGGGGCGTTCTGGGCCCGACGTGCCCGCCGCCTCCTCCCTGCCTCGACGCTCGTGATCGTGGCGACCCTCGTGGCATCGGTGGTCCTGCTCGACCCGCTCACGCGGGGTTTCACCGGGCGGTCGGCGGTGGCTGCCTCGGTGTTCGGCGCCAACCTGCTCTTTTGGACACGCGGCGGCTATTCGCAACTCACGCTGCCCGAGCCGCTTCTGCACTTCTGGTCGCTTGCGGTGGAGGAGCAGTTCTACCTCGTCTGGCCCCTAGCGCTCGTCGGGCTCGCGAGGCTGCGCGGAAACTTCCGCCGCCTCGTCGTTCTCCTCGCCGTACCGATGGCCGCGACGTCGCTCATCGCCTGCATTGCCCTCACCCCGAGTCGTCAGCCGTTCGCCTTCTACTGGCTGCCGACCCGCGCATGGGAACTGCTCGCCGGCGCGCTGCTCGCCGTTGCGGCCCCGTCGATCGTGCGCGGCGCGCCTTTCCTCCGGGGGGTACTGGCATGGATCGGGCTCATGGTGATCGTGCTCTGTGCGGTTGGCTTCCGCGACCCGCAGGACGGATTCCCTGGCTCGCTGGCACTGCTTCCCGTACTGGCCACGGTTGCGGTCATCCTTGGGGGTGCCCACACCGATGACGGCCCGAGGCGCCTTCTGCAATTGGCGCCGCTCCAGTGGATCGGCAAACGGTCGTACGCGATCTACCTCTGGCACTTTCCACTGCTCGTGCTCGCAGAGGCCAAGTGGGGACCACTCCACTGGGCTATCCGTGTCGCCCTGCTCGCTGCGTCCGTCGGGATCGCCGCAGTGTCCTTCAGCCTGTTGGAGGACCCGGTTCGTCGCTCGCCGTGGTTGGCGGTCCGGGCACGGCGCAGCCTTCTCGTAGGTGTCGGACTGGTGGCGACGGGCCTGGTGGGTTCCGCGGTGCTCCTCGCAGCCGGCACCGGGATCGCAACAGGTGGGGAGTCGGCGCCGCCCACGCTTGCTGTGGAGACAGTCGACCCTGCCCCGGTCAGCAGCACCGCAACGACAACACCCGCAACGGGCGCGCCGGGGGGATCAACGACCTCCCCGGTGAGCAGCAGCACGGTGGCGCCCACGGCGACGGGCCGCAATCCTGGGGCGCTCGAGCGTCTCGCCGCGGCGAACGCGCAACAACTCGTTGACGCAGTGCGCACACGGGTGGTGCCGTCCAACCTCGAGCCGTCACTGTCGAAGGTGTACGGCGACACATCCATCGTCTACTCCGACGGCTGTCTGCTCGACAATGGCAAGACCGAGGCGAAGGAGTGCGCGTACGGGGACACGTCGTCGTCGACGGTCGTGGTGCTGTTCGGCGACTCGCACGCGGCGCAGTGGTTCCCGGCCTTCGAGTCGTTCGCGAAGGAGCAGGGGTGGAGGCTCGTGCTGATGGCCAAGAAGCACTGTCCGGCCGGCGATGTGCCCCAACCCGAGACCGGCTACACGGGGCAGTGCTCGCGCTGGCGCACGAAGGTGTACGAGCGTCTCGCGGTGCTCAAGCCGACCGTCGTGGTGATGTCCTCACTCTGGTACCGGGGAGTCCCGTTCGGCAAGTATCGAGAGGGTTGGGAACGCACTTTTGCAGCGGTCAAGCCGCACGCAAAGCATGTCGTGTACCTCGCCGACACGCCGATTCGCAAGTCGGATGTGCCCTCCTGTGTCGCCTCGCACCCGCGCTCGGTGAACCAGTGCACGGTGACGCGTCGCTCTGCGATCAACCCGACGCGCCGCCGGGCGGACAGGGCCGCCACGCGGAATCAGGGGGTCGACCACATCATCCCGGATGACTGGTTGTGCGACCCGACACGTTGCGCGGTGATCATCGGCAACGTGCTGCTCTATCGAGACCAGACTCACTTGACCCTCGCTGCCGCACGCTTCCTCACCCCGTACGTCGCCGTTATGCTCAAGCCGTACTTGGGCGCGTAGGGGGTCGAACGATGGAGGGATTCCGGCCCGATATCGAGGGACTGCGCGCAGTTGCGGTGGTGTCGGTTGTGCTCTATCACGCCGATCTGCTCGGCTTCCGGGGCGGGTACATCGGCGTCGACGTGTTCTTTGTGCTGTCCGGTTTCCTGATCACGCGCCTCCTTGCCGGAGAGGTGAGCCGGACCGGGACGATCTCGCTGCGCACGTTCTGGGCCAGGCGCGCCCGACGCCTGCTCCCTGCCTCCTCGCTCACCCTCGTGGCAACTGTGGTCGCCTCGCGGTTTCTTGTGGACCCGCTCACCCGGGGTTTCATCGTCCGGTCGGGTCTCGCATCAGCGGGGTTTGCGGCAAACATCCTGTTCTGGAGCCGTGGTGGCTATTCCCAGGTTGCGCTGCCCGAGCCACTGCTGCATTTCTGGTCGCTCGCTGTCGAGGAGCAGTTCTACCTCTTCTGGCCGTTGTTGCTGCTCGCCGCCGCCCGGACAGGCCGCCGCTTCACCCGAACCGTCGTGCTGCTTTCGCTGGTAATCGGTGGTGCGTCACTCTGGCTCTGCATCAGCCAGACGCCGCGTCGGGATTCGTTCACCTTTTACTGGCTCCCGGCCCGTGCGTGGGAGTTCCTCGCGGGAGCATTGCTAGCGGTTGCCCCGATCGCACTCACTCGCCGGGCCCCCTTCTTGCGGGCAGTGCTTGGCTGGGCCGGACTCGCAGTTCTGGCGCTCGGCTGGTTCACGTTCGGTGACCCTAAGGGATCGTTCCCCGGCTACAGGGCTCTGCTTCCGGTCCTCGCAACGTCGGCGGTGATCCTCGGTGGCGCAGCGGCACCCGATGGCCCCGTGGTACTGCTCGGCCTTCGACCATTCCAGTGGTTGGGCAAGCGTTCCTACGCGATCTATCTGTGGCACTTCCCTCTACTCGTCCTCGCCGACGCGAAATGGGGGCCGCTCCCGGCCGCAACGAGAGCAGCGCTGCTCGTCGGGGCGGTGCTCCTCGCAGCGCTCACGTTCGTCCTGGTCGAGCACCCCGTGCGCTCGAGCGTTCGACTCGCGGCGCGCCCGGCATACAGCCTGGCGCTCGGAATAGCACTCGTGGCAACCGCAGTCGCAGCGTCGATCGGGGTTGGGGCCGGGACGGACCGGAGCACTGCCAACGCTGAGGTGGTTGCCCCGACACTTGCGACGCTCGCGCCACCCGAGACCGACGCGGTAACCCTGCCAGCAACCGATGGCTCAACGGCACCCGTCACCACGGCTCTTGTGCTTCCATCAACGCTGTCCCCCTTGGGGTCCACGTCCACGAGTGTGTCCACTACTTCTTCAACCTCGACGACGGTCGCCATTACCGTTGCCCCACCGTCGGTGGACAACCAGCCGAGCCTGCTCGCGCTTGCGGTAGCGAACAGGGCACTCGTTGAGGAGGCGATTACGAACGAACTGGTTCCCGCCAATCTGGAGCCGTCGCTCGACCGGGTCTTTGACGAAAGGCCGATCGTGTACTCGGACGGATGCATGCTCGGCATCGGTCAGTCCACGCCGAAGCCGTGCGAGTACGGGGACACGACGTCGGCAGTGACCGTGGTGTTGATGGGGGACAGCCATGCGGCGCAGTGGTTCCCGGCGTTCGAGGCCACTGCGCTGAAGCACCACTGGCGACTCGTGCTGATCGGCAAGCGGCACTGTCCCGTGGCCGACACCCCACAGTCCGATGCCCAGTACACCCGAGAATGCGCGGCCTGGAGGCGCAAGGCCATCGCGAAGATCCGAGAGATGAAGCCGGCCGTCACCGTGCTCACTCAGTTCTGGTATCCCGGCCCGAGCTGGTCCGGCTATCGACTCGGCCTCGAGCGCTCACTCAGGTCGATCAAGGAGGTCTCGGGTCGCGTGGTACTCATGGGAGACGTTCCCCGGCATCTCGTGCAGGTGCCGACCTGCGTGTCCGCGCACCCGAAGTCGCTCACCAAGTGTCTCGTGGACCGCGCAACTGCGATCAACAGTCGTCGCGCCGCGATGGACGCTGAGGCAGTTCGGCGACAAGGAGTGGACCGGGTTCGCCCTGATGACTGGCTCTGCGGTGCTTCAAGGTGCCCGGCGGTGATCGGCAACATCCTCGTGTACCGGGACGACAACCACATCTCGCCCGCTGCGGCGAGCTTTCTGGCGCCATACGTGGAAACAATGCTGCTGGTGTATCTCCCTCTCAACCCGACGTCTGGACCGTCATGACGACCATGCGGGTGATGACTTGGAACCTCTGGGGACGTTTCCAAAACTGGCGTGAGCGCCAACCCGGCATCGCGACCGTTCTGCGCGAGCAGAACCCCGACGTGGTGTTCCTGCAGGAGTCCTGGGCCGATCGCGGCGGGGTTGCGCAGCCCGAGGAACTCGCCGACGCGCTCGGTGGTTTCCATGCTGCCTGGCCCCAGGACGACTGGCGCATCCACCCGCGCAACGGCGGTGCATCATGGTTCGGCAACGCCGTGCTCAGCCGTTGGCCGGTGCTCTCGGTGGAGCGCCACTGGCTGCATCGCCTCGATGCCGGAGTGCCGCACCGCCACGTCACGTTCGCCGTGCTCGACTCACCGTGGGGTCCGTGGCCGGTTGCCTCCACACACTTCGAGTACCCGTTTGACGCCTCGGAGCAGCGACTGCTCAATGCGGAGGAACTCATGCACCTCGTTGCCCGTTATCAGGGGGAGCGGCGGGATGCAGAGCGGCGCCTCCCGGTGATCGTTGGCGGGGACCTGAACGCGGTGCCCGACAGTGACGAGATGGGCTTGCTGACGGGCCGACGACCCGGAGTAAGGGGAGTCGTGTTCTCCGATGTGTGGGAGATCGTCGGCGACGGTGGCCGACTCGGGGCGCAGGGTGTGACGTGGGACCCTCGCAATCCGTACCTCAGCGACACCGCCTGGCCGAACCGGAGGCTCGACTACCTGTTGGTGTCGTGGCCCCGCCCCAAGCCGATCGGCAATCCGGTTCGTGTGTGGGTGGCGGGTGACCAGCCGGTGGACGGCATCCACCCGAGCGACCATTTCGCCGTGGTGGCCGACATCCGGGTGGGGACTCCGGCCGTTCGGTCAGCTACGGAATAGCCGGTCGATTGCCTGCTCGGCGTGATCGTCCTCGCCAGGGTGGACGGGCAGGATGGCGCTGAGCCATGTGACTGACACGAATCCCCGCTGCACGGTGCCGATGTCGGTGTGCTCGGGCAGTTCGATGGGCTGGCCCCAGTCCATGCACACGTTGAAGGCATTGTCGTGACCGATCTTGGGCACGAGCGAAACCTGTGACGACGAGCGGCCGGACTGGTTCGCCATCTCCGTCCGGCGCCAGCCCTTCAGTTCGGACACCTCGGCGTTGGGCACGTTGATGTTCAGCACCTGCGGTGTTGCCGGCGGGTTCGCCACTATCGCACCAACGGCCTGTGCGGCAACGTGTGCCGCTGTGTCCCACTTCATGCCGAGCAGCATTTCGTCCCACGCCTGACCGACGACGCTGCCGAACGCAGCGTCCTGGCTCACAGCGATCCCGGTGATGCCGGAGTTCCGGGCCGTGATGCACGCCCCGACGGTTCCCGAGTGGTACACGGCACGACCGACGTTCGCACCCGGGTTGATGCCGGACACGACGAGGTCGAACTCCTTGTCGAAAAGCCCGGCGCGGGCGAAGATCACGCAGAGCGCCGGCGGACCGGAAACGGTCCACGCCTCGTCGATACCCTCGAGCCGCACGCGGTGCACCTCGGGGTTCAGTTTGTTGAACGCCCCAACTGCGCAGCCAGCCCCGCTGTACTCGGTGTCCGGTGCGACCACCACCACTTCGCCGAGGTGTCGGATGGCAAGCGCAAGCTTGTGGAGGCCGACGGAGTCGATGCCGTCGTCATTCGTAACGAGGATTCTCATGCGTTGCTCAGTCAATCACCACGCGCACTGGATGTGCTTGATCCCATTGATGAACGCACTCTGAAGCCATTCTGGCTCCCCGGTTACGTGCAGGTTCGGGAGCCGGCGCCGGATCTCGTCGAACATCACCGTGATCTCGCGGCGCGCAAGATTGGCCCCGAGGCAGAAGTGCGGCCCGCCGGCGCCGAAGCCGACCTGCTTGGTGGGGTCCCGAGTGATGTCGAACCGGTACGGGTCGGTGAACACGTTTTCGTCGAAGTTGGCGGACGCGTAGAACATCACGACCTTAGTGCCGGCTGGCATGTCGACACCGCCGACGTTGGTGTCCTCGGTGACGGTGCGGCGGAAGTGGATGACGGGCGTTGCGTACCGGACGATCTCGTCAACCGCGCCTCGGGAGTACTTCTCGAAGTCGGAGAACCACAGCGCCTTCTGGTCCGGGTTCTGCGTGAGCAGACGGACGCCGTGGCTGACTGCGTTCCTCGTGGTCTCGTTGCCCGCCACCACCAGCAGGATGAAGAAGCTCCCGAACTCGGCGGGGCTCAGCCTCTCGCCGTCCACCTCGGCGTGCATCATGGCGCTCGTGAGGTCGTCGGTGGGGTTGGTCAGCCTGCTCTCACCGAGCGCGTTCGCGTACTGGAACATGGCGAGCGAGTCCGCCATCAGCTTGTCGAACGTGCCCCCGTACTCGGGATCGCCACCGGCGAGGATGGTGTTCGTCCACGCAAAGATCTGCTTCTCGTCCTCGCTGGGGATGCCCATCATCTCGCAGATGATCCGCAGCGGGAGTGGTGCCGCGATCTCCTGCACGAGGTCACACGCACGGTCCGGGTGGTTGACGAGCAGTTCGTCCACGAGGCGCTTCGCGATGTCGCGTACGTAGTCCTCCACGCGGGCGATCTGTCGGGGTGTGAAGCCCTTGGACACGATCGACCGGAGGCGGAAATGCTTCGGGTCGTCCATGTTGATCATCGAGCCGAAGAACTCGTTGATCTCGACGGGCAGGTCGGCGATGTTCGAGCCGTTGCCGCTGCAGAACAGCGCTGGGTTTCGGCTCACGTGCCACACGTCCTCGTGGCGCATCAACGCGTAGTAGCCGGGGCCGAGCGGGAACGGCGGGAACTCGACCTCCTTGAAGAAGCGGACGGGTGCGTAGGTGCGCAGTGTGCTGAAGGCGCTCTCGCGGAAGTCCCGGGGTTTGGTCCAGAACTCCGGGGAGGAGAGATCGATCTCCTCGAGGGGTACGTCGAACAACTGCAGCGGCCCGGTGGTGGTCATGGCGAGATGCTAGGCCGGTACCGTGTCGGGCGTGACCGACCGCCCCTCAGATTCTCACGGCGAACACCTGCATGAGTTCGCGGCGTCCGGCGTGCGGATCGAACGGGTACTCGCCATCATGGCGCACCCCGACGACGTGGACTTCGGGGCGGCAGGCACCGTGGCGCACTGGACCGACCGGGGGATCGAGGTCACCTACTGCCTCGTGACCGACGGCGATGCCGGGGGGTTCGACCCGGAGATCCCGCGCAGCGCCATCGCCGGCATCCGACGGGCCGAGCAGACAGCGGCGGCGGCCCAGGTGGGCGTCAGCAACCTCGTGTTCCTCGGCCACCCGGACGGCCGGTTGCTCCCCACCCTCGACCTGCGCCGGGACCTCTCCCGGGTGATCCGCCAGGTGCGGCCCCAGCGGGTCGTCACCCAGTGCCCCGAGCGGAACTTCTCCCGCATCTATGCGAGCCACCCGGATCACTTGGCCGCCGGGGAGGCCGCGATCTGCGCCGTCTACCCGGACGCACGGAACCCGTTCACCTTCACCGAACTGCTCGAGCAGGAGGGCCTAGCGGCCTGGTCGGTCCAGGACGTCTGGATGACGGGCGGGCCCAACCCTCAGCACCCCGTGGACATCACCGATCAGGTCGAGCGCAAGATCGCCGCCCTCCTCTGTCACGCCAGCCAGCACCCGGATCCTGCACAGATGCAGACTCGGGTGCGAGCATGGGGGGCGATGAACGCAGAACAGTTCGGCCTCGGGCCGGGCCGGGCTGCGGAAGCCTTCCAAGTCATCGACACCCGCTAACCACCAGGAGAACCCCATGCCCGAAGCAGTCATTGTCGCCACCGCCCGCAGCCCGATCGGCCGGGCGAACAAGGGCACGCTCGCCGGTATTCGCGCAGACGACCTTGCTGCCCAGATGCTCTCCGCCGTAATGGCCAAGGTGCCGCAGCTGAAGGGCAGCGACATCGAGGACGTGATGATGGGCGCCGGCCAGCCCGCTGGCGAGCAGGGGAGCAACGTTGCGCGTCTGTCGGCGCTCCTCGCCGGCATCGACGCCCCCGGTGTCACTATCAACCGGTACTGCTCGTCGTCGCTGCAGACCATCCGCATGGCCGCCCACGCAATCCGGTCCGGTGAGGGTGATTGCTTCATCTCCGCCGGCGTGGAGTGCGTGAGCCGGTACCAGTACGGCGCTGCAGACACCGCACCTCAGAATCAGCGCTTCGCCGAGGCCGGTGCCCGCACGGCGCTGCGAAGCCAGGGTGGGCAGCCGTCCTGGGCGGCAGCGTCTGGGCTCGCCGACATCTACATCGCCATGGGCCAGACCGCCGAGAACGTGCGCGAGCAGGAGGGCGTGACGCGCGAGGAGATGGACGCGTTCGCCGCACGTTCACAACAGCTCGCCGTCGCCCACATGGAGAACGGTTTCTTCGAGCGGGAGATCTCTCCGGTCACGATGCCCGACGGCACGGTGGTCAGCCGTGACGACGGCCCGCGCGCCGGCACCACGGTGGAGGCGCTCGCCGCGCTCAAGCCGGTCTTCCGCCCCGACGGCCAGATCACGGCTGGCAACTCATGCCCGCTCAACGACGGCGCAGCGGCCGTGATCGTCATGAGTGACACGAGGGCCAAACAGCTCGGCATCACACCGCTGGCTCGCGTGGTGTCCTCCGGTGTGAGTGCTCTCAGCCCCGAGATCATGGGGCTCGGACCGATCGAGGCATGTCGCCAGGCGCTTAAGCGGGCAGGCATGACCATCGACGACATCGACCTCGTGGAGATCAACGAGGCGTTCGCCGCTCAGGTGCTGCCGTCTGCCAAGCACCTCGGTATCCCGATGGAGAAGCTGAACGTGCACGGTGGCGCCATCGCACTCGGCCACCCCTTCGGCATGACGGGCGCCCGCATTATGGCAACGCTCATCAATGGCCTGCAGTTCGAGAACAAGACGATTGGTATGGAGACGATGTGCGTCGGTGGTGGCATGGGCATGTCCATGATCATCGAGCGCCTCAGCTGAGAAAGACCCTCTGAGGTGCAGCCGACGACAGCCGCTGTGTGCGATTTCCCGCGGGAAATCGCACACGGTGCGAAGCAACCTGTCGGACGGAGCCTCCCGCCGAAGGCTTAGCCGGTTCAGTAGTTGAGTGCGAGACCGGGTCGCGGCCAGTCCACCGCTACGACCCGACCGCTTGCCGAGAGCGTGATGTAGGCCGTGCGCAGGTCCGGCCCCCCGAAACAGATGTTGGTGTTCAACGGGTCGGTGAATGGCTCGTCGAGCAGCACGTGCTCGTAGCCGGATCCGTCGGGACGAACCACCGTGATTCCCGGGTGGTCGCCGATTGTGGCGACGCATACATTGCCGTCGCTGTCGACGGCCATGGAGTCGAACAGGTCGTAACCGGGAAGGCCAACGAGCAGTTCGCCGCCGTGGACGCGTCCCCGCGCCTTGGTGCGCAGCACGCCGGGTTCCACCACGTCCCACGCCCAGAGGCGACCCACGAAGGTTTCGGCCACGTAGACCCGGGAGCCATCGGGAGACATTCCGACGCCGTTGGGCGCGTCGAGCGGGTACAGCACCTCGGTGACGAGCGAGCCGTCGGCCCGTCCGTAATACAGGCCGCCGCGGTCGCGGTCGCGGTGGCGGCCCTTGCCGTGATCGGTGAACCAGAACCCGCCATGGCTGTCGAACACGAGGTCGTTCGGCGCACGGAGGCGGTATCCGTCGACGTGCGTGTAGAGCCACGTCACTTCGCCAGTCAGCAGGTCTACGCGCTGGATGCCACCGCCGGTGAAGCCCTCTGGTTGGTCACCGGGCAGGTACCAGTTCCTCGATGCGACATACGCGTGCTCGCTCCCGCCGTTGTTGCAGACGTACGCGGCCCCGTCCGGGCCGATCGCCACGCCGTTCACCCCGCCACCACAGTGCGCCAGGAGTTCCTGGGTGCCGTCGGTCAGCACCCTCGTGAGGTTGCCGTTGACGATCTGGCCGACGAGCAGCGTGCCGTCCGGCAGGGCAACCGGCCCCTCGGGGAACTGCAGGCCGGTGGTGATAAGACGAGGATTCACGAGCGGGATTCAAGCACGGTTGTAGGCGTGGCGCCCAGTGCAGGTTCCTCCGGTCGGGACCGCAGCGGTAGCGATACGAGGTGTGCGGCGAACGCGCACAGCGCGGCCGCGCACGCAACGGCGACGAACGTGGTGCGCACCCCGTACTCGCCGTAGAGCCACGAGCTGATGAGTGCCACGACGGCCATCGTGGCCACGTTGGTTGCCCCGACGAGACCCTGACCACCCGCTGCCCGTCCGGGTGGTGAGGCATTCGCGATCACCGACTGCGAAGCCGGCATCGCCACTGCCTGGAACATCGACTCACAAATACCGACGAGGATCGGGATCCACGGGTTCCTGAACAGGGCGTACGAGACGGTGAGCGGTGTGATGAAGAACATCGCCCGGATAGCGGTGCGCCTTGGCCCGAAGCGGTCGGCGACCCGGCCACCGACACCCGCGAGCAGCATGAAGGGCACGGAGTAGCAGGCGAGGCTCACGCCAACGAGCCACGGCCGGGCACCGAGGTCCGTCAGGTACCGCGCCCAGAGAGCGTCGTACATGCCGATGGGGAGTCCGAGCGACATCGAGATGAGGACAGCAACCACCATTGGCCGGCGCCGAAGCAGATCGATGGCAATCCGGCTGGAGTTCTCCTGCACCTCGAGTGTGGGGAGCGGGGACGTAGCGATCACCAACACCGCAACCGCTGCGAGCGTGCAGAACACCACGAACGGCCAGCGGATGCCGAGCGGCCCGACGAGCGCGCCGCCGACGACGGGGCCGACGATGAAGCCGCCGACCTCGACGCTCGCCATGCGACCAAGCCGTTCGGAACGGCCCTCGGCGCCGAGACCCGAGACGAGCGCACGAGCGGTGGGGATGAAACAGCCCGATGCTGCGCCGGTGAGCGCTCGTGCACCGACCAGCATCCACAGCCCGGTGCTCCCTGCGCATACGAGGTTGCCCGCCACGGCCGCGAAGGCGCCGCCGAACAGCAGCAGTTTCGG
>CAMDBM010000046.1:0-18327 GCA_945889085.1 Ferrithrix thermotolerans DSM 19514
CGATCTGAACGCAGCGCTCATCAAGGTGCTCGGCGCCCGCCTCGCAGCCAGCACCCCCACAGGAGCCGGACCAAGGTGACCGAGCCGCAGCTCAGCAACCGTCTGCTCGTGATCGACGACGACGTCGCCGTTGCGGAACTGCTCGGGGATATCGCGTTCGGCCACGGGTTCGAGACCGACATCGCATCCACGCCCGCGGAGATCGACCAGCTTGCCGGGGTCGGCCATGACCTCGTCCTGCTCGACCTCACACTCGGCGACACCGATGGCCTCCAGGTCATGCGACTGCTCCGGAAGCGTCAACCCGGTGTTGCGCTCATCCTGCTCACCGGGGCGGACCGCACCGTGCTCGCCTCGGCCCAACGCGTGGCCGAGCTGAGCGGCTTCCGGGTGATCGGCGCCTGCTCCAAACCCGTCGACATCGACGAGCTCGGTCGCCTCTTCGAGGAGTCCAAGCAGGCTGTGATCAAGGACGACACGGGTGCCATCCGCCGCCTGAGCGATGTGGCGCTGAATGCGATCGACGAGGGTCAGGTGCACCTGCTGTACCAGCCGAAGGTGAACCTCGCGTCCGGCGCCATCACCGGGGCCGAGGCACTGGTGAGGCTCAGCGTTGCCGGGTTCGAGACCGTGTCACCCGGCGCCTGGATTCCCTTCATCGAGGCCTCCGGACGGAGCAGACGGCTGCTCAACCTGGTGCTCGAGCGTGCGGCAGACGACCGCAAGAATTTCGCCACACTCGCCGGGCTCGGCGAGATCTCGATCAATCTCTCGGTGCTCGATCTCGAGGACCTCGAGCTGCCCGACCACGTTCGCTCCGTGCTGTCCGCCAGTGGTGCACCCGCCAGTTGGACCCTCGAGATCACCGAATCTGCCGAGACCGGACAGCTCACCGATGCCCTCGACGTGCTCACGCGCTTCCGTCTGCTGGGCTTCCGCCTCGCGATGGACGACTTCGGCACGGGCAGTTCAACGTTCGAGCGGCTGCGCATCTACCCGTTCAACGAGCTGAAGATCAACCGGCTCTTCGTCCACACGGACCGCGGTGGTCTCGAGCACACGAGGGCCATGCTCCGGGCTGCTGTGGACCTTGGGGTGGCGCTCGAACTGAAAGTAGTGGTTGAGGGTGTGGAGTCCGAAGCCGAGTTGTCGCTCGTCAACGAGGTCGGTTGTGACGCTGTGCAGGGCTATCTGGTGAGCCGCCCGGTACCCGCAGACCAGTTCGGGCTCGCCCAAGCGGATTGGGACCGACGAAGGTCACAGCCAGTCTGATCTGCCCGGCTAGGCGTATGGCCCGATCGGTTCACTACGATCAGCGGCACAGCTACCCGAAAGGAGCAACATGGTTGGGGGCGCACTGAAGTCGGCCAGCATGGACGACTTCGACCTGAGGATGTCCACCAAGGTCGTACCACTGTACGAAGCGGTGAAGGCATTCATCCGCGACGAGGTTGAGCCGATCACCGAGGAGTTCTACCGACTCGGAGAGAACCGCGCCGAGCGCTGGAGCTGGGCACCCGGCCAGCTCGAGCTTCTCGACGGGGCCAAGACGAAGGCAAAGGCATCGGGGCTCTGGAACTTCTTCCTCCCGAACGCCGACACCGGCGAGGGTCTCACGAACCTCGACTATGCCTACATCGCCAACGAACTCGGCAAGAACCGTCTGGCCTCGGAGTGCCTCAACTGCTCCGCACCGGACACGGGCAACATGGAAGTCCTCGAGCGTGTCGGCACGCCCGAGCAGAAGGCACAGTGGCTCGAGCCGCTGCTCCACGGAGAGATCCGCTCCGCGTATGCCATGACGGAGCCCGGTGTGATGTCCTCCGACGCGAAGCAGATCGGCACCCTTGCGGTGCTTGACGGCGACGAGTGGGTCATCAACGGCGAGAAGTTCTACATCTCGGGCGCGGGCGACCCCCGCTGCAAGATCATGATCACCATGGTCAAGACGAACCCGAACGCTGACACGTACAAGCAGCAGTCGCAGATCCTCGTCCCGATTGATGCCCCCGGTGTGGAGATCGTCGGGCCGATGCATGTGTTCGGTCAGGACGATGCACCGCACGGGCACATGCACATCAAGTTCACCGACGTGCGTGTCCCGAAGTCAAACATCCTCTGGGGCGAGGGTCGTGGCTTCGAGATCTCGCAGCTCCGCCTCGGGCCCGGACGTATCCACCACTGCATGCGTTCCATCGGTTCGGCCGAGCGCGCCATCGAGATGATGGTCGACCGTGGTCTCAACCGTGAGGGCTTCGGCAAGAAGCTCATCAACCTCGGCAAGAACATGGAAGTCATCTCCCGTGCTCGCATCGAGGTTGAGGCAATGCGGCTGATGGTGCTCCGTGCCGCGAAGGCAATGGACACCCTCGGCAACGCAGAGGCACGCGTGTGGGTCAGCGCCGTCAAGGCAATGGTCCCGGAGAAGTGCTGCGACATCATCAACGAGGCGATCCAGATGCACGGTGCCGCAGGCATCTCGCAGTGGTTCCCCCTCGCCGAGATGTGGCACGGCCAGCGCACGCTTCGTCTGGCCGACGGCCCCGACGAGGTGCACCACCAGGTGGTGGCCCGCGCCGAGGCCAAGAGCCGTGAGGCCGATAAGGCAGCCGGCAGCAGCAACGGCCACCGCGGCTCGCTGTTCACCGGCTCCAGCTAAGCCAAAATCCCGAGTGTTCTGGGTCGATTCCCGGTTGATCTTCAGCCGGGAATCGACCCAGAACCTGTTTTCCGGACGGTTACACGCCGTCGTTCCCCGTCAGTGATTGACTGATGCCTCCATGTCCAACCGCCGCACCAGCGCAATGATCGTCCGTCTCGCCCGCAAGCACGGGTTCGAGACCTTCGATGATCTGCATGCCTGGTCGATCGCGGACCTCGACCGCTTCTGGTCCGAGGCGAGCGAGTTCCTCGGTGTCCGGTGGCACGACTATCCGACGGCAGCGCTCGCGGACCGCTCGATGCCGTCGGCCGCGTGGTACCCCGGCGGCACGCTCAACTACGCCGAGCACGCTCTCGCCCGCGCCGCGGTGGCGCCAGACGACATCGCCGTCATCGAGCACAGCCAGACACGTTCACCCCGCACGCTCACCTGGGCCCAGTTGGAGGACCAAGTGGCGCGCTGCGCGGCCGGCCTCGAGGCGCTCGGAGTAACCGCTGCGGACCGAGTTGGGTCGTACACGCCGAACATCGTCGAGACCCTCGTGACGTTCCTCGCCACTGCCACACTCGGCGCCGTGTGGTCCAGTTGCGCACCCGAGTTCGGGCCAAGGGCCGTGATCGACCGCTTCGCACAGTTCGAACCCACCGTGCTCCTCCATGTCGACGGCTACCGGTACGGCCCGAAAGAGATCGACCGTCGCCTCGAGGTCACCGAGATCCTCGAGCACCTCCCGTCGGTCCGCACCACCATTGGCGTGCAGTACCTCGGCACCGGTCCCGACGAGTGGTCCTCGCTCATCGGCGAGACGCGTCACGACGGCTTCGCACCGGTCGGTTACGAGACGCCGATCTACGTGCTGTACTCCTCCGGCACAACCGGGCTCCCCAAGCCCATCGTGCACAGCCACGTTGGCATCACCGTCGAGCACCTCGTCGTCCACGCACTGCACACCGACATCACCCCGGCAGACCGACTGTTCTGGTTCACCACCACCGGGTGGATGATGTGGAACTTCCTGGTGTCGGGCCTGCTGGTTGGTAGCTCGGTCGTGCTGTTCGACGGAGACCCCGCCAGCCCGGGCCTCAACACCCTGTGGGACGTTGCGGAACGCTCGCAGACCACGGTGTTCGGCGGGTCGGCGGGCTTCTACATGAACTGTCGCAAGGCAGGGCTCGAACCCCACCTCGGACGAATCTGGCAGGTCGGCTCCACCGGCGCCCCGCTTCCGGTCGAGGGATTCGAGTGGCTGGAGTCGGTGATGGGACCGGACGTCGTCATCAACTCGATCTCCGGTGGCACCGACATCTGCAGTTGCTTCGTCGGCTGGAACCCGATGGTGCAGGTAGTGAACGGTGAGATCCCCGGACAGGTTCTCGGCCGGGAGGCCGCCGCGTTCGACGAAGGCGGCAACCGGTGCGCCACCGGTGTGCAGGGCGAACTCGTGATCACCACACCCATGCCCTCGATGCCGCTCGGCTTCCTCGGCGACCACGACGGCTCGCGCTACCGCAGCGCCTACTTCGACCGGTACCCGGGTGTGTGGTGCCACGGCGACTGGATCACCTTCACCGAGAACGGTGGCTGCGTCATCTCCGGTCGATCGGATGCCACGCTGAACCGCGGCGGGGTACGACTCGGGTCCGCCGAGTTCTACACGGTGGTGGAGGCACTCCCCGAGGTGGTCGACAGCCTGGTAGTGCATCTCGAGGACGGCGACCTCGACCGGCTGTACCTCTTCGTGCAACTGCGCGACGGCATCGACCTCGACGATGCCCTGAGGGCCAGAATCCGCGCCGAGCTGCGCTCTGCGCTGTCGCCACGGCACTCCCCCGACGTCATCGAGGCGGTCCCGGTCGTGCCACGCACACTGTCGGGCAAGAAGCTCGAGGTTCCGGTCAAGAAGATCCTTGCGGGTCAGTCGGCCGACAAGGTGCTGAGCAGCGAGTCGCTTGCGGTTCCGTCTTCGATCGACTGGTTCGTCGCGTACGCCTCCCAGTAAGCACTCGTCCTCGCTCCCGAGAATGCACGGGAGTGCGCCTTACTTTCCGCCCTTGAGGATCGAGTCGAGGTCGAACCCGGCCAGTTGGCGGTACTGCGCAGCGACCTCCTCGAGTTCGCCCGGGGCGAACACCTCGTTCACGTCCGTGAAGCCGCTTGGCGCCCGTTGTTCGGCGAGGTCCATCACCCGTTCGGGGCCGTGCTTGCGATTCGAGAGCACGATCTGAGACGTACGCGGCCGACGCTCTGCCTCGTAGCGGGCGAGGCCTGCCGCAACGCCATCCTGAACGAGCGCGTCCGCGAGCACCAACCCGTCGATGATCGCCTGTGACGCACCGTTCGAGCCGATCGGGTACATGGGGTGGGCCGCGTCGCCCAGCAGGGTCACACTGCCGAACGTCCAACGCTCGAGTGGGTCGCGGTCGATCATCGGGAACTCGAACGCGGTATCCGTCTGGCGGCACATCGCCGGGATATCGAGCCAGTCGAACACCCAGTCCTCGAAGTGCGGCATGAAGTCGTTGAAGTTCCCCCGCCGGTTCCAGTCCTCGCGGTTCGTCATCCCGAACGCGCGGCGGTCGAGTTCAGCGATCCAGTTGACGGTGCACATTCCATCGTCACCGACCTCGCTGAGCGGGTAGGCCACGAACTTGTGCGGCAGATGGCCGGCCATGAACATCGACCGGCCCGTGAGGAACGGCTTCCAGCGCGACGTGGCGCGCCACAGGATGTCGCCCTGCCAGGACGGCGGGCCCTCGTCCGGATAGAAGTGCTGCCGGATCGCCGAGTGGATGCCGTCCGCACCCACGAGCACGTCTGCGGTGTCGGTCACCGTGCGGTCCGCCACGCGGTCGAGCACCTCCACCATTACCCGACCGCTCTCGTCCTCGCGGAACGTCTGCACGGCGTGCGCGTTGAGCACCGCGGCATCGCCAAGCCTGCGCCGGGCCTCGGCAAGGAGCGCCATGTGGAGGTGGCCGCGGTGCACCGAGAGCTGCGGGATCGGGTACCCGGCAGCGAGCCCGCGGGGCTCTCGCCAGATCAGCTGTCCGAACCTGTTGAAGAAGCACAACTCTGCCGTCTGCACCCCGAGTGGGAGCACGACGTCGAGCAGGTCGAGCCGCTGCAGGTGTGCCATCGCGTGCGGGAGCAGGTTGATGCCCACACCGAGCGGCTGCAGTTCCACCACCGATTCGTAAACCTGCACGTCGATGCCACGTGCGTGGAGCGCCATCGCTGCCGTCAACCCACCGATGCCGCCCCCGGCGATGATCACTCGCATACGGGCATCCTGCCACCGGGACCGCCGACGAGGCGCACCGATACGCTCAGTCCGTGGAGCCGCCCCTCGTCTCGGTGGTGCTGCCGGTGTTCAACCGGCAGGACGTCATCGCCGACGCGCTGAAAAGCGTGCTGGACCAGACGTATACGGACCTCGAGGTCATCGTGGTCGACGACGGCTCCACCGATGCCACGCTGTCCGAGGTTGCCCGAATCGCCGACAGCCGCGTCAGGGTGATCCAGAACAGCAGTGCACGCGGGGCCGGCAACGCGCGCAATACCGGGATCGCACTTGCAACAGGCCGGTACCTCGCCTTCCAAGACTCCGATGACTGGTGGCACCCCGAAAAACTCGCCGTGCAGATGCACACGCTCACGGCACCCGGCAACGACCGGATCGCGGCCGTCGGCAGCAACTGGCGCCTCATGGCCGACGACGCTTCCAGCCCGACGGTGTTCGTGTCCGTCGTTCACACCACGGTCTCCCGCGACGCAGTACTTGCTGGTCTCGTGACCGGGGTGATCGGCACCCCCATGCTCCTGCTCGACAGGCAGCGGATTGCCGCCCCTGCCCAGTTCGACCCGGCGTTCCCCTCCCTCGAGGAGCGCGACTTCCTGTACCGGTGCCTCCCCGCAGGGCAGGGCACGCTCGCGCTCATGGAGTCCGTGCTAGTCGAGGTGCGCAGAGGTCGCAACGACCACGTGGCCAATCCGTCCGGTTCGCTCGCCGGGTACGAACGCTTCCTCACGAAGTACGCCGACGAACTCTCCCGCCTGCCCGGTGCCGCTGACTGGTACCACTACCGCGCGATGAGAGAGGCGCTCATCCTGCGGGACCGCAGGCGCGCCCGCTCGCACCACAGTGCCGTTGCGTCACGCTCGATCCTGCTCGAGGTGGAGTACCAACTGGGCCGAGTGTTCGGCTATGCGGGTCTTGCAGTGGCAACCCGCTGCCGCCTGCGTCCTCGTCTCGCCACTCGGCGAAATGACGTGACACCCCCTCGGACCTCACGGATACCGACGCGCTGACCGCACTGGTCACACGCATCCTCACCGACCTCGGACCCCCGCAGACCTAAACGAAGCGGAGGCAGCCGTCGTCGAGGTTCGCGGCGGGCAACTTCGTCTTCTCGCCCCAGTAGTCCTGACTGTGCCGCCACTCGGGCTTGTTCAGCTTCTTCGGCATGAGGTGCATGCTTCGCAACAGGTAGGCGGGATTGAAGTCGCTCTCGTCCATCCAGTCCTGGAGCGCTTCGTCGAGGTCCTCCGTCCGCAACTGCGGGGTGACCCGCTTCGCCCCGAGGTCGTCCATGTGATTGAAGAGTCTGCAGGTGAAGTCTCCGAGGAGGTCTGCACGCAGCGTCCAGCTCGCACGGAAGTAGCCGAACACCCAGAGCAGATTCGGGACGCCAGTGAACATCATCCCGCGGTAGGCCACGGTCTGGGCAAAGTCCACGGGCTTGCCGTCCACGCAGAACGAGATGTCCCCGAGCACGCTGAGGTTGAAGCCGGTTGCGGTGACGACGATGTCGGCCTCGAGCTCGCGGCCGGACTTGGTGAGGATGCCCTTCTCGGTGAACCGATCGATCTCGTCGGTCACCATCTCGGACTTGCCGGCCCTGATTCCCTCAAAAAGATCACCGTCGGGAACGAAGGCGAGACGCTGCTGCCACGGGCGGTAGCTCGGCGTGAAGTGCTTCATGTCGTAGCCCTCGGGCAGGTGCGACTTCACGTCGGTGAGGAGCGTCTCGCGCAGCTCATCGGCCTGGTTGAACGACATCTGTGTGACCGTTTCCTGATCGTGCAGGATCCGGCGGCGCACGATCTCGTGGACCCACTCCTCGGGCACCTCGAGCTCACGCAACTGGTCCGCAAGGTCGTTGCCGTTGCGAGCGGTCCAGAAATACGTTGGCGATCTCTGCAGCACGTACACCTTGCGGGCCGTCGGCGCCATTGCGGGCACCACCGTTGCTGCGGTTGCGCCCGAGCCGATGACGATCACTGTCTTGTCGGTGTAGTCGAGATCGGTCGGCCAGGTCTGCGGGTGCACGATGCGACCCGTGAAGCGGTCCATCCCCTCCCACTGCGGTGTGTAGCCCTCGGAATGCCGGTAATAGCCCTGGCACATCCACAAGAAGTTGGTGGAGAGTCTCTGCTGCTGCCCGGTTGAGGAGTCGGTCACCTCGACGGTCCAGAGATTCGTGGTGCTGTCGAACGAGGCGCTCGAGATCCGGTGGTGGTAGCGGATGTGCGACGCGATCCCGTTGTCGTCGATCACCTCGCCCATGTAGCTGCGGATCTCGGCGGCCGTTGCGATCGGCGGGCCGACCCACGGCTTGAAGCGGTAGCCGAAGGTGTACAGGTCCGAGTCCGAGCGGATGCCCGGGTACTTGTGGGTCCACCAGGTGCCACCGAAGGTCTCCTGTGCCTCGAGGATGACGTACGACCGGTTCGGGCACTGCACGCCGAGGTGATACGCGGCCCCGATGCCGGAGATGCCTGCGCCGACGATCAGAACGTCGAAGTACTCGGTGACTGGACCCGCACCCGCGGACTTGTCCATCGTGTTGGTCTGGCTCATGGAACCCCCCGGTTGTCGCCGGCACCGAGACCACGCTCGTGCCGAGGTGACTGCTTGATCCCGATGATGTCACATGCAGCCCACACCCGTCAGAGCTCTTCGAGCCACGAAGGGGCGACCCTTGTCGGCGCTTGCCCGAGCGCTCGGTCTGTCGGTACTCTTCATGGCCGTGCGCAGCCTCTACACCGACGACCACGAGGCGTTCCGCGAATCCTTCAGCACCTTCATTCAGAGAGAACTCGCCCCCCACTACCTCGACTGGGAGGAAGCCGGCATTGCCCCCCGCGAGATCTTCGCCACGGCCGGCCGGTACGGGTTCGTCGGAATGGCTGTCCCCGAGCAGTACGGCGGCGGTGGCACCAAAGACTTCCGCTTCAACGCTGTGATCTGCGAAGAGCTCGCCGCAGCGGGGATCAGCGGGGCGGGCCTCGGGCTGACCCTGCACAACGACATCACCACCCCGTACTTCATCGAGTACTGCAACGAGGAGCAGGCCCAACGCTGGCTACCGGGCGTTGCGTCCGGCGAACTCATCACGGCCATCGCGATGACCGAGCCGGGCACCGGTTCGGACCTCGCCAGCATCACCACCACGGCAGTGCGAGACGGCGATCAGTACGTGCTCAACGGCTCGAAGACGTTCATCACGAACGGCATCAACGCGGACCTCGTCATCGTTGCCTGCAGGACGGACCCGACTGCCAAGCACACGGGGATGTCCCTGCTCGTCGTCGAGCGCGGGATGCACGGATTCGAGCGTGGCCGCAACCTCGACAAGATCGGGATGCACAGCCAGGACACCGCCGAGCTGTACTTCAACGATGTGCGCGTCCCGGTTGCCAACCGCCTCGGCGACGAGGGCAAGGCGTTCCACTACCTCACCGCCAACCTTGCCCAGGAGCGCCTCTCGATCGCAATCACCGGCGTGGCCGCCGCTAGGGCAGCGCTTACCTGGACGGTCGAGTACGTGAAGGAGCGCAAGGCCTTCGGCCAGTCGATCTCCGCGTTCCAGAACTCCAAGTTCGTCCTCGCCGAGGTGAAGACGAGCGTCGACGGCGCCCAGGCGTACGTGGACCAGTGCATCCTGAGGCTCAACGAGTCCACACTCAGCCCGTCAGAGGCGGCTGAGGCCAAGTTCTGGTGCACCGAACTGCAGAAGACCGCGGTGGACCGCTGCCTCCAGTTATTCGGCGGTTACGGCTACATGACCGAGTACCCGATCGCGCGTGCTTACGCAGACGCCCGAGTCACGACGATCTACGGCGGCACGACCGAGGTCATGAAGGTCATCATCGCCAAGTCGCTCGGCCTCTGATCAGGGATCAACCCGGGCGCCCGTCGGCCGCTTCGGCCACAATGGCACCATGTCCGATCTCGTACTCAGCGAACGCCGGGGCACTGCTGCCGTCATCACACTGAACCGCCCGGAGGCCCTCAACGCCTTCCCCATGCACATGGTGCGCGAGTTCGAGGTTGCCGTGCGTGAGGCAGTCGCCGATCCCGGGGTGGTCGGCATCATTGTCACTGGAGCAGGACGTGGGTTCAGTGCGGGGCTCGACATGTCCACGCTCACGAACATCGCCGATACAGGCTCCGCTGCGCGGGACCTGCCCGACGAGCAGGCCCTCGCAGGGCTGTTCTCCTTCCTCGTCCAGCAGCCCAAGCCGATCATCGGAGCGATCAACGGAGTTGCCGCGGGCGGTGGCTTTGTCCTCGCCATGAAGTGCGACCTGCGCTTTGCCTCCACCAACGCATCGTTCATCTCGGTGTTCTCCAAGCGCGGGCTCATCGCCGAGCACGGCACCACGTGGCTCCTCCCCAAGGCGATCGGCACGGGCGCAGCGCTCGACCTCCTCTGGTCGTCGCGCAAGGTGGACGCGGACGAGGCACTGGCCCTCGGGCTCGTCCAGCGTGTGGTTGCCCCGGAGCGACTGCTTGACGAGGCCGTGGAGTACGTGGAACTGCTTGCGACGACCGTCTCGCCCACCTCGATGGCCGAGACGAAACGACTCGTCTACGAGGGTGCCGGCCAGGAGATGGCAGAGGCCTTCCGAGACGCCGACGAGACCACTTGGCGGCTCATGGACGGCCCCGACGTTGCCGAGGGTGCGGCATCGTTCGTGGAACGACGCCCGCCGAACTTCCCCCGTCTGAGCCAACAAGGAGGCAAGTGATGTCCGGATCATTCGAGGCAATCGCCTGGGAGGTGAGCGACAGTGTCGGGATGCTGTCGTTCAACCGTCCCGAACACTTCAACGGCATGACCAACGGAATGATCCGCGAGTTCTACGAACTGCTCACCGACGTCGCGAATGACTCCTCCGTTGCAGTCATCATTCTCACCGGAACGGGCAAGGCGTTCTGCCCGGGCGCAGATCTCAAGCACTATTCGTCCGGTCAAAAAGACGAGCCGCTCCGCGCCGAGAACTTCCTCGTCCCGGTACTGCTCCACGAGATGCCTCAGGTGACGATTGCGGCGATCAACGGTGCGTGCGCAGGGGCAGGCTTTGGCTATGCGATGGCGTGCGACCTGCGTTACGCCGCCCGGGGCGCAAAGTTGAACACCGCGTTTCTTGATGTCGCCGTTGCTGGCGACATGGGCGTTCCGTGGACCCTTCCCCGCATCGTCGGCGCCGGGCGCGCGAGGGAGTTATCCCTCCTGCCGCGCAAGATCGACGCAGACGAAGCAGCCGGGATGAACCTCGTCAACGCCGTGTTCGAGCCAGATCAGTTGATGAACGAGGTCCGGGATCGGGCCACTCGCATTGCGGAAGCCGCACCGCTCGCTCGTCGCGGGATGAAACAGCATTACGTGGAGGCAGAAGGACTCTCCTACCGCGAGTTCATCAACATCGAGACCGAACGCCACATGCGCATCTCGCAGTCACAGGACACCCAAGAGGCCTTCCTCGCGTTCGTCGAGAAGCGGCGCGCCCGTTACGTCGGACGCTGAGCGCCCTCGGTGGGCCCGCTCGGTCTGGCCGGACAGCCTTTTCCAAGTCGTCGAACCATCCGCCGCTCGTGTGGTGGTCACCGGGTTCCGGGCGGCTGCAACTCGGTGTCGGTGCCGAGGGAACTGGTTCGAGGAGCGACGTTGCGACCTCGGCGAGAAGTTTGGAATATAGGTCGGCATCAACACGATCATCCGCGCAGTAGCGCAGGATCAGTCCATCGGCAAGCGCAAGGACGCTGACAACGAACTGTTCGAGGTCGAGTGGGGCCCGCGGTCGATAACCCCAGTAGGCGAGTACCTTGCCGTAGGCGTCGACCGCGGATTGTTGCAGCGCTCGATCGATCGCGGCCTCCAGCACAGCAAGGCGAGACTCGCTGTTCAGAACGTCACCAGCCGAAAATCCCTCGGTGCGGTAATAGCTCGCGCGGCACTTTCCTGCGCGCTTCGCGACGTGATCGGGTTTGAACCCCTCTGCAAGGGCGGTTGCACCGGACTCCACGAGGAGGCAGAGCACAGTGTCGAGTAGCCGCTCGTAGCCGAGGGCGTTGCGGTGCCCGTTGGTCACCGGCGACGCCCGTCTCGCCGAGGCGCCGGGCATCCGGTGCACGGTCGAAGCGCTGGCCGACTGAGGAGAGGCCGGGACGTCGCCATGTCTACAGTTCTGTATACTTTCTGTATGCGCAGCACAACGATCCGGGTTGATGAGGTGACACACGCCGAACTGCTCGACCTCGCATCGGCGACTGGGGACTCCCTGATCGACACCGTCCGAGCGGCGGCGCAAGCGCTGCGTCAACAGAGGTTCGCCCAACAGGTCGCCCACGAGATGAACTCCCTGAGGGAGAACCCAACGGCGTGGAACGACTACCTCGGCGAGGCCGAGGCGACGACGGTTCGCGATGGCGTGGCCTGACGAGATCTGGCTCGTCGACTTCGGCGTGCCCTTCCCTTCCGAACCTGCACACCGCAGGCCCGCCCTCGTCGTCGGCCCTCCAGCTGCTTTCGGCACGGGCATGCCGTTCGTACTCGTGTGTCCGCTCACCACCGTGCACCGTGGCCTCTCGCTGCACCTCGAGCTCGAACCGGAACCGAGCAACGGCTTGAGCGTCACGAGCTACATCCAGTGCGAGCAGCTGCGGTCGATCGGCACCCATCGCCTTATCGAGCGGCTCGGCGTCATCGACGCCACATCGAGCGCTCATGTGCGGGCAATCGCCCGAACGCTGCTCGGTCTCTAGACCGACTGAGGAGAGGCCGGGAATCGCCATCCCCGGCGTGTCACGGTTGCCCCGAGCCGTTGCGTTCGGTTCTGCATGACCATCGCTCCCGAACGCATCGCTGACGCCCCCTCCCCCTCCGCAACGCCCGCATCCCCCGCCTCCACCGGCATGGACTTCGTGTTGGCTCCCAGCATCAGCGTGGAGTTCGGTGGCCAGGCGCGCGGTGTACTGCGTTCGGCATTCGTCGCCAAGCAGGCGAGTGGCGAGCACCCATTCGTGCACGAGTTCGATGTGTCGGCACTCGGCGTCTCGGCACGTGAGCTGATCCCAACAGGCGGCGAGATCCTCGGCATGTCGCAGGACGACCGTGGGCTCGTTGTGCTCGTGGAGACGCGCTTCGGGTGGCTGCTCCTCATGTCGTCGGCGACGGAGTTCGACGTGTGGGCATCTGCGCGTTCCGAGTTCGAGATGATGGCGCTGGTGAACTCCGTGTGTACCCGTGCACCGCGCTCGGACACCAACAGCGAGACCCCCCTCAAGGTGTGGTTCGAGGGAGACGGCTCGGGTTTCGACATGCGCCATCGCGAGTTCGAGATGCCCGTGTGGAGCGAGATCCGCCAGAACTACCCCGAGCATGTGCGAGCACGCCTTGACGACGTGATGCAGGTGTGCCGGCCGGCATCGGGTGGACGCCTCATCGTGTGGTACGGCGAGCCCGGTACGGGCAAGACGAACGCCATCCGTGCACTGGCGCGTTCCTGGGCGTCGTGGTGTGAGACGCACTACATCGCAGAACCCGAGCGCTTCTTCGGCAGTGCGGGGCAGATTGAGCGGGTGCTCACCTCACGCTTCTGGCGGCGAGACGTTGCAGACCTGGACACCAAGCGCGAGTCCGCACCCTCGTGGAAACTGATCGTGGCAGAGGACACCGACGACCTGTTGGGTGCACCGGGCATCGGCATGGGGCAGGGGGCGCTGGGCCGTTTGTTCAACCTGGCCGACGGCGTGCTGGGTCAGGGCAGCAACGCTATTTTCCTCATCACCACCAATGCTCCGGTGGAGGTCATGCACCCCGCGCTGCTGCGGCCCGGACGCTGCCTGTCGCGGCTCGAATTCGGGCGCTTCGGCTCCGAGGATGCACGTGCGTGGCTGCCCGAGGGATTGCGGCAGCGGGTTACCGGGCCCACCACGCTCGCCGAGCTGTTCGAGATGCGCGGAGACCACCAGCGCATCGTGCACCACGAGCAGACCAAGGTGGGCGGCTACCTGTGAGCCGTAGCTGAGGGGGTGGGCCCCAGAACGCAGCGCTATGCGAGCATGGGGGCATGTCGCTCCCGCTGGACATCGCTAGGTCGCATCTCGAGACACTCATCGAGCGCCTCACCCGTTCGGAAAAGGCCGTTCCCGACAAGGAGGGCGACTACCTCGTTGTGACCGAGCGCGCCCAGTTCTTCGCCCGCGTGGACGGCGACGAGCAACCCGTGATCCGTCTGTTCAGCGTGATGGCGCGGAATATCGACAAGACACCCGAGTTACTCGAGGCGCTGAACTCCATCAACTCACACCTCACGTTCCTGCGCACCATGTGGATCGAGCAACAGGTGCTCATGGAGGCGGATCTGCTGGCGATGTCCTCAGACATCGGTGACTTCGCGGATGCCTGCCGCAGGGTGGCGCTCACGTCAGATCATTTCGGGCCGGACCTCATCAAGTCCTTCGGCGGTGAGCCGATGTTCGAGACGAGCAAAGAGGCCGGGTACTCCCCCGAGCCGCCGAACTACTTCGGCTATCTCTGACGCAACGGCTACATCAGCCGCACCGGGGCTCCGTCAGGAGGGTTCGCGCCTGCGCAGTTCGTCGCGCAGCGATTCCAGGTAGGGAAGCGCCATGAGGTCCTTTGGGCGATTCGCCGCACGCTTGGAGTCGATGATGTCGTCGAGGGACGCGACGCGCACCGTCAGGCCGTCGGCAACAACCTCGTTGGTGGCGTGAGACTGCCAACCCGTGTACCCGCCAGCGCTTCCGGCAGGCGTGAACGTGAGGTCCAGATCGCCAAAGTCGGTGACGAGATTGAGCATGTGGGGCATGTTGGCGAGAAACGGCCCGTCAATCTTTGCCGGCACCGAGTCACCTTCGATTCGGATGCGAGCGTTCATGCGGGTGAGCGCACGGCCGAGCCGATCAAGGTTCGCCGATGCCCGGTCCGGGATGACGTCCAGATCACGAGTCGTTACAGGCGACCCACGCAGAATGGCCGCAAATCCACCCAGCACTACGTAGTCGACCCCCTCTTCGTTCAACATGCGGAACATGGCGAACGGGTCGAAGGTCATGACACTGGTGCTCCTGGAGCAACTCCGGCGCGTTGCTGAACCTCAATGACCATGTTGCAGACCCGAACCATTTCTGCGGCCCGTTCGGCGACGGTCATCCGCAGCAGTTCGCGGATCTGGCCAACGTCTACGCCCCGGCTGTCCTCGAGCGGCGACGTTGGTTCCACGGTTGAAGTGTACGACGGGCAGGCAGGGCGGAACTTGCGGCTTTGCCCCGGGCCCGATGCTGGTGCGTGTGTGGGAGCACGAGAACCCGGTGAAGGAGGCAGACCGGGTGCAACGAGCGCTGGGCCGGTAGGTCAGGCGACGGTTCGACGGCATCCAGGTGCCGCTCTTCGACGGCGCTCAGCTAAGCGCTGGGAGAAACAGGAGTTCAGGCAACGTCGGCGACGCGGAATGTCGTCACCGAGGGCTTCTGGCCGAGCGCAAGCGGAAACTCTTCGAGGTACAGAGTGGTTGCTTCGGTCAGATTCGCGAGTGCTTCCGCTTCGGTTTCGCCCTGGGACACAGTCCCGGTCTCGGGGTTCAACGCGCAATAGCCACCCTCTGGGGCAGCCCAGAGCACCGCAGTCAGTTCGATCTGCTTGTCGGCTCCAACGGTCACAGCATCAGCCAACACTCTCAGGGCTGCAATCGCAAGGAGGCATACGACCTAGAGACGAGTTCCCGAAAGCCGACGACCACGACGACGCAACGCCTCGTACTGTGTCTACATGGACGTCGATGCAAAGGACCTCGAAGAGCACCTCTCGGAATACCTGGCACACGTAGCCGCAGGCATAGCGATCCGTGTTACCGATGGTGGCGCCCCTATCGCCCTCATCTCGCCGGTCTCGACGAGCGGCACACTCCGGCGCGGGATCGAAGCGGGCTCGATTCGGCCGCCGAAACGCTTTGGACGCGTTGGCGCAATCGAGCCAGCCACGAGTAGTCGCCGCATTGCTGACGTTCTCGCCGAGGATCGCGGCGCGTAGCCGGAACTGTGCGCTCACCGGGTCTCTGAGCGTGCGTCTGAGTGAACGCGGAACGTCGAAGGAGTTGGCGCACCAATCTGGCGCGAAGTTCAGGCAGTGTCGACGACGCGGACTGTCGACAGCGAGCCCCTTGACACCGATACTGTTAGCGTACAATAGTATGTACTGCTGATACTATTGCTTGCTCGCAGCTCTAACGAGAGGTTGGCCCGTGGACCGCGACGTCATCTCTGACTTCATCGACTCGACCGCAGCTCGGCCTCTGCTTGGCCTTGTCTACGGCCGTCGCCGCATCGGCAAGTCGACGCTCCTCGCCAGCGAGGTCGACAAGCGCAAGGGGTTCTACTTCGAGGCGACTCGGGTTGCGAGCCGGGTTCAACTGGATCGGCTCGGGGCTGAACTCGGTGAACACCTCGGAGTCGGTCGCATCGCTCTCGATTCGTGGGACGAGGCACTTCGGTCGCTCTTGGCACTTGGGGCCAAGGGCCCGATTCCTGTCGTCATCGACGAGTTCGGTCACGTTCTCGAAGCCGACAGGTCAATCGAGTCGACCATCGCCGCCGCCTTCGGTCCTGGAGCTCGGCGCGGGCCGTCGAGCCAAGCGCGACTTGTTCTCTGCGGATCGGCTATCTCGGTGATGCGGGCCCTGACCGCCGGTGAAGCGCCCCTGCGGGGGCGCGCTGGCATGGAACTCATCATGCACGCCGACGATTATCGAGCCGCCGCCGAGCGCCTCAACGACCCAACCGACCTGCAAACCGCAGTGCAGGTGTACGCCGCCATCGGAGGCGTTGTCGGCTATGCCACCGACATGGTCAACTTTGACCTGCCTGATGGTGCTGGTGACGTGGACCGTTGGATCGTTCAGCGGATCCTCTCGCCCAGTGCCACCATGCGAAACGAGGCGACCACGTTGCTCGCCGAAGACCCGGTCATGGCCGGAGCCGGATCGCTGATCCACCACAGCATCCTGGCCGCAATCGCCAACGGGGCCGTCACGGCCGGATCGATCGCGAACCGGATTGGAAGGACTGTTTCCAACCTTGCTCCGGCACTCAATCGGCTCGTCGACGCCGGGTTCGTCATCCGCCTGGAGGACCCGATCCGAGACCAGCGGCCTCTCTACTCCCTTGACGACCCGTTCCTGCAGTTCCACTACGCAGTGCTCGACCCACACGGGGCACTGCTACGCGATCGGTCACCTGGCACCGTGTGGACAAACCGGCTGCGCGCTTCGTTCGACTCGCAGGTGCGTGGACCTGTGTTCGAGGCACAGGCTCGCACATGGGCGCGACGCTTCGCAGCGGCCTCCACCATCGATCCCGCGAGCCGCATCGGTCCTTCCAGCGTCAACATCGACGGTGTCGACCATGAACTCGACGTGGTCGCCGCCGCCGACGGCCCCACCCCGGCCAAGCGCACCATCACCGCGATCGGTGAAGCGAAGGCCGGCGAGACCCTCGGTATCGGGCATCTCAATCGTTTGGAGCGGGCACGAACTGCGCTCGGCCACCGAGCTGTGGACGCAAGGCTGTTCCTGTTCGGCACCAATGTCGATCCGGCACTTGCCGCCGCCGCCTCGAAGCGGTCCGACGCTGAGGTCGTCGACCTCGACCGCCTCTATCACGGCGAGTAACCCGGAGGAGCCCTCTCCAAGACGACACTGAACACCGTGTCAACACCGGCACTCGCGACGCATGCGGCCCCGATCAGGCGTGTACGCACCGACACTCGTCGGCGCACGCCGGAGACGCTTCGAGATGCAGAGCGGTTGCGGGGTTGTTCCGGGGCCTCACTTCCCCCTCGTCAGCCTTGCCGCATGCCTACGGCCAGAGGTGATCGCTCCGCCCACTTCCCCGCCATCGAGAAGAAGCACGGTGGGCCGATCTCGCTGTGGATCGAGCGTGTGAACGACTTGGGCAAGGTGAAGTACGAGGAGCAGATCGCGTTCCTGCGGGAGAACCACGGGTTCAGCCAGACACACGCGAACGCGCTGGTGATGTACGTGCGGGGGTCTACCACCTCGAAGAAGTTCGACGGGCCCGACGCATTCTTCGCAAAGGTGGATCCGGTGGCGGCGAGGACAGCGAAGGCGATCTTTGCGGCGGTTACCGAGAAGCATCCGACGCTGGAACTGGTGATGGCGTGGAACCAGCCGATGCTGCGCAACGAAAAGGGGCGCTTCGGATTTGAGGGTGGAGTAGGTCCCGGGCGTGGGACAGGGGCTCTGCAACGCTGACGGTGTTCTAAGCCGGCCAGTGTCGAGGAGCCCCTGTTGGAAACCGATCCTACGCGCATGTGCGCGCTGCTTGTTGGCCTCGCGAA
>CAMDBM010000047.1:0-17790 GCA_945889085.1 Ferrithrix thermotolerans DSM 19514
CCCGACACCGAGTTACGTCACCATTGGGGCGGCGGGCCAACCCGTCGCCCCAATGAATCACACTCCAAGTCAGTCGTCGCCGGAGGGTCAACGTGCGGTACTTCGCACAGCGTTTTTTACAGTTGGTCGTCGTGTTCCTGATCGTCACCTTTGTGACGATGGTCGCCATCCAGGCGGCCAGTAAGGATCCGGCACGGGACCTCGCCGGCCCCCTCAACAGCACCGAGGCCCGGGTCGAGGAGATCCGCAAGCACTACCACCTCGACCGCGCTTACCCCATCCGCTACGCGTACTGGCTGAAGAATCTGGTCACCCTTGACCTCGGCAACTCGCCGACGCTCGGAGCCTCCGTGCGAGTCCTCGTCGGCCAGCGCGCGCCGATCACCCTTCTGCTCGGGCTGTACTCCATCGTGCTCGCCCTCGGCATCTCGCTCCCGGTTGCCGTGTATGCCGCGTATCGACGAGACGGGCCATTCGACCGCTTCATCTCCGGAGCGACGTTTGCGGCGGTCTCGCTCCCGAACATCATCCTTGCCGTGCTCCTCGGTTACTTCTTCGCGACCCGATGGCGAATATTTCCGTACGCCGCGAGCAAGATTTGGCCGTGGGACAACTTCGGCGAACACTTCAAGAATGTCGCCCTCCCCACGGTCACACTCGCCGTCGGCCTCGTGGCAATCTTCGTACGTCTGCTGCGCTCGGACCTCGTGAACACCCTGCAGAGCGACTTCATCGTGATGGCCAGGGCCAAGGGACTCTCGCCAGCACGCATCCTCTGGCGGCATGCCCTTCGCTCCTCGCTGTTCTCGCTGATGACCAGCGTTGCGCTGCAGTTCGGCGGCATCCTCGGTGGAGCAGTGGTGGCGGAGCAGATCTTCGCCCTACCCGGCATGGGTCTTCTGCTCTTCCAGGCTGTCCAGCAAAAGGACCTCCTCGTGGTCCAGGCATGTGCGGCGCTCTTCGCGCTCGCCGTGGTCATCATCAACTTTGCGGTCGACATGCTGTACGCAGTGGTCGATCCCCGAATCCGCCATGCCAGGGCACTGGGGTAACCACATGAGCGACACCGTCATCGAGATCCCATCGCGGCCGAACATCATCACGAGCCTCGTCAGGCGGATTCCTCCGCTGCGGAAATGGAAATTCGGCCTCGTTCTCTCCGTCTCCTACCTCGTCGTGCTCACGTTCTTCGCCGTCTTTGCAAACGTGCTCCCGTTCGTTCGCCGCTACAACATCCTGCCGAAAGGCGCAGAGGCGAGGCGCCTCGCCTCGTACCGCGGCAAGCCCAGCAGTGAGTACTGGTTCGGAAACGACAAACTTGGGCGCGACACCTTCGCCCGGAGCATCTACGCCGCCCAGAAGACGCTCACCATCGGTCTTGCCTCGATCGTGGCTGCCCTCGTCATCGGCGGCCTCCTCGGGATGCTCGCCGGTTACTACCGCGGTTGGTACGACCGTGTGCTGTCCGTCATCTTCGACGTGCTCCTTGCCTTCCCGGCCATCGTCCTCGCGCTCATCGTCGTCGGGCGCTTCTTCCAAGGCGGTCGACTCAATCTCGGTCTGTTCGAGATGGACAAGCGCTTCTTCGGCGTCATCGTCGTGCTCACAATGCTGAGCATCGCTCCCCTCGCCCGAATAGTGAGGGCGCAGACCCTGTCACTCGCCCAGCGCGAATACGTGTTGGCTGCACGGGGTCTGGGTGCCAGCAGTTGGCGAATCCTCGTTCGCGAGATCCTGCCGAACCTGCTGCCGGCAATGTTCTCGGTTGCCTTCACCGGCCTCGCCGTACTGCTGGTTGCCGAAGGCGGACTCGCCTTCCTCGGCTTCAGCGTGCAGCTTCCCTTCCCCACCTGGGGCTTCATGATCAACGAGGCCCGCTCCGACCTCACCAAGGGCGGTGGTTGGGCCGTGTTCTTCCCGTGCGTCCTGCTCTTCCTCACCGTCCTCGCGTTCAACGTGATCGGCGACCGGGTAGCCCGCCGCTTCGACATCCGAGAGGCAACGCTGTGACCGCCACGATGAACCGCCCGCAGGAGGGAACACTCCTCGAACTGCGCGACGTCCGTACTCACTTCAACACCGCTCGCGGCGTCGTGCGGGCGGTGGACGGCGTGTCGTTCACGCTCGACCGCGGCAAGTCCCTCGGGATCGTCGGGGAGTCCGGAAGCGGCAAGACCATCCTTGCCCGTTCCATCATGGGTCTGCTGCCCAGGCGCGGCACGATTCGCCACGGCGAGGTTCTCTACGCCGGACAGGACCTCACCTCGCTGGGCCTCAAGGGCATGCGCAAGTTCTGGGGTCAGGAGATGTCAATGATCTTCCAAGACCCAATGACCTCCCTCAACCCGCTCATGAGGATCGGGCACCAGATCTCCGAACCGCTGAGGGTTCACCTGCACATGGACAAGGTGAACGCAAGGGCGGTCGCACTCAAGCTCCTGCAGGATGTCGGCATCCCCGAACCTGAGAAGCGCCTCGACCAGTACCCACACGAGCTCTCCGGCGGAATGCGCCAACGGGCGATGATCGCTATTGCGCTGGCGTGCGGCCCGACGCTGCTCTTCGCCGACGAGCCCACGACGGCACTCGACGTGACGGTTCAGGCCCAGATCCTCGACCTCATCCAAGACCAGCGCCGGGACCGGAACATGTCCGTCATCCTCGTCACCCACGACCTCGGCGTGGTTGCCGGGCACACCGACGAGATCGCCGTGATGTACGCAGGCACACTTGCCGAGAAGGCGACCACTACCGAGTTGTTCGCGAACATGAAGCATCCGTACACCGAGGCGCTGCTGCGCAGCATCCCCCGACTCGACCAACCGTCGCACACCCGCCTGCTCGCGATCGGTGGACGGCCGCCGGATCTCATCACGCCGCCGACGGGCTGCAGCTTTGCTCCCCGTTGCCCCTACGCCGGGGACAAGTGCCTCACCGAGATCCCCGAGCTCGAGGCCGCCTCGGCGGACCACTTCTTTGCCTGCTGGCACCCAGTCGGTTCGCCCCGCTGGCGTTCCAAGCAGGACGAACTCGTGTCCACCGGCGTCCTCTCGGTCACAGGAGGTATCGCCTGATGGCAGGCACCGGCAAGGCACATTTGCACCCCGAGGGCGAGGCCCTGCTCCGCGTCGAGGACCTCCTCGTTGAGTTCCCAGTGGGTCGCACAGGGCTCAAGGTCAACGCCGTCACGGGTATCAGCTTCGACGTGCTGCCCGGCGAGACCCTCGGTCTCGTCGGTGAGTCCGGTTGTGGAAAATCCACCACCGGCAGGGCCATCATGCAGTTGCCGCGTCCGAACGGCGGAAGCATCTCGTTCGGGGGGCAGGAACTCACGTCGCTCGCCGGTGAGGGCATGCGCACCCTGCGCACCAATATCCAGATGATTTTCCAGGACCCCATTTCCTCACTCAACCCGAGGCGCAAGGTCCACAACATCGTCATGGAACCGCTGAACATCTGGGGCATCGGCACCCCCGAGGAGCGCCTCAAGAAGGTCAACGAGGTGCTCGAGGCGGTGGGCATTGACCCCGAGCGCGCTGCGTCCAGCCGGCCCTACCAGTTCTCCGGGGGCCAGTGCCAACGCATCTCGATCGCCCGGGCACTGGTCCTCGACCCCAAGATGATCATCTGTGACGAGCCGGTCTCAGCACTCGACGTGTCGGTGCAGGCGCAAGTGCTCAACCTCCTGGAGGACCTCAAGGCCAAGTTCGGCCTCACGCTCGTCTTCATCGCCCACGATCTCGCAGTCGTCAAGAACATCAGTGACCGCGTTGCGGTGATGTACCTCGGAAAGATGTGTGAGGTCGCGAAGTCCGACGACTTGTACCTCCGTCCGGCGCATCCCTACACGCAGGCGCTGCTCAACTCGATCCCGGTGCCAGACCCCACGGTCCGGCCGACGGGCAATCAACGGGTGCTGGGCGAGATTCCGTCTCCCGTCATGCCACCGTCGGGTTGCCGCTTCCGCACCAGGTGCCCCATCGCACAGGATCGATGCGCAGCCGAGGAACCGCAACTCCAGGCGCTCGGCGACGACCACTACGTGGCCTGCCACTTCCCGCTTCGCACCGCGAACTGACCAACACGGGTTTCGTCATGACCAATAGTTCCCCGCTCCTGTCTCTGCGCGCCGTGCCGGACATCGTCCGCCTTCACGGAAGGGATCGTCGGGATCATCCCGCGCTCGTGCAGGGGGACACCACGATCACCTGGGGTGCTCTCTACGAGCGGGCCTGTCGAGTGGCCAACTACCTCGGGTCATGCGGCGTATCGAGCGGGGACCGAATCGCCCTCCTGGACAAGAACAGCCTCGAGCATTTCGAGATCTTCTTCGGCGCCGGCCTCCTGAACGCGGTCACCGTCAGCGTCAACTGGCGGCTTGCCGCACCCGAGGTTGAGTACATCGTCAACGATGCGGGGGCCAAGGTGCTCATCGTGGGCCAGGAGTTCCTCCCCGTCCTCCGCTCGATCGCTGACCGCCTACCCATGGTCACCAAGGTCATCGTTATCGGGGGCGCCGATGGGTTCATCGACTTCCGCTCCGCCGTCGACACCCAGCCCGCTACCGACCCGATGGTGCCCGCCGGTCTGGACGACATCGCGTTTCAGCTCTACTCGAGCGGGACCACCGGTCGCCCCAAGGGCGTCATGCTCTCCAACGCCAACTTCCTTGCGGGAATACCGCTCAGCCGCGACGGCTACCGCCTCGACGCAGACTCCGTGAACATGGTGGCGATGCCGCTGTTCCACATCGGCGGCGGTGGTTGGGCGATGTGCGGCATGCTCCACGGTTGCACCAGCGTGGTGGTCCGCGAGGTAGACCCGGCACAGCTCATCAAGGTGATCGAGCGCCACCGCGTCACCCACGCGTTCCTCGTGCCGGCCGTGCTCCAGTTCATGCTCCAGGTTCCGGGAGCCGCAGACGCCGACTACTCGAGCCTCGAGATCTTCCTGTACGGAGCGTCACCGATCAGCGAGGACGTCCTGAAGCGAAGCATCCAGATGTTCGGATGCACATTCCTGCAGGCCTACGGCTCGACAGAGACAACCGGCTCCGTCGTGCTCCTGCCGGGCGCAGATCACGACCCCGACGGCCCCAACCGGCACCGCCTCCGCAGCTGCGGGCTACCCATCCCGGGCGTGAGCGTTCGGGTCGTGGATACCGCGACCGGCGAGGACACTCCGATTCGAGAGGTTGGCGAGATCTGGGTGAAGGGACCCCAGGTGATGCAGGGCTACTGGAACATGCCGGAGGAGACTGCCAAGTCCATCGTGGACGGGGGTTGGTTCCGCACGGGCGATGCCGGGTACTTCGATGCCGATGGCTACCTCTACATCCACGACCGGGTGAAAGACATGATCGTCAGCGGGGGCGAGAACGTGTACCCCGCAGAGGTGGAGAACGCCTTGATGTCTCACCCGGGCATCGCCGATGTTGCGGTGATCGCCGTGCCCTCCGATCGCTGGGGCGAGACCCCCAAAGCGATGGTGGTCCGCGCCTCCGGTTCCAATCCGACCGAGCAGGAGATCATCGACTTCGCCCGCGAGCGACTCGCGCGCTACAAGTGCCCGACGAGCGTCGATTTCGTCGAGGCACTCCCCCGCAACCCCTCCGGCAAGATCCTCAAGAAGGACCTGCGTGCTCCCTTCTGGGCCGGGCGCGACCGGATGGTCAACTGACGAATCGGCGATACACCCGGAGGAGCGCTAGCCACAGTGTTGACGAATCACCGGCCGAACGAGTCAGTTCGAGATCAGCGTTGCGCAGAGATCCTGGAGTTCCGCAAGATGCTGGTCGTGAATGCCGCGAGGCAGTGACCCGTATTTCACACAGAGCCACGCGGCAGCAGCAGTTGCCATGGCATGCTGACCGCCGTTTCCGAGAAACTTGGTGACCGAGCCTGCTACATGGGTCACGCTGATGTGCTTGCCAGCCATCATCAAGTTGTCGACAGTTGCCGAGTAAAGGCAACGGAACGGCACCTCGAACGGCTCCCCATCACGTGTGTCCCACGTCCAATCCTTCAGGCGGAAGTCGTAACGGTCGTCGATCGGGTGGTGCAGGCAGAATGCGCCCGAATTGCGCACGACGACGTCATCGAAATGGCGGTGTTCCCGGATATCCGTCTCCGTGAGGACGTAGTCGCCGACGTACCGGTGAAACTCACCCTGACCGGGTACATAGCCAACCCAGTCAAACTCCAGATTCGCCCATGTATCGGGTTCGAGCGCCCTCACGTTCGAGAGCGTTCCGTAGATCGCTCGCAGAAGGTGATCGCGGATGTGTTCACCGTCGACGTAGGGATCAAGCCATTGCCCATATTCCCAGAAGTGGGTGAGGGGTTTGAGCATGCGCCGCCGAATGTTTGGGTCGGGTGTTCGCGCCGGTCCGGCAATCGGTCCCTCAACATTGTCGACACCCGGTCGTTCGAGCTGCCCGCCGAGATTCGCGAAATCCTTTGCCACCTCCGTCGCCCAGGGAACGCTCGGAAAGTCCACAGCGTGATCGGCCTCGCGAGTGCGAAAGAAAATGGTGTGACCGTGGTGCTGCTCAAGATGCTCATCGGGAGCGAGGCTCTCGCCATACTCGGCCTTGGACTCGATGCCGAACATGGTGGGTGCACCTGCGAGCAAACCGAGGATCGCCGTACCCGTGCAGTCGATGAACAGCGGTGCTGAAAGACGACGTTCGATTCCTGTGCGCGCCTCGCGGGCATCAACTGAGGTGATGCTGCTGTCTACGGTGGCAACTCGGTACACCTGGTGCTCCGTGAAGAGCGTCGCATTTGGCTCCATGGCTATCAGCGCAGCGGCGCGGAGGTCACCATTGGGCTCGCGTGCGGAGAGTTCGCGAACAACCCCTCCGGTCTCGCCGCGTGGGGTGAGGCCGATCTCGATGCTGGCGTTACCGCCAAGGAACGGGCGGTTCTGGACGAGGGCTACGCGCAGACCCAACCGGGCGCAGGTCAGCGTTGCCGCGCTACCCGCGACCCCGCCACCCACCACGACGACATCAAACGGTCGCACCTCATCGGGTGCGTCCGGGAGGCCTCGCTGTCGTCGGCGCCAAGCGAGCGCATCGTCGCCCGTCCCATTTGGAGGCGGAGTCTCCAAGAGCCCGAGAAAGATCGCGTCGCACCGTCCGTCAAAGCCGGTCAGGTCGTGTAAGGACAACTCCACGGAACCAGTACGGAGAGAGACGCGACCGCCTGATTCCCAACTCCAATCGAGACCGGACGCGCCAAACTCGCGATCGAGACGCTTGCCATCAATCGAGAGCAGAAATCGACCGGGATGGTGTTCTGGTACCCAATCCTTCGTGCGGACCCACACGTGGTACTCGCCCGATTCGCGGACAGTGATCGTCGTGCGTGCGTCGGCGACAGGCCTTCCGAGCCCGTGGGCAAGCAAATACGGCGAACCCATCTGGATCTCGAACTGCGAGTCGAGCGTCCAGCCACCGAGATCGTCGAACGTCTCTGCCTCAATCAGAACGCCTCTCGCTTGCAAGGCGACGGACATCACTGCTCAGCCCCACACGTAGTTCGGTGGGCGCTTCTCCATGAATGCACGCATCGCCTCGCGGTGGTCCGCCGTGGCCGACGCCATGATCTGCTGACGGTTCTCCAGATCAATCGCCGCCTGCATGCCGGGGATCTCGAGCGCAGACCACATGCCTTCCTTGGTGAGCGCGACACCGAACGGGGAGTTGAGCATGATCTGCTTGGCCTTCAGGTACGCAAGCTCCAAGAGCGCGCTGTCGTCTACCACCTCAACGACCAGCCCGATGCGGCCTGCTTCCTCGGCGTCGAACACTCTGCCCGTGAGCATGAGCTCCTGTGCGCGTGATGCGCCGATGAGGCGCGGCAGCACCCAGCTGGTTCCGATGTCGCAGGCCGAGAGACCGATACGGATGAACGCTGCGTTGAACTTGGCCGAGCGAGCGGCAAGCCGGACGTCGGAGCCGAGCACGAGTGCGAACCCGCCGCCGGCAGCCGGACCATTCACCGCAGCGATAACCGGCTGGGGAAGGGAGCGAAGGTGCGGGATCAGCGAGGCGATGTGCTTCTGCACGGCGAACCCTGCCGGGGTCGGCCCGAGGTGCTCCGTGTGTGGCGCCTGTCCGTACCCGGTGAGGTCCAGACCGGCGCAGAAACCTCTCCCCGCGCCGGTGAGCACCACGACGCGACAGGTCGGGTCGACCGCGATCGCAGCAAGTGCGTCGTGCAGACCCTGCACCAGCTCCGACGTCATCGCGTTCAGCTTGTCGGGTCGGTTGAGCGTGATCTGGGTGATGCCTTCGTGCGGATGGGTGATCTCGAGGACTGCCATTCGCTCATCATGGCATGTACCTCCCGGGTCGCAACCGTTCGCTACGGTCTTCCACATGGGGCTGCTCCGTACCGATGTCACCCACGACATCCACCGCACGCTCGCCCCGCACCGCGTGGGCAACGACCCCACCACGTTGCTCTCCAGCCACGACTTCTGGCGGGCAACGCTCACCCCTGACGGTCCGGGCACCCTTCACCTGTCCTGGCGGGACGGTGAACTGCAGGCCGAGGCCTGGGGGCCGGGCAACCAGTGGATGCTCGACCGGGCGGCCGACCTCGCCGGGTTCGCAGACACAGACCATACGTTCGGACCGAGTGCCCATGCTGCTGTGCTCCGGGCGCAGCGTCGCCACCCCAACCTGCGGCTCTCGAACGGTCACTGTCTTTATCACAGCCTGCTCTCCGTCATCATCGGCCAACGGGTGACCACGATCGAGGCGCACCGCTCGTGGCGCAGCCTCTGTCTGGCGCTCGGGGAACCGGCGCCGGGCCCCGTGGACCTACGCCTCCCACCGGAGCCGCAACGCCTGAGGGACCAGCCGTACTGGTGGTTCCACCCACTCGGCATCGACCGACAGCGGGCCGACGTGCTCCGCCAGGCCGCGCGGCACGCAGACAGGATCTTCGCGCTCGACGATTCACCCGCCACCGATGCGTCGCAACTGCTCGCACGTATCCCTGGGGTCGGGCCATGGACCATTGGTGCCACGCTCGGCCACGCGCTTGGGGACGCCGATGCCGTCGCTGTCGGGGACTATCACCTCAAGAATGCCGTTGCGTTTGCGCTCGTCGGCGAGCCACGCGCAACGGACGAACGGATGCTCGAACTACTGGCTCAGTACGCCGGCCAGCGCGCCCGCGTCATCGCCCTGCTCTCGCTCGCCGGACTGGCGGCCCCAAAGTACGGGCCTCGGCAACGAATCCTGCCCATGCAGCGCTGGTAGGCAGACTCAGATCGGGAGTCTGCGCCAGACAACCCTCGGGAGGTGCCGGAGCACGGTGAACAGCACCCGAAGGAACCCCGGCACCCAGACTGTGGTGGCGGTACCCCGCAATGCCTTCACGGTGGCTGCTGCGATTGCTTCGGGGGTGGTGCTGAATGGGTGCGGCTTCATCCCCGCGGTCATCTTTGTCGACACGAAACCAGGGCGCATCACCAGCACCCGTGCTCCGCTGCCCACGAGTGAGTCGGCGAGACCCTGCATAAACGCGTCGCTGCCCGCCTTCGACGACCCGTACACGAAGTTGGCCCGCCTCGTGCGCTCTGCCGCCACCGAGGAGAGGTGAACGAGCGTGCCGTGCCCCTGCTGGCGCAGCACACGGGCGGCCTCAAGCCCGGCGGACACGACACCGGCGAAGTTCGTCTGCACTACCGCAGAGGCCGATACCGGGTCCGCGTCGAGAGCGCTCTGCGGTGCGCCCAGGACCCCCCAGGCGGTGATGATGACGTCGAGATCCCCACCGGCGGCAGCAAGGTCCACGACGCCACGGTGGGAGCCCGGATCGTCCGCGTCGAAGGCAAGGCACTCCACCGAGGCGCCGCGACCCCGCAGGTCCGATGCGAAGGCCCCACACGAGTCAGGGTTCCGCGATGCGAGGACGACGTGTACACCGGAACGGCCCTGCAGTAGCGCGCGCACGATCGCCTGGCCGATCTCGCTCGTTCCCCCGAGCAGCAGCACCCTCTGTACGTTCCCCATTGCGTCCCTCACGGCTCTCCTGTCATGTCGCTGCGGCCGACCGTGTCCTCATACCGAGGCGACGGGACAGGTCCGACTGAAATCGATGGTCGGGGTCAACTCGCTCGCACACCGCTCGCCACTGCTCGAGCCGCGGATACATCGCCGCGAGATGATCCGGCGACAGGCGGGAATCCTTCGCGAGGTACACCCGTCCTCCAACCTCCACGAGGGTCCGGTCGAGCCCATCGAGCAGCGCAGACAGTCCGCTCACTCCGGTGGGTACGTCGAGTGTGAGCGTCCAACCGGGGAACGGAAACGAGAGGTAGCCATCGTTGGCGCTGCCGAAGCGCTTGAGGACCGTGAGGAACGAGGCGGCACCACCGCGCGCCAGACCCTCGATGGCCGCACGCAGCGTTCCCTCTGCGCCGAGGGGCACGACGAACTGATACTGCAGCATTCCCTGCCTGCCGTAGAGACGGTTCCAGTCGCGGATCATGTCGAGCGGATGGAAGAACTCACCGATCCCCTGAACCTCCGCGGTTCGCCGCACAGGGGACTTCCGGTACCACAACTCGTTGAACGCACGAACCGTAAGCCCATTCAGGAGGCCACTAGGCACCAGAGGCGGAACCCCAATCCGGGCACGATCGGAGAACCCGAGAGGTGACGCGTCGGGAACCGCCGACGCCGGTGCATGGTCGGCCATGGTGACGACACCACGTCCGAGCCGACCACCGGTGGCGAGGGAGTCGATCCACGCGACCGTGTAGCGGTAATCGGCATCGCGCTCGGCCATGAGCGACATGGTGCCGTCGAGATCATTGGTTCGCCACGTGTCCACCAGCACTCGAGAGGTCTCGACGCGCAGCGCCCTGAAACGACAGGACAGCACGACGCCCGTGAGGCCCATTCCCCCGATCGTGGCCCAGAACAGTTCGGGATCTGCGAGTGGAGACACTGTCCGGATCTCACCCGAGGCGAGCATCATCTCCAGATCGACTACGTGTGCGCCCCAGGAACCGTCAGCGTGATGGTTCTTGCCGTGGATGTCGGCCGCAATAGCGCCGCCGACGGTGATCCGACGGGTGCCCGGGGATACCGGTACAAACAGCCCGTGCGGGAGCAGTGCAGAGATCAGTTCGTCGAAGGACACACCCGCACCGGCCCGCACGACACCGCTAACCGCATCCACGTCGACGGTGTGCTCGGCAACGCACACCACCCGACCGCCGCCGTTCTGGGCTGCGTCCCCGTAGGACCGCCCGAGCCCCCTCGCGAGCACCCCGCGAGCATCTGCTTCCCCGAGCACCGCCCTCAGCGATCGTGGGTCAACATCCACCGTCACCTCGGCCACCGACGGGGCGGTGCGGCCCCACCCGGTCAGCCGGCTGAGGCTCACGCCCTCACCCCGTGGCCGAGGTAGACGCCGAGTCCGAAGATGACCAACCACGAGAGCCCAACGAGTTGCAGGGCGCGGTCCTGGAGGAAGACCTCCTCGGGGGCGCCGCCGCGACCGGTCTCGAGTACCAATGCGTACCGGAGCAGGGCAACCAGCATCGGCGCAACGGACAGTTCGTAGAACGGGAACGGACCGGGATCCGCCGTACCCGCCTCGAAGGCCCAGACGCAGTACGCAACCAGCGTGGCGCCGCACGCAACCGTGAGGACGGACCTCAGGAACGGGATCGTGTAGGTGTCCATCGTGGCACGCGTGGACTGTGCGTCGTCGCCGAGTTCACGCAACTCGGCGTACCGCTTGCCGGTCACGATGAACAGCGATCCGAACATCGTGCAGAGGAGGAACCACTTCGACATGTAAACGCCGCTGGCCACGGCGCCTCCGATCGCGCGCAGCACGAACCCGCTCGCCACAGCCACGAGGTCGAAAACTGCCCGATTCCGCAGGAACACGCTGTACGCGAGCGTCAGTGCTACGTATATCGCCAGGACCAGCGGAGCCCGCCACCGCCAGACCCCGACCGACGCTGCGATACCCGAAGCAAGCAGCACCGTGCCCACGACCCTCGCGACGGGGAGGGGAATCCTCCCGGAGGCAATCGGCCGGAGCGACTTCTTCGGGTGCAGTCGATCTGCCTCTACATCAACGATGTCATTCCAGAAATACGTGCCGCTCGCGGTGAGGCAGAACGCCACGAACACCACAACCGTTCGCCACAGGTAGGCCCCCTGGGTGAGTACCCCCGCGGCACCCGGCGCAGCGAAGACGAGCACGTTCTTCAGCCACTGTTTCGGGCGCGCCTCCTCGAGCAGGGCCCCGATCACGTGTGAACCCGGTGATCAGGCACCGTGGCGATCGAGACGCCCCTCACGCGAACGGGGTGGTCCGCCATCGCAAGCATCTCCCGGTCGCCGCTGGAGTCCCCGTAGGCGTAAAGCGTGACGCTGCGCCCGTCTATCCACGAGGCGAGACGGCGTGACTTCTCGCTACCCCTGCAATTGCCTCCGACGAGGTGACCCGTCAGGACCCCACCGTCGGAGGACTCAACCTCGGTACAGATGAGAGCGTGCACGCCACCGAGCACCTCGGATGCGAGTGGCTCGAGATACTGGCGCAATGAGGCCGATACGAGCACGATCTCGTGTCCGCTCTCCCGGTGCCAGCGAAGCCTTGCGAGCGTGTCCGGGCGTATCCAACGGGACACTGCCTCTCGGGCGAACGCACGCCCGGCCTCCTCCACCGCGTCAGCCGTGCGTCCCCGCATGAGCCTGCCAACCACGGCCTGCTTCAAGCGGTCCCGATCACCGCGACCGACCGCAACCCTCACGAGGAGCACCGGGTTCCGGAGTGCGCTTGTCGCCACCCGCCGCAGGCCCGCCACCCGGATGAGGAACGGCACCACGCAGTCCCTCGTGGTCAACGTTCCGTCCACGTCAAACGCCGCAACGACGACGGTCTGCGGCGCACGATCCTCCATCGCTGCGAGACGCTAGTTGCTCAGACTGTCGAGCAGTTGCCAGAAGCCGGGCAGGCTCTTGGAGACAACACCGGGATCCTCGATCTCGATGCCGGGCGTTACGAGGCCCAGGAGCGCAAACGACATCGCAATCCGGTGGTCGTGATAGGTCTGCACACGCGCACCGTGCAACCCTCCGGGACGGATCACGAAACCATCGGGCTCGGGTTCTGCGTCCACACCGCACTTACGAAGTTCGGTCACGACGTCGCCGATCCGGTCACTCTCCTTGCCCCGGATGAACCCGATGCCGGTAACCCGGGTCGGTGAGCCCGCCACGGCGGCGACAGCGGCCATCGTCGGGGCAGTGTCGGAGAAGTCCCGCATGTCGATCGTTATGCCGTGGATCGGTCCGTGTCGAAGCACCTCCACGCCCGAGGCATCACGGCGGACCTCGCACCCCATCTGCACGAGCGCGTCGACGAAGCGGGCATCGCTCTGGAGCGAGGGGGTGCGCATTCCCTCCACGCGCACGCGGCCGCCGGCGATCGCTGCAGCGGCAAATGCATAGCTCGCGCTCGAGGCGTCGGGCTCGATCCGGTACTCGCACGAGCGGTATCGACCGGGCTCCACGTCGATCACAAGGTGGCCGGACTGGGTGGACACGGTGACGCAGTCAGCACCGAACGACGCCATGACCGCAGCGGTCATCTCTACGTACGGCATGGACACGATGTCGGTGGTGAGCTCGATACGAAGTCCGTGCCCGAGGTACGGGGCGATCATCATCAGTGCCGAGATGTACTGGCTCGACACGTCCCCGCGAATGCGTACCGTCGGTTGGCTTGCCCGCCGCTCCCCTGCGCGCACCTGGACCGGTAGGTGTCCGGGACGGTCCATCGCATGAACGATTGCCCCGAGATGGCCGAGCGCGTCGTGCAACGGCGCCATTGGCCTCGCCCTCAAGGGAGCCTCGCCGTCGATGATGTAGGGACCCGGCCCCAGTGCGGCCAATGCTGTCAGAAACCGAGACGTCGTCCCGGCAAGCCTGGTCGGGAGCACGACCGGGCCCACAGGCAGGTTTCCGCCCCCACCGTGCACCATGGCCCGGTCGCCCGCTACCTCGACGACGATCCCTAGGCGCCCGAGACAGTCCACCATTGCGACAGTGTCGTCACCGTCGGCGATTCCGTCGAGGGCACACGGTCCCTCGGCAAGTGCCGCGCACAGCAGCGCCCGGTTCGAGATGCTCTTCGAGCCCGGAACTGTGACGATTGCGTCGACGGGCCCAGTCACCGGGTTGACCGGTCGCGCACTCACGACAACCGCTGCACTGACGGACGGAAGCCACGGGCGATCAACCCACCGCGGTAGCGCTCCACAGCCGCTGCATCGATCAGCAGCACCGTGATCCCGCGATTGCCCTCGACGGAGTGCACCACCTCGAAGCTCGAGATATTGACACCGAGTTCGGCTGCGAGCGTGAAGATCTCCGCTGCGGCACCCGGGCGGTCCAGGATCGGGATCCGCACCTCGGCGAGATCCGTGGGGTGGATGCCCCGGACCGGGAGGTTCGCACGCGCTTCCCTAGCGCGCTGCAGGCGCTCGAGGAGGCCCTGCCGGTCACCGTCGTTCACGACATTGCGCATGTCGATGAGGCGCTCGACCAGCCCGTCCAGTGTTTCGGTGATCGCCACCCGGTTCTCCGCACAGATATCGAGCCAGATCGACGGGTGCCCCGAGGCAATGCGCGTCATGTCCCGGAACCCACCGGCTGCCATCCGCAGCAGCACCGCATGCTCCTCGGACCGTTCGCTCGCGAGCTCCATCAGTGCAGAGGCAGTGAGGTGGGGAACGTGAGACACGACGGCAACGACCTCATCATGGCGATCAGCGGCCAGCGCGAGCACTTCTGCGCCGAGCTCAGAAGCCATGCCAGCAGCGATCGAGAACGAGTCGTCAGAGGTATGGGCAGACGGCGTCAGCACCCACACTGCGCCGTTGAACATGTTGGGGTCCGCGCCGTCGAGTCCCTCGAGCTCGCTGCCCGCCATGGGATGACCGCCGATGAAGCGCGGGTCGGCGCACCCGTTGACGATGTGCGATTTCACGCTCCCCACGTCCGTCACCACCCCTGTCGTGGTGGCGAGTGCCCGCTCGACGAGTCCCGGCACCGCAAGCACCGGTGCGGCGATCACGGTGAGATCGGCGCTCGGGTTCAGCCCGACGGCGTCGATGAACCCCCGCCGCAGCGCATCCTCACCGCGCTCCGGCGTCTGGTCCTCTCCGTGCACCAGCCACCCGCGCTCACGCAGGCCGACGCCGATGGAGCCGCCGATCAGGCCGAGGCCGAGGACATTGACGCAACGCTGCGGGGACACGATGGACGAGCCTACCGACAGGGCCCGCAGCCCTTCTGGCCCAATTCTGGTCAGCGAGGGCGCGACGAGCGCGACGTCAGGTTCCCGCGCTTGGGTACATCGGGCGAGATCACCTCGCTCGGCGTCGCGTCGATGAGTTGACGAACTTCGCCAGGATCGAGCGGGCGCCATTCACCCGGGCGCAGTCTCCGGTCCGAGATCGGACCAATACGGACGCGCACGAGCCTCTGGACAGGGTGTCCGACGGTTTCGCACATCCGACGAACCTGCCGATTGCGGCCCTCATGAATCGTGATCCGGAGCAGTCCGGGCTCGGGCTGGCTCACCTTGGCGGGTGACGTCACACCGTCGTCGAGCTCCACCCCGTCGCGGAGCGTGCGCAATGCGCGCGGGTAGACCGGAGCGGGCTCGACGGTGGCGAGATACTCCTTTTCCACGCCGTACTTGGGGTGGGTCAGTCGGTTGGTCAGTTCGCCGTCGTTGGTGAGGATGATGAGGCCCTCGGTCTCGGCGTCGAGGCGCCCGACGGGGTACACGCGGGGTTCGGTGGGGACGAGGTCGACAACAGTCGGACGATCGTGTGTGTCCTTCGCTGTGCTCACCACCCCTGCGGGCTTGTTCAACAGGTAATAGACGAGGCCGGAACGAACGGGAACCGGACGACCGTCAACCTCAACAAGGTCGGTCTCTGCATCGATCCTGAACCCGAGGATCGCCACCTCACCGTTCACCCGCACACGGCCGGCAGCGATCAGTTCCTCGCAGACCCTGCGGCTGCCGTATCCGGTCTGGGCGAGCACTTTTTGGAGCCGCTCACCGTCGGAACGCTCCTCCGGATCCGCGCTCGCACCATCGGCTGCCCACTGTTCCCACAGCGGGGGTTCAGGCGGTTGCTGGTGGTCGGTCATTGTCCATCGGGGTTTCGATGACGGGGACAACCCGTAGTCCCTGTTCGAGTGCCTCGACCACGTCCGCGCCGGGCACGAAGCCGGCGAGCGGCGGCAGGTCGGCTAGGGAATCGAGCCCGAGCTTTTCGAGGAACCTCACGGTGGTACCCCAGAGGGCTGCCTGGCCGGGGCCGGGATCCCGTGCGATGTGGTCCACGTATCCACGTGACTGAAGCGTGCGCAGCACACCGTCGGGATCCACGCCACGGATCGAGGCGATCTGTGCCCGGCTGATCGGCTGCTTGTACGCCACGATGGCCAACGTCTCGAGCGCAGCACCAGACAGCCGCGCACGCTGACCGTCGAGAACAAATCTCTCGACCTGGGCAACCATGTCCGGATGGGTCTGATAGCGCCAGCCACCCGCCACCCGAACCATCTGGAACCCACGCTGCTCCTCCTCGTAGGAGGTCGCGAGGCGCTGGCAGAGCCGATTGAGCGTTGCAGCCGGCTGCTCCAGCAGTTGAGCGAGCAGTGCCGGCTCGACCGGCTCCGTAGCGGCCATGAGGATCGCCTCGATCGCCCGGACGAGGTCCGCCTCGGGCACACCCGCGGCGGATTCCGGCTCGCTGGTCTGTAGCTGTTCGATCTCTTGGTTCTCCATCCCCATCAGCCCTCGTAATCATCGATCGACACGCCGGATGCCCCGACCTCGGCACCCAACCAGATCACTTCGATATCACCGAAGCGTTCTGCTTGCTCGAGTTCCACGTATCCCTGCTTGTACATCTCGAGCAGGGCGAGGAAACGAACCACCACCTCGAGGCGGTCCACGAGCCCGTCGGTCAGACGACGGAAGGTGATCCGGCCCACACGCGGCAGTTCATCGAAGAGTTCCTCAAGCGCGTCGGCCACGCTCACCCTCACGGCGGCGACGTAGTACAGCTCAACCTTCGGCACCACCTTCGGGGTGAGGCCCCGCTCGGCCGCCCGCAGCAGCTTGGCAGGGGTCATGCCGTCCATGAGGTCGGGGAGCATGCTCGCGAACGGCTCCTCCGGACCGGCAGCCCGCGGCCATGACGAGTCCGCCAGCGTCGAATAGCGCGCAAACACCTGCCCGACATCTTTGAACGTCTTGCACTCGAGGAGCCGGGCGAGGAGCAGGTCCCGTTCCTCCCAGAGCGCCAGCTCCTCATCGAGGTCCATGTCCTCCCGACCGGGGAGCAGGCGGCGGGCCTTCAGCTCGACGAGCGTCGAGGCAATCAGCAGGAACTCGGTTGCAACATCGAGGTCGACGTTTTCCATCCGTCCGAGCTCGACGAGAAACGCGTCGACGATTCTCGCCAGTGACACCTCGTGGATATCGACCTGCTCGGAGAGGATCAGGTGCAACAACAGGTCGAACGGTCCCTCGAAAACAGGGGTGGTGACCTCGTACGACATCGCTACGAGGCTAGCCCGTCGGAGCGACAGCCCCGGCCCTGCTGGATCCCGGCAGTGCGTTCGGCCGGAAATGGACCCGGTCCGGGCCGTCAGCGGTAACTAGCCTGCGCTGCGATGACGCGTGTTCTGTCCTGCATCCAGCCCACCGG
>CAMDBM010000048.1:0-16524 GCA_945889085.1 Ferrithrix thermotolerans DSM 19514
ATGTCGAAGCCGTCCGTGGCCTCGGTTCCACCGGTGGCAGCAGGTGAGTCCACGGTGATGGTGTCCCCGTCGGCCGCCCTGCCCTCGAGGATGGTGGTCGCCAGACGGTCCCCCAGTTCGCGCTGGATCACCCGCTTGAGCGGCCGCGCGCCAAAGGCCGGGTCGTAACCGTCGCGGGCCAATTTGTCCAGTGCGGAATCGGTGACCACGAGCGTGATCCGGCGGGCTGTCAGGCGCTCCTTCAGGCGGCTCAACTGGATCTCCACGATCGGGCGCAGATCTTCGGCCGCCAGTGAACGGAAGCGGATGATGTCGTCCACACGGTTCACGAATTCCGGCTTGAAGAACGACGACGGATCGCCCGCAAGGTTGGAGGTCATGATGATCACGACGTTCGTGAAGTTCACGGTGCGACCCTGCCCGTCGGTGAGACGTCCGTCGTCGAGCACCTGGAGCAGCACGTTGAACACGTCGGAATGTGCCTTCTCGATCTCGTCGAGCAGGACGACCGAGTACGGACGGCGCCGAACCGCCTCGGACAACTGGCCGCCCTCGTCGTAGCCGACGTAACCGGGGGGCGCACCGATCAGGCGAGACACGGAGTGCTTCTCCATGTACTCGCCCATGTCGATACGGACCATTGCGCGCTCGTCGTCGAAGAGGAACTCCGCGAGTGCTTTGGCCAGCTCGGTCTTGCCCACACCCGTTGGCCCGAGGAACATGAACGAACCGATCGGGCGGTCCGGATCCGACAGGCCCGCACGACTGCGGCGGATCGCGTTTGCTACCGCATGCACGGCCTCGTCCTGGCCGATGACACGCCGGTGCAGCAGGTCCTCGAGGTGAACGAGCTTGGCCATCTCGCCCTCCATCAGCTTGGTCACCGGCACGCCAGTCCACTTGGAGACCACCTCGGCGATGTCCTCGGCGTCCACCTCCTCCTTGAGCATCCGGTTGCCCTTCTGCAGCTCGTCGAGGTGCGCCGTTGCATCCTCGACGCGACGCTCCAGCTCTGGGATGCGCCCGTAACGGATCTCCGCGGCAATGTTGAGGTCGCTCTCGCGCTCCACCTGCGTACGCAACTGCTCGAGCTCCTCCTTGAGCGAACGGATGGCCGCGATCGCGTGCTTCTCCCCCTCCCAGTGCTCGCGCATCGTGGTGGCCTGCTGCTGCAATGCGTCGAGCTCCTCGAGCAGGGCGTGCAGACGCTCCGCCGAGGCCGCGTCCTTCTCCTTCTGCAATGCGAGGTGCTCGATCTCCAGCTGCAGAATGCGTCGCTCGACAATGTCGATCTCAGTGGGGAGCGAGTCGATCTCGATACGCAGCCGGGAACCGGCCTCGTCGATGAGGTCGATTGCCTTGTCCGGCAGGAACCGACTGGTGATGTACCGGTTGGACAGCACAGCAGCCGACACGAGCGCCGTGTCCTGGATGCGCACACCGTGGTGCACCTCGTAACGCTCCTTCAGACCGCGCAGGATGGCGATGGTGTCCTCCACCGACGGTTCGCCCACGTACACCTGCTGGAACCGGCGCTCAAGCGCAGCGTCTTTCTCGATGTGCTTGCGGTACTCGTCGAGTGTCGTGGCACCGATCATGTGCAGTTCGCCGCGTGCGAGGAGCGGCTTGATCATGTTGCTGGCGTCCATTGCGCCCTCGGCGCCGCCGGCGCCGACGATGGTGTGAATCTCGTCGATGAAGGTGATCACCTCGCCCGATGCGTCGGTGATCTCCTTGAGGACAGCCTTGAGCCGCTCCTCGAACTCGCCGCGGTACTTCGCCCCGGCAATCATCGACCCGAGGTCGAGCGAGATGAGGCGCTTGTTCTTCAGGCCCTCGGGCACATCGCCGTCCGCGATGCGACGTGCGAGACCCTCGACGATGGCGGTCTTGCCAACGCCCGGTTCGCCGATGAGCACCGGGTTGTTCTTGGTGCGACGAGAGAGCACCTGAATCGTGCGACGGATCTCGTCGTTGCGGCCGATGACCGGATCGATCTTGCCGTCGCGAGCGCGTTGGGTGAGGTCGGTTCCGTACTTCTCGAGTGCCTGGAACTGCTCCTCGGGGTTCGGGGAGGTAACCCGGTGCGAGCCGCGCACTTCGCGCAGCGCCTGCAGAACTTCCTCAGATCCGATGCCCAGACGCGCGTTCATCGCGAGCACGAGGTGCTCGGCGGAGAGGTAGTCGTCCTTCAGGTCCTTCTGATATCGCTCGGCCATCTCGACGACGTTGCTCAGTTCACGGCTGAGGCGCGGCTCACCGCCGCCGTAAGCGCGGGGCAGTTTGGCGACAGCCTCGTCGGCCTTGTTGCGCACCATGAGCGGGGCGAGGCCGAGCTTTTGCACGAGCGGACCGACGATCGTGTCGTTCTGGGCCATGAGCGCGCTCAGGAGATGGTCCGGGGTGAGTTCGGGGTTGTTCAGGCTCTTGGCCTGATCGATCGCCGCCGAGAACGCCTCGTTGGTCTTCGCGGTCCATTTCTTGGGGTCGAATGCCATATCTTCACTCCATCGCTTCAAGAAACGTGAGTCTGAGCGGATCAACTTGTGCTTACAGAACGCTATTCCCGTACATCTCGCCGAGGGGTTCACTGAGCAGTTCCAATCGGGTCCCATCCGGGTCCCGGAAGTACATCGACACCCCACTCACCACGTCCGTATCCACCTCGGCATCAGCTAGGCGCGACCGGGCGGCGGCCCACTGCTCGGGGGTGACACTGATGGCGAGGTGGTGCAGGCCGCCCAACACCTCGGCGTACGGGCCGAGATCGAGGCCCGGCAGATCGAAGAAGGCCAACCCGTTGCCGTGACCGATGTCGAAGAACAAGTGCGTCGAGCCGCGGTAGTCCCGGTTCTCGAAAAGGTCGGTCAACGGGAAGCCGAGCACGTCCTGGTAGAAACGGATGGTCCGCTCCACGTCGGCGCAGAGGAGCGCCACGTGATGCACGCCACGGGCGGTGCTGGCCCGGCGTTCGGCCTTCGGGCGGAGGTGGGCGGCGCGGAGCGATTCCCATTCAGCGGTGCGATCCATGACCTCACCCTAGGAACCGAAAAAGCGAACTGCCATCCCTGAGCGCAATTCGGTTGCGCACGGGATGGCAGTTCGAGCGTTCGTGTGTGCCGATCAGACCGGCGGGAGGACCGGCCCCAATAACTTCGAGTGCACGATGAGCCGAAAGTCCGTATTGGTGGGCAGGCGGTTCTGCTGGGAGCACGTAATGAGCGACAGGCTCCCCGCGATCGGACCGAAGGTTTCCTCCGAGGGGGGGCGGAGCACACCCTCGTTGTTCGTCCACTGTTCCATCTTGCCGGTGACTGCGTTCAGCCTCAGCGCCCGCTTGTTCTTCTTCCGCCTACCCCGCCCGTAGGTAAGGATTGCGTTCGTGATCGGGTGACGCTGCCAGATGTAGGCGTCGACGGTATGGCCGGGTGCAAGCACCTCATAGCGGTAGCCGAGCACCTCAAAGACGTCGCCGGCAACCAACTTGTGCAGGTTTCGGAACGGGCCACCGTGAGAGGTGCGGTGACCGAAGATCCACGCATGGCCGACGGAGCCGATGGGGGATGAGTCGCCGAGCACGCCCAGACCGCGATTGATGCTGCTCGAGCCGGTCCCCCTGAACACGGGGCGGGTGGCAGGCACCTTGATCCGCACGGTGCGCATCCGGCCACGGGAACGTTCCCTCACCTTGATCCACTTCATTCCCCAGAGCTTCTGGACATACATCGTCCCGACGGGCGGGGGGCCAGACGTGCCGGCCGCCTCCGCGGTGCCTGCAGCGAGCGCCGGCGCTGCTGCGGCGCCGAGCGCTGCGGCACCTGCCATCTTCAACACATTTCGACGTGAGATCTGCATTTTTGACGACCTCCCGCCGTCTGGATCTTCTTCAGTTCGCTATCACAACGCCCCGGCGAGCGAACGATAACGGCCGCAACCTAATCTTTCCGCTGGGCGCGCTCACCGAAGACCACGACAGCCTGCCTGAGCGGCACAAGATCTCGCCGAGGGGCTCGACGATCCACTTCCACCTGCACCTGTCTCACCACTTCACGTAGTTGTAGCACCTCGTTGTGTAGTCGCGCCACCTCATCTTCCAACTGCATGACCCTGCGGATGCCCGCCAGGTTCATGCCGGTGGCGGCCAGTTCGGTGATGCGGCGCAGACGATCGATGTCGGCCTCGCTGTAGCGGCGGTTCCCACCGGGGGTACGAGCAGGCTCGAGGAGCCCTTTGCGTTCGTAGATGCGCAGCGTCTGCGGGTGCATGCCCGCCAGTTCGGCCGCCACCGAGATCACGTAGACGGCGCGGTACCTGTTCATCGCCCCGCACCGCCGGACTGCGGAGAGCCCAACAGGTCGAAGAGCGCCTCGCGCGGGGACCCGGTTGAGGCAGCCTCGAACGCCTCGAGTGCCTCCCGCTGTGTATCGCTGACGTGCTTGGGCACCACGACGTCCACCGTGACGATGAGGTCGCCGTGATGTTTGCCGTTCTCGATGCCGCGTCCTTTGATGCGATGACGGCTACCCGTCTGAGTGCCGCCCCGAAGGCGCAGCACAACACGCTGTCCTTCAAGTGTCGGTACCTCCACCTCGCTGCCGAGCGCGAGTTCGGCGAGGGTCACCGGGATTCGGACCGTGAGGTTGTCCCCGTCGCGCCCGAAGACCGGGTGCGCCCGCACGTGGCACTCAACCAACAGGTCCCCTGCGGGGCCACCCTTGCGACCGGGGCCACCGCGCTCTTTCAGCCGGATCCGCTGGCCGTCGGTAACGCCGGCGGGGATGCGCACCTTCACCTCACGCGGCCGCTTCTCCACGCCGGATCCCCGGCAGGTCCCGCACGGTGACTCGACAATGGCGCCGTTGCCGTTGCACGCGCGACAGGGCGACGAGAACGCGAAGAATCCCTGGTTGTCGTCCACCGCGCCCCGCCCGCGGCACACACCGCAGGTGTTCACCTTGCTGCCCGGCTTGGCTCCCGAACCGTTACACGTTGAGCACTGCGCATCCGTAGTGAGGTGCAGGCTCGTGGTAATCCCGTGTGCCGCGTCGACGAAATCCAGCGTCAGCGATGCCTCGAGGTCTGCTCCTCGCTGCGGGCCCACACCGGCGCCACCGCGACCGCTGCGCCCACGCCCGGGCGAGCCGCCACCGAACATGTTGCCGAGCAGATCGCCCATGTCGGAGCCACCCACATCAAAACGGAACCCACCGGGCGCACCGCCACCGGGACCGCCGAAGCCCCCGCCCATCGGCCCGAGCCTGCGAACCTCGTCGTACTCCTTGCGCTTCGCCTCGTCACCGAGCACCTCGTACGCGGCGCTGATGTCCTTGAACCGATCCTCGGCCGAACTGTTACCCGGGTTCGCGTCCGGGTGGTACTGCCGCGCAAGCTTGCGATAAGCCTTGGTGATGTCTTTCTGGGGTGCGCTCTCGGGCACACCGAGCACTTCGTAGTAGTTCTTCTCGAACCATTCACGCTGCGACGCCATCACGCACCTCCTTCGTCATCATCCTCGTCGGGGTTCAGCCGCGCACTTTGACCATGGCGGCTCGCAGCACCTTGCCGCGCCACAGGTATCCGGTACGCAGCACCTCGGACACCACCGGGTGCTCGCTATCACCCTCCTCGTGCATCACGGCCTCTGCGTGGTTCGGGTCGAATGCCTTGTTCTCCAGATCCATCGCCTCAAGACCCTGCTTCAGCAGGGCCCCGATGAGCGCGGACCAGATCGGCTCGACGCCTGCGACCCCGTGCGTGAACGCTGCCTCGCACGCATCCAGCACCGGCAGAAGTGCCTCGGCAAGCCGCCCTGCTGCGCGGTCAACCTCGTCGGACTGTTGCGCCGCCACGCGCTTGCGGAAATTGTCGAAGTCGGCCTGGAGCCGGAGGGCGATGTCCTTGAACTGGTCGCGCTCGGAGAGCAGCGCTTCGATGTCGTGCTCGACAACCTCTTCCGCCTGCTCCACAGCGTCGGTGCCGTCGACACCATCGGCATCTGTTGCGTCGACGTCGCCCGTCTCGATGTTCTCGTCGTTCATCAACGGCTCACTTGTCGTCGACGATCTCGGCGTCGACGATCTCGTCGTCGTTCACCGAGCCCGTGCCCTGACCCGATGCCGACGTGCCCGCAGCATTCGTGTCACGGGCAGCGTTCTCGTAGAGCTTCTGGCTGAACGCCTGGCTGGCGGTCATTAACTTGCCCGTCGCCTCCTTGATCGCGCCCACGTCGTTGCCCTCGAGCGTCTTCTTGAGGTCCGAGAGCGGGCCCTCGACGGCAGCCTTCTCGTCGGCAGACACCTTGTCGCCCTGCTCGCGCAGCACCTTGTCGGTTTGGTAGACGAGGCTGTCGGCGGTGTTGCGCACCTCGGCCTCCTCCTTGCGGCGGCGGTCGTCCTCGGCATGTGCCTCTGCGTCACGGACCATCTGGTTGATGTCGTCCTTGCTCAGCGAGGACTGACCGGTGATGGTCATCGACTGCTCCTTGCCGGTGGCGCGGTCCTTGGCGGACACGTGCACGATGCCGTTCGCGTCGATGTCGAACGTGACCTCGATCTGCGGCACACCACGCGGCGCCGGGGGAAGGTCCACGAGCTGGAACTTGCCGAGCGTCTTGTTGTACATGGCCATCTCGCGCTCGCCCTGGATCACATGGATCTCCACCGAGGGCTGCATGTCGTCGGCGGTGGTGAACACCTCGCTGCGACGGGTGGGGATGGTGGTGTTGCGCTCGATGAGCTTGGTCATCACACCACCCTTGGTCTCGATGCCGAGCGACAGCGGGGTCACGTCGAGCAACAGGACGTCCTTCACCTCGCCCTTCAGCACACCGGCCTGGATGGCTGCACCGATCGCCACGACCTCGTCGGGGTTCACGCCCTTGTGCGGGTCCTTCCCGGTAAGGCCCTTCACGAGGTCCTGCACCATCGGCATGCGGGTGGAGCCGCCCACCATGATCACGTGGTGCAACTGGTCCTTGCTGACACCTGCGTCTGCGAGCGCCTTCTCGAACACGACGCGGCACTTGTCGAGCAGGTCTGCGGTCATCTGCTCGAACTGCGCACGCGTGAGCGTCTCGTCGAGGTGAAGCGGTCCGCTGGGCGTTGCCGTGATGAACGGCAGGTTGATCTGGGTCTGCTGCACCTGCGAGAGCTCAATCTTGGCCTTCTCGGCGGCTTCCTTGAGGCGCTGGGTTGCCATGCGGTCGGCACCGAGGTCGATGCCCTGCGCAGCCTTGAACCGCTCCACCATCCACTTGATGATGCGGTCGTCCCAGTCGTCGCCACCGAGCTGGGTGTCGCCGTTGGTGGACTTCACCTCGAACACGCCGTCGCCGATCTCCAGCACGGACACGTCGAAGGTGCCGCCGCCGAGGTCGAACACGAGCACGGTCTCGTCCGCTGATCCCTTGTCGAGGCCGTAGGCGAGTGCCGCAGCGGTGGGCTCGTTGATGATGCGGAGCACCTCGAGACCGGCGATGGCGCCGGCCTCCTTGGTGGCGGTGCGCTGAGCATCGTCGAAGTAGGCGGGGACCGTGATGACGGCCTGGGTAATAGTGTCGCCCAGGTACGCCTCGGCATCCCGCTTCAACTTCATGAGCGTGCGGGCCGAGATCTCCTGCGGCGTGTACTTCTTGCCGTCGATGTCCTCGGAGTGCCAGTTCTGGCCCATGAACCGCTTGATGGAGCGGAAGGTGCGATCGGGGTTGGTGATGGACTGGCGCTTGGCCACTTCGCCGACAAGCACCTCCCCGGACTTGGAGAAGGCGACCACGGACGGCGTGGTGCGAGTGCCCTCAGCGTTGGGGATGACGACGGGGTCGCCCGCCTCGAGGAAAGCGACGACGGAGTTGGTCGTGCCGAGGTCGATACCGACTGCTTTTGCCATGGTGGGGTACCTCTGGGTTGGGGGGATCTTGGGGGGAGTTGGGCATCACTCTAGAGCCGCCCCAAACTCGTGAACAACGGCGCAGTTAGAAAACATGAGTCACATACGCTCAGCATTTTTCCACGCTCTTGGCACCGAAACGGGGGCACGCGTGCCGTTCCGGTACCAAGAACAACGAGGGAAGTGGGCCATAGGGCTAGCCGCAATGCCGCAGGTAGGGCATGATGAGCCCATGTTCGATCTGTTGATCCAGGGCGGGACGGTTGTCGACGGTACCGGGGCACCGGCCCGAGAGGCCGATGTAGCCATTACCGGAGGCCGAATCGTCGAGGTCGGTCCGAAGTTGTCCGGCCAAGCCAAGCGCACGCTTGACGCCACCGGCCACCTCGTGACGCCCGGGTTCGTGGACATCCACACCCACTACGACGGCCAGGCCACGTGGGATCCGTTGCTTGCCCCGTCGTCCATCCACGGCGTCACCTCGCTCGTGATGGGCAACTGCGGCGTGGGCTTTGCTCCCGCCAAACCCTCTGATCACGCGTTCCTCATCTCGATGCTCGAGGGCGTGGAGGACATCCCCGGTACGGCACTCACCGAGGGCCTCGCGTGGGATTGGGAAACCTTCAGCGACTATCTGGACGCACTCGACCGTCGTCAGTACGCAGTGGACATTGCCACCCAGGTGGCGCACGCACCGCTGCGTGCGTACGTGATGGGCGAGCGCGGTGCGGACCCGATGGAGTCCCCGACCGGCGACGAACTCGCCGAGATGTTCCGTCAGGTGAAGATCGGTATCGAAGCGGGTGCCCTCGGCTTCACTACGAGCCGCACCTACATCCACCGCACCAAGGACGGCGCCCCGCTCGGCACCCGCTTCTCCAGCGTGGACGAACTCACTGCCCTTGCGTCTGCACTGACCGAGGTCGGCCAAGGCGTGATCCAGTTGATCTCCGACGCATACCTGTCGACCGACGAGGACTTCGTGCAGTCCGAGTTCGACGTGATGGCCGAATTGGTGCGCAACGTTCGTCGTCCGCTGTCGATGACTGTCCAGCAGCCCGAGAACCTGCCGAACCGCTGGCGCGAGATGGCGGCGTTCGCCAACAAGATGACCGCCGAGGGCTTCGATGTGAAGAACCAGGTGGCGCCCCGGCCGATCGGCGTGCTGCTCGGTCTCACCGCAACGCTCAACCCGTTCGCGACCGGCAAGACATACCGCGCACTCAGCGCCCTGCCGCTCGCAGAGCGTGTTGCCAAGATGAAGGACCCCGACATCCGTCGGCTCATCATCGGCGAGCACGGCACCGGCCGCTTCGAGGGTCTCGTCGAGGAGATCACCACCAGCTTCCACAAGATGTTCCCGATGGAGGACCCGGTCAACTACGAGCCGACGACGGAACGCTCCGTCGCCGGAATGGCGAGCGCACGGGGTATCGCGCCGACCGAAGTCGTGTACGACCTGCTGCTCCAGCGCGATGGCAACCAGTTGCTCTACATGCCGCTGATGAACTGGGCCCACGAGAACCTCGACGACACGCGGGAGATGCTGGTTGCGCCCCGCTCGCTCATCGGACTGTCCGATGCTGGCGCCCACTGCGGTGCCATCTCCGACGGTTCGTTCTCCACCACGATGCTCGCGCTCTGGGGCCGTGACCGGACCCGTGGCGAGAAGCTTCCCCTCGAGATGCTGGTCCACCACATCACCCAGCGCACGGCCTCACACGTCGGTTGGATGGACCGCGGCGTCCTCGCCCCCGGCCTGCTCGGAGACGTGAACGTCATCGACATGGAAACGATTGCTGCGCACCCGCCGGAAATCGTGCACGACCTGCCTGCTGGTGGGCGTCGCCTCATGCAGACCGCATCGGGCTACAAGTACACCGTGAAGACCGGAACGGTCACCTTCGAGAACGGCGCACACACGGGAGCACTTCCCGGCGCGCTCGTCCGCGGCGCGCAGTCCGCTTCCTGAGCCCGGCCCGGCGGGCACTACGGTCTGGTCCACCATGACCGGAAGCCTTGTCATCCTCCGCCACGGCGAGAGCACGTGGAACCAGTTGAACCTCTTCACGGGTTGGCACGACGTGCCGCTCACGGAGAAGGGCACCACCGAGGCAGCCTCGGCGGGCACAACGCTGAAAGCCGAGGGTCTGTCGTTCGACGTCGTCCACACCTCGCTCCTCACACGCGCCGTGATCACCGCCCACCTTGCGCTGACCGAACTCGGACAGGTGTGCCTCCCTGTGCAGCGGTCGTGGCGGCTGAACGAGCGTCACTACGGTGCGCTGCAGGGGCTCGACAAGAAAGAGACCGCTGCACGCCACGGTGAGGAGCAGACAAAGGTGTGGCGACGCAGCTACGACGTACCGCCGCCCCCCGTCGACACCTCGAGCGCCGAGCACCCGGTCAACGATCCCCGCTACCGGCGTCTGCCGGTGGACGTGCTCCCCGGGTCGGAGTGCCTGAAAGATGTCGTGGCCCGCGTGCTTCCCTACTGGTACGACGTAGTGGTGCCACAGCTCCAGGCCGGATGGGACGTACTCATCGTCGCCCACGGCAATTCCCTGCGAGCGCTGGTCATGCACCTCGAGGACATCTCCGAGCAGGACATTGCCGAACTGAACATCCCCACCGGAGCGCCGCGCCTCTACACCTTCGACGATGCGCTGAACGTCACCTCAGCGAAGTACCTCGGTGACGCAGAGGCCGTTGCCGCAGCGGCTGCCGCTGTTGCCGCTCAGGCCGGTGGCCACTAGTCCAAAGCGCCGACATAGCCGCCGCTTCGCTTCGGCATAGTTCGGCGTGCGGCTCGTCGCTAGCGCTTCCCTCGTCGCTAGTTCAAAGCGCCGGCGAAACCGCCGGGGCGTCGTTGGCGCCACTTCCACTCGGAGTCCATGATCTCGGCGATGCCGCGCACCGGCTCCCAGCCGAGCAGTTCTCGCGCACGACTGATGTCGGCGTACAACTCGACTGCATCGCCGGCCCGGCGGGGTGACTCGACGTAGGGCACCGGTCCGCCGATAACCGCCTCGGCCGCACGAACGATCTCCCACACGGACGACCCCTGCGACGTGCCGAGGTTGATGGCCGTGGTGGCGCCACCACGCTCGAGGTACTCCACCGCCCTCACGTGGCCGGTCGCCAGGTCCTCCACGTGGATGTAGTCCCGCACGGCGCTGCCGTCCCGGGTGGGGTAATCCGTGCCGAGAATCTCGAGCGGCGGGCGCTTCCCGAGCACAGCCTTCATGAGCACGGGAACCAGGTTGGTGCTCCGGGCGAAGTCCTCGCCGACCTCGCCGTCGTCGGTGGCCCCGGCGGCGTTGAAGTACCGCAGACTGACGCTGCGCAGGCCGTGACAGGTGTCGTACCAGCGCAGCATCTGCTCGACCATGAGCTTGGACTCGCCGTAGGGGTTCTCGGGCTGCTTCGGGGCGTCCTCGCCAATGGGGAGGGAGGTGACATTCCCGTAGACGGCAGCCGATGACGAAAAGACCACACGAGAGACCCCTGCGAGCCGGAGTGCGTCGAGCAGGGTGTTTGTGCCCGCCACGTTCTCCGCGAAGTAATGGCCGGGCTGGAACATGGAGTCTCCGGCGGCCTTCTTGGCGGCGAAGTGGACGGCAACGTCGATGCCGTAGTCGGCGACCAGGCGCTCTATCCGGGCAGCGTCGTGCGTGGACCCCTGCTCGAAGGCAACCCCGTCGGGCACCGCTGCCCGGAATCCGGTCGACAGGTCGTCGTAAACGACAACCGACCGACCTGCACGCAGAAGGGCGCGCACGGTGACGGACCCGATGTACCCGGCTCCACCCACCACCATCACGGCCATCCGACATCCCTCCCAGACTCCTGTCCGGCCGATCGTAGGGGTCCGTCAGCACGCATTGCGCACAAGTCATATGATCCGGCTATGGCAACCAAGAAAGAGTCTCTGGAACAGCTCCGAAAGGTGCCGCTGTTCTCGGTCTGCAGCACCAAGGACCTCGAGAAGGTTCTGAAGGCGGGGGACGAGATCGCCGCAACCGCAGGTCGGGTCATCATCGACCAGGGGCAGGCAGGGCGTGAGGCGTTCGTCATCCTTGACGGAACCGCCACGGTGCGGCGAAACGGCAAGAAGGTCGCCTCCCTCGGGGCAGGCGCCATCGTCGGCGAGTTGTCCCTATTCGATCACGGCCCCCGGACAGCCACCGTCACCTGCGACACCGACAGCCAGCTGCTCGTCATCCCGCAACGGGAGTTCCTCGCCGTGCTCGAGCAGGTACCTGCCCTCAGCAGGCGCATGCTCGAGTACCTCGCGGGCAAGATCCGCGAGTTCGACCGCCAGTCCTTCGGCTGACCCGGGCGGGGATCACCCCGAACCGCTCCTTCGGTACCGGCATGCCGCCGCGCTAGCGTCGCCTTGTCATGAGTACGCACGCCTCGCACGATTCGCACGGAGCCGGTTCGGCCCCGAGCGGACCCAAGCGCATCCGCCCCTACCAACTGGTCATCGGCCTTGGCGTCTTCATGGCGCTGTTCACCGTTGTGTCGGGCATCGTCCCGCAGTTCACCAAGTGGCACGACGAGAACGACATCATGCGGGAGCCGTTCGGGGGGATCCCCGGGCCGCTGCAGATCGCGTTCTACACCGTGGTGCCGATCTTCATCGTGTGGAGCGCGTGGGCGCTCGCCCAGCGCGTGCGCAACTGGGAGCGGGGCGGACCGGACCGCCGTCGCACGACCACCAAGAACATTGCGCACCGCCTCGCCGACTTCCGCGCGGGTGTCTACATGCGAACGCTGCTGCGCGACTCGGCCGCCGGCGTCATGCACTCGATGATCTACTTCGGGTTCCTCGTGCTCCTCGGCGTCACCACCACACTCGAGATCGACCACCAGTTGCCCGAGCGCGCGAAGTTCCTGCACGGCAAGACCTACATGGCGTACTCGTTCATCGGCGACCTTGCCGGCACGGTATTCCTCGTCGGGATCGTCTGGGCGGTGCTGCGCCGGTACGTGCAGCGCCCGTACCGCATCCGCATCAAGACCAAGCCCGAGCACGCGATCATCCTCGGCACGTTTTTCCTCATCGGGGCAACCGGCTTCCTGGCCGAAGGTGTGCGCATCGCAACCGAGGGCACGCAGTCGCACGAGAAGTGGTCGTTCATCGGCTACCCGCTCGCAACGTGGTGGAACGGTCTCGGCCTGCAGACCCTCGAGCGCTGGCACCAGATCCTCTGGGTTGCCCACGTCGTGTCGTTCCTGATCTTCCTCGTCATCCTCCCGATGACGATGCTGCGCCACATGTTCACCTCCCCGTTGAACATGTACCTGCGGAACCGTGAGCGCCCCAAGGGCGCCATGAAGCCGATGCCGAACCTGGCCGAGACCTCGCTCGAGACCTTCGGTGCGTCCGTCGTCGAGGACTTCACCTGGAAGCAGCTGCTCGACACCGACTCCTGCACCATGTGCGGCCGCTGCACCAGCGTGTGCCCCGCCCACGCAACGGGCAAGCCGCTCGACCCGCGCGAGATCGTGCTGAAGGCCGGCGAGGTCATGGCGGCCACGGCAACCCACGCACACATCACGCCCCCCATCGGCGTGGACAGGGAGATCTCCATCTCTGCGAACTCGCTGTTTGAGCGCGTCACCGCCGACGAGGTGTGGAGCTGCACCACCTGCCGTGCGTGCGACGAGATCTGCCCGGTCAATATCGAGATCCTCGACAAGATCCTCGACATGCGCCGCTATCTCACGCTGATGGAGAGCAACTTCCCGGCCGAGTTGGGCAACGCGTACCGCGCCATGGAGAACCAGGGCAACCCGTGGGGCATGAACCAGGGGGAGCGGGCCGACTGGGCCAAGGGCCTCGACGTGAAGGTTGTGGACCCGGGCGAGGCGTTTACCGAGGAGTACCTCTACTGGGTGGGCTGCGCAGGCTCCTTCGACGACAAGAACAAGAAGGTCACTCAGGCGATGGCCAAGCTGCTGAAGCGGGCCGGCATCGACGTGGCCATCCTCGGCCCGTCGGAGATGTGCACCGGGGACTCGGCCCGCCGCTCGGGTAACGAGTACCTGTTCCAGATGCTCGCCATGCCCAACATCGAGATGATGAACGGCATGGGCGTGAAGAAGATCATCACGCAATGCCCACACTGTTTCAACACACTGAAGAACGAGTACCCGCAGCTCGGCGGCATGTACGAAGTCATCCACCACAGCGAACTGCTCGAGCAGCTCATCGACTCCGGCAAGTTGGACGTCAGCGGCGCGACCCTCGAGGAGCGCGTGGTCTACCACGACTCGTGCTACCTCGGTCGCCACAACGACGTCTACATGGCACCCCGCAAGGTGGTCGGTTCCCTCAAGGGCGTGCAGGTCGTCGAGATGCCGCGCAACGGCAACATGGGTATGTGCTGTGGCGCCGGGGGTGCCCGAATGTGGATGGAGGAGTCCATCGGCAAGAAGGTGAACGACGAGCGGTCGCAGGAGGCGCTGTCCACCGGCGCAACCCGCATCGCCACGGCGTGCCCGTTCTGCTACATCATGCTCGACGACGGCGTGAAGGCAATGGCCCCCGCGATGGGTATCGACGCAGCCACCATCAAGGTGGCGGACCTCGCCATCCACGTGCTCGACGCGATCGAGGCCGGCGAGCAGCGCCTGGCGAATCCCGAGGCACCGCTCAACGCCAGCTTCAGCTGACCACGTACCCGAGATCTCGGTTTACTTCGGGCGGACAGGTCGCCCGAAGTAGACCCAGAATCGTTCGGCAGGTCTGACTACTTGTTGAAGTTCTCGAAGTAGCGGCTCGGCGTGGGCCCGCGCTGGCCCTGATACTTCGAGCCCGACGCTCCCTTGCCGTACGGCCGGTCGGCCGGCGTGGTCATCTGCATGAACGACACCTGACCGATCTTCATCCCCGGGTAGATCGTGATGGGCAGGCTCGCCACGTTCGAGAGTTCGAGGGTGATGTGCCCGTCCCAGCCGGCATCCACGAAGCCCGCCGTGGAATGGATGAGCAGACCGAGACGCCCGAGCGAACTCTTGCCCTCCACCCGGCCGACAAGGTCGTCGGGCAGGGCCAGGCGCTCCAGAGTGGAGCCGAGCACGAACTCGCCGGGATGGAGGACGAATACCCCGTCCATCGGGATCGTGATGAGTTCGGTGAGGTCCTCGAGGTTCTGCTTGACGTCGATCACCGATGCCGTGTGGTTGCGGAACACCCGGAACAGGTTGGACACCTTCATGTCCACCGAAGAGGGCTGAATGCACTGCTCGTCGAGGGGGTCAATGATGATGCGGCCGGCGGCGAGCGCCTCGCGAATACTGCGGTCGGACAGGATCACAAGGTCCAAACGTAGTGGGGACCGGGGGGTCGGGGCGGCCTCTTGGACGGACCCCGGGCCTGCGTTGGTAATCTGTGTCCTGCCGCGGATGTAGTTCAAAGGCAGAACATCAGCTTCCCAAGCTGAGAATGCGGGTTCGATTCCCGTCATCCGCTCGAATGGAGGCGGCCTCCCGCTTGCGGGGGGCCGTTTGTGTTCGAACTGGTGGTACGTCGGGAATCGGGAGGAGCGAAGCGACGGCTCCCGCCATCCGCTCCAAGATGCTCCCGGAGGCGAGGGACATGAGCGCTGCAACCGGCAAGTTCACGAAGTACCCCAAGGTGCTGCTGCACGACCATCTGGACGGCGGCCTGCGCCCCTCGACCGTGGTCGAACTGGCGGCCGAGTACGGCTACCGCAACCTGCCCACCACCGATGTGGAGGCACTCGCGCACTGGTTCCACCGTGGCGCCAAGCGCAACGACCTCGTCCTGTATCTCGAGACCTTCGCGCACACCGTCGGGGTGATGCAGCACCGTGACGCCATCGAGCGCGTGGCCTTCGAGTGCGCCCAGGACCTCGCAGCGGACGGGGTCGTGTACGCCGAGGTGCGGTGCGCGCCAGAGCTGCACACCGAGGCCGGACTGACGCTCAACGAGGTGGTGCAAGCCGTGATGGACGGCCTCCAGCGGGGCGCCTCAGGCACCGACCTCACCGTGTATGTGCTGCTCTGCGCCATGCGCACGGCGGCCCGCAGCCTCGAGATCGCGCAGCTCGCCACCGCGTGGCGCGACAACGGGGTGGTGGGGTTCGACATCGCCGGTGCCGAGGCCGGACACCCGCCCACCCGTCACCTCGAGGCGTTCAATCACGTCCAGCGCGAGAACTTCCACGCAACCATTCATGCAGGCGAGGCGTTCGGGCTACCGAGCATCTGGGAGGCAGTACAGCTGTGCGGCGCCGAGCGCCTCGGGCACGGTGTGCGCATCGTGGACGACATCGCCGGCGAACCCGACAACGAGGCACTCGGACACCTCGCCCAGTTCGTCCGTGACCGCCGCATCCCGCTCGAACTGTGCCCGACGAGCAACGTAAACACCGGCGTGTGCCCATCGATCGCCGAGCACCCCATCGGCATGCTGCGCCGACTGCGGTTCCGTGTCACCGTGAACACCGATAACCGCCTGATGAGCGACACGAGCATGTCGAACGAGTTCCACCAACTGGCCGAGTCGTTCGGGTGGGGCATTGACGACTTCGAGTGGGTCACGGTGAACGCTGCGAAGAGCGCGTTCGCCCCGTTCCCCGAGCGTCTACGCATCATCAACGGGCT
>CAMDBM010000049.1:0-16161 GCA_945889085.1 Ferrithrix thermotolerans DSM 19514
GGCGCCGATCGTGGTGACCGTCCGGCCCGTCAGTGGGAAGACCGTCGCCCGAGTTCTGGTGCCCCCCGGACTGGTGGCACGGAAGGTGAACGCCCGTCTCGCTTCAGTCGTCCTGCGCCGGGCAGTCGATTCGGACGGGGTGCGAGTGGCGACGATCGTCCGGCCCGTCAGTGGGAAGACCGTCGCCCGAGTGCTGGTGCCCCCCGGACTGGTGGCGCCGATCGTGGTGACCGTCCGGCCCGTCAGTGGGAAGACCGTCGCCCGAGTGCTAGTGGCCCCAGGACTGGTGGCGCTGATCGTGGTGACCGTCCGGCACGTCAGTGGGAAGATCGCGGCCCCAGAATTGGTGGACCTCGTCCGGGTGGCCCCCGGACTGGTGGCGCCGAAGGTGAACGCCCGTCTCGGTTCAGCCGTCCCGCGCCGGGCAGTCGCTTCGGTCGGGGTGCGAGTGGCGACGATCGTCCGGCCCGTCAGTGGGAAGATCGCGGCCCCAGAACTGGTGGACCTCGTCCGGGTGGCCCCCGGACCGGTGGCGCCGGCCGCCCCCGACGTGAGGAACCGCCGACCCGTCCCGTTCCTCGTCGGGCGGATGGTTCTGTCGGACGTCCGATCGGCAAGCCGCAGCGTCGCCCGGTCGGACGTCGCGATCGAACCGGTGACGATGGCACGATCGAACGTGCCGAGTTCAATCCCCAGGCTGACCGTGAGGCGCTCGACGCCAATCGAGAGGTCTGGATCGACGAGGGTTCTGTCCGTGATGCTGCTCGAGGCGCAACGTATTCGGGTCGCTCCGAACCTACGGATCGTGACGGCCGCACTCAGCGGAGCCCGCGCTCGTTCGACTCCGATGACAGCGAACAGACGGATCGACCCGCCCCGAAGCCGTCTGCAGGCGTCACACCGCAACGGGCGCGCACCCTGAACGAGCGCGTTGAGGCTGCTCAGGGGGCTTTGGATCGCGAGCGCTTCGGGGATGCAAGGCGCATGGTCACACCGGTGATTCGTGAGGCCCCAGACATGACGAGCGCCCAGGAAATACTCGGCTTGGCTCAGTATCGGCTCGGCAACTGGCGGCAGGCATCCGTGGCGCTCGAGGCATACCGTACCCATGGCGGCGGGGTGGAGAACCATCCGGTGCTTGCCGACTGTTACCGGGCGATGCGCAAGTACGGCCCAATTGATGCCCTTTGGGAAGAACTCAAGACAGCGTCACCTTCAGCGGGACTGGTGGCCGAGGGTCGGATCGTCGTCGCGGGTGCGAAGGCGGATCAGGGAGATATCGAGGGTGCCATCGACCTGCTGCGTTCTAGCGAACGCGCCCCTGCCAAGGTGCGGGATCACCACCTGCGGTTGTGGTACGTGCTCGCCGATCTGTACGACCGGAGTGGCGACGTCACCAAGGCTCGCTCATTGTTCGCTCGCATTCTGGCCAACGACCCCGAGTTCGCGGATGTCGCCGAACGGATGCGCCAACTTGGTCGCTGACTACCGGGGCCCACGTACCCTGTAACACCCTGTTAGTACGCTGACGGCACCGACTTCCCCTCGATACTCCATCAAGAACGAGGGGATCATGAACATTGTCGTTCTGCGCGGCGTGCTGTCGCGTGATGCAGACCGCCGCACGTTGGCGTCTGCCACGGTGCTGCTCCAACTCGATCTCAGTACTCCTACCGTTTCGGGCGTGGCCACCGTGCCCGTTGTGTGGTTCGACCCGCCTGCTTCGGCGGAGTTCGATGCCGGGGCTGAGGTCGTGGTACTCGGAGAGGTGCGTCGTCGGTTCTTCCGAGTCGGTGGATCAACCCAGAGTCGCACCGAGGTCGTTGCTGAGCGGGTGGTCCGTGCTTCGAACCGGAGAGGCGTAGCCGGGCTGTTGTCGAAGGCGCAGGGTCTGCTTGACGGCGAGAGTTGACCCGCCGATGGACGATCCCGCGACCCCGGGGGACGCCGCTGTGCACCCTTCACCTGGTGGCTGGTTCGGTAGCGAGCACGATGAAGCGGTGGGCGAAGCGTCGTCTGCTCGGGTATGTGCCGGGAGTTCTCGTGCGGCGCTATCGCCCCGGTATGACCCGCGTACTTCGACGAGATTCGGGAGCGCAGCACGGATCGAGCGTCCCGATCTACGTCGTGATCGCTGGATGGATGGAGGAGGACATCATCTATGCGGCGGTTACGCACGCCTTCGAGCAGGGTGTTGACCGCGTCTTCCCCATCGACAACGGCAGCACCGATCAAACCATCACCGAGGCATGCGCCGCGGGAGCCGAACATCTCGTGACCCACTGGTCCGACCATTTTGATGACCGATTGCGGTACGACCTCATCAACGCACAGATCCGGCTTCGCTCCAAGTGGTCCGGTCAAGACAAGATCTGGTGGCTCGTCATCGACGCAGACGAGTTTGTCACCGGCCCCCAAGGACAAACGGTGCGCCAGTTCCTGAACGGCGTCGACGAGCGATGCCGTGTGGTGGGCACTCGGGTACTCGATCATTTTCCCGAGCCGGGGCGAAGCTACGTCTGGCGCACCAATCCCTTGGTGGTGCAACTCAACTGCATCGAGCTGCCGAGCAACTGGTGTCCGGCCGCCCATCAAAAGCACCCAGCCATTCTCTGGGGGAGGAGCCTGCCGGAGATCACCGTTCATCCGGGTTCCCATCATGTGGGCTGCAGCGCAGCGGCACTCTTCGAGCCGGAGGCCACCCTGGTGATGCATCATCACCCCTATCGCTCGCTCGAACACACTGCGGCGCGCCTCGAGATCGTGGTGCGCAGGGGGACTTGGGACCATCTCGAAGCCCGGCGGCACTCCATCGAGGCAGTGTTCCGGGGCGATTATGCCAACGTGCTGAATTACCGGACCAAGAAGCTGGGGATCTCCCCCCGGCCATGGACCGAGTTGGGTTGTTGAGCGCGGTCTGACCGCCTTCAGTCAGCGCGGCCGAGGTTCTGCGGGATACCGAGGTGACGGACTACGCTGAGGCGCCGTCAGACGGGTGGAGACCGGGCACAAGCCTCGCGACGCCCAGAACCAGAGGAGTGTCCCCGTGGACGTCAAGTCGTTGCTCGGTGCCGAAGCCGAATCCCTGCTCGGCCACTCCTGTGTTGGGATTGATCGCAGCACGCTGACCCTTCCGGGTCCGGACTTCCTTGATCGAACCTTCGTGCAGAGCGATCGCAGCTCGGTGGTGCTCCGCTCGCTCGGATCGCTGTACGGCTCTGGCCGACTCGCGAACTCGGGCTACATCTCGATCCTTCCCGTTGACCAAGGCATTGAGCACTCGGGAGCCGCCTCGTTTGCGCCGAACCCGATCTATTTCGATCCGGCAAACATCGTCAAGTTGGCGATCGAGGGCGGCTGCAACGCTGTGGCGACCACCTACGGCGTGCTTGGCGCGGTGAGTCGGAAGTACGCGCACAAGATCCCCTTCATCGTGAAGATGAACCACAACGAACTGATGACGTATCCCAACAAGTTCGACCAGGTGATGTTCGGCTCGGTGCGTCAGGCCTGGGATCTCGGGGCGGCAGGCGTTGGCGCCACCATCTATTTCGGTTCACCCGAGGCAACGCGCCAGATCCACGAGGTGGCTGCGGCCTTCAAGGAAGCCCACGACCTCGGCATGTTCACCGTGCTCTGGTGCTATCTGCGCAACAACGCATTCAAGGTGGACGGGGTGGATCACCATGTCTCTGCGGATCTCACGGCCCAGGCAAATCACCTTGGTGTCACGATTGAGGCCGACATCATCAAACAGAAACTGCCCGAGGTGAATGGTGGCTACAACGCGCTGTCCGGCTACGGCAAGACCTCCAAAATCGTCTACGACAAGCTCACGACGGACCACCCCGTTGACCTCACGCGTTGGCAGGTGCTGAATTGCTACGCGGGCCGCATCGGCTTGATCAACAGCGGTGGCGAGTCCAAGGGTGCCGGGGACCTCGCAGCGGCAGTGAAGACCGCGGTGATCAACAAGCGAGCGGGCGGTCAGGGCCTCATTGCCGGTCGGAAGGCCTTTCAGCGGCCGATGGCTGAGGGTATCGAACTGCTCAATGCCATCCAGGACGTGTACCTGGACACGTCCATCACGATCGCCTGATTACGCGACGCTTCGCAGCACCAGCCCGGTCTTCAGCTTCGGCGTGAAGAACGTGGACTTTGGAGGCATGAGGAGATGCTCGGTTGCCGTACGGCGGATCTCGTCGACAGAGACCGGGCGGATGAGAATCGCCGCTTCGGCGGCACCGGTGTGAACGCTGTCGAGCACATGGCCGACTCCGTGCTGGTAGTTCACCTGGTGCTTGGTGGAGGTGAGTGCATGTTCGAGTCGTGCCGAGTCGAGGTCTCGCACCCCGATGAATGCCTCATGCCTCGGGATCAGGAACGTCCCCTCGCCGTTGCGGTCCACGAGGCACAGCGCACCACGCTCGAGCATCTCAAGCGTGGTGGTCGCTGTCACCCTGCCGGCGGCTGCGAGGTCGAATGAGTGCCCGAGCGCATCGCGAAGATCGCCGTACGAGATGTCGGTGTACAGACGGTGAATGGCAGCGACCGAGAGCTGTTCGGCGACCAGTTCGTTGACGTAGGTGAGTGTGAGGTCCCACGGGCCGGCGGTGCCGGGAGCCTGCAGGTGGCACTCGTCTCGGTACGACCGGCTGATCGCGTAGCGGTGGTGGCCATCGGCGATCACGACGTCGTTGCTGGCCACGAGCGCGCCGATTGCAGCGATCCGTGAGGGTTCGTCCACGCGCTCGACGCTGTGCGTCACCCCGTCGGTGTCGGTGAACGAACCCATGGGCTCGCCCGGCTCGGCGAGGAGTTCCGTGAGGCCGATCGCGAGTGATAGGCCCCACACGGGTGACAGGTTGGTACCGGTTGCCCGTGTGAGGTCGAGGCGATCGGTCTTTGCCTTCGGTGTCGTGCGTTCGTGGGGGAGCACTCCGCCAGCACCCTCATCGACTACCTCGAGCCCACCGAGGACGCCCGAGATGACGCGATGGCGACCTACCTCGTCGGTGAACTCCATGCGGTAGATCGTGTAACTCGGCCTCGGGTCCGCCATCATCGTGCCCTCGGCGATCCATGTGTGGAGTCGCTCCGCCGCTGCCTCGTACCGGCCTACGCCATCGCGCTCGCGGGGCACATCGACGTACACGATGTTGCGGGTGTGCCGGGCCTCGAGCGCATCAAGGTCCGCCTCCGAGAGCACGTCGTACGGCGGGGCGGTCACCTCGGCAAGTGAGAGCGAAGGTGAGTAGCGGATGGCAGGAAAGGGCTCAAATCTCGGCACCTATCCAGTGTGGCGCATCGTGTGGCAGGATCGAAACAACATGCGGTATCCAGTGCTCTGCGACCTCGACGGCGTGATCTGGCTGGGAGACGAACCCATCGAGGGTTCGGCCGCAGCAGTGGCGGACATGCGGCGGGCAGGGCACCGAGTGCTGTTCGTCACGAATTTCAGTTTCGCCCCGGTGGGGGAGACGGAAGCCAAACTCGCCCGTCACGGCATCCCGGCCCGGGGGGACGTGGTGACTTCCGCACAGGCTGCTGCTCACCTCGTGTCCCCGGGCGAGCGTGTCATGGTGTTCGGGGGACCCGGCATCGACGAGGCGGTGGCAGAACGTGGTGCCGACACGGTGACCGAGGGCCCAGCCGACGCGGTGATCGTGGGGTTCCACCGGACGTTCGACTTCTCGGCGATGACGAAGGCAGCGACTGCGGTGCGGGCGGGTGCGAGGCTGATCGGGACCAACGACGATGCCACGTACCCGACGCCCGACGGACCGATACCCGGTGGTGGGGCGATCCTTGCGTCGGTGGCAGTTGCGAGTGGCGTCTCCCCACTGGTGGCGGGCAAACCTCATCACGCCATGGCGGATCTCGTTCGGGGAGTGCTCGGCAGCGGTATGGAGCAAGCGGTGATGGTGGGCGACCGGGCCGATACCGACGGCTTGTTCGCCCAGCGCCTCGGCTGCAGGTACGCACAGGTGTGGTCCGGTGTCACTCCGGAGGGATCGATGCCGAACCCGATACCCGACCTGACCGGAAAGAACCTCGCCGACATCGCTCGCCAATTGCTGCACGCCTTCTGACCCGACTGCCTTGCGACCCGGCTGCCCCGGCCGTACCGTGGGATTCATGGCATCCGACTTGACGAAGCGTTTGAAGCCTCTGCTCGACGCCGGGATCGAACTGGCCCAGTTTTCGCCAGTTCGGGCCGAAGCCATCGTTCGGGAACTCGTGAAACAGGGAGAGGTGCGCCGCCATGAGGCTGCTGGCCTCGTTCAATTGCTCGTCGAGAGGGGCCGGGACGCCGGCGGGAAGGCCGCAGAGACAGTTCGTCTGGAAGTGGCTCGCCAGTTGGACCGTTTGGTCCACCAGGTTGGACTGGTCGAGGCCCAGGTGAGCGAGATCTCCAAGCGTTTGCGGGTTCACGACGAACCGCACGCCGCTCCGGCGAAGAAGGCCGTTCCGGCGAAGAAGGCCGTTCCGGCGAAGAAGGCTCCGGTGAAGAAGGCCGTTCCCGCGAAGAAGGCCGTTCCCGCGAAGAAGGCTCCGGTGAAGAAGGCCGCGTCCCCGAAACAACGTGCTACCAAGAAGGCCCCGGTCAACAAGACCGGAGCCTGAGCGGGTCGCAGGAATCGCAGAAGCATCATCATGGGCGCGCGCCGGCGACTGGACGCAGAATTGTTGAGACGGGCGCTCGTGTCGAGCAGGCGTGAGGGCGGGGACCTCATCGAGGCACACCGAGTTCTCGTGAACGGCTCGGTGGCCGAGAAGGCCGCTCGCATGGTGGACCCGGGTGATGCCATCGTCATTCAGGGGAGCCCTGCCCGGTTCGTCAGCCGCGGCGGCGAAAAACTCGACCATGCGCTCGAGCACTTCGGAGTGGAAGTGATCGGCCTCCGGGTTCTCGATGCGGGGGCGTCGACGGGTGGTTTCTCGGATTGTCTGCTTCAGCGCGGTGCGCTCCACGTCGTGGCTCTCGACGTCGGGCACGGACAGCTTCACCCCAAGGTGCGTGATGACGGTCGGGTCTCGGTCATGGAGCGCTGCAACGTACGGACGGTGGGGCCCGAGGACATCGGAGGGGCGGTCGACCTCGTGGTGGCCGATCTTTCGTTCATCTCCCTCGGCAAGGTGCTCCCAGCCCTCGTCGGCGCGGCACGTCCGGGTGCGGGCCTGATCCTGCTCGTGAAGCCCCAGTTCGAGGCCGGGCGCGTGGAGGTAGCCAGAGGGCGAGGGGTGATTACCGATCCCGCCATCCACGAACGGGTGAGGGACGACGTGCACAATGGTCTCGTGGCTGCCGGTACCGACGTGCGAGGCTGGACCGATTCGCCGCTGACGGGCGCCGACGGGAACCGGGAGTTCCTCGTGTACGCGGTCCGAAAGGCGCAACCATGACCGATGTGGTGATCGTTGCGCATCAGGAGCGCAGGGAGGCTACGGCACTGGCGAGAGCCGCGGTGGCGTGGCTCGAGGAGCACGGTCATACCGCGTTCATGCCACGGGCCGATGCGGAGACCCTGGGACTTGGCGAACTGGCCTCCGACCGCGCTGCGGCCTCGGCCGGCCTTGCGCTGTGCATCGGCGGGGATGGCACCGTGCTGCGCATCGTCGAACTCCTCGATGGCGCAGAGGTTCCTGTGATCGCCGTCAACCTCGGGATGCTTGCCTACCTGACCGAGGTGGAACCGCCTGCGATGACGGCGGCCCTCGGGCGCTACTTCGACGGCGACTGCAACGTGGAGAACCGGATGCTGCTGCACGTGGAGGTTCTCCGTGCGGGATCCACCGAGCCGTCGGGGACGTGGAGGGCCTTGAACGAGGCGGTTCTCGAGAAAGAAGAGAGCGGCCACACAGTTCGTCTGCTCGTCAACATTGATGACGCTCCCTTCATGTCGTACGCCGCAGACGGGATGATCATTGCAACACCCACCGGTTCCACGGCGTATTCCTTGTCGGCCCGTGGTCCGGTGATCTCGCCGCAGCACCGGGCAATGCTGCTCACCCCGGTCTCGCCGCACCAGCTCTTCGACCGCTCGCTCGTGCTCTCTCCCGACGAGACCGTATCCATCGAGGTTGCCGGACACCGCGGGGTCGTGCTGACCGTGGACGGCACGAGCGTCGCGTCCCTCGGTGCGGGCGACACGGTTCGCTGCCAACCGGCGATCGAGTGCGCGTCATTCGTGTGTTTCGGCCGCCGCCGCTTCCATCAGGTGCTCCGCGCGAAATTCGGACTGGCAGACCGCTGAACCGGCGATACCCATGAGGCGTACAGAACCATGCTGACCGAGTTGCATATCGAGAACCTCGGAGTGATCGAGCGACTGGATCTCGTGCTCGGCGCCGGCTTCACCGTGCTCACGGGCGAGACCGGGGCTGGAAAGACGATGCTCGTTGGTGCGATCGAACTCCTGCTGGGCGGGCGTGCCGACAGCGCCTTCGTTCGGCCGGGCGCTGATGAGGCACGGGTCGAGGGCCGCTTCGTGGTCGGCGACGACGAGGTCGTTCTTGCCCGAACGATCCCGCACGACGGGCGCAGTCGCGCCTATGTCGACGGTCGGCTCGCCACGGTCAGCGTCCTGCAGGAACACGGTCAGCGGCTCGTTGACCTCTACGGGCAGCACGCACACCAGAGCCTGCTCTCCGTTGCCGCCCAACGGGCAGCATTGGACCGTTTCGCCGGCACGGATCTCGTAACCCTGCGTGAGACAAGGGCGCGACTGACCGAGATCGATGCATCGCTTGCCTCGCTGGGTGGCGACGCCAGGGCGCGAGCCCGCGAGGTGGACCTTCTGCGCTTCCAGCGTGACGAGATCGATGCAGCGTCGGTTTCCGATCAGGACGAGGAGCACCAGCTCGAACAGCTCGAGGATCTCCTGTCGAGCGCGCAGTCGCACCGTGAGGCGGCCTATCGGGCACTGGTGGCCCTCGACGACGACAGCGGGGCGCTCGATTCCCTCGGTACGGCCGTGTCCGCGCTCGGTACGCGGTCGCCCTTCGCCCCCTCGGTGGAGCGTCTGCGCAACGCCATCGCCGATCTGCGCGACGTCGCGGCGGACCTGCGCTCGCAGGCGGAGAACATCGACGACGACCCCGAGCGGCTCGGCCAGGTCCGGGAGCGCCGGCAGCTGCTCCGTGAACTGCGGCGCAAGTACGGCGAGTCGCTTGGCGATGTCGTTGCCTACCGAGACGAGGTGGCTACCCGGCTCGAGGAACTAGAAGGTTTCGAGGCGATGGCGGCTCGCCTCGAGTCGGAGCGAGGAAGGGCTGTGTCGGCCGAGCGCGATGCGGCTGCAGCGGTGGCGAGGACCAGACGCAACGGGGCACCCGCGCTTGGCGAGGCGATCGCGGCTCGGGTCCAGGCGCTCGCCATGCCGCGGGCGAGGGTTGAGATCGTGGTCGGCGCCCAGGATCCCGGTGATGACGTGATGTTCATGCTCGGGGCGAACCCGGGTGAGCCTGCGCTGCCGTTGTCCAAGGTGGCCTCCGGAGGGGAACTGGCGCGAACAATGCTCGCTCTCCGGTTAGTGCTTACTGAAGCGCCGGACACCCTCGTGTTCGACGAGGTTGATGCGGGTATCGGTGGGTCGGCGGCTATTGCGGTGGGTGAGGCCCTGGCGGATCTCGGCAGGCGTCATCAGGTCCTCGCAGTGACGCACCTCGCGCAGGTGGCCGCGCTGGCGGATCGTCAGGTGGTGGTCTCGAAGTGCGTGCTCGACGGTCGCACGGTCGCCTCGGCTGTTGTGGTGGACGGTGCTGCTCGCGTGGAGGAGATTGCCCGAATGCTCTCGGGCGGAGTGGGGTCGACAGCGGCCAAGCGACACGCGAGCGAACTGCTGCGGTCCCGCCGGGTCGAGCATTGAGCCCAGGCACGGCGAGCCGCGACGCGCGGCTGATCGCAGCAGGGACCCTCGGCTCGCGGCTCACGGGTCTCGCCCGCGTGGTGGTTGCGTCTGCCGTCATGGGCACTGGCGCGCTCGGTGGCCTGTACGAGACCACCAACCGGATTCCGAACTTCATCTTCGACCTGTTCGCGGGTGGTGCGCTTCAGGCCGTGTTGATACCCGCGTTCGTGCGTGCGCGCGAGGGCGACGGTGAGGCGGGGTTGCGGAGGCTTGCCGATGCGGTCTCGGGAGCGATCACGATGTTCCTCGGGGTTGTGGTTGCCACCGGTATGGCGGCGAGTCCACTCATCATCCGCGCGCTGACGGCAGCGGAACCCGCTGGCGACGTGCGGAACGACAAGAACAACCTCGGTGCCCTGTTCATGGTGGTGTTCATCCCGCAGGTTCTCTGTTACGGGCTGGCAGTGGTGTCGTCGGCCGTGCTTGCGGCCCGTCACCGATTCGTTGCCGCAGCAACTGCGCCGGCAGTCAACAACGTGGTGGCGATCGTTGCCTACGTGGTGTTCTGGCAGATGCGAGGCGGCAAGCCGCCGAGTCTGGACCTCTCGGCTGCCGAGTTCGGAGTCCTCGCCGGCGGCACGACACTCGCCGTTTTCGCGTTCGCATCGATCCCGGTCTGGATAGCAGTGCGCTCCGGTGGTCTGGGACGGCCGAGACTCGACCGGTCCGTTGCTGGCGCCTCCGGTCTGCACCGCGCCGGCACCTGGGCGATCGTGCAGGTGGCGGGGACCCTGGTGGTCACCATTGGTGCCGTGATACTCGGCAACGGCACAGAGAACGGGACAGGCGTGTTCCTGTGGGCACAGAACTTCCTGTGGTTGCCGGTAGGCCTCGTGGCAGCGCCGCTCGCCACTGCGGTGGCCCCGAGGTTGGTACAGGCGCTCAGCGCCGGACCGGCGGGGGCAGAGGCAGGCAGACGTGACGCCGAAGGTTCTCTCACGCTCGCTGCCGTGGCGCTCTGCCTGGCCTCTGCCCTCCTCGTCGGGCTCGGCTGGCCGGCAGCACGCCTCGTGGCGTTCGGTGAGGCGGTCAACCAGGGCTACGCACCCCTAGCGCATGCATTGGTGGCCTTCGGGTTCGGACTGCTCGGCACCGGCCTGATGTTCTTCATAGTGCGGTTGATGTTCGCCGTCGACGATGCGCGCGGTGCTGCGATCACCACCGCGATCCTGGCGGTGATCGGGATCCTTGCGATGGCGGTGAGCGCGGACGTTGCGCACTCGAGCGAGCGGGGCGCCGCGCTCGCCGTGGGGTTCGGTATCGCCCATATCGTCGGCGCCGCAATCATGATCGGCCGTTTCTCCCGACAGTCCGGCTGGATACGCCTCTCGCGGTGCGCCAGACCGATGGTGGCGGCCCTGGTCGGTGGGGTCGTATCCGGGGTGGTTTGTCTCTGGGTTGCCGATCAATTCCCCACCTCACGCCCCGGCGCCCTGCTCGCCATGGTGGTGGCGCTGCCGGTGACCATCTCGGTTTTTGCACTCGTTATGGGTGTCCTCGGCGGCCGGCCACTGCGCAGTCTCATCCACTGGGACGCCTAGCCAGTGGTTGCGGGCGATCCGCGCCGGTGGTCCCGGGTGGGGGTAACGTGAGGTCCCGTCACGAGCACAGACGGGAGTCCGAACACCGTGCCCAAACACATTTTCGTCACCGGCGGAGTAGCGAGTTCACTGGGTAAGGGTCTCACCGCCTCCTCCCTCGGTCGACTTCTCAAGATGCGTGGCCTTCGGGTCACCATGCAAAAGCTCGATCCGTACATCAACGTCGATCCGGGAACCATGAACCCGTACGAGCACGGCGAGGTGTACGTCACCGATGACGGTGGCGAGACAGACCTTGATCTCGGGCACTACGAACGCTTCATTGACGAGAACCTCAACCGTCTGTCGAACGCGACAACCGGGTCGATCTATCAAGCAGTACTTGCTGCTGAGCGACGCGGTGACTACCTCGGCAAGACCGTGCAGGTCATCCCGCACATCACCGACGAGATCATCCGCCGGATCAAGCGGATCGCCGAGGAGGACGTTGACGTTGTTATCACCGAGGTTGGCGGCACCGTGGGCGACATCGAGATCCTCCCGTTCCTCGAGGCGATCCGCCAGTTCCGCAAGGTTGCCGGCCGTGACAACATCTGCTACCTGCACGTGACGCTTGTACCGTTTATCGGACCTTCCAACGAGCAGAAGACAAAGCCCACGCAGCACTCGGTCACCGAGTTGCGCAGCCGTGGCATCCAGCCCGACGTGATCGTGTGTCGCTCGAGCGCCCCGATTGACGATGTGGTGAAGCGCAAGATCTCCAACCTTTGCGATGTCGACGAGGAGGCAGTGGTGAACGCTGCCGACGTGCGCAACATCTACGAGTTGCCGCTCGTGCTCCATGCCGAGGGTCTGGACAGCGTGGTCTGCAAGGTGTTGAACCTCGACCCGGCGGTTGACCTCGCGCCCTGGCAGCAGTTCGTCGCCAAGGTGGATGCTGCCACCAAGCCGGTTCGGATCGGCCTGATCGGCAAGTACGTCACCCTGCCCGATGCCTACCTCTCCGTCACGGAGAGCATCAAGCACGCGGGCTTCCATCACGGAGCCAAGGTGGAACTCGAGTGGATCCAGGCCGAGGAGGTTGAGGGACTGCTCGGTGCCGGTCGACTGGCCGACCTCGATGGCATCGTGATCCCCGGTGGCTACGGTGAGCGCGGTTTCGAGGGCAAGATCGCGGCGGCTGGCTACGCGAGGGAGAACCTCATCCCTTGCCTCGGGCTGTGCCTTGGGCTCCAGGCGATGACCGTGGACTATGCGCGCAACGTGATGGGCCTGGCGGGCGCGAACTCGACCGAGATGGACCCCCGCACGCCGCATCCGGTGATTGATCTGATGCACGACCAGCGCGACGTCAGCGACAAGGGGGGCACCCAACGTCTCGGTGCGTGCTTCGCGATCCTTGAGCCGGGGTCGAAAGTCCACGCTGCGTATGGCGAACCGGCGATCTCCGAGCGTCACCGTCACCGTTACGAGCTCAACGCAAACCTCAAACCGAAGTTCGAGGCGGCGGGTCTGCGCTGCAGCGGCGTGTCCCCCGACCGGCGGTTGGTCGACTTCATCGAGATGAACGAGCACCCCTTCTGGATCGGCACGCAGGCGCACCCGGAATTCAAGAGCCGCCCGGACCGTGCGCACCCGCTGTTTCGCGAGTTCATCCGAGCCGCCCTCGAGCTGCGTGCGTCCCGTACTCCGCAGTTGTTCGAGATCGACCCAACCGTTGATCCGGTGGAGTCCGCCTCACGATGACCGGATTCCGTCGGACCGACGAGACCGTCGTCCACCAGGGCTTCATCTGGAGGCTCGCCACGGCGGAGTTCGAGTCGCCTGACGGTGAGCGCTTTTACCGGGACGTGGTGCGTTCGCCGGGGGCGGTCGGTGTCGTGCCGATCTGGATGGACTCCGAGGGCGTTCCGGGTGTGATCCTGATCCGCCAGTACCGGCCCGCCTATGAGGACTTCATCATCGAGATTCCTGCCGGCATGCGGGACGTTCCCGGGGAACCCCCGGAGGACACGGCGCGCAGGGAACTGATCGAGGAGGTCGGCTTTGCGGCGGGGAGTCTCGTGCACCTCACCGACCTGTATCCCTCCCCGGGCATGACGGATTCGGTGACGACGGTGTTCCTCGCCACCGATCTGTCCCAGACCGAGCGAGATGTGCACGGACCCGAGGAACGGCACATGGAGGTCCTCAACGTGTCGCTTGCTCACGCACTCGACTGGGTGGTCTCCGGAACGATCAGGGATGCGAAAACCGTGGTGGGTCTCTTGCTCGCCGAGCGTCTCTTGCGATGAGTGTGCTGCCGCTCGAGGTCGAGGAGTTCCTCACCTGGATGACGGTTGAGCGTGGACGGAGTCGCAACACCCTGTCGTCGTACCGGAGGGACCTTGGCGCGTACTGCGACCATCTGGCGGGGCAGGGCGAGGGCGTGCTGACGGTCACGACGGCGTTGATCGAACAGTACGTCGTGGCGCGGCGTGCTGCCGGTCGGGCGCCGTCTTCGAGCGCCCGCGAACTTGCTGCCATCCGGATGCTCCACCGGTTCCTCGTGGAGGAGCGCTACCGACCGAACGATCCCACCGCAGATCTGGAAGGTGTGCGGGTCCCGGCCGGGCTCCCCAAGCCCTTGTCGGAAGACGAGGTCGTCCGACTGATCGAGAGCGCAGCCGGCGGCGATCCGGTCTCGAGGCGTGATCGTGCAGTAATGGAACTGCTCTACGCAACCGGCATGCGAGTTTCCGAGTTGTGCGGGATCTCCCTCGGGGACCTCGACATCGGCGAGCGTGTCGCTCGGGTGCTCGGGAAGGGTTCCAAGGAGCGCATCGTTCCGTTCGGGGGCGCGTGCGCCGCTGCCATCACCGACTGGCTCGGCCCGCTCGGCAGGCCCCGACTCGAGCCGCACCGCTGGGCGCGCCGGGGTGATGCCGAAGCCCTGTTTCTCGGCACACGTGGCGGTCGTCTCGGCCGGCAGCACGTCTGGGCAATTCTGCAGGGCTACGGCACGGCTGTCGGAATCGCCGATCGTTTGTCCCCGCACGTCCTGCGGCATTCGTGCGCGACCCACCTCCTCGATCACGGTGCGGACCTGCGTATCGTGCAGGAGATGCTGGGCCATGCCTCAATCTCGACGACGCAGGTGTACACCAAGGTGTCCCAGGAGCGACTCCTCGACGTCTATCGGCAGAGCCACCCTCGGGCGCGCCGGACATGACTGATGTGCGGCGCACTGGCGGCCGTCGACGAGGTTGCGCACGCGCCCGTTTCCTGCCGGCACACCTAGTTCGACGGTTCTGGTGGGCGGTCACGGCCCATCCGCTCGGCCCGGCCGCCAGTGCGTTCGTGTCATCGAACCTCCTGCCTGCAGAGCGCGAGTTGTTCGAGCAGATGAGCGCTTCTGACCAGCGTCATCACGTTCAGGTGGCTCGCCGCTTCGTCAACGGGTTCTCGGGCGCCGCGCCACGCGAGTGGGTGGCCGGCGCGCTGCTCCACGACATCGGGAAGCTGACCTGTGGACTCGGCACGTTCCGACGAGTCATCGCAACGCTCGCTCCGGCCGTTGGGCGGGGTGACGGAGCGTTCGCCCGCTACCGACGTCACGAGGCGATCGGTGCGAGCCTCCTGCTCGCCGTTGGGAGCGAAGCAACGACCGTTGCACTGGTTGGGCACTGGCCCGATGCCCCCGTAGAGGCAGCCTGCGCCCTCGACCGGGCCGATGAGGTCTGACTGCAGCGGGCGGTGGCAGACGCGCCTCGCCGATTCGGACCCTGCTAGATCTGGATGAGGCCAATCGCCTCGGTGGCGCGTCGGTACGTGGCCTCTGCCACCGCCCGGGCCTTCTCTGCACCCTTGCCGAGCAGACGCGCCAGTTCGGCGCGGTCGGCGATCAGTTCGTGATAGCGGTGCTGGATCGGTGTGAGCATCTCCACGACCGCTTCACCGGCATCGCTCTTGAGCGGTCCGTACTGCGTGTACTGCGTCGCGAGCGTCTCCGGAGTTCCGCCCGTGACGGCCGCGAGGATCTCGAGGAGGTTCGAGATGCCCGGCTTCTCGGCCCGGTCGAAACGGACCTCGTTGTCGGAGTCGGTGACGGCCCTCTTGAACTTCTTGAGTACGGCTGCAGGGTCGTCGAGGAGATACACGAGACCGGAGTCGGTGGTGGCGGACTTCGACATCTTGGAGGTTGGGTCCTGCAGGTCCATGACCCGGGCACCGGCCCTCGGGATGACTGCTTTCGGCATGACGAACGTCTCGCCGAACCGGAAGTTGAACCGCTCCGCGATGTCGCGGGTGATCTCGATGTGCTGACGTTGGTCCTCGCCTACCGGCACCTCGTCTGTGTCGTAGAGGAGGATGTCGGCAGCCTGGAGCGCGGGGTACGTAAACAACCCGGCGGAGATGAACTCGGCCTCCCGGCGTGCTGATTTGTCCTTGAACTGGGTCATGCGGGACAACTCGCCGAACGAGACGGTGCATTCCATGATCCAACCCAACTGCGCATGCTGGGGCACCTGGCTCTGCACGAACACCGTTGCTGCGTCGGGGTCGAGACCGACCGCGAACAGCATCGCGGCGAGCCGAAGCGTGTTGTCGCCGACCACCTTGGGCTCGGTGGTGACGGTCAGCGAGTGAAGGTCGACGATGCCGTGGAACGCGTCGCACTCGTGCTGGCCGATCACCCAGTTCCGGAGGGCGCCGAGGTCGTTGCC
>CAMDBM010000050.1:0-14462 GCA_945889085.1 Ferrithrix thermotolerans DSM 19514
GGTGAGTCTTGTTGCCTACTCGAACTTGTCTTATACTTGTCTACAACCGGGAGGCGCGCAAGCCTGCCCTTCACACAAACATCCTGTCAGGAGCCCAACATGGCCGTGTCCGCCGGAACCCCCATCGAACTCGTCGAGCGAGTGTACGCAACCCTTGCCGAGCGCTCCGCCCTCGGCCGCAAGCGTCTTGGGCGCCCGCTCACCTTGACCGAGAAGGTGCTCATCAACCACCTCGTGGACCCGGCAGGTCAGGAACTCGAGCGCGGCGGTTCGTACGCCGACTTCAACCCGGACCGCGTCGCGATGCAGGACGCCACGGCGCAGATGGCCCTCCTGCAGTTCATGACCGCCGGTCTACCCACCACCGCTGTTCCGTCCACGGTGCACTGTGATCACCTCATCTCCGCGAAGGTCGGCGCCAAGATCGATATGGGCGTCGCCATCGACGACAACCGCGAGGTGTACGACTTCCTGCGCAGCGTGTCCGCCAAGTACGGCATCGGCTTCTGGGGCCCCGGCAGCGGGATCATTCACCAGGTGGTGCTGGAGCACTACGGCTTCCCCGGCGGAATGATGATTGGCACCGACAGCCACACCCCCAACGCCGGCGGTCTCGGGATGGTGGCCATCGGCGTCGGCGGCGCAGACGCAGTCGACGTCATGACGGGCTTCCCGTTCAACGTGAAGTGGCCCAAGGTCATTGGCGTGAAGCTCACCGGAACGCTGTCGGGTTGGTCGTCCCCGAAGGACGTCATCCTCGAGGTCGCGCGAGTGCTCACGGTGGAGGGCGGGACCGGCGCGATCGTCGAGTACTTCGGCCCCGGCGCAGACAGCATCTCGGCAACCGGCAAGGCAACCGTGTGCAACATGGGTGCCGAGATCGGCGCCACCTGCTCGCTGTTCGCCTATGACCAGAACATGGCCATGTACCTCAAGGCAACCGGTCGAGAAGGCATCGCCGACGCGGCCGACAAGGTGGCCTCCGACCTCCGTCCAGACGACGGCGCGCTGTACGACCAACTCATCGAGATCAATCTCGACGACCTCAGGCCGCTCATCAACGGGCCGCACTCCCCCGACCGTGCCCATCGTGTCGGCAAGGCGGTCGGCAATGCGGCCCGGGAGAACGGCTGGCCGCTCGAGATCTCGGCAGCCCTCATCGGCTCCTGCACGAACTCCTCCTACGAAGACATCACCCGCGCCGCCTCTATTGCGCGCCAGGCAGCAGCGAAGGGCCTGCGTGCCAAGTGCGATCTGCTCATCTCGCCAGGTTCGGAGCAGATCCGCGCAACGATCGAGCGTGACGGGCTCATGGCAGACCTCGAGGCCGTCGGGGCCACCGTGCTCGCAAATGCCTGCGGGCCGTGTATCGGCCAGTGGGAGCGTGCTGCCGAGATCACCGAGAAGCCGAACAGCATCGTCAACTCGTTCAACCGCAACTTCCCCAAGCGCAACGATGGATCGGCCAACACACTGTCGTTCGTCACGTCGCCAGACACAGTGATCGCGCTTGCGCTCGCCGGGCGACTGGATTTCGACCCCACCACCGACACCATCACCAACGCCGACGGTGTCGAGGTGAGGCTCGACCCGCCGGTCGGCGAGGTGTTGCCAGCACGCGGCTACGACCCGGGCGAGGACACCTTCATCGCGCCCCCGGCTGACGGCTCCAACCTCACGGTCTCGGTGTCACCGACTAGTTCGAGACTGCAGTTGCTCGACGCCTTTACCGCATGGGACGGCAAGGACTACCTCGGCCTGCCGGTGCTCATGAAGGCCAAGGGCAAGTGCACCACGGACCACATCTCTGCTGCGGGCAAGTGGCTCACGTACCGCGGCCACCTGGAGAACATCTCCGGCAACCTGTTCCTCGGCGCCGTCAACGCGTACAACGACGCTGTCGGCGAGGCCAAGAGCGTGATCGATGGCTCCACTGCCACGTATCCGGAGCTCGCCAAGCGGTACAGCGCTGCGGACATCGAGTGGTGCGCCATCGGCGACCGCAACTACGGCGAGGGTTCCTCCCGTGAGCACGCCGCGATGGAGCCCCGCTACCGCGGTGGCGTCGTGATCTTCGCCCGCTCCTTCGCCCGCATCCACGAGACGAACCTGAAGAAGCAGGGGCTCGTGCCGCTCACCTTCGCCGACCCGAGCACCTACGACTCGATCGGCGAGGACGACCGCATCAACGTGCTCAATCTTCCCCCGGTCCCCGGTCAGAACGTGAAGTGCCAGATCGTGAAGCCCTCCGGCGAGACCATGGACTTCGAGGCCGTACACACGTTCAGCCCCGAACAGGTCGAGTGGTTCCGCGCAGGCTCCGCGCTCAACATCGTTCGCCGCAAGGTTGCAGAGGGCAAGGCCTGATCACGTGGATGCCAGCGAAGCGCTACGCGGCACCGGCAGCGTGCGTCGCTTCACCGACCAATCGGTGGACGACGCAACCCTGCACGCCATCCTTGACGACGCCCGCTTTGCCCCGAGCGGCGGCAACCGACAGGGCTGGCGGGTCGTCGTGGTCAGGGATCGCTTCATTCGCCTGGAGCTAGGCAGGCACATGCAAGCCGTCTGGGACGAGTACATAGCGATCAACGCAACCGGCCGCACCGCCTTCTCGGTAACCGACATCAACGATGCTGAGCGCCCACAGCCACCGTATGCCTCTGTCCCGAGCGACCTCGTGGACGCGATCGAGCACGTGCCGGCAGTGCTCGTGATCGGCGTGGACATGCGCCAGCTTGCCCTCATGGACAAGGACCTCAATCGCACCGCGATCGTCGGTGGCGCGTCGGTGTACCCGTTCTGCTGGAGCGCCCTGCTTTCGGCGCGCAGCCGTGGGCTTGGCGGCGTGCTCACCACGTTCCTCGCCCGGCGGGAGCCATCGGTTGCGTCGCTGCTCGGTCTGCCGGAACACCACGCAATCGCAGCAACGCTGTTCCTCGGGTACCCCGAGCACCAGCCAACGAAACTCCGGCGCAGACCGGTTGACGCATTCACGACGGTGGACCGCTTCGACGGATCGGCGTTCACTGGCTGACGTGATCAAGACATGCCCGGCCCGCCCGTCTAGGCTCTATTCGATGAAGGGCTTGATCCTGGCGGGTGGCGCAGGGACGAGGTTGCGGCCGATCACGTACACGAGTGCCAAGCAGCTCGTGCCGGTGGCCAACACTCCGATCCTGTTCTACGGATTGCAGTCGATGGTGGATGCAGGCATCACCGAGATCGGCATCATCGTGGGCGACACCGCCGCAGAAGTGCGCTCGGCAGTTGGCGATGGCTCCCGATGGGGTGCATTCATTACCTACATCCCTCAGGACGAGCCGCTCGGACTCGCCCACTGCGTGCTCATCGCCCGCGACTTCCTCGGTAACGACGAATTCGTGATGTACCTCGGGGACAACCTTCTCGAACAGGACCTCTCCACGTTCGTACGTGCATTTCACGACGACCCAGAACGCCCAGCAGCACAGATCCTGCTCAAGAGCGTGCCCGATCCCCATCGCTTCGGGGTTGCCGAGCTAGACGGTCGCGGTGACGTACTCCGCCTGGTCGAGAAGCCGGCCGAGCCAGCCAGCGATCTCGCCCTCGTCGGCGTGTACCTCTTCGACGCAACGATCCATCAGGCCGTGCGCGCCATCGGCCCATCGGCGCGCGGCGAGCTCGAGATCACCGATGCCGTGCAGTGGCTCGTCGACAACAGGTTCCGCGTGAGGGCACAGTTGCTCGATGGGTGGTGGATCGACACCGGCAAGCTCACCCCGCTGCTGGAGGCCAATCGCCTCCTGCTGGAGCGCATCGAAACCCGCATCGAAGGCGAGGTGGACGGCTCCAGCACCATCGACGGCCGTGTGATCATCGAGCAGGGCGCACAGGTCATCCGCTCCCGAATCCGCGGGCCGGTTGCAATCGCAGCAGGGTCGCGCATCGTGGACAGTTACATCGGGCCGTACACGGCGATCGGCCCCGACTGCGAGGTGGACCACTCCGAGGTGGAGCACTCAGTGCTGCTGGAACGTGTGAAGATCACCGACGTCCCCAGGCTGCAGGACTCCCTCATCGGCAGGGACGCTGTCGTCACCCGTTCCCAGAGCCGACCCAAGGCGCTTCGCCTGATGGTCGGCGACCACAGCCAGATCGACGTGGAGTAGCCCCAACCATGCCCAGTTCCGTGACCACCTCCGACGTCATCGCGGGCGTGTACATCGTGTCCCCGCAGGTATTCGGCGACGATCGCGGCCAGTTCGTCGAGACCTACCGGAGGGAGTGGGTACCCGGTGCACGCGAGATGATCCAATCGAACCGCGCCGACCGACGCGCCGGCTCGATCGTCGGCCTGCACTACCACCTGCACCAGGCCGACTACTGGTACGTACCCTTCGGCACTGCCCGTATGGTGCTGCACGACCTGCGCATCGGCAGCCCAACCGACGGTGCCACGTTCACCCTCGACCTCTCCGGCGAGAACCACCTCGGTGTCTTCATCCCACCGGGCGTTGCCCATGGGTTCTCCGCCCTCACAGACATGACCATCACGTACCTCGTCGACGGCTACTACAACCCGGCCGACGAGCTCGGTGTCGCGTGGGACGACCCGCAGATAGGCGCCGACTGGGGTGTCAGCGATCCCGTGCTGTCCGCCCGCGACCGGGCGAACCCCCGTCGCAGCAAGCTCGAGCCACGGCTCCAGCCCAGTTGGCCGATGCGGACGTAGGAGAAGCCCTGCACGTGAACACACTGCTCGTTACCGGTGCTGCCGGCTTTATTGGCTCCAACTTCTGCCGGTACTGGCGCGAGAACCACCCGGACGACACGATCATCGCGCTCGATGCCCTCACGTACGCCGGAGTGCGAGAAAGCCTCGACGACATCGAGGCGCTGCACTTCGTCCACGCCGATATCACGGACACCGACGCTGTCCATGCACTGATGACCAAGCACGGGGTGGACATCGTGGTCAATTTTGCGGCCGAGTCACACAACAGCCTTGCGGTGCTCGACCCTGCGCGGTTCTTCCGGACCAATGTCCTTGGCACCCAAGGTCTGTGTGAGGCAGCGCGACGCGCCGGAGTGCACCGCTTTCACCACGTCTCCACCTGCGAGGTCTATGGAGACATGGACCTTGATGCGGAGACGGGATTCACCGAGGAGTCGCCGTACCGCCCGAGAACGCCGTACAACGCGTCCAAAGCCGGCGGTGACCACGTGGTGCGCAGCTATTTCGAGACGTGGAACCTGCCGATCACACTAACGAACTGTGCGAACAACTACGGGACACACCAGTTCCCCGAGAAGGTGGTGCCCTTCTTCACCACCCAGGCCCTCGAGGACCGCCCGTTGCCGATGTACGCGTCTACCCAGAACCGCCGGGAGTGGATACACGTACTCGACCACTGCGCGGCAATCGAACTCGTCCTCGGTCAGGGTCGGGTCGGCGAGACCTATCACGTCGGTACTGGCATCGAGGTCTCGATCGAGGAGATGGCCGACACTATTCTCTCCCACCTCGGCAAGCCCTCGTCGCTCAAGACGATCGTCCCAGACCGTCCCGGGCACGACCGGCGCTACCTGCTCGACTCCACCAAGATCCGCCGGGAACTCGGGTGGCAGCCCACCATCAACTGGGATCACGGCATCGACGCCACCATCGATTGGTATGCGTCGAACCGACAGTGGTGGGAGCCGCTCATCGGTCGCTCCCCGGTCGTGGAGACCTCCGCTTGGGCGCGCCCATGAGGGTGCTCGTTACGGGCGCCAGCGGCCAGTTGGCCACCGACATATTGCTCACCCTCGCCGACGCCGGCGATGACGTGACGGCACCGAACCGCGCCAACCTCGACATCACCGACCGGGACGCGGTTCGCTCGGCCGTCCATGCGTTCCGGCCCTCGGTCATCATCAACTGTGCCGCGTGGACTGCGGTGGACGCGTGCGAGGGCGACCCAGACCGCGCACTTGCTGTGAACGGCACGGCCGTCGGCGTGCTCGCCGAGGTTGCCGACAGCGTCGGTGCGCACCTCGTCCACGTGTCCACCGACTACGTGTTCTCCGGAACGCTCGACAGGCCGTACACCGAACAGGACGTGCCCGATCCGCTCAGCGCCTACGGTCGCTCGAAGCTCGCCGGCGAGCAGGCAGCGCTCGCGAACCTCCCGACGGCGACGATCGTGCGGACGTCCTGGTTGTGCGGCGAGCACGGGCCCAACATGGTCAAGACCATCCTTCGCCTCGCCGAGGGGGATACACCCCTGCGCTTCGTGGACGACCTGCGCGGCTGCCCGACGTTCACGGCTGACCTTGCGCCGCTCCTCAGGCTGCTGGCAGTCGCTCGCATTCCCGGCATTGTCCATGCCACGAACCAGGGCGCTGTGAGTTGGTACGAGTTCGCCCGATCGGTGCTCGCGGCCGACGGGCACGACCCCGACCGCGTCGCAGCGGTCAGCACATCGGACCTCCAGCCGCCGCGTCCTGCCCCGCGCCCCGCGAACAGCGTCCTGGCCAACATCGCCCTGCAGACCGTCGGTATTCCCCTGCTCCGACCGTTCGGCGAACCGCTACGCGAGCTCGTTGCGCGCCTCCCGCGCACCGGGCGCTAGGCCCCACCGAGACGGCGCGTTCAGTACGCCCCGCGTCGGCCGAGCACCGTTCGCACCGTTCTTGCGAGAATCACGAGGTCGCCGATCAGCGACCAATTGTCCACGTACTCCACGTCGAGCAGGTCTGCATCCTCAAAGGTGAGGTCCGCGCGGCCGCTCGTCTGCCAGAGACCCGAGATGCCGGGGCGCGCCTCCAAACGCCGGTACTCCTCGGGCGAGTCGGCGAGTTCGGCTTCGAGACGCGGACGCGGGCCCACGAGCGACATCGATCCGCTGAGCACGCACCATAACTTAGTGAACCCTGCACACTGGCTCCGTCGGCGTCTGGGACAAAGACCGCTCGAATTGCCGTGAATGGCCGGCAAGGTTAATTTTCCTGCGCGCTACTGCCCACAATCCAAGATCGGCCGAGCTACCACGGTCCCCATCTGCAGGCCTGGGCTGTCCACTGGGATGGGGTCGATACAAGGCGCTCGTCGAGTTCCACGAGCGCACCCTTTTCGAGTGACGACTCGCGACAATTCCGCCTGGCGTTCAAGCGGTTGTCGGGACTGGCTTTCGGGCCGACGAGGTCGGTGAAATCGTTGCCGCAAGGGGACCGGGGGCGCACCGTGTTTATTTCGGTGTTCGCATCGACCGGGACTGCGCAGCATGTGTCCTGGTGCGCGGCGGACCTGCACCGCCACGAGCTCTCCCGGCCCCGCAACGAGGAGGAAGGCCTACCGGTCGGCGTCGAATGACGTGAGCCATACCGAGGCCCGCCGATCTGCAACGAAGCACCCGATCAATCGCTCCATGCCGTGGGCAAAGTTGGCGATGTGCCGCAGCGGTTCGGGATCGAACTCGTCCGGCCGCAGGCCGAGGTCTCGCACGAACGTGAGCCAGTTGCGACCGCACCAGTACATCGTTCCGGTGGGATAGAGCATCTGGGAGCGTCGGCGACCGCGAAGACCACCCCGACGGGCGAGCCTGCGAACGACCGAGCGATTCATGATGTCGCGCTCCACCGCATCAATCCAACGACGCGGTGCTGCGAACCCCGCCACGGGCGCGTTCACGATAAAGGCAACCTGCTTCTCGACCGCCTCGGACGACGGCAGGAGACCGGCGAGCAGACCCTGCCGCCACGACTCTCCGGCACCATTGGGAAGGTCGGCGGACTTCTTCGTGTGCACCTTGATGAATGCGTCGCAATCGGTGTCGAGCGCGCGCTGGGCAACCGCTACGAGCGCAAAGAGGTCGCGCCCGCGGTTCTCGACGCTCTGGGACACCACGGCAACCCCACGGTCGACAAGCGGTGCAAACGCTTCCAGCGCCTGCACCGAGCCCACGTGTGGAGGGTGTGTGACGATGACATGGCTCAACCTCGTGCAGAGCAGTAGTCGCTCGACGAACTCGGGGAGGACCTCCGGGTAGAACCCGTGGACGATTGCGCACACGCTCGCGTCGCCGGCACCAAGACCGGAGTGTGACGTGGGCAGCGTCACGCGATGCACCACGGGAACCCGCGGTCCGTGGTGGGCTTTGGTGGACCGCCACCAGAGGCTCCCCAGAACCTTTCGCCGACGAATGAGCCGCTCCACTGCCCGCAAGGCGATGGTCGCCCGCCACGAGGTGCTGGCGTAGACATCGTTCAGGCGATCCTGTAGATACTCGTTCTCACTCTGAAGGCGTTCGAGTTCGCCGCCGTGATCCATGCCTCCAACCTATTTCTGTCGGGCCGCCGCTGCTCTCCCCTCACCGGGATCAACTGATGCCCAAAAGCGGGAAAGCCGCCACTTCGGGGGAAGCGGCGGCTCTCAACCTGGAACCACTGAGGATGGGGGATCCTCATCGGTTCTTCGACTTCGGAGGCGGGGGCCTCCGTTTGTCGAGTACGAGATTGAGTATGCAAGTGAATGTGTGAACTTGCAAACAGAACATAGCGATACTTGTTATCGTTTTGAGAGATGGACCTTCGACAACTTGCCGCCCTCACTGCAATCGCTGATCACGGATCGTTCTCGGCTGCCGCCCGCGCCCTGTTTACCGTGCAGTCAAACGTCTCCGGGCACCTCGCTCACCTCGAGAAAGAGCTCGGCGTCACACTGGTGGACCGCCACGGTGGCGGGCTCACCGAGGAGGGGTTCCAGGTGGTCGAACGAGCCCGACGAATCCAACGAGAACTCGAAGAGATCACTGCCGAGATGTCGTCCCGCGACACCGATGTGGCGGGCACCACCCGGATCGGGGTGATCGGTACCACCGGTCGCTGGGTGATGCCCACGCTGCTGCCCAAGTTGGCCGCCGACTTCCCCCGACTGCGAACCGTGATCTCTGAGGGACCCTCCAGCGGTTTGGTCGGTCGCCTCCTCGAGGGCCACCTCGACGCGGCCATCGTCCACCTCCCCGTCGATGATCCAGAACTCTCTATCGAGCCCCTGTTCGCGGAGGACCTCATGCTGCTCGTTCACACGGGCCACCCACTCGCGGGCCGCACCGAGATGTCACTGGTGGAACTGGCCGACTATCCGCTGCTCCTTGCGCCAACCGGTGTTGCGCTGCGGCGGGTGGTTGACCGCGCTGCAGCACAGGTAGGGGTCACCCTCACGCCGCTCGCCGAGATCGACGGAGTGCGTCTGCTCGCATCGCTGGCGTTCGAGGGGTTCGGGCCAGCCATCGTCCCGGCCACTTCGGTCCCCCGCTGGTTGAAAGGCAGTTTTCACATCGTTCGGGTGCCCGAACTACCGCGCCGGGTGGTTGCGTGGGCCCAGCGCCGCCGTCCCGGACCCTCGGCGCCAACCCGCGCAGCCCGCCAGGTCACCCAGGAGGTGCTGGACCACATCGGTACCAAACAACCAGGGGTTCACATGGGTATCGAATCCCCGGGGCGGGCCTGACGACCCGTAGTGTTCTCTGCGTGTCGTTTCCCATCGGTCTCCGCTCCGGCGCGCCAGGACCCGCACGGGCGTACGTCGGCGACCTTGACGGTCGACGGGTGGTCACTGTTGGCATCGACGGCTCGGTAAAGCTCGGGGCCCTGTCCTCTTCGGCATCACTGACCATCGCGGAGGCGGCAGAAACGGCGCGTGCCCAACGACTGCCCCTGATCATGGAGATTGCCTCCTCGGGAGCCGATCTCGTGGAGGGCATTTCCGCACTGCACGGTTGGGGTGTGGCGGCGCGAGCGATCACCACCTGCTCGGGGGTTGTACCGATCATCGCAATCGTGGACGGCCCGGCTGTGTCGGGCCCTGCGCTCCTGCTCGGTGTCGCCGACTGGGTGATCATGACGGAGCGGTCGTATGCGTTCGTCTCGGGCCCCACGATGGTGGCCGAGTTCACGGGCGTGTTCATCGACAACGACGAACTGGGCGGCGCGGAGACCCACGCCCGCCAGAGCGGCCTGCCGGCGATGGTGGTCACCGACATCGACGCGGCTCGTGCCGAGGCTGCTCGCCTGCTCGCGTACCTCCCGGATCACTGCGACGACGAGCCACCCCGATGGCCCACCGACGACCCGCCAGACCGTCAGGTTCCCGAGGCAGGTGCGCTCATCCCGCCCACGTCAACCGGCAGTTACGACGTGCGCAAGGTGATCGAGGCCCTCGCGGACGACGGCGAGTACATGGAGCTTCGGGCCCGCTGGGCAGCGAATGTGGTCACCGCCTTCGCCACCGTTGACGGCCGACCGGTCGGCATCGTCGCCAACCAGCCCGTGGCCCTCGCCGGAACACTGGACATCCCCGCCTCCCAGAAGGCCGCCCGGTTCGTGACGTTCTGCGATGCCTTCAACCTCCCGATCATCACCCTGGTGGACACACCGGGCTTCTACCCCGGCAAGGACCTCGAGTGGCGGGGAATGATCCGCCACGGCGCCCAGTTGGTGTTTGCGTACGGACGGGCAACCGTGCCCCGGATCTGCGTCATCCTGCGCAAGTCCTACGGCGGCGCGTACATCGTGATGGACTCCAAGAAAATGGGCAACGACCTCTGTCTTGCCTGGCCCTGGGCCGAGCTGGCGGTGATGGGCGCTGGCCAGGCCGCGGCGATCCTCCAGCGACGGGCGACACCCGAGGAGAAGGCCGAGTTCGAGCGCGATTACGCCGAGCGCCTGCTCAACCCCTACGTCGCCGCCGAGCGCGGGTTCGTGGACGCCGTGATCAACCCGGCCGAAACCCGCTCAATCATCGCCAATGCCCTCACGGTGCTCCAGGACAAGCGGGAGCGGCTCCAGTCCCGCAAGCACGACAACACGCCGCTCTAGCGGTTGCCTGAGCGCAACGCCCACCGGTCACGGACTAGAGGCGACCGGCGCTGCCTCGGGTAACATCGCCGCCCGGGGAGCAAGCCCCGAAACCACGTCAGATACCTCACAAAGGGGACGCGCAAGGTGCCCGAGACCATCACGATTACCGACGACCGGACCGGGAAGCAGGTGACAGTTCCGATCACCAACGGGGTCTTCCCCGCATCGGCTGTCCGGGAACTCGACCCGTCGCTGTTCATCTACGACCCGGCCTACATGCAGACCGCTGCGTGCAGGTCCTCCATCACCTACCTCGACGGCGACAACGGGGTCCTGCGCTACCGCGGCTACCCGATCGAACAGCTTGCCGAGAAGTCGACCTTCCTCGAGGTGGCTTACCTCCTCCTCAACGGCGATCTGCCGAACGCTGAGCAGTTGAAGCAGTGGACGCTCGATGTCACCCACCACACGTTCGTGCATGAGAACATGCGCAAGCGGTTCCTCGACGGGTTCCACTACGACGCACATCCGATGGGCATGTTCGTGTCCTCGATGGCCGCACTCGGCACGTTCTACCCCGAGGCTAAGAACGTCCTCGACAAGGGCTCGCGCGACCAGCAGATCCTGCGCCTCATCGCAAAGACACCCACGATCGCGGCGATGTGCCACCGCTTCTCGGTCGGTCTTCCGTTCGTGTACCCGAACAACGACATCTCGTTCCCGGCCAACTTCCTCAACATGATGTGGAAGATCGGCGATTACGAGGTGGACCCGCGCCTCGAGCGCGCCATGGACGTGCTGTTCATCCTGCACGCCGATCACGAGCAGAACTGCGGCACCACCTCGATGCGTGTCGTCGGCTCCAGCCAGGCGGATCCGTACTCGGCTGCTGCTGCCGCAGCGTCGGCGCTGTATGGCCCGCTGCACGGCGGCGCCAACGAGGCAGTCGTCCGCATGCTTGCCGACATCGGCTCGATCGAGAACGTCCCAGCTTTCATTGAGGACGTAAAGAGCGGCAAGGCGGGCAGCCGCCTGATGGGCTTCGGCCACCGTGTCTACAAGAACTACGACCCACGCGCCCGCATCATCAAGGAGGTCGCGTACGGGGTGTTCGAGGTCACGGGCAAGAATCCGCTGCTCGACATCGCGCTGAAGCTCGAGGAAGCCGCCCTCAACGACGACTACTTCAAGAGCCGCAAGCTGTACCCGAACGTGGACTTCTACTCCGGTCTCATTTATCAGGCCATGGGATTCCCGGCCGAGATGTTCACGGTGCTGTTCGCCATCCCGCGCACGGTCGGCTGGCTGGCCCATTGGCAGGAGATGCTGACCGACAAGGAACAAAAGATCAGCCGCCCGCGCCAGTGGTACACCGGCGTGGACGAGCGCGACTACGTGCCGCTCGGCTCCCGCTAACCCCTCTCACCTCTCTCGCTATCGGTCCCGAAACTCACGATTTTCGTGAGCTTCGGGACTGAGAACGTTTTGGGGGGTCACCCAACGTCAATCAAGATCTTGCCAACGTTCGCGTTCCGCTCCATGACGGCGTGCGCCTCCGCAATCCGGTCCATCGGGTAGCGGCAGTCGATCACCGGTCGCAGTACCCCCGTGTCGAACAGGGGCAGCATCTCCGCGATGAATCGTTGTGTGAGCGAGATCTTCTCCTCAAGAGGCCGTGCACGAAGCACCGTGCCAATGAGTTGCATGCGCTTGGCGAGCATCGCACCGATGTTCACGGGAGTCGTTGCGCCGCCCATCACGCCCACCTGTACAACGCGACCCTTCAGGGCGACGGCCGCAATGTTGCGGTTCACGTAGTCACCCCCGATGACGTCGAGGATCACGTCCACACCTCTGCCGCCGGTAACGCGCTTGGTCTCCTCCACGAAATCCTGCGCGCCGTAGTCGACCACGAGGTCCGCACCGAGTGCACGTACCGCCGCCACCTTGCCGCCACTGCACGTGACAGCGACGTTGGCACCGACGGCCTTGGCGATCTGGATCGCGGCCGTGCCGACGCCAGAGGCACCCGCATGGACGAGGGCCCAACGACCGCTGGTGAGACCGCCCTGCACCACGAGGGCATCCCACGCCGTTAGGTACACCTCGGGGATGGCAGCCGCGTCGTCGAGGCCGACACTGGCCGGCACGCGCATCAACTGTCGCTCGTGGACAGCGATGCGCTCGGCGTAGGCACCGCCACCGGTGATGGACATCACCTCGTCGCCCGGCTTCCACATGCGCACGCGCTCGCCGACAGAAACAACCGTGCCGGCAAACTCGAGACCCGGCACCTCGTGCTCCTCGGGGTATGGGTTCGGGTACAGACCCATCCGTTGCAGGATGTCGGCACGGTTCAGCGCCGTGGCACGGATGGCCACGAGAACTTCTTCGGGACCGGGCACCGGATCGGGGATCTCCTCCACGACAAGCACTTCCAGACCACCGTGGGAACGCAGAACGACAGCACGCATGGCAGGAGTATCGCCCGGATTCTGTCCGGCGGCTCGGTGCTCGGGCTGCTACCGGCCGGTGAACCCCGGGGTGCGCTTCTCGCCGAACGCTGCCCGACCCTCCACGAAGTCCTCCGACACCCAGCAGCGATCGACGAGGTCCTGGGCGTGCTCGAGCGACGAGCCCGGCAGGTCGATCACCGCGCTCATCGCCGCCTTCGCCGCGGCGAGGGACAGCGGTGCGTTCTGGGCGATCCGGGAGGCAAGCGCCTTGGTTGCCGCCTCGAGGTGGATCTTCGGCACGGTCTTGTTGACTAGGCCCAGTCGCTCAGCAATATTCGCATCGATTCGCTCACCGGTGAACAACAGCATCGAGGCCTGCGCGTGCCCGACGAGCGTCACGAGTTTGCGCACGCCGATGAGCGGGTATCCGGCGCCGAGCGGACCGGCCGGAATGGAGAACACTGCGTCGTCGGCGGCGATGCGGATGTCGGCATCCATTGCCACCATGAGCCCACCGCCGATGCAGTAGCCGTGGATCATCGCAATGACGGGCTTGTTGATCGTGAGTGTCATTCCCTTGCGCGCCCCTGGCGGCGGGTAGCCCGTCGTGTTGATATCTAGTTGGCCCAGATCGGCACCCGAGGCGAAGGCCTGGTCACCCGCCCCGCGCACCACCACCACGCGCACCTCGTCGTCGGTGGCCCACTCGGCGAGCACCTCCTTGATCGAGGCGAACATCTCCTCCGAGATCGCATTGCGCTTGTCCGCCCGGTTCAGCGTCACCCACCCAACCCACTCGTCGACGTGGGCCTGGATCTGCTCGGTGGAGGTTGTTACGGAACGCACACCGGAACGGTAGCCAGCACGGTCGTTGATCATGGGGTCCGCATTCCCCCTGCACCGCCCCACGTCGGGCGAGGGCTCTCGTTGCTGAGAAGGCCGGGAGTGGTCAGAGCAGCTTGATGACGTCGGCGAGGCCCCTCGGCGCACCAGACAGGGGCAGCGGGAGCAGCAGCGTGCGGATTCCGTGCAGCACCGCATGGCCGTCGTTCGACGGGTTGTCGCCAACCATCAGAACCTCGTCGGGCCCCAGGCCGAGCGATTCGAGAGCAAGTCGGAACAACTGGCCCTCAGCTTTCACCGTGCCGTGCTCTCCGGACAGAAAAAATCCGTGCACATGGT
>CAMDBM010000051.1:0-14367 GCA_945889085.1 Ferrithrix thermotolerans DSM 19514
AGCGTGCCGATGATCGTCCTCACCGCGGACCGCCCGCCCGAACTGCTCGACGTGGGTGCCGCCCAGACCATCGACCAGACCCACCTGTTCGGCCGCTCGGTGCGGTGGTTCCACGCTCCGGGCGTGCCCGGTGACGACACCGCCCGGACATGGCGATCGCTGGCGCGGCGTACCTATCGGTCGAGTGTCGACACCAGACCTGGCCCGGTGCACCTGAATCTCGCGTTCCGTGAGCCACTCGTCGGGGATCCGGGCCCATTGCCGCCGGGCGAGCCGCAGGCACTCGTCACGTCGTCACCGTCGTTCGCTCCCGGCGCGCTGGATGCACTCGTACCGCTGCTGGACCGTCAGCGCGGTGTGATCGTGGTGGGTCGCACGGCCGGTGGTGCAGAGAGCGACGCGGACGCGGTGGAGGCGCTGAGCAGCGCAACGGGTTGGCCCGTGCTTGCCGATCCGCGCTCGGGATGCAGGCATCTGCACGCCGCGGTGCGTACGGCGGACTCCCTCCTGCGTCACGACGGGTTTGCCCGTGATCATGCTCCTGAGGTGGTGCTCCACATCGGCGAGCCGTGGGCGTCCCGCGTTGTCAACGAATGGCTCACCGCGTCGGGGGCCTTCCACGTTCACCTGTCCGCGATCCCCAAACCTGTCGATCCGGGCCACGTGATGAGCCAATGGGTAACCGCCCCGGTGGGGCCCGTGTGCCACTGGCTGGCGGACCGTCTGCGGGGTGCTTCGGGCACGACCTGGGCGGCTCGGTGGCGGCGCAACGAGATGCTCGCCCGTGAAGCGATTGATGCATCGATCCTCGGGATGGGGGTGCTCACCGAACCCGCCGTTGCCCAGACGGTGTGCAGGTCGATAGTGGAGAACGGCGGTCCGCTCAATCTGGTGCTCTCGTCGTCCATGCCGATCCGCGACGTGGAGTGGTACGCGCCGATCGACCGGTTCGCGAAGGTCTATGCCAACCGCGGGGCCAATGGCATCGACGGTGTGCTCGCCTCCGCGATCGGCGTGGCGCTCGCAGCGGGGCCAACGGTGCTGCTGATCGGCGACGTTGCGTTTCTTCACGACGCCAGTTCGCTCACGGCCCTGAGAAACCGGGACATCGACCTCCGCATCGTTGTCGTGGACAACGACGGCGGTGGGATTTTCTCGTTCCTCTCACAGGCAGCGGTCGTCGGCGCCGAGCGTTTCGAGCAACTGTTCGGCACCCCGCACGGCACCGACCTGCTCGCCCTGTGCTCTGCACACGGCATCGCCGCGAGCGCGGTCAACGACGTCGACGGCCTGTTGCTGGCCCTTGGCCGGCCGGGCACGTCGGTGACGATCGTCCGGTCCGAGCGGGCGTCAAATGTTGCCGCTCATCAGCGCATCAATCGAGCGGTCCACGACGCACTCGACTGAGGGCTATCCGGAGGCGCTCCCGCCGACCTCGTCCCGGAACTGCACGGCAAGTCGGGGTGTCGCGAGATTGTCGGGCGTGTGGATGAAGACGTACGGGCTCAGCCCCTCGGCGAGCCAACGCCTGCAAACATCGACCCACGGCGCCCAGAAGGCCGGGTGTGCGCTCGGGTCGGTCTGGCCGATGAAACGGATGATCGGAGAACGCCCGGTCGAAACGGGTCGTACCGGCAGGTTCGGTTTGCTGCGGATCTCGTCGCGCTCCTGTGGGGTCTGTGACGGCCCCGCATGCACACACCGCGCATCCATGATCACCCGGTTGATCGCGAGCCTGCGGAGCATCTCGTCGAGCGGTTGTTCGTGGCGCCCACCGACGAAGAAGTCACGATGGCGGACCTCGAGGGCCCACTCCCGATCGCTCGGCAGGCCAGCGAGGAAGTCGTGCAACACCCCGAGGTCATCCGGGCCGAACGATGCGGGAAGCTGGACAAAGGTCGGGCCAAGCCGGTCGGCGAGGGGCTCGAAGCGCTCGACGAATTCGGCAACCTCACGGTCCGCGTCCCGGAGCCGAAGCTCGTGCGTGATGCGCTTGGGCATCTTCAGCACGAAACGGAAGTTCTCTGGTGCCTGCTCGGCCCACCGGGCGACGGTGCGGGCCTCGGGGAGCGCGTAGAACGTCGTGTTGCCCTCCACGGTGTCGAAGGAGCGTGCGTACTCGCCGAGGAGTCGGTTCTGCGGGGTACCCAGCGGGTACAGCGAGCCGATCCACGGCTTGAACGCCCACATCGGGCAACCGACCCGGAGCGTCGGTGCAGAATGTTCGGCCGCCTCCATCCCCCGATGATGCCTCTTGGCGCCCCGGAACGGCAGAATGCCCGGCGTGAGTGATCGCTTGGAACGTCTCGAACCCGGCCAACCGGTGCTGTTCGCCGGAAACCGTGTTGCCACCGTTGGCCCGGAACTGGCGGCGGCATTCGTGCCCGGCGACCGGGTGGTCGTGGTCCAGACCTCCGGGGATCTGCTGCACATACCCGCGGCGGAATACGAACGGGTCGAGGCGGCGGTGCTGCGGGCTCACGATGCGTTCGCCGAACTCGGGGGAGTGCCGGATGCGGCCATTAGCGCGTTCTTCGAGGAGTTCGCCCGTCGCCTCGAGGACGATGTGTCGTTCGCCCCGATCCTGCGGGCCAACGAGGCCGACGTGGAGGCTGCACGAACGAAGGGGCGCTCCACCACCCGACTCGTGCTGTCGCCGAAGATGCGAGCCGACATGGTTGGGGGGTTGCGGACGTGGCGCGACTTCCCGGCGAGTCGCGATGCTCTGGTCGACGCTGTTCAGCATGATGGTTGGACTGCCGAGGTTCGTCGGGCTCCACTCGGTGTGATCGGCTTCGTCTTCGAGGGCCGTCCGAACGTCTTCGCCGACGCCACCGGCGTGATCCGTACCGGCAATACCGTGGTGTTCCGGATCGGGAGCGATGCGTTGGGCACCGCAAGGTCGATCGTCGAGCACGCGCTCGCGCCGGCCCTCGCCCACGCGGGCCTCCCGTCCGGGTCGGCCGTCCTTGTCGACTCCCCCTCCCGCGCGAGCGGGTGGGCACTGTTCGACCAGCGCCGGCTCGCCCTCGCTGTTGCTCGCGGATCCGGAACCGCCGTGGACCAACTGGGGGCAGTAGCCCGTCAGGCTGGTGTCCCGGTGAGCCTGCACGGCACGGGCGGTGCGTGGATCGTCGCCGGCGAGGCAGCCGACGGGGATGACCTGTTCCAGGCCATTTATCACTCACTGGACCGCAAGGTGTGCAACACGGTCAATGTGATCTGTGTGCCCAGATCGAGGGCCGCGGAGTTGGTGCCGAAGGTGCTCCTCGCAACGACTTCGGCAGGCGAGCGCCGCAACACCGTCACCAAGTTGCACATCACCGACAGCGCAGCACCCTTTGTCGACGCGCAGTTGTTCCACTCACAGGTGGAGGTGCGCCGCGCCGAGGGAACGGTGCTGGAGCCGCACGCCGAGCCCATCGCAATCGAACAGCTCGGGACCGAGTGGGAGTGGGAGGACACCCCCGAGGTCTCCCTGTGCGTCGTGGACACGGTTGCCGAGGCGGTCCGCCTCTTCAACGCCTACAGCCCGCGACTCGTTGCGTCGCTGATCTCGAAGGACGTCACGGAGCACGAACAATTCTGGTCCTCCATCAACTCCCCGTTCGTCGGCAACGGCTTCACCCGCTGGGTCGACGGTCAGTTCGCGCTCGACAAGCCCGAACTCGGGTTGTCGAACTGGGAGAACGGCAGATTGTTCGCGCGCAGCGGGGTGCTCGGCGGTGACTCGGCGTTCACGCTGCGGATCCGGGCCGTGCAGCAGCGCCCGGACATCCACCGCTGATCACTCCACGAGGTCGCTGGCAGGCAGGTCCATGTGGGCGATGCCGGGAAGGTAGCGGTCGAGGTCTCCCTGCCACGGGTAGGCACGCAACTGTGCGAGGGAGCGGCGCGAGCCAAGCAGTCGCGTGAGTTCCCACGTGCCGCTCGGGTGGTCCCCCAGATCGAGTGTCAGGCCGACATCGCCCGTGCCGCAGAGCCACTCCTCGCCGTCCGCGAGGAACCGTGCGGCGTCGAGACTGTGGGCAACCAGGTCCCGGTCGAGGATCTGGCGCGCCTCGATGAGCATGCAGGCGTGCACGCCTCGGGAGGTGCGGTCCCCCTCGATCCCGAGCGCACCGCAGATGTCGTGCTCGTGGGCAACCACGTCGAGGACGAGGCCGGAGAAACCGTGGGGGTGCTTGGCGATGAGGGTCTCGAAACGGGGTGAGTACTCATCCCACTCGTCGAGGAGGGACCCGAGGCTGCGGTCTGCACGCTCGGCAACCTGACGGTCCACCCATGCCTGAGCGTCCGCACCTGGATTGTTCCGCTCGACGAGGTCGCGGCAGATCCCGGCGAGGTGCGAGCAGATGTTGGTCAGCGTCCAGTCCGGGCAGGCGGGCACCATCACGCCGGCGATGGACTGGGCGGTTGCCGGGTTGGAGACGGCCGCCTCGACGATGGACCGAATCCGCTGGCGTGACTCGCCGTACTCGTTGGCGTATTCCTCGGGGGTGAGATCGACAGTGCTCATGTCGACACTTTGCTACATCGCGGTGCCGGCCGCCGTGTCGGTAGCGGGATGCAGGAGCATGTTGTCGATGAGGCGGACGTCGGAGAACCACACGGCAGCAGCGATCACCGCCTCCCGGTCGATGGTCGGGATCGGCTCGAGCGTGGCGGCGTCGAACACCCGCACGTACTCCACGCGGCCGTGTGACTCGCGGGCAAGGACACGGAGGGCGGTGCGCTCGAGTTCCTGCGCGTCGGTCTCGCCGGCGGCCAGGGCCTCCACCGCAGAGCGGAGGGCATCGGGGACGGCCACCGAGGCCCGGCGGTCCCCGGGGCTGAGCCTGCGGTTCCGGCTCGACAGCGCGAGTCCGTCGGGTTCGCGAACGGTCGGCACGCTGATGATGTCGATACCCATGTCCAGATCGATCGCCATTCGACGGATCACGGCAAGCTGCTGGAAGTCCTTCTGGCCGAACAGCGCAACGTCTGGTCGCACCGCGCCGAACAATTTTGCGACGACGGTGGTCACGCCTCGGAAGTGGCCAGGACGCATGGCCCCCTCCATGGGGACGGCGAGCGAGCCCGGGTCCACGTGGGTCTCGAACCCGACCGGGTACATAGCGGCTGCGGTCGGTGCGTAGACCGCATCGACCCGAACGCTGTCGCAGAGCGTCAGGTCCTCGTCCATGGGTCGCGGGTAGGTGTCGAAGTCCTCGCGGCTGTTGAACTGCAACGGGTTCACGAAGATCGAGGCGACCACAACGTCGGCGTGCGAGCGGGCGGTCCGCATGAGGTGCAGGTGTCCCTCGTGCAACGCACCCATAGTGGGCACGAAGGCGATACGGCGACCCGACGCGTGTTGCGAGCGTGCCCATTGCTGCATGGCCGCGGGTGTAGCGAGGGTGATCATCGCGGTGGTTCGAGTGGGGTCAGTGGAAGGAGTGCGTGTCGTCGGGCCAGACGCCCGACTGGACATCGGCGACGTATGCCGAGGTGGCGTCCAGCACCTGTTGACGGAGGTCTGTGTAGGCCTTGGCGAACTTGTAGCGGTGCGCACTCAGCCCGAGGACGTCGTGGAGCACCAGCACCTGGCCGTCGCAATCGGGACCCGCGCCGATCCCGATGGTGGGGATTGACACCTTTGCGGAGATTTCCTTCGCGAGGTCCCGCGGGACCCCCTCGATCACGAGGGCGAATGCACCGGCCCGCTCGACGGCGACGGCGTCATCCAGCAGGCGCTCGCGACCGCCGGCCTCATAACCGGAGGTGCGTCCCTGCACCTTGTGCCCCCCCATGCGGTGGACACTCTGCGGGGTCAGACCGATGTGGCCGACAACGGGGATGTCGACACGCGAGATCGCCTCGATGGTGTCGGCCATGTGCGTGCCGCCCTCGAGCTTGACGCACTCTGCGCCTCGCTTCATGAGCACGATCGAGCTCTCCACGGCCTGTTGGGGGCTGACCTGGTACGAGCCGAAGGGGAGATCACCGACGACGAGGGCCGAGGGGCGTGTGCGGGCAACGATCTCCACGTGGTACGCCATGTCGTCGAGCCCAACCGGAAGGGTGTTCTCGACGCCCTGCACCACCATTCCTACCGAGTCGCCGACGAGGATCATGTCCACACCGGCCTCATCGACAAGTCGTGCGAACGTGGCGTCGTAGGCCGTGATCATGGAGATCTTCTCGCCGGTCTGCTTTCGGCGCATGATCGCTGGAACGGTGATCTTGGGTCGGTTCGTGGGGAGTGTGCTCATAGTTCACTCAGCACTGCCTCTGGACTCAGGCAGTGTCCTCCTCTAAACCATATGGCGAAGGGGTGCGGTTTGTACAAGGCAAAAACTTCTACGGGGTGATGAACGCCGTGGGACAGATGTCACGGTACGAGGGGAATGCCCCGGCTCCCCGTGCGGCGAGCAGCGCGTCGAGGCACGCCGCAGCAAAAACGTCGGCACCGCCGACGAGCAATCGGTTGAGGAACTCGGCGCGGCTCCCCGGCCCCGCAAGCGCCGTGCCGGTCTGGCGCCCCGGTGCAGGCGCGACCGCCCGCGAGCCCGTCGAGAGCGCAAAGACGGTGTCGCCGTCGACCATGAGGTGGCTCGGGTTGGCGACCCGTGCGAGCCCGTCGTGGGCAACCTGGGCAAGTTTGGTGCACTCGGCCTTGGTGAGGTCCGCGTTGGTCGCAACCACCCCGATCGTCGTGTTGAGCGCGGACGGCGTCTCTGGCGCCCCGGAAGCCTCACCGGCGGTGCCGATACCGAACCCGGCCAGCCGGACCGCGAGTACTTCGCGCAGGCGTCTGCGGTCCTCCCGGTCCGGACGGCGGAGCCCGAACGCACCGGCATTGCCGTGCACGAGCCAGGGGAGGCCCGATTCGGGGTTGAGCAGCGACCCGGCAGCGTTGACCACTGCGAGCGCCGCGACGTATACCGGCTGAGCGGAAGGATCGTCGGAGGCTGGCGGTAGATCGATCAACCGCAACGCATTGCCGAGCCCGCCCTTGAGGCCACACGTAACAGCCCCGGTGCCGGCGCCCACGTTGCCCGACCGAACGGGTCGACGCGAAGCCGTTGCGGTGGCCTGGTACCCGAACTCGGCGGTGGGGTGGTTGGCGAACGTCCCGCCTCGGCCGAGGTCGAAGATGATGGCCGAGGGCACGATCGGCACGACCTCGTGCGGTGCGGCCCCGATCTGGAGCCCCACGCCCAGCTCCGCGCAGCGGCGCATCACCCCGTCGGCTGCTGCAAGCCCGAAGGCACTGCCCCCGCTCAGGCAGATTGCATGGACCTGCTGAACGAGGTTCTCGGGACGCAGGAGTTCGGTCTCACGGGTTCCGGGACCCCCGCCGCGGATATCGACGCCGGCCGTGACGCCCCGGGGTGCGAACACGACCGTGGTTCCCGTGAGCCATCCACGACCGACCCGTTGGTGATGGCCGACCCGGATTCCCTCGAGTGCGGTGAGCGAAGTGTTCATCCGGTGCGGGCGCGCTCAGGCGGCTGGTGACCAGAGCAGCCGCAGGTCGGGCTCCGGATCGTCGATGGTGTGAGGGTCGGAATCGATGCGCATCGTGGTCCGCCGGTTGAGGTCGTAGCGATCCCAGCCCGGGTTGCCATTGCGTGCGAACGAGGTGACGGCAGTCGAGAAGCAATCGGCGACGCGAGTGCGTGCCTCGCCGTTCCCGGTGAATGCCTCGACACCGCTCCGCCCGAGGTTGTGGAACACGAAGGGGATGTCGAGTGCGTGGCAGGAGCCGAGCAGGCCGCCGAACTGGGGTGTCTCCCACGTGAACCAGTGCATCCACGTGGCATGACCGTTCCGTGATCGCTGCTCGGCAAGTCTGCGTGCCGGGGCACGGAAGGACTCGTCGGTGAGGATGGCGGAGGCAATCGCGCCCGGGGTGGATCCGGGACGCCCTTGCCGGTACGCGGCGATGGCCTCGCCGGCACGGTCCCCGAAGCGCTCGGTTGCGTAGCGGAGCAGGCCCGCGTCGTCCATGTTCTGGTACGCCGGATCTGGGACCGTGAAGAGCAACATTTCGTCGCGGGTCGTACCGATGAGGAGCGGAACGGGATTGAGCGCGGCTGCCTCTGCAACGGGAAGCGGCATGGCTGGCTCCCCGGGTGTGGGGGAGAAGGCCGTGAATGCCCCGGCTCGGCCGAGCACCTGGTTCTGTGCGGACAGCACCGCCCCAGCGGGCAGTGCGTGCAGATCCTCCGCCGACACGCCAGCGGCCGCGAGCAGGTGGATACCGACCTCGTGCGCGCGTTCGCGGGTGCGGAACTGGTTCATCGAGGGGCTGAGCGCAATGGCCCGGTGGAACAACCCCGCCCCGAGGGGCGTCGCCATGAGGGCGAGCACGCTCGCGCCGCCCGCGGACTCACCAAAGATCGTGACGTTGTCCGGATCGCCTCCGAAGCGTGAGATGTTGCGATGCACCCAGCGCAGGGCCTCGACCTGATCGAGGATGCCGAGGTTGCCGGAATCGGCGAACCCGGGGCTCCCGTGGTCCGAGAGGTGCAGGAAGCCAAAAGCGCCGAGTCGGTAATTGATCGTGACGACGACCGTGTCATGGCGCCGGGCGAGCGAGACACCGTGATACCAAGGCGTTGCCCCGGTCCCGTTCGTGAAGGCCCCGCCGTGGACCCACACCATCACCGGCCGGCGGGCACCGTCCCGGGCAGGCGTGAAGACATTGAGGAAGAAACAGTCCTCGTCGGAGGGAAGGCTGCTCTGACCGAGCATCTGCTCCATCATCCCGATGAGCTGTGGGCACTGCGCTCCGTAGGTGCCGACGTCGAGCGCATCGAGGTCACCGTCGAACGCCCGGGGGGCCCCGAAGCGATCCGCGGTGGCGAACCTGATTCCCTTGTGGACCTTGATCTCGTCGACGTGCAACATCTAGCGCCTCCCGGCTCTCTCGAGGCGACCTTATCGACCGGTGAAATTCGCCGGGCGTCGCTCGAGGAAGGAGGCAACTCCCTCGTGGTGGTCCTCGCTGGCGAAGCAGGTGGTCATTGCCTCGGTATGGCGAATCATGTGGGCCGACACATCGCCGGCAAAGGCCTCGTACACGAGCGACTTTGCGAGCCGGGTGGACAGCGGGGAGGAGCCGAGCGCAATCGCGCGCGCAAGATCCTGCGCCCGCGGGACGAGTTCGTCGCTCGGGATCACGTCGAGCACATAACCGAGCGACTTCGCCTCGTCGGCGCCGAGGAAACGTCCGGTGTAGATCAACTCCATGGCACGCTGCGGGCCGAGCAGCCTCGGCAGCAACCAGGTCCCGGCCCCGGTGTCCGGCACAAGGCCGCGGTGCACGAAGTTCCAGGCGAACCGGGCGGTCGGGGAGCAGAGGCGAAGATCGCACTGTGACGTGAACTCCGCGCCCATGCCGACGGCCGGGCCGTCCACCGCGCAGATGGTGGGCTGGGGGATGTCGATCAGGGGCCACCAGCGACGGCGCTCGGCGGCGCTGCCGCGCAGACCTCGTTCGCCCTCGGGCGTGTCGTTGAGGTCCGACAGGTCGGTGCCCGAACAGAACGATCCGGGCACCCCGGTCACCAGGACCACCCGCACCTCGGGGTCGGCGCCCGCAGCACTCACTGTGGCGATGAAGTCGTTCAGGACCCCGTAAGTCATCGCGTTCTTCCGCTCGGGCCGGTCGATCGTGATGGTTGCGACGTGGTCGGAAACAGAGAGCCTGATGTGTTGTCCCATGCGCACACGCTACGCGCCCGGGAGGTCGGCGTCCTAGGCTCCACCCGTGCTCACGAGGGACCTCCCCGAACCGTCTGCGTGGGGGCGTGTACGCGGCGTGCTGAAGCGGGCCTCCGGCGAGGCGGTCCGCTGGGGGTGGGACGGCATTGTTGAACTCGGCGCAATCGGTCCTGCTACACGGGTCGGGCGGCGCTTCGGGGCCTTCGGTACCGGGAGCGTGATCTGCTTCCCCGTGAACACCATCTTCAACGAGCAGTTCATTGAGATCGGTGCCGGCACGATGATCGGGCCGCAGGTGACCCTGTCGGCGGGCATGGTGCCGGGTCAGCAGTGCGTCACCAATCCGGTGGTCCGGATCGGCGACCGGTGTCTGATCGGCAGGGGCAGCGGCATCGTTGGACACCTCGCGATCGACATCGGCAACGACGTCTGGACCGGTCACCACGTGTACATCACGGACCAGAACCACGGGTTCGAGGACATCTCCCTGCCGATCTCCCGCCAGTCCATGCCGGAACGGCCGGTGACCATCGGCGACGGCTCGTGGCTCGGCCACGGAACGGTGGTGCTCCCGGGTTCCACGATCGGCCGGCACGTGGTCGTCGGGGCAAACAGTGTCGTGAACGGGGATCTGCCGGACTACTCGGTGGCCGTGGGATCACCTGCGAGGGTGATCAGGCGGTACGTCGAGGGCGAGGGATGGGTAAGTACCCGCTGACGTCACGCGCAGTGCTCAGGTGGTCAGCAGGTCCGTGCTGCAACTGAGGATGCGGTTCTCGGTGGCGAAGGTGTTGATCCGTTCGTTCACGGGGATACCGGTGTCCGTGACGGCAACGCCGAACTTCACAATCGTGCCTGCACGCAACTGCTCGATCCATTCCTTCAGGTCTTTTTCCCAGACGCGGTAGTCCGCCATCCACTGGGGGATCAGGGCCTGCGCCTTCTCCGAGGCCCGGGGGAGTCGCTCGACATCGTCGAGCATGGAATGGATGATCGCATAGCTGCGGTCGAGGACTGCGACGAACGCGGGGAGATCCTCGGCCTTGTTCTCCTCGGTGATCTTCGTGCGGAACACGAGCGGGGAGAGCTGGTCGGAGGCGAGAGCACACCGTGTCTCGGTCGCGTCGGACCATGCCTTGTCCCGAACCGGGTTCACGCCGTCGCGCGGGGCGAAGATGAACGCATAGACCCACATGGCCGCGATCGCGAGGACGATCACCACGAGGAGCACCGTGAGCCATCTGCGTCGCGTCCGGCGGGGAGCGGCGTCCTGGACGACGGCGCTCACCTGCTGGCCTTGGGGCGGTAGAACACGAGTAACTGGGCCAGTGCGCCGCCAACCCCGACGGCACCGGTGACGATGGCGCCGTCCCAGCCGTCGAACCCGATGTCGAGGGCACGGTCGAGCGACCACTCGCCAGCGCCGATGGTGCCGATCGCAAAGGCCGCGACGGCGATCGATGCGCAGTATTCCCAGCCACCGCCATCTTTGAAGATGAAGAAGCCAACCTTCCAGTGGCTGGAGACAATTGCGACGATCATCACCGAGATCACTGCTGCTGCTGCGAGGGGTGTGAGCAGCCCTGCAGCGAGGAGCACGCCTGCACCCACCTCGGTGGTCGCGGCCAAGAGGGCCTGCAGTGAGGGGGCCCTGAAACCGATCGAGGCGAACCAGCGTGCGGTTCCCGTGATGCGGCCGCCGCCGAAGAACTTGTTGTACCCGTGGTAGGCAAGGAAGAGCCCGAGGACGAGACGCAGGACGAGCAGCGCAAGGTTCGACTGGTCAGACATTCGCGTCAGGTTACGACCCCGTACGTCGGAGTTCGCGGCACGTGGGTCAATGCCAGCCTCGGGTGCACGGCTGGCATGTACTGCGGTCGAGGCCGGTGCGGGGCACTGGGTGCGCTGCTAGAAAGATGATGATGGTCCCGAATCTCCCTGTTGAGCGGCAGCGCTCGACACTTGTCAGGGGATTCCTGCTGGCCCGCACCCTCGTCCGGATGCACCCACGTGACTTCGCCATCGCGGTGTTCGGTGCATTCATCTTCGGCTCGTGCACGGTTGCCTCCTCGAAGGCGATCGAGTGGGTAGTGGATCACGTGATCCTGCCGCGGTTCCGGGACGGGCGGGTTGCCGTCGGCGCCGTCGTGACCGGATGCATGCTCGTCATCTGTATCGGTCTGGTGCGCGCGGTCGGCGTGGTGCTGCGGAGGACGTTTGCGGGCATCGTGAAGTGGAGGGTTGCGCAGGACCTCACGATGTCCGTCGTGGAGCGTCTCGTCTCCCAGCCGCTGCGGTGGCACCAACGGCACCAGTCCGGCGACCTCATCGCGAGGGCCGGTGTCGACGTAGACATGGCCACCGAGATCCTCTCGCCGTTGCCGTTCGCTGCGGGGACGGTGCTCATGGTGGTCATGTCAAGCGTCTGGCTGCTGCTCACCGACATTCCGCTAGGGATCGTTGCCGTCATCCTGTTCCCCCTCCTGACGTCAATGAACGTGATCTACCAACGCAAGGTGTCCCCCCATTACCGGGCGGCCCAGGCGCAGCTGGGAATGCTCTCTGCCGCCGTGCACGAGAGCTTCGAGGGCGTGATGGTGGTGAAGGCCTTCGGGGCCGAGGCGCGAGAGGCTGATCGTCTGGCTGTGATCGCAGCACGACTGCGCGAGGCCCGGATGCGGACGGTCTCGTTGCGTGCAACGTTCGAGGCTGCGCTCGACGCGATCCCGGCCCTCGGCAATATCGGGCTGCTCATCATCGGGACGGCACGCGTCCAGTCGGGCTCCCTCACCATCGGGGCACTCACCAGCTTTCTTTACATGTTCACGTTGCTCGTCTTCCCGCTACGCCTCATCGGATGGGCACTCTCGCAACTCCCCTCGTCACTGGCCGGGTGGGATCGTGTCCGCGAGATCCTCGATGAGCCCGTTGGCGCCGACCCGACGGAGTCATTGCTCGCACCGGCACCCGGCATCGGGGTTGACCTGCGGGGTGTCTCGTTCTCGTACGACGAGAACACCCCCGTCGTGAGGGATCTCACGGCGAGCATCCCAGCCGGCAGCACGGTTGCCGTGGTGGGTGCCACCGGTTCCGGCAAGACCACGTTGCTCGAGCTCGTGGCTGGCCTCCTCGCCCCCGATCGGGGAACGATCGCGGTGGCGGGTCGCTCCCCGTCGATGGTGTTCCAGGAGGCATTCCTGCTCTCCGGCTCGATCGCTGACAACGTTGGCCTCGGGGGACAGTTCGACGGGGCGGAGATCGACGAGGCGCTCCGTCTCGCAGACGCGACCGAGTTCGTCTCGACACTGCCCGCGGGGGCCGGGACGATCGTCGGTGAGCGCGGCGTCAGCCTGTCTGGGGGCCAGCGGCAGCGCGTTGCACTCGCCCGTGCGCTCGTGCGCCGCCCAGAGGTGCTGCTGCTCGACGACACGACGTCGGCGCTCGATCCCTCCACCGAGTCCCGCATCCTCGCCAACCTGAGGACCGCGCTGTCGTCGAGCACCACATTGCTCGTCGCATCACGTCCGTCGACCATCGCACTCGCCGACGCCGTGCTCTTCGTCGTCGACGGCACGATCCGGGCACATGGCACCCACGCGTCCCTCCTCGAGAGCGATGCTGACTACCGGGAACTGGTCGAGGCGTACGAGCACGACCGGGACGCACCATGAGCTTCGACCACGGCGAACTCGGTGCGGCGGCAACGATCGGTCGCGGTGTGCGCGCCGTGCCCGAACTACGACAGGGACTCGGGCTCACGGTGTTCCTCGCCGTGATCGGTGCTGCCGGGCGCGTGACCGTGCCGATCACGATCCAGCAGGCCGTCGACCACGGGCTCCGCCCGGGCAATGTGGACCTTGGGCGCGTGGTCCTGCTTGGGATCATCGCCTCCACGGCGGTGCTACTCGCCACGACTGCCCAGCGGTTTGCCGTGGCCCGGCTCGGGAAGCGGAGCGAGTACGCGCTGTACGGCCTGCGCGTGAGGCTGTTCGGGCATATTCATCGCCTGAGCATGGAGGACCACGCCGAGGAGCGGCGCGGCGCCTTGGTTGCCCGCGTGACCTCCGACATCGAGACCCTCACCCAGTTCTTCGCATGGGGAGGGCTCGCCTGGCTCCTCGACGGCACGCTCATGGTGCTCGTCTCCGGGGTGATGCTGGCGTACAACTGGGTTCTCGCGTGCGTTGCGTTCGTCGTCGCCGCGCCGCTCTTCCTCGTTCTCCGGTTCGTCCAGCGCCGTCTCGTCTCGGCGTACCACGCATCACGTGAGATGAACGGGAACACGATGGGTCAGGTCTCCGAGGTGGTGACCGGAGCGCACGTGGTGCGCAGTTATCGCGTGGAGCGGCGCATCATCGACGACACACACCGAGTGGCCGCGCGCAGGACGGCCGCCCAGGTGCGGACGAGCAAGCTCGCGGCATTCCTGTTTCCCTCCGGCGAGGTTTTCTCGGTGCTCACTGTTGCGGCGGTGGTCTCGATCGGGGTGACACTTGGCCCGGATTCGGGTCTCAGCGCCGGCGCGCTGGTTGGATTCCTGTTCCTCACCTATCGCTTCCTCGAGCCCATCGCCGAGTTCACCGAGATCATGGACCAAACACAGAGCGCGGTTGCCGGGCTGCGGCGGATCCTCGGCGTCCTCGACATGCCGGT
>CAMDBM010000052.1:0-13398 GCA_945889085.1 Ferrithrix thermotolerans DSM 19514
ATTACTGTCGTCGCTGTCCTCAAGAAGTACAACGACTCCAAGAGCACCAACCTTGCAGCGATGGTGTGGACACCAAGCGCAAACGCAAGGGACACGCTCGGCAATGGATGTTCCACCCAGCCTGCCGCCGAGACGGGGACCAACGACAAGGACTTCTAGCGCAGGGTGCCCGCGAACTGGCATCATCTCTTGCCATGAAGCTCGGGATGATGATGGGGTACTGGGGAGCCGGCAAGCCACAGGGGGTCGTGCCGCTCGTGCAGGCCGCCGAGGAGTACGGCTTCGACAGCGTGTGGGTGGCCGAGTCGTGGGGCAGCGACTGCTTCACCTACGCAACGTGGCTAGCAGCGCACACGTCGCGCATCAAAATTGGTACCGGCGTGGTGCAGTTGTCAGCGCGCACGCCAACGGCGACCGCGATGGCGGCGATCACGCTCGATCACATCTCCGAGGGCAGGTTCCAACTCGGCCTCGGCGTGAGCGGACCGCAGGTGGTAGAGGGTTGGTACGGACAGCCGTCCAACAAGCCGCTCGCCCGCACGCGTGAATACGTCGAGATCATCCGACGGGTGATCCGCCGGGAGGAGCCGCTCGACTTCCAGGGCGAGTTCTACCAACACCCCTATCGCGGGCCGGGCTCGGTGGGGCTCGGCAAGCCACTGCGCAGCATCGTGCACCCACTGCGCAACGACATCCCGATCTTCATCGGCGCCGAGGGCCCGAAGAACGTTCGCCAGACCGCCGAGATCGCCGATGGCTGGCTGCCGCTGTACTACTCGCCGTATCGCCAAGAGGTGTATGCGGACCAGTTGGCACCGGCCAAGCAGGGTTTCGAGATCAATGCACTCGCCACGCTGAACATCACCGCCGACGTGAAGGCCGGCCTGTTGCCTGTGAAGGGGATGCTCGGCTTCTACATCGGCGGCATGGGCGCCAAGGGCCAGAACTACCACACCAAGTTGATGGCACGGATGGGCTTCGAGGACGAGGCGTACAAGATCCAGGACCTGTTCATGGCCGGCAAGCGGGACGAAGCGATCGCCGCCGTGCCCGACGACTTCGCCGACGAGATCAGCCTCGTCGGCCCCGCCTCACGGATTCGTGAGCGCCTCGACGTGTGGCGCTCGAGCCCGGTCACCACGCTGCTCATCTCAGGCCGGGACGCCGCTCAGCTCAAGCAGGTTGCCGACCTCGTTCTCTCGTAACCCTCTCTCGCTGAGATTTGGGTCTACTTCTGGCGACCCCTCCGCCCGCCAGATGTAGACCGAAATCCCGGGTGGGGTACTGTTCGAGGCGTACGGGCGCTGTCGGGGATGGCGCCACCCTCGAGGAGCAGCAATGTCCAAGCAGATCCCGTTCGTCGACTACCTCGTGCTCGGCGACAAGCCGCATCTCGTCGCCAACGAGTGCACCGACTGCGGTGCCCGCTTCTTCGACCGCCGCAACGCGTGTGCCTCCTGCTTCGGCACCTTGTTCAAGAAGGTGGACATCGGCACCGAGGGCATCGTGCGCGCGTTCAGCATCGTCACCTTCGCCGCACCCGGTGTGAAGGTGCCGTTCGTGTCGGCCATCGTCGACTGCGGCGGCACGAGCGTGCGTTGCACCCTCACCAACGTGGAGCCCTCCCCCGAACACGTGAAACTCGGCATGAAGGTCCGCCTCGCCCTGGTACCCGTCGGCGCCGACGACGAGGGCACCGAAGCCATCAACTACGGCTTCGAACCGGCCTGACCGCCGCACCGAAACACCCACACCGAATCCTCATACCGAACTCTCACCGCGACAGCGACACACGACAGGAGCACGCCATGGCCAGCGACGACATCTGGATCCTCGGGATCAAAATGACCAAGTTCGGCAAGCACCCGGACAAGGACATCGTGGACCTCGCGTCCGAGGCCGCCATGGCAGCACTCGCTGACGGTGGTGTGACGATGAAAGACATCGGCATCCTCGCAGCGGGCAACCTCATGGGTGGCGGTGGTGTGGGTCAGCAGATCCAGAAGCAGATCGGCCAGACCGGTATCCCCGTGTACAACGTGTCGAACGCGTGCGCCACGGGTGCAACGGCGCTGCGCACGGCAATCATGGCCGTGAAGGCCGGCGAGGTGGACATGGGTCTCGCCGTCGGCGTGGAGAAGCTGGCGGGCGCGGGCCTCCTCGGTGCGGGCGGCAAGGCCAAGAGCGACAAGAAGGTCTACGAGCCCAAGGGTCGCTACGGCGCCGTCGGTTCGGTGGACGGCCGTATTGGCACCGACTCAATGCCCGGCGTGTTTGCCCAGGTCGGCATGGAGTACGGCCACAAGTACGGCGGTGCGTCGTTCGAGCTGTTCGCGAAGATCTCCGAGAAGAACCATGCTCATTCCACGCTCAACCCGCTGGCTGCGTACACCAAGCGAATGACGCTCGAGGAGATCATGAACGACGTCATGATCGCGTACCCCAACACGCGCTCGATGTGCTCGGCCAACTGCGATGGTGCTGCCGCCGCAGTGGTGGTGAGCGGCGCCAAGCTGAGGACGCTCTCGCTCGAGCAGCAGCGCCGCGCAATCAAGGTGAAGGCATCGGTGCTCACCACGGACCCGTGGCAGGAGGCCTGCCAGGTGCTGCCCGACGTGAACACCCTCACCAAGAACGCTGCCCGCATTGCGTACGAGCAGGCCGGTGTCGGCCCGCAGGACCTCGACCTCGTGGAGTTGCACGACTGCTTCGCCACTGCCGAACTGGTGCACTACGACAACCTCGGGCTCTGCGAAGAGGGCGGCGCCGCCGACTTCTTCCTGTCGGGCGCAACCTGGCGCGACGGCAAGACCCCGGTGAACGTGTCCGGCGGCCTCGAGTCCAAGGGCCACCCCATAGCGGCCACCGGCATCGCCAACGTCTGGGAGGTCTGCCACCACCTGCGCGGCGAGGCAGGCGATCGCCAGATCGAGGGTGCCAAGGTTGGCCTCGCGCACGTCATCGGCCTCGGCTCGGCGTGCGGCATCCACATCCTCGAGAAGTCCGGACTCTGAGCACCGCGACCCGGGTGTCCCCGGGCCCACAACCGAACGGAGCAGCACCATGACGCTCACCACCTCCTCACCGGTCTCCACAGACCCAGAGGCGGTTCGCCGTGAGGTGAGCACGTGGCTCGCCGACAACTGGCGGCCCGAGTTTGCAGCGCGCGGCGCCGACCCGAAGGTGTGGCTCGCCAAGGTGGTGGACAGCGGGTGGGCCGCGCCCACGTGGCCCACTGAGTGGTTCGGCCGCGGCCTCGACGCCGAGTCGAGCAAGGTGGTTGCCGAGGAGTTCCGCCGTGTCGGCGCACCCGGCACGAGTCAGGACCAGTACAACCTGTGGGCCGGCACCGTGCTGCATTACGGGCAGGACGAACTGAAGCACAAGGTGCTGCGCCGCCTGCTCATGGACGACCTCGCCATGTGCCTGCTCTACAGCGAGCCCGGCGCCGGTTCGGACCTCGCGAGCATTGCGACACGTGCCGACCGTGACGGCGACGAGTTCGTGGTGAACGGCCAGAAAGTGTGGACCTCGGGCGGACGCGCCGCCGAGTACGCGCTGCTCATTACGCGCACCGATTGGGACCAGCCCAAGCACCGGGGCATCACGTTCTTCTTCTTCCCGATGCGCCAACCCGGCGTGGAGGTGCGTCCTCTGCGACAGGCAACGGGTGACGCCCGTTTCAACGAAGTGTTCATCACCGAGGCACGCGTGCCCGCATCGAACATGCTCGGCGAACTGAACCGCGGCTGGTGGGTGTTGCAGACCGCGCTCATGTACGAGCGCGCCGTGATGGGTGGCCCCATCGGCCGGCGAAAAGGGCAGGAGGATTCGAAGGAGTCACTCGACCCGGAGTCCGAGGCGAGCGCACCAGCACCGGACCTCTCGCTCGTTGACCTCGCTCACAAGGTCGGCCGCAGCAGCGACCCGGTCATCCGTCAGGAGCTCACGACGCTGCACTGTCTGCGTCTCGTCAACGAGTGGACCGGCAAGCGTGCTGCGGCACAACTGAAGAAGGATTCGTCGTCGCCGCTGGCCTCGCTCGGCAAGCTTGCCATGGCCAACATCCTCCACATCGCCGGGCGCCTACAGGTGAAACTGCTCGGCCCTGAGGGAACGCTCACGGCCAAGGAGTCCGCCGAAAGCGGCGACGCGAACTATTCGATGCACAACGCGTTCTTCTTCTCGATCGGTGGCGGCACCGACCAGATCCAGCGCAACATCATCGGCGAGCGCATCCTCGGGCTGCCCAAGGAACCCGAGGTTGACCGCGACCTCCCCTTCCGCGAGATTCGCCGCAGTTGAGCCCCGTTCGAGGGGGACGCCGCTCACGCACCGAGCGGGCGGCGGTGGAAACCAGACAGGACGATGCCCACGACGAGGAACACGCCGGACGCTACCAGCAGGGCGTGAGGGGCGGCGCCGGTCGGCGGCAAGAACAAGAACACGATCAGCGCGTCGTAGCCCTCCCCGTCATGGGTGACCACGTCTTCGTCCGTCTGGAACACCGTCGTCCAGTCGGTGCCGTTGTCCGAGTACTGGATGCGGAATCGGTCAGGGGCTTCGGCTCCCGCCGCGCCGCCGTTGGCCCACGGATCGCCGAACACTCGCATACCTTCGAGGGCGACCGGGGCGAGACCGAAGTCGAACACCGCCGTGATCGCATCGGCCGGCGTGACGTCGCCTGCGACGCCCCCGAACGGCCTGGGCGAGTACCCGATACCCGCCACCCAGGAGACATCGTTGAGGCCGTTGAACAGCAGTCCCAGATCTTCCCCGTTGGCCGGAACGTCGACCGTCGCCGTGTACGACGTGCCGACGGCTGGACCGAACCGCACCTCGCCGTGGGTCTGACTCCCGAGAGTCCCGTTCGAGTTCTCCAACCACACGCCACCGATCTTGAGCCGGAGCTCGTTCACGCTGGAAAGGCCATCGGTATTCGGGGCCACCGAATCGATGACGAATCGGTAGTAGCGATGAGTGTCTCCGCTGGCGTGGGCGGCGGGAGTGCCCCCGGCGGCGACCAGCCCACAGGCCACGAGGAGCGACAGCGTCGCCTTCCGACGAAACGAACCCCAACTACCAGCCCTCATCAGTGCCCCCGATTCGTGTTGAACCAACTCCATGATCCTCCTTCACATTACGCCATAGCCCGACTGGCGCACCGGACGTGCCCGCCCCACCGACAGTCGGCACTCTCCGTCACGTCGTTCTCGAATTTCGAGACGCCCGTGACGGAGAATCCGCTGAGAGCCGGGTGACGGAAAACCGCCGGCGGCTTAGCCCGGTGCTCACGTACTCTGGCTGATATGGCTTCCTTGACGCGGACGGTGCTCGGCACGTGCCACCACGACTGTCCCGACTCCTGCGGCTGGGTGGTGACCGTTGAGGACGGGGTAGCAACCAAGCTGCGCGGGAACCCGGCGCACCCGTTCTCGCGCGGCGAGTTGTGCCCGAAGGTCAACCACTTCCTCGACCGGGTGTACAGCCCGGACCGCGTGCTGCACCCACTCCGGCGGGTGGGGCCCAAGGGGACGGCGACCTTCGAGCGCATCTCGTGGGACGAAGCGCTCTCCACGATCGCCGCACGACTGCATAGCTCCATCGACAAGCACGGCCCCGCCACCGTGGTGCCCATGTCGAGCGCCGGCAACCAGAGCGTGCTCGCCACCGTGACCCTCGGCGAGCGTTTCCTCAACCGGCTCGGCGCCACCAGGCTCACCGGGTCGGTATGCGGTGCCGCAGCCCGAGAGGGCGTGGCCGCAACCTACGGCAACGGCAACGGGATCGACCCGATGGACATCCGCCACAGCCGGCTCATCCTGCTCTGGGGCACGAACACCAAGGTGACCAACCGCCACCTCTGGCCCTTCGTGGAGGAGGCCAGGGCAGCCGGCGCCCGTGTGGTGGTCATCGACCCGGTTCGCACGGCGACCGCTGACGAGGCGGACACCTTCCTCCAGCCACTCCCGGGTACGGATGCTGCGCTCGCGCTCGCGATGATGCACGTGCTCGTGCGCGACGGTCTCGTGGACCGTGACTACGTCGATCGCTTCACCTCCGGGTACGAGGCGCTCGTGGGGCGCGTTGGCGAGTGGACGCCGGCGCGCGCGGCGGAGGTCACCGGCCTGCAAGTTGGAGAGATCGAGGGGATCGCCGCCGCGTACGGCACGGTGCAACCGAGCGTGATCCGCACGCTCATCGGTGCCGAGCACCGGGAGCACGGCGCGATGTTGTTCCGCACGCTCGCCTGTCTCCCGCTGCTCACCGGCGCCTGGCGACATCGTGGCGGTGGGCTCACCCGCTCGTCGAGCGGATGGTTCGCCGCAACGATCGACCGCGACGGGCTCGGCGCCCTCGCCCCCGGAACGCCTCCGGGAGCGCCGCGTCGCCTGCTCAATACCAACCACGTGGCCCGCGCGCTCAACGACCCGACGCTCGACCCACCGATCACCGTGCTCCTCGCGTGGAACGGCAACCCGCTCGTCACCCAGCCGAATGCTGAACTGATGCGACGCGGCCTGCTGCGTGATGACCTCTTCACCGTGGTCCACGAACAGTTCCTCACCGACACTGCGGCCTACGCCGACATCGTGCTGCCGGCCACCACGCAGATCGAGAGCGCCGACGTGGTACCCGCGTGGGGGCACCTGCACCTCGGGGCGAACCACGCGGCCATCGCACCGCTCGGCGAGAGCGTGAGCAACACCGAACTGTTCCGTCGGCTCGCCGGCGCCATGGCCTACACCGATCCCGAACTCTTCACGTCCGACGACGAACTGCTCAACCTTGCGCTCGAGCGCCTCTCGCCCGCGCGTCGCGCCGCGCTCGACTCCGACGGCTTCGTGCGACTCGACCTCCCCGAGGACCTCCGCCCCTTCGCCGAGGGCGGCTTCCCCACACCGAGCGGCCGGGCGCTGTTCCACTCGGAGGCGCTCGCCGCACGGGGCCAGGATCCGCTGCCCACCTACGAACCGGCCACCGAGGGCCCGCACGGCGACCCTGAACTCGTGAAACGGTTCCCGCTGGTGCTGATGACTGTGAAGTCGCACACCCGTTTCCTCAACTCCTCGTACTCGCACCTCCCCAAGCACGGAGCGCTCGAGGGTGGCCCGTTCGTGGAGATCCACCCGGAGGATGCCGAAGCTCGTGGGCTCGCCGAGGGCCGGACCGTTCGGGTGTGGAACGACCGCGGTTCCATCACCGTCCCGGTGCGTGTGTCCACCCGCGTCCGACCCGGTGTGGTCTCGGTTCCCTTCGGCTGGTGGGGTCGCCACGACCCCGAAGGTGCCGTGGTCAACTCCCTCACAAACGACGAGTTGACCGACTGGGGTGGTGGGGTGGCATTCCACGACACCTTGGTCGAGGTGTCGCCAGCCTGAGCCGCAATTCTCGGGACTTTGGTCCCGTTGACCGAACCGGGGCACCCGGCTTTACTGGGGTCATGGTTGAGCCCGTCGAGCCGATTCGCGTCTTTCTCATGGATGACCATGAGGTAGTCCGAGAGGGCGTTCGCCATCTCCTCGAGTCGAGCGGTGAGATCCAAGTGGTCGGTGAGGCGGCGAACTGCGCCGACGCACTCACCCGAATCCCGGCTACCCGACCGGCCGTCGCCATCCTCGACGTGCAGTTGCCCGACGGGTCCGGCGTAGAGGTCTGCCGGGACATCCGTAGCACCCATCCCGAGATCGCCTGCTTGATGCTCACCTCGTTCTCCGACGATGAGGCGCTCTTCCAGTCGATCATGGCGGGCGCAGCGGGCTACGTGCTCAAGCAGATCCGCGGCAACGACCTCATCGCCACCGTGAAGCGTGTCGCAGCCGGCGAATCACTCATCGACCCCGCGGTCACCGGTCAACTGCTCGAGAGGCTCCGCCACCCGAAACCACAAGAGGACTCGCGCCTCGCGTCGCTCACCAAGCTCGAGCACGTCATCCTCGACCACGTGGCTGAGGGTCTCACCAACCGCCAGATCGCTGGCAAGGTCAACCTGGCCGAGAAGACCGTGAAGAACTATGTGTCCTCCATCTTGATGAAGCTCGGCATGGCCCGTCGCACCGAGGCAGCAGTGTTTGCCGTGCGCGCCGCCGAGAACCGCTGAGCCCCGCACCACCACCCCTACCGAGGAGCAACCCCATGCCTAACGCATCAGCCGCGCGTCGAATCGTGGTCGGCGTTGACGAGTCCGACGCCAGCGTGGACGCACTGCGTTGGGCTGTCGAGGACGCCAAGCGTGATGGTGCGCTCGTCGACATCGTCGGTGTGTGGGACGTGGAGCCCGTGAATGTCGGGATCGAGCAAGTGGTGCTCACCACGCCCCATGGTCAGCCTGCCGAGCGCCTCGCCCGCCTCGACCAGGTTGTGGAATGGATCCAGCCCGAGCGCGACGGTGTCCGCTACGAGGTGGAAGTGCTGTCAGGCGACACCGGGCTCGCGCTGCTCGACCGGGCACAGGGCGCCAGCCTCCTCGTGCTCGGCCGGCCCCATCGGCTCGGAATCCCGTTCGGTTCCCACATGGTGAACCACGTGCTCAAGCACGCAACCTGCCCCGTAGTGCTCGTTCCGTCACGCGCTCAGGTGATCGTGGAGAGCGTCCGCTAAAAACCGCGCCGGGTTCAGTTGCCCCGGAGAGGGCGAACCGTGCTCGAGTTGATCTCAGCACGCATCCGGACATCGACGGCACATGCGCCCGAGGTGCTTGCCACGAGCGGGTTGATCTCGAACTCGGCGAGTTCCGGCACCACAGCGACGAGCCGGGACACCTGCGCAACGATGCGTGCCACCTGCTCGAGGTCAACGGCCGGGCGCCCCCGGAACCCGGTGAGGCGGGCAGCAGTGCGCAACGACAGCAACATCGCCCGGGCCTCCCCCACCGTGAGCGGTGCGGCACGGATCACGATGTCGGCAAGCAGTTCGGCCTCAACCCCGCCAGCGGCAACGACCACCAACGGGCCGGCCGACGGGTCCTGTCTCGCGCCGACGAGCAGTTCCACCCCTGGCTCCACCTGCTCCTGCACGAGCACTGCCGTCATCGTCGGGAAGCGCTCCGAGAACACGCCGTAGGCGGCCGCCGCTGCATCGGCACCCGACACGCCGAGCACCACCGCACCGGCCTCCGTCTTGTGCAGCAGGCCAGGCACCACCGTTTTCATCACGACAGCGCCCGATGCCGGGACGAGACTGCTCGCGAGCGCTGCAGCCTCGGCGGGCGAAGCCGCAAGACCCGAGGCGGCAAGGCGAACACCGGTGGCGCGCATGATCCGCTGCGCCGCTTCGGGCCCGAGCCAACCGTCGGTGCCCTGATCCCCCTGCGCCTCGGCCCGGACGAGTCTCCTCACGGCGAGCCAGTCGATCGAGCCGCTGCCGGCCTCGATGGGCGGCACACGGTCCTGCGCATGCTCCGCCCGCCACGCAGACCATGCGTGTGCGCGACCGAGCGCGCGCACCGCTGACTCGCTGTACCGGAACACCGCACGCCTCGAGAGCCGAGCGGGGATCCCCGCGATGCTGACGACCACCGGGAGTCCTCGAGGTGTGGCCGTCGGCATTCCTCCCGGCACACCATTGCCGCCGAGCGCGTCATCGAGATTCGTGTCCTCGTTCGGCCTCACGCCAACCGATGCGACCACCACTGCGTCCACCTCACCCGATGACGCGACGATGCCAACGACGTCGGCCACGTCGGCCGGGCCCACGGTTGCCAACAGGTCCACGGGGTTGCTCGTTGCTGCTGCGCGTGGCACACGTTCGAGGATCCGGGCACGGAGTGCTTCGCTGAGCGGCGGCACCTGCAGCCCCACCGCCTCGGCAGCGTCCGCAGCGAGGATGAGCGGGCCGCCGGAGTTGCCGATCAGTGCCACGCGCTGCCCGAGCGGTGCCGGTTGGTGCGCAAGGATCTGGGCGACGTCGAGCATCTCCTCGAGGGTGTCCACCCGGATCACCCCTGCAGCCCGGAGCAGCGCATCAACTGCTGCGTCGTCCGACGCCAGCGACGCCGTGTGCGACGCGGCACCTCGCCGACCGGAGGTGCTGCGCCCGGCCTTCAGCACGATGACCGGCTTTCGGGATGCGACGTGGCGCGCGATGCGCAGGAACCGTCTCGGGTTCCCGATCGACTCGAGATACAGCATGATCACCGCTGTTGCTGGATCGTCCACCCACGCGCAGAGCAAATCGTTGCTCGACACATCAGCTCGGTTTCCGAGCGAGATGAATGACGACAGCCCGATACCTCGTTCGGTGGCCTCTGCGAGCACGGCAAGACCGATGCCGCCGGATTGCGAGCCGAACGCGATGCCACCGACCGTCGGCGGTATCGCGGAGAACGTCGCGTCGAGCCCCACGGCAGGGGCGATGATGCCGAAGCAGTTGGGGCCGAGCAGCCTCATCCCGGACCGGTGCGCGATCGCGACGAGGTCTGCGTCCGTTGTCCCAGTTGTCACGCCCTGCTCGGAGAACCCTGCAGTGATCACGACGACCGCGTGCACGCCGGCCTGTCCACACTCGTCCAGCACGAGCGGTGCCACTGCGGCCGGAACGGCGATGACAGCAAGGTCGATCGCGAAGGGCACCTCGCTGACGGCGGGATAGCCGGGCACTCCTGCGATCGACGCCCCGTCAGGACGGACCACCGCAAGGTCACCCGTGAAGGCACGCCGGGCGTTCGCCGCAATGCGATGGCCGGGCGATGACGGCTCGCGACCCGCACCGATCACCACGACCGACCTCGGGGCGAGGTACGGCCGCATCGAGGCCGCCTGCGCGGCCCACTCGCGCTCGTCCGAGCGACGTGCGAACTCGACATCGTCATGAAGGTCCATCTCGATGTCCACGATTCCGGCATCGAGGCGCGTCCGGACGACGAGGCCCACGTTGGCGAACACGGAGAGCATCGGTCGATTGACGGGGAGGGCATGCGCGACGAGCCGCGTGAAACCCATGGCCCTTGCCAGCACGGCGAGATCCTCAAGCAGCAGCGTGCCGATCCCGAGACCCTGATACCTGTCAGCAACTGCGAACGCGACCTCCACATCGTCCACGCTCTCGCGGTTGTAGGTGCCGGCTGCAACGATTGCGTCACCGAGGATTCCGACGAGGGTCACCCTGTGCTCCGGGTCGAAGCGCGTCATGTTGTCGAGGAACTCGTGCGGGAAATGCGGGCGTAGTCCAAAGAAGCGGTAGTACGCCGACGTATCACTCAACCCGTGATCGTGCAGTTCCTTGAGCTCACCCCTGTCGGTCGGCCGTACCGGGCGTATGTGCATCACCGTTGTGTCGCCGAGCGTGACATCCCGCTCGAACCGGGCTCCCGACTGGCCCTCGATGTCGTTCACCCCCTCACGATGCCCCACGGACGGGCAGGTTGCCAGTACCGAGTGGCCTACGATCGGGACATGCCGGCCCGACCGCCCTCCCAGAGCGTGTCAACAGATTTCCCCGATGGAATGGGACTTTCGGCCCTACGGACTCGGCCTGCTGCCTGCCATGATGAGCACCCGAGACGGGAATACGGAAACACTGCCCCCAGTGCTCCCGGGCCCGCTCGCATACCTGGATCTCTCAGGCCGGAGTTGGCGCAGCAACGGCCCTTGCACGGCGCCCCCGGCCTGGGATTCCAGCTGGTGGTTGCATGAACACCCCGATCCGTCTGGGGCTGAGTACCGAACAGGTCGAAGCAGCCCGGCGGGCCGGCCAGACGAACACGTCGGGACCCGGTGCATCGAGAACGCTCCGCCAGATCCTGAGGGCGAACCTCCTCACGCGCTTCAACATCCTGCTCGGCGGCCTGGCCGTCGTTGCGATCGTCGTCGGCCCCCTGCGCGATGCCACGTTCATGATCGTCGTCGCGGCAAACACCGCTGTCGGCGTGATCCAGGAGTGGCGCGCGTCGCGCGTGCTCGGGAGGTTGAGATTGCTCGCCGCACCCACGGTGTCCACCTGGCGCGACGGTGTGCTGGTTGACCTGCCAGCCGAGGCACTAGTGCGCGGCGACGTGATCAGCGTTGCCCGTGGCGACCAGATCCCTGTGGATGGCATGGTTGTGGAGTCCGGCTCGCTCGAGATCGACACCTCGCTGCTCACCGGCGAGGCTGATCCGGTGCTCGTCGCGGCGGACGAGGTCGTCAGCGCGGGGACCACCGTGGTGGCGGGCTCGGCCACCATCCGCGCTACCGGCGTCGGAGACCAGCGTCTCGCCAGCCGCATCGAGGCCGAGGCGCGCCGTTTCGACCTCGCGCCCTCGGACCTGCGCAACACCACCGACCGGCTGCTGCGCATCATCACCTGGGCAATCGTCGTACTCGGACCGTTGCTTGCGCTGCGCCAGGCGCTCGGACCGGAAAGCTGGCGGGAGGGCGCGCGGGGAACGGTTGCCGGCATGGTGTCGATGGTCCCCGAGGGACTCATGCTGCTCACGTCGGCAACACTCACGCTCGGGGCGCTGCGGCTCACGCGTCGGCGCGTGCTCACCCAGGAACTTCCTGCCATCGAGCTGCTCGCGCGGGTGGACACCCTCTGCCTCGACAAGACCGGCACCATCACCACCGGCCAGCCGAAGGTGACCGAGTTCCTCCGCCTCGTCGGCCTCCCAGACGACACGCCGACGCTCGAAGACTGCACTGCGGCGCTGGCCGCGCTCGCGCACTGCGACCCGCACCCGAACCTGACGCTGAGCGCGATGCTCGCCGCCTACCCGGATGACCCGAAGTGGGCTGCCACCATCGTCATCCCGTTCTCCTCGCAGCGCCGTTGGGGTGGCGCAACCTTCACCGGACACACAACCTGGGTGCTCGGCGCGTCTGATGTTCTCGACCCGTCGCTACCGCTCCCCGCTGCAGCAGACGGCAACCGCGTGGTGGCACTCGGACACAGCGCCGATCCCCTCGATGCGGAAACGGCATCGACGGGCATCATCCCCCGGGTGGCCGTGGTTGGACACGTCGTGCTCGCCGAACAAGTGCGTCCAACAGCCCCCGCAACGCTTGCTTACCTGCGCGAGCAGGGCATCCGCCTGAAGGTGTTCTCCGGCGATCACCCCGCAACCGTCGAAGCCGTCGTCCGGTCTGCGGGGCAACCGGTGAACGGCTCGGCCGACGGTCGCCTGCTCCCGACAGAGACCGATGACCTAGTCCGCCTCGTCGACGAAAACGATGTGCTCGGGCGGGTGGAACCCCACGGCAAGCAGCAACTCGTCCGGGCCATGCGAACCCAGGGCCGCGTCGTCGGGATGACCGGCGACGGTGTGAACGACGTGCTGGCGCTCAAGGAGGCGGACCTCGGGATCGCTATGGGCTCCGGTTCCGCCGCAGCACGCGCGGTATCCGAACTCGTGCTGCTCGACGACAACTTCGACGTGATGCCGCTCATCATCAACGAGGGCCGCCGGGTGCTCGCGAACGT
>CAMDBM010000053.1:0-13202 GCA_945889085.1 Ferrithrix thermotolerans DSM 19514
CTCGAGCGCCGCGTACTGCTGCTCCAGACCGTCCCGACGGGCAACATTTGCCGCCAGAGCCGAGCGGCCCGCACCCGTGGCGGTTCGGGCTGCGTTGAACGCAAGCCGCTCCTCGATGTGCGCCCGCCGATAGGCCATCTGGTCGAGCGCCGAGTCCGCGAGTTGGAGTTCGTGCAGGCGATCGAGATCTGTCATCAACCCGCACCCTAACCCCTGCGGGCTCGTCCCCGGCCCGGACCGGGCGATGCAGTTGTTGCGGGATCGCCACCCGCGGTGGTGCCGGGTGCATCCGTCCCGGGTGGAAGTGTCTCATCGACCTGCACAGAGGTGGACACCGCAACTGTGGTGGTCGTGGCCGAGACGTCAGTTGAGCACGGGTAGACAACCGAATCGGCCGGGGCCATCGGTAGGGGCCACAACGGGTCCACCACGTCCGCAGGCACTCCCGTTCCCGACGGCACGGTCTGCAGCACGGTGGTCCCTGACCCAGCGTCGGGGGTGACGTTCTGGGCAAGGCAGTCGGTGCCGGGCAGGTAAAGCAGCATCGCGTCCCGGCCGTCTGGCGGCGGGGCGGCGAACTCGATGATCGGGAGTCCGTCGTGCGCGACATCCATGAAGGCCTTCCAGATACGCGCCGGGAACGACGAGCCCTGGACCGTGCGCACACCCACCTTCACGAACTCGGGAATGTTGACCATCGGCACGTAGCCCTTCGGGTTGCCGACCCACACAGCGGTGACGTACTGGGGCGTGTACCCGACGAACCAGGCATTGGTGTTGTTCTGCTGCGTGCCGGTCTTACCCGCGGCTGGGCGCTTTCCGCCGCTCAGCCAACCCGTACGCGCCGCCGTGCCACGCTTGAGCACTCCGGTGAGGATTGAGGTGGTGCGCCGGGCAGCATCCACACTCAGCACTGCAGTGCCCGGGTCCTCGTGCTGGTAGAGAACGTCGCCGGTGGCGGTGCGCACGATTCGCTCCACGTAGTACGGATCGTGGTGAACGCCATCGTTCGCCAGCGTCTGCGCGCCCGAGGCCATGTCCATCGGAGAGACCTCGTTCGCCCCGGTTGCAAAGCTTGCATAGGCATCCAGACGACTGGTGACCCCCATGCGCCTGGTGGTGTCAACCACGCGGTTCAGGCCGACGATCTGGGAGAGCCTTGCGAACGCGCAGTTGAGCGAGGCCCACGTGGCCTCCTTCAGCGGCCCCACCTTGCCGGCCACACCGCTCTTGATGACGAACGGTTCCTTGGGGTTCCCCGGGTTCGGCAGCACACAGCCCCGCCGGCCGTCGATGATGTCGCTGCCGACAGCCCCGGCCTGAACAGCGGCGGCCAGGATAAAGATCTTGATCGACGATCCGGTCTGGCGCGGACGCAACGCCATGTTGATCTCGCTCTGGCCGGGGCGGAAGCCGCCACCACCCACCATGGCGCGCACGGCCCCGGTTTTCGCGTCGAGCGAGACCACAGCGGTGTCGAACCCCGCTGCATTTGCCGGCAGTTTCTTCAGACGAGCATCCTCCGCCGCACGCTGCAGCCGCGGGTCGAGCGTGGTGTAGATCGACAGACCACCCCGGTACAGGTTGTTGTACCGCTCCTGCACGGTGTCACCGAGCAGGTCGGAGTCCTGCAGCAGGAAGTCACGTACGGCCGCCGAGAAATACGTGGGTGAGAACGACTCGCCCGGCCGTGAGCGGAGGATCTCCGGGATCTGCCAGTTCTCGCCGAGGTCCTCAGCCCGCGCAACATCGAGCAGTTGTTCGTCAGCCAGACGTTCCATGACCACCTTGAACCGGGCGCGGGAGCGCTCGGGCCTGCGGATCGGGTCGTAACCGATCGGCGAGCGGATCATGCCGGCGAGGAAGGCGCCCTCCACGAGCGTGAGCTGCTGCACGGGCTTGCCGAAGTACGCCTCCGCAGCCGCGGAGATGCCATACGCGTTGTTCCCGAAATAGATGGTGTTGAGGTAGCGCTCGAGAATCTCTTTCTTGGTGATCTTCTTCTCGAGCAGCGTTGCGTACCGCGCCTGAAGGACCTTGTAGCGACCGTCCCTCGCGAACCCCCCGAGAAACTCGTTCTTCACGACCTGTTGGGTGATGGTGGACGCGCCCTGCCCGGCACTGCCCGACGACACGTTGGAGAGCACGGCGCGCACGAGGCTGCGCAGGTTCACACCCTTGTGCCGCCAGTACACCTTGTCCTCCACGGCCAGCACGGCTGCCACCACGTCCTCGGGTACTTCCTCGAGCGTGACCTCCTGGATGCGCTCGAGTCGGAACCGGGCGATCTGGGCGCCCGTGGAGTCATAGACATTCGTCTCGCGAGCGAGGCTGGTGAACCCCGGGAGTTCCACCGGCACCTGATCGTGGGCTCGCAGGATGTCCACCAGGTGCGGCACGATGCCCGCAACCACGGCGGCGATACCAGCCGCTGCAACGGCGACGGCAAGCGCTGCCTTCCCGATCCAGGTCAGTCGATGCACAACGCGCTTAGGTTAGGTCCGCAGCGGCGACGAGGCGTGTCACCCGCTACCGTCTCGAACCATGTCGAGGTTCCCGCAACGCCCGTTCCGATTCGGTATCCAGGCCGACAACGCACCCTCACGGTCCGCCTGGGTGGATCTCGCCCGGCGCTGCGAGGGCAACGGCTACAGCACGCTCACGATGCCCGATCACTTCGGGGACCAACTGGCGCCGATCCCGGCCCTGCAGGCTGCTGCCGATGCCACGTCCACCCTCCGCGTTGGCGCGCTCGTGTTCGACAACGACTACAAGCACCCCGTGGTGCTCGCCAAGGAACTCGCGACCATCGATCTGCTCAGCGAGGGCCGCCTCGAACTCGGTATCGGCGCGGGCTGGATGGTCTCTGACTACGAACAGGCCGGGATGCCGTACGACCGGGCGGGGGTGCGGGTGGACCGGTTCGTGGAGGGTCTTGCGGTAATCAAGGGCTGCTTTGCCGATGGACCGTTCGACTTTGCGGGCACCCACTACACCATCACGGGCTACAACGGGCTGCCCAAGCCGCTCCAGAAGCCGGGCCCGCCGATCCTCATCGGTGGTGGCGGAAAGCGCGTGCTCGGCATCGCGGCACGCGAGGCAGACATCATCGGCATCAACGGCACCATGGAATCCGGCGTCGTCGACCCGGCCGTGCTGCGCACCATGACCGCCGCATCGGTTGAGGAGAAGGCGGAGATCGTCCTCGCTGCCGCCAGTGCCCGCCTTGCGGAGATCGAGATGAACGTGCGGGCCTTCATGGTGAAAGTCACTGACGACCGCAACACCGCCATGGACCGCATCGCCCAGGCTGTCGGATTCAGCACCGACGAGATTGCCGAGTCGCCGTTCGCGCTCATCGGCTCCCCCGACCAGATTGCCGAGGACCTCCTCAAGCGTCGCGAGCGCTGGGGCTTTTCCTACGTGATCGTCGGCGCTGCCGATGTGGACGCCTTCGCTCCGGTCGTCTCCCGGCTCCACGGCCACTGATGGCGAAGCGACCCACCGTTGCGCTCTGCGGCGCTGGGATCATCGCCGGCGCGCACGCAACCGCTGCGGCATCGCTCGGTGTGGAGGTGAGCGCTGTTGCCTCCCGCACACCGGAGCGCGCCTCCACGCTCGTGGCGCGCGTGGGCGGCCGGGTCGTGCGCTATTCGGATCTCCCCGCCGGGGCAGACATCGTCGTGGTGGAGACCCCGCCGCAGTGCCACCACCGGGACGTGCTGCAGGCGCTGCGGGCAGGCGCGGCCGTGGTGGTGGAGAAGCCGCTGTGCACCACACTCGAGCAGGCCGACGAGATCGTTGCGCTTGCCGAGGCGAACGGCGACCGGTTGCTGTACGCCGAGAACCTCGCATATGCACCGGTCGTCGGCGAGTTCGTCCGTCGGGTACGCGCCCTCGGCACCCTCACCCACCTCGAGGTGCGGGCGCTCAACCCGTTGCCCAACAGGGGTGGCTTCACGGGTGACGACTGGGGTGGCGGCGCGCTGTTCGATCTCGGCGTGCACCCGCTTGCCGTTGCCGTGCTCGCCGCTGCTCCCGCGTTGCCGCGGCTCGTGCAGGCGCGCCTCGAAGGATCGAGAAGCGGCCGCCACGGCACCGACGAACTTGCCGAGGTGGTGGTGCAGTTCGACAACGGCCTGCGGGCCCACGTGGTCTCCAGTTATCGCGGTGGCGACACCCCACAATGGGATGCGCAGGCTGCGAGCGAGTCCGGTGTCGTGCGCGCCGAACTGCTGCCGCAACCGCACCTCGAGGTGAACGGCACCGAGGTGGCGCTCCCCTCCCCCACCGGCAAGGTGCCGGCGCTCGAGCACTACGGGTACCGGGGCGAGTGGGCTGCGTTCCTCCAGAACCTTGCGTCCGGCACGCGACCGGTGATGGATGCGGCGTTCGGCCGGATGATGCTCGACATCGTCTGCGCGGCATACACCTCGGCCCGCACGGGTGCTCCGGAGGCAACGCCGTTCACCGGTCCCCGGGACCGCACACCGCTACAGCTGTGGCGGGGCGCCTGAACCATCGGAACGGCGCAGCAGAAGTACACCGAGCACCGCTGCGAGCAGCGAGGCAATGAGCACCGACAGTTTTGCCGTACCGAGCGCCACCGGGGACTCGATTGCGAGTTCGCTCACGAAGATCGACACGGTGAACCCGATGCCGGCAACGAGCGAGACACCAACGAGCGAACGGGTGGTGGTCCCGGCCGGGAGGCGACCGATACCGAGTCGAACCGCGCCGAGCGTGACCAACGTGATGCCGAGCATCTTGCCGACCACCAGGCCGACGATGACAGCGAGACCGAGCCGACTGCCCACTGCAGCCCGGATCGGCTCGATGCCGACGGGTACACCGGCATTCGCGAGCGCGAACACCGGCACGATCGCGTAGCTCACCCAGCCGTGCAGTCGGTGCTCGAGCCAGTCGACCACGGTGATCGTGCCCGCTGCGTTCCGCCGACGCTCACCGAGCGGGAACGATGGGGCGATCAGCCCGAACGCAACGCCCATGAGTGTCGGGTGCACCCCTGCTTTCACGAGGAAGTACCAGCCGAGCACGAGCAGCACGCCGTACACCCAGAGCCAGTGGAAGCGAAGGCGCACCAGCACGATGGCGCACGCAACGACGGCACAGGCCGCAGCGAGCCAACCGAGGCTCGTGCCCTTGCCGTAGAAGATGGCGATCACGAGCACTGCCCCCACATCGTCCACCACGGCGAGGGCGAGCAGGAACACACGAAGGCCCGGCGGCACGCGACGGCCGAGGAGCGCCACGACACCGACAGCGAGCGCGATGTCGGTTGCCATCGGGATGCCCCACGCAGAGCGGTGTGGCGCGTCGGCGATCACGGAGAACAGCACCGCTGGCACCAGCATCCCGCCGAGGGCGGCGAGTGCCGGCAGCACTGCCGCCGAACGGTCCGCCAGGTGTCCGGTGGTGAGTTCGCGCTTGATCTCCAGCCCGACCAACAGGAAGAACAGCGTCATGAGCGCCTCGTTCACCCAGTGGTGCAGGTCCCAATCGAGTCGGTGCGAGCCGCTGCCGATCGACCACACCGTGGACCACAGCGATTCGTAACTGTCCCTCCACGGTGTGTTCACCCAGACGAGCGCAGCGACGGCCGCGAGCAGCAGCAGGGCGCCACCGAGTGCCTCGGTGTGCAGGAAGTCCCGGAGGGGGCGGATCGCCCGGGGGCGACCCGGGCGGGAGGCCACGGCTGCCGATCAGACCCGGGCGGGAAGTTGCGTGTCGATCCAGCGCTGCAGCGGCTGGCCACTCTCGAAGCTGGTGATGAGCGCGTAGCGCGGTGCGTCGCCGTTGTGTACCACCACGTGCCACAACCGCTGGGTGTCGACCACGAAGCGTGTGCCGCGGTGCAGCGGCACCCGGATCTCGGTGGACGGATCCGGCAGGCCGTCCTCTCCGGAGTCCATAAGCAGCATGTAACTGTTCGGGTTATCGGTGAGCTCCAGCCAACTACGGACTACCCAACCATCACTGTCTGGGTTGAAGCGGTTGTTGTCGTCCCGGTGGAAGCTGCGCAACGCCGTCTCACGGTTCTGTGGCTGCAGCTTGATGATGCGCATCCGGCCGAAGTTCACCCCGGTACCTGCGACGTAGTCGCGAAGCGTTGGGCACTGGCCCGCGTTCGCGGTGAACTTCGCGTCCTTGTCGGGGTGCTCCTGATCCTCGGACCAAAAGCCTCTGCAGTCCAGTTCGCCGTCCATCGTGGCGATCGGGGCGAAGTTGGTGTCGCCACCGCTCTTCCAGTCCATGTACTCGAGGGTCTCCCACTCATGCGCGGGCACGGTGAACGGTGCGTCGGCGAGCGGCAGGAACCCGCTGGTGGAGTCGTCCAGGATCGCGAGCCGCGGATGCGGAGTGAACCGGGGGATGGACACCGACCAGTGTTCCTTGGTGGGCCAGAAGCTCATGGGAGAAGTCTACGGAACCCGGCGGACCGGGGTGTTTCGGCCAAGGTCAGTGGTCCCTGCCCCCCGGAGAACGCCTAAGGGGTGGGCCCGGCATAACCGGTCCCACCCCTGGTACTGCGCCCTCGGCGCCCGACCACCCGGGCACCAAGGTTTTGACCTCTACGTGAGAGTGGTCGAGATGGTCGTCGTGGTGATCCGGGTGGCGATGCCAATCTTCACGTCACCGCCAGAGGACCGTACGTTGCAAACATTCAAGAGTGCCCCAAAGACACCCTCCGGATCGCTGTCGATAGCTTCCGAGGGCGCCAAACCGCCGATCGGGATCTCGTCAAACGACGGGCAGGTGCCGTAGTTGTAGAGGAGGCCAGGGCAGCGCAACGTTGCCTGGCAACCTTGGGTAACCGGGGCGGCGAGCACCGACGCATAAAGGTGGGTGTACGGACCGCAGATGGAGATGAAGCCGAAGCGATCACCCTTGTCGTAGTTTTTGCTGTAGTTCGTGTCGTAAATCATCACTGCACCGAACCCGGAAATCGGCTGGCTGGTCGATGCGCCCTTGCCGGACACCGGCCCACGCGGGCTCGGGGCGTTGAACCCACCCACAAACTCGTTGGCCCACTGCTGGTACTGGATGTTGCAGGGCTGGAAGCCCTGGTTCGGGTAGTGCGACGGGTCCGCCGACGAATACGTGACCAGACCGAACCACACCCTCGGATCCGAGTAGATGCCACAACCGAAATCGGGCTCGCCGCCGCGGATCTGTCCACCGCTGTGTGCGACACGCGACGGGCCATTCGGGCCATCAGAGAAATCGTTACAGTCGCCACCGATACCGAGCACGAGCGAGTTGGCGAACGACAACTTCACGCCGTATGGGAACGCCGGGTTCGTGCCCTTATCGCGGAGGAAACCGCTGCCGCCACCGAATCCCGTGCCGAGGCTGTCAAGGGACTTCAGGCTGAACTCCACCTTCTTCGTGCTCCCCGACACGCCAGAAGCACCCGTGGGACCGGTCACCGCGCCGTACTGAATCGGCGACGGCGACGACGCACTACCGCTCAGATTCGCCGTGAAACACGCTGTTGCCAACAACGCAACCGACACAGCTGCGACAACCGATCCAACCACTGCTTTGTGCGACCTCACACAGAACCTCTCCTCCCGGGCCAACGGCCCGACGGAGCAAGTTACCTCACGGTATTCCCCGATGGCGTGACCGCGGTGTGCGCCGGGCGGGTTGCGCCCGACACACACCACAAGGTCTGGTCACCTGACGGTGAGGGTGCCCGTCTTGTAGGTGACGGTGTAGTTCGCTGCCGCCGCTGACGAGCAGGTGATCGTGTACGTACCCGCCGCCGACCTTGTCGTGTACGAGGACGTGCACTTCGGCTGTGCGGTGAGCACGGATGTGGTCTGACCGTTCGCGAAACCGGCAACCGTGAACGTGTAGGACGGCACCGCGCTGCCCTTCACGATCGACAAGTTGTTCGGGGTGACCGTGAGCGCCGCCTTGGTGACCGTCACCTTGCCGGTCACGTACGTGAAGTTGTAGTTCGTCGACGATGCACCTGCACACGACACGACCGGCACCGTGCCGACGTTCGTGAGCGCTGTGTACGTGCTCGAACACACCGGGGCCACCAGACCGGCGACCGTTCCCGCTGTCTGGCTGTTCTTCAGGCCCGACATCGTGGACATGAACACCGGTGCAGCTGTGCCGTAGACCACCGAGCGAGACGCAGCAGTGATCGAGGCTGTGGCCTTGGTGATTGTCAACGACGACGACGCAGTGTTGTCGAACGTGTAGTTCGTTGCCGAACCACCCGTGCAGGTGATCGGGACAACACCCACGTTCGTCGCAACCGTGTAGCCAGGCGCCGAACACGTCGGAGCCTTGAACCCGACTGCTGTCGTTGCTGTCTGCGCGTTCACGAACCCGGTTACCGACGGCGGAACCGTTGGAGCCGACGACCCGTACACCACCGAGGCGTTTGCCGGCACCGCACGCAGCACCGCCTTGTTCACCGTCAACGTCCCGGCCTGGAAGGAGAGGGAATAGTTATCCGCCGAACCGCCCGAGCACGAGATCGCGATCGTCCCCGCGTTCGATGCCGGCGTGTACGCCGATGCGCAGACCGGCTGTGCCGAAAGCACCGCTGTGGTCTGACCCAACTGGAACCCGGTGATCGACGCCGTGTACGACGGAACCGCCTGGCCATAGGTGACCGACTTCGCGTCAGCAGTGACCATCAACGGGGCCCTGCCGACCGTGACCTGCGCGGAGCGGGACGTGTCGAACGAATAGTTCTCTGCGTCACCGCCCGTGCACACCACCGTCGATACCGAACCCGCGTTGTCGCCCGGCGCATACGACGAACCGCACACCGGCATCACGAGCCCGGCAGGGTTCGTGAGCGGCGACTCGCCATTGCGCCAACCCGACACGACTGCCGTGTACTGCGGTACCGGCGAGCCGTACGACACGGCCTTCGCATCCGGAACCACCACGAGAAGCGCCTTGGCAACATCCAGCACCGACTGCTGGGACAGCTCGAACTGGTAGTTCCTCGACAGCCCACCCGTGCACGACACCAACAGACGCGAACCCGCCGGGGACGTGGCCGCATAACCATCGGCAGCACACTTCGGTGCGCTGTACCCGGAACCGGGCAGCGTCTCACCGTTCACGAAGCCCACCATGTCAAACGGCACCAACGGCGACAGCGATCCGTACTGGACCGACGCCGACCTCGGCGCCACCGTCAGCGTTGCCTTGTGGACAGTCAACATGCCCCTCGTCGGCACGAACTCATAGTTGGTCGACACCGCACCCTCACACGTGATCTCATAAGAACCCGGCGAGGAATCCGGACCGTACGACGTCAAACACGTCGGCGCCACGAAACCGGCCAGACGCTCCGGAGCCGACGCGCTGTCCGGCCCGTACAGACCCGTCAGAGAGAACCCGAACCCCGGGATCGGGTCACCGTAAGTGACCGTGCGGTCCGCGGCCCGCAACGACACCTTGACCTTCTGAACATGGATATGGGACCTCTCGAGCTTGAACTCGTAGTTGTCCGCAGCGCCACCCGAACACGTGATGTAGAACCGCGAACCCGCCTCGGCGGTGTCCGTGTACTCCGAATCACACACCGGGAGGTCCGTGAGAACAGCCGCCGTCTCTCCAAGCTTGAAACCCTTGATCGTGTACTCATACGGGCTCGGCTCCGCCGTTCCGTACGCAACACGCAAATGCTTCGGCTTCACCTTCAGCACCGCGGGATAGATCCGTAGCCCGTCGATGAACTCGTAGTTGAACTCGTACTCAAGCGGGTCCCCGCCCTCACACGTAATCGGCAACCACGTCGTCGGATCCGTCGGATCCGTCACATCATCACCTGGCTCGTACTCCGTCGAACACGTCGGCAGCACCACACCGGGGAACTCGTCGAGCGAAGCCTTGCGCCACCCCTCCGGGATCCCATGCTCGTAATGCAACGGCCGAGGCATCGGCAACAACGACTCCGGCGCCTCATCACCATCCGAATCATCCGAATCTGAATCCGAATCCGTCAGTTCAGCGACCAAACCGGAATCAACCACCTCACCGTTCGCCACCGTCGAGAACCCGTCAAACGGGGACTCGGCAACCAACGGCTCGTCACAATGATCCGGATCCGAACCATCAACAGGCGCCGTCACCGTCGGGCAGCACTCCGGATCACTCGGCGTTACCGAGGAATCCGTTGACGGCGCAACGGGACTCGGGCAGCACTCCGGATCCGAACCCGAAACCGGGGTCAGCGTCGGCGATGTCGGTGCGGCGCACTCGTCAATCTCCGGAACGCACAAGAACGGCTCCGGGTTGTAATAGCGGGCCCCGTACACCACGTACAGCTTCTTCACGCACACGTGCAGTTGCTCAGCGGAATCGGTCGGTGCGGAGGTGCGAACCTCGCCACCGCCCGTGCCACCCTCGCCGCCAGACACGCTGCCGGCGCCGCCACCGCCACCGCCACCGGACGACTCCCCGCCACCCGGAGCACCACGGCTCCCGATCGGACGCGTCGCACACGAATCGGTCGAACCCGAACCGCCACCACCGGTACCACCGTCGCCGGCCGTCATCGACGAATCAGCGGAACAGATGAACGCCCCGCCACCGCCGCCACCACCGAGCAACACAGCGGTATCACCAAACGAACTCGACGACGCGGCCTTGCCAGCACCACCGGCACCACCCGTTGCCATGAACGTCACGCTGTCATAGGACCCGTCGCCACCGGCCTCACCGGCACCCGCGCCACCGCCACCTGCGACGATCTCGACGAGTGGGGCGGCTGTGGTGCCAGAACCGCCGGCGAATGACGGGTTACCCGAAGCACCACCATTGCCACCTTCGGCAGCCGGGGAGCCGGGCTGACCGCCCAGAGCCTCACAGCCCCCAGGAATCTCACCGTTCACCTTCACGTACGAGTTCTCACCCGCAGTTGCCGGATTGGTCCCGTCGCCACCGACTCCGGACTGGCCGAAGTAGTAGATCACCGTGTCGCTGTCGGTCACGTCGACGGTGCACTCGACCACCTAGCCGCCACCGCCGCCGCCACCGCCCGTGTTCGCGCTGGCGTCGGCGCTTACGGCACACGCGGTGTCGCTGCCGCTTCGTCCGCTGCCGCCGCCGTCTGCGCCGGAGCCACCTGATCCAGTGGCGGAACCGCCGCCACCACCACCGCCGAACGGAGGTCCGTCCCCTGCGGTTGCCCTCGCACCGTCCCCACCGTTCTCGCTGGACGCGGGGTCGCCCTGACCGTCAATCCCGCCGCCGCCGCCACCGCCCGCAGACTCGTTAGCGGCTCCTCCCGGCGAATTGCTGCCGGAGGCGCCCCCGTCGAGCACACCCTTCTTTCCGCCCGGTGCCTCGCAGAGCGGATTCACGCCGGCCGTGGAGACCACACTCGATGTACCACCGTCCGACGCGCCGCTTCCAGAATCGCCCGAACCTCCGGCACCCACCGTGAGCGACAAGGTCTCACCCGGCGTGACCTGGATATCGGCGCACTGAAATAGCGCACCGCCGCCGCCGCCACCGCCACCAGCGTTCTCAGTTCCCTTACCGCCACCGCCTCCACCGCCGACGACGACCATGAGAATCTTCGTGACCCCAGCGGGAACAACGCAATCCTGAGTTGTCGCATAGAGGTCTGTCGGCTCGATCGCCGAGACGCAGTCCGTGGAGCCGCCGACTTCGTAGCGCGCGATCACGAGCCCGATGGCGCCGGGGCCTGCCGAACCATCGGCGGCGCCACCACCGCCGCCTCCACCCCGACTCGACAGGTTGTCGACGCTGCCGGCTTCCTGGCCACCACTGCAACTCAGCCCACCGTCGCCATCTCCGGTACACGACGTGCCGTTTCCACCGCCTGCAGACCCGGCTCCACCGGTGCCAAGGGCGCCGCCGCCGAGCCCATCACGGAAGTCGGCAAACCAGCCGGTTGGGTAGGTCCCATCGCCACCGTAACCACCAACGGTGCCACTCGCATCGCCGCCGAGGGCGCCGGTACCGGACCCGCCGCCTCCGCCACCAACGATCGTCAAGCCGGAATTAGCGTCCGCAAGACCGTTTCCACCGGCATTAGCAGAGCCCGATGCCCCACCCGTTCCGGGAGATGGAGGTTGAACCGCGCCGCCTGCGACCAAGCGGGATGCATGGACCACCCGCGCAGGTCCGGTCTGCACCTGACCGTCAGCCTCGCCGCCACCCTGACCGCCTGCCGCCGTGCAGTCTGCTGCCGGGTTTGCTCGCACGATGGACGACTCTCCGCCGTTGCCGCCGTAGCCGGACCCCGGCGCAGAGGTGCTGTCATCCCGGGACCCCCCCCCGCAGATCCTCCACCGCCGACGGTCGCCGTCCAGGTCTCCGCTGGCGTCACGGTCTCGGTGCAGACCCGCACCTCGCCGCCACCACCCCCGCTGCCTGCGCCGTAGAAGTCGTAGGTCGTGTCGTTCACGCCGCCACCGCCACCGCCGCCACCACCGACGACGAGGAACTGCATCGACGTCACGTCGGCCGGCACGGTGAGCGAGTCAGACGTTGCTAACCGCTTCTCACACAGCGTCTTGCTGTCCGCAACAACCTGATCCCAGCCCTGTGCGCAGACCCAATCCCCGGCGCCGCCATAGGTGAGTGTCCCGAATCCCTGCAGGTCACCCGAGCCGACCACCTTGACGTCCCAGGTTCCCGATGCCGGGAGTACCGGCATGACAAACGATCCGGAGTTGTTGTCGTTGGCGTTCGTGTTGAAGTACACAACGATTCGCACGTAAGCCGGATCGCCAACCGTGCCCTGAGCCAGGGCGACCGTGGTGATGTTCTCATAGATGCCGCCACTGGCGGCTGCGTCCTTCGTGACCGTAACGACCTCGCCCGCCTTGGGACTGGTCGGTGAGAACACGGCGATACATGTGGCAGGCGTTGCTGCAGTCCACTGTCTTCGGGCTTGGAGCCACCGCAAGCGCAGGGGCCGCGCCCATCGCCAGCGATCCAACCACTGTTCCGAGTGCTGTCAGCGCGACAACTCCACGACGAATCCAGGTATTCACGTTCCGGCCTCCTCTGCCCCCCCACCCGGAGGACAATGCGAACTTTGTCAGACTAGAACAGAGGGAACATTGTTTGCCGTATTGCCAGGTGACATCAAGGTGACATCGGTCGCTACCGGGAATCTCGCGGCAAAACGGCAGTGGGGCGGGTGCGACATTCGCACCCGC
>CAMDBM010000054.1:0-12965 GCA_945889085.1 Ferrithrix thermotolerans DSM 19514
GAGAGCGGGTTCAACCTCGCAGAGGTTGAACAGCTGTTCCTGAAGCTCGCCTAGCGCGCCGTCGACCGGCTAGGACTGCATTCATGGTTCACCTCACGCCGGTCCGCGTGCACTTCCGGGATCTCGACCCGTATGCCCACGTGAACCACTCCGTGTACGTCACGTGGTTCGAGATCGGTCGCACGGAGGCACTGCGCGACAACGGCATCCTGCTCGCCGGACCGCGTGCGTCGGGTTATCAGTTCGTGGTGAGCGAGCTCGAGATTCGTTATCGCAAACCGGCGCTCGCAGACGAGATCGTGCACATCGAATCCTCGATCGTCGAACTCCGCGGTGCATCCAGCCGTTGGCAACAGCGCGTGCTGCGCGGTGATGAACTGCTCGCCGATGGCATCGTGCGCATCGGTCTCGTCGGGCCCGACGGCAAGGTTGCCCGCATGCCCGACGACATGTCGGCACGGCTCCGCCCCCTCATGGCGTAATCGATCAGAGCCCGAGAGCGGCCTTTGCGACCTGCACACCCGGCGAGTCGCACACCGAGGCAGGCTGGTTGCCGGTCATCCCGCAGATCGCCACCGTGATGCCGTTCGCGGCGCCGAGCACGGCCTGGGAGATCTTGCTCGTGGGGTCCGCCATCAACTTCGCGATGCCCGGTCCGTTGCGCTCCTCGAGCACGCCGGGGTCAAAACTTGCCCCCGAAATAAGGAACTTGCCGCCGAAGTCGAGGAACGGGATACCCGTGCGACCGGACTCCACGAGCACTGCCTCCTGCTCGGCCGTGAGTTTCTGCAGCGGTTTGTACGAACCCCCGCTCCTCTCGTTCGTCTCCGTCTCCACCGCAGTGAAGGCGAGGTACACACTCGTGTACGCCGATCCGTAGAAGCTGAACGTAGGCGTGTCCGGGTACACGTCCTCGGTTGCCGAGTGTGATGCCGACAGACCGGTAAAGGTGCCGAACCGGGAGAGCGCGGCGACCATCGCCCAGCGCTGCGCCGCGCAGAACGGGCAGTACTCCGCCCCGACGTACAGCAGTTCTGGCTTGCCCTCCTGCGTGATCGGCGTGAGGTTCACCGGCTCGGGCCCGCCGGTTGCCGTGCCGTTGCCGACAGCGTCGAACGCCGAGGCGGGCACCTCGGTGACGGCTGCTGCGACCGCTGCTGCGTCAAACACCGTGGTGGAGGTGCTCGACGAGGACTGCTCGTCGCCTCCCCCTGCGAGCAGTGCTGCGATCACGGCTCCTGCAACGACCACGCCCATCACCGCAACGAGGATCATCCGCGTCCGCTTGCGCGCAGCAGCACGCTCAGCGGTACGGGTACCCACCTGGCGGTTGCGTCCGCGCTGGGGTTGACGCGACGGCCTGTTCGACTTCTGGTTCATTCGGATTCGACCTCCTCGGGTCGGTGGGAAGACGTGGTCCACACGACGATCATCGTGATGATGAACGCAAGTGCCACGAGGCTCATCAGGGGCAGCGAGATGAAGCCGAACTCCCACACGAAGCGGTTGGTGCAGGGGTTGTTGCGGTCGCAGAAGGTCTTCTGCTCGGGAAAAGCCTGCAACTGTGTGTGGTACGCCGCGATCACCGCGCCGATGACGGCCAGCGGGAGTGCGTACCACGCCACTGCGCGGTCCTTGCGGGCGGCACCGACCAACAGGATGACACTGAGCGGATAGAGGCAGATCCGCTGGTACCAGCACAGTTCGCACGGTGCGTAGTGCGCACCGATCGAGTAGTAGAGGCTCCCTGCCGTAGCGGTGAGCGCCACGATCCACGCGAACCAGAGCGACAGGTCGCTCAGGGCATCGCGCAGCGTTCCCCACGCAGAGTCCGCAGCGGCGAGTCGGGCACCGGCGAGCACCACCCACGTAACGACGACCGCGGCCGCGCACACGAGGGTGAGCAGCGCAAAGAGGGTCGACAACGTGTCCGTACTCATCTAGGGCTACTGAACTATCAGCGCGCGAACACCAACCAGTCGGGACCTTCGTCCCTCCGGACCGTGTCGATCAGACGCTCAGACGCTCAGTCGCTCGACGGGAGCGGCTTTGCATCCTTGAGCAGCATCGGCTCATCGCCGACGCTCAGCGAGCCAGCGCCGGCCTTAGTGATGAGCAGTTCGAGACCGACGGCTTCATCCGCATAGCGCTTGCCCATTGCCGACCCACCGGAGTGCTTCGGGTCGAGCGCGGCCTTCTCGGCCGGGGTGGCAGCGGCCAGTGGGTGGCCCCCGCAACGGAGGTCTACCTCGTCTTTCGGTGCGCGTACGACGATGACCTGGGTGTCGCAGGCGGTGCTCTGCAGGCGGGAACCGGCCTTCAATTGCATATCTCTACTCCTCACATGTGGAGGGAGCCCGGACAACCGGGCGCCCCCACGCCTGGACGTAGTTTCTCAGGTTCCGGCGGTCCGACGCACGTTCATCAGCACATGCCCCGATTTCACGCGACGATGATGCCCATGACAGGACCGCTGCAGGGCTACCGGATCGTCGACATCTCCCAGGTCGTGTCTGGACCGCTCGCCACGATGATGCTGGCCGACCAGGGAGCCGACGTGATCAAGGTGGAGCCGACCGTCGGTGGCGACATCGTGCGGGCGAATCAGGTACTCATCGGTGGGATCAACGGTCTGGTAGCAAACATGAACCGCGGCAAACGGGGTCTGGCTGTCGACGTCACCTCACCTGAGGGGGTGGAACTGCTGCTCCGGCTGTGCGACACGGCCGACGTGTTCGTTCAGAACTTCCGACCGGGCGTGTGCGACCGCCTCGGGTTCGGCAAGGACGTCGTGATGGCACGCAATCCCGACCTCATCTACGTCGACATCTCGGGCTACGGCCAGACCGGCCCGTACAACGATCGGCGCGTCTACGACCCAGTCATTCAGGGCCTCACTGGGCACGTCGCTGCGCAGATCAATCCCGAGGTGCCCCTGCACGATGTGCACCGCACGATCGTTGCGGATAAATCCACGTCGTACACCGTCGCCCAAGCGATCACCGCTGCCCTGCTCGCCCGGGAGCGCGGGCTCGCCCGCGGGCAGGTGATCGACGTGGCGATGATCGACGCCGCACTCGCGTTCTTCTGGCCCGACGGGATGATGAGCCGCACCCTCGTGGACGACCCGATGTTCGGGCAGCGCGCCACGCTCGCACAGATCATGCGGGTGACGCAGTGTGGTGAGGGGCAATTGATCTACTTTGCCGGCACGGACAAGGAGCGCCACGGCATGTTTCGTGCACTCGGCTATCCCGAGTGGTGTGACGACCCCAGGTTCGGGAACGTGCAGGCGTTGATGAACCCCGAGAACTATGCGGCATTGGGCGAGGCCCTCGCAGCCGCATTCCTCGACTGGAAGGCCGAGGAACTGCTCCCCCGCCTCATTGCTGCGGAAGTGCCTGCCGGCCCGATCCACACACTCGACAGCATCCTCGAGGACGAGCAATTAGCCCACAACGGGACCTACTTCGAGTGGGACCACCCGACCGCCGGGCGCATCCGGCAGGTACGGCCCGCACCCCGGTTCAGTGAGACCCCGCTCGAGCCCAATGCGTCGGTACCGCTCCTCGGGGAACACAATGAGGAAGTTGCACTGTCGCTCGGATACTCGTCCGAGCAGATCGCCGGCCTGCGGGCCAAGGGAGTGTTGTCATGAAGCGCGAGGCCAAGCCAGAGGACCCGATCGAGTCCCACATGCGCATCGTCGATCCGCACCACCACCTCTGGGGCGACCGACCGGACCGCCCGATCGCACCCCGCTACTACCTCGAGGAGCTCCGCCTCGACACCAACAGCGGGCACTACATAGACAAGACCGTGTTCATCGAGTGCGGCGAGTCGTACCACGAGACCGGGCCGGAGGCGTTCGCGGTGGTCGGCGAGACCGAGCGAATGGTGATCGAGGCCGAGCGGAGCCGCAAAACCGCAGGCGCCTACATCGCCGGAATCGTCAGCTCCGCAGACTTCCGACTGCCGGTCGAGACCATTGCCGAGGTGCTCGCTGCCCACGAGGCAGCGGGCCAAGGGTTGTTCCGCGGTATCCGCCACCGACTCGCGTTCGATCCCACCGGAGCGGCGAGATCCAGCAAGGAGGAGCCGAACACCGAGGGTCTCATGGGCCAGGACATCTTCCGGGCCAACCTCGCGCAGCTCGGCGCCCGGGGCCACTCGTTCGAGGCCTGGCTGTACCACCCACAGATGCCAGAGCTCGTCGAACTCGCGAAGACGGCCCCGGGCACCACCATCATCCTCAACCACATCGGTGCTCCGCTGGGCGTCGGCACGTACGCCGGGCGGAGGGACGAGATCCACGCCCTGTGGCGAGACCGCATCGTGGAGCTCTCACAGCTTCCCAACGTCATGGTAAAGCTCGGTGGTGTGGGCATGGCCCCATACGGCAGCGGCTGGGCCGAGCGCGGCAAGGTCGCAACCAGCGACGAGATCGTGGACGCGTGGGGCCCGGCGATGCATCACATCATCAAGCACTTCGGCACGAAGCGCTGCATGTTCGAGTCCAACTTCCCGGTGGACAAGGTGTCCTTCTCGTACCGGACGATGTGGAACGCCTACAAGAAGATGACACAGGGCATGCCCACAGCCGAGCGTGAGGATCTCTTCGCGCTCACGGCCGAGCGCGTCTACCGAATCTGACGCTGCCTTCTCGGTACCGAAACTGGCGGCCGTTTTCTGCTCGTTCGGTACCGAGAAGGAGGTCAGCCGAGCGCAGCGCGAATGTGCAACGCTGCCTCAAGCTGCGCACGCCGCGCATCGCGCATGAACGCGTCGTTCGTGAAGAAGCCGTGTATCTGGCCGTCGTAGCGGGTCACCGTGGTGGGCACACCGGCCGCCAGCAGCCGCGCCGCATACGCCTCGCCCTCGTCGCGCAGCGGGTCGAACTGTGCGGTGATCACGTGGGCAGGGGGCAGGCCGGTGAGATCCGTTGCGAGGATGGGCGCGAGGTACGGGTCTGCCAGCCTGCTCCGGTCACCCACGTAGTGGTCCGTGAACCACTCCATCGACTGCTTCGTGAGCAGATAGCCGTCGCCGTTGTCCCGGTACGACGCGCGGCCGTCCCACGGGGTTCCGGTGACGGGGTAGATCAACAACTGGAACGCAATCGCCGGGCCACGACGTTCGCGGGCCATCAACGTCACCGCTGCAGCAAGGTTGCCACCCGCCGAGTCGCCCGACACGGCGAGGCGGTCCGGGTCAACATTCAGCGACCCGGCATTCGCCACCACCCACTCGGTGGCGGCGTAGCAGTCGTCCAGCGGTGCCGGATACCGATGCTCGGGTGCGAGGCGATAGTCGACGGACACCACGACACAGCCCGTGTCGTCGGCGAGGCGTCGTGCGGTGCGGTCGTAACTGTCAACGCTGCCGACCACCCAGCCCCCGCCGTGGAAGAACATGATCACCGGGCCGGGAGCGCCGAAGGTGGCCCCGGTGGGTGTGTAGACACGAACCGGGACATCGACACCCAGTGTCGTCACGGTCCGGTTCTCCACACTGGCCATCGGGATCTCGGGCATCGCGACCGCAGCGGCTGCCAGCACATCACGGGTCTCCTGGGGCGACAGGGTGCCGAGTGCGGGCAGGGCGGCAAAGGCGTCGAGCAGGAAGCGGGCATCGGGTGAGAGCGGCATGCTGAGATTCTGCACGATCGGTGCGGGCGCCGCTGATCCCCCCACAAACCGGACCGTCGGTACTAGACAGGGTGGAATGAGTACATCGATTCCTGTCGAGTGGTCAGCCGTTGCGCAGAACCTGCCCGAGCACGCTCACAACAAGATCCACACCGACGAGGGTGCGAGGGCCGCGGGATTCGCGGGCGCGCTGGTTGCCGGTGTCACTACCTACGCGTACCTCGTTCACCCGCTCGTGGCCGCCTGGGGCCTCGATTGGGTCGAATGCGGTGGTTGCGAACTGCGGCTCCGGGTACCGGTGCTGCAGAACGATCTCGTTCGCTGCGCCCCGCGCACGGACAGCGACGACACGGTGGTGGTCGACGCCATCGTGGACCCGGACACGAGCCCGCGCGCCGTGGTGCGGGCCTGGCAGGCGGATACGCGTGTGCAGGCCGAACGGCCGGGCGAGGACCTCCCCGTGCACCGGTTCGCTCTCGACGACAACCACGGTCCGGACTACGCGGTTCGCGCCGGTGACGACCTCGACATCTTTGTCGAGCGCGGGATCGTGCACCCTGCGGTGTGGCCGTCGCTCGCGAACGGCGTGTTCTCCAAAGAACTCGTGCGCGGTCCCTGGATCCACACCCGCAGCCGGATCACACACCACGCGCTCGCCCGCGCGAACGCCGACATCGAGATCACGTCGCGCGTCGTGGACCGGTTCGTTCGCTCCGGCGAGCGTGCTGTCGTCGACATGACAATCCGGGCCGACGGCGCCATTGTGTGCAGCATCGAGCACGAGGCCATCATCGACCTGTCCGTCCAGTGAGTCCGGCCGTTCTACGGGAAAAGCGCTGATCAGCCTCGCGTCATGAGCGCCGCCGCGTGGGCGAGCGAGAGGTCCACCAGCCACCGGTCACCAGAGGCAAGGCGATTGAGCACGGCGACCGCACCGAGCAGACCGCTGATCGGGTCGGCTGCTGCGTCTGCCGCGAACACCGGCCCCGCCTCGTCGTGGGCAACGAGCCCACCCGCAACCGCTGTGTCGTCGCCGAACCCCACCCTCATCGGCTGGCTGCGCCCGTATGCCGTGATCGACAGCCAGACCCGCCCGCGGAACAACCCCGCATCGATGCCCATCTGCTGCAGCGCGCGCGGACGCGATCCCTCGATCACCACGTCTGCCCCGTCGACGAGTTGTGCGAGCCGTGCCTGACCCTCGCGTGCCGCGAGGTCGAGCACCACGCTCTCCTTGCCGGCGTTTATCAGGTCGAAGAACCTCCGGGGGCCGTTGCGTGCGCCATCGGGCCTCGTGCTGCTCTCCACCTTGATGACCCGCGCACCGGCAGCGCGGAGCAGACGCCCGCACAGCGGACCGGCCCACAACGACGAGAGGTCCACCACGACCAGACCGTCGAGGGAGCGCAAGGGCTCCGCTGTGCCGAGTCGGTTCGCTGGTACCTGCGCCTCGCGAACCTCGCCGAGCGCCCCACACGGGATACCGAGCAGTGCAGCGCGCTCCACCAGCACCGCCGTGGTGGTCGCCCAGGCCGCTGCGCTCACAGCAGTGTCCACCGCAAGCGCATCGGCAACGTCCACGTCGATCTCCAGCCATGCGGGCACGCACGAGCGATCCTCGTCGCGGGCGAGCGACACCGCCACCCAACCGTCGAGCGCGCGGAGGAGTCGGCAGGCACCCCCGCAGCTCACCGTTCCCTGGCGCCCGTGCCCCGTGATCCGTGCCCGCTCGGCAAGCAGCGCCGGGCCGTCAACGATCACCTCGAACCCGAGCCGTGTGGACAGTTCGCGGAGACGCAGGGCGAGCGAACGCATCGAGGGCCCGACCGCCACCGGACCGGGGAGCGGCGGGCCGGACCGCCGCCCAGTGAGCGCAGCCGCCCCGCAGTCCGTCCACAGCGCGTCGGCATCCGAGAGGTCGATGTCACCGAGGAGGAGCGGGGCGAGATCGAGCATGGGCGCAGCACGGTAGGTACGGGAACATTCGCACCGGTCGTGCGCGTAGCGTAGGCGCATCGACATCCAGCGCCATACGGGCAGCGACATCTGGGCCATGCACACGGCCGGGCTAGCCCACGAACAGCTGAGCGGCTCCATGGTGATCGTGGAGCCCGACGGCGCCGCGTTCCTCGACGGGCCCGATACCGACAACGCGCTCGCCTCCCTCCCGGCGCTGTTCGTCAGTCACACACCGAGTCGCTTCGCCGATGTCGTGGTACCCCCTACAGATCTCGACGCACTGCACGAGGCGTTCGAACGGACGCCACTCGCAGCGATGACTCTCGTGCTGCTGCTGCGTGGCGGCGAGTCCCGCACGACCGAGCAGGGGCTCATGGTGGAGTCGCTCGCCTACTCGATGCTGCAGGGTGGGCCGGAGTTCGCTGCCTGGCGACGCGCGCACCGAACGGGGAACCGGCTCGCCGAGATCGGCCCGGCGGTGCAGATCGAGACCGCTGTTGACACGATCACGCTCACGCTGAGCCGTCCCCACGTGCACAACGCGTTCAGCCGACGCATGCGCGACGAACTGAACGAAGCACTCATCACAACGCTCGCGGACGCCGAGGCGCGCCCCGTGCTGCTCCGCGGCAGTGGCTCGTCATTTTGCAGCGGTGGTGATCTCGACGAGTTCGGCTCGTTCGCCAGCAACGCGGAGGCTCATCTCGTTCGGCTCACCCGCAGCCCGGCGCGCCTGATGGCCACGCTCGCCAGTCGCGTCTCGGCTCATCTCCACGGCGCCTGCATGGGTGCCGGCATCGAACTGCCCGCCTACGCCCACCGGATCGTCGCCGCTCCCGATGCCGTGATCTCACTACCCGAGATTGGTCTCGGTCTCGTCCCCGGGGCCGGGGGAACGGTGTCGATCCCCCGTCGCATCGGCAGGCAGCGGACCGCCTGGCTCGGGCTCACCGGGCTGCGCATCGATGCGTCAACCGCGCTCGACTGGGGTCTCGTCGACGAAGTCGTCGCCTGAACGCCGGGAGCGCAGCCGCGCTCCCGCTACCGTCAGTCCCGATGAACGACCCCGTGAGGCTTACCGCCTTCAGCCACGGCGCCGGTTGAGCCTGCAAGCTCGGCCCAGCCGAGCTGGCGCAGGTGCTGTCGCCCCTTGAATCGAGCGTGCATCCCGACCTGTGGGTAGGGATACAAACGGGTGACGACGCTGCTGTCTGGCGTCGTCCTGACGGGCGCGCCCTCGTGGCAACAGTGGACTTCTTCGCACCGGTCGTCGACGACGCGTTCACATTCGGTGCTATCGCCGCCACGAACGCCGTGAGCGACGTGTACGCAATGGGGGCCGAGCCGCTCTTCGCGCTCAACATCGCTGCGTGGCCCAAGGACCGACTCCCCCTCGACCTCCTGCGGGACGTGTTTGCCGGTGGTGCCGCTGCCGCCCGCGACGGCGGGTGGATCATTGCCGGAGGGCACACGGTGGACGGGCCCGAGCCGCTCTACGGCCAGGTGGTCATCGGTGAACTCGCTGTGGGCCACGAGCCGCTGACCAACGCGAAGGCCCGTGTGGGCGACGTGCTCGTGCTCACCAAACCCCTCGGTGTCGGTGTCATCGTCACCGCCCACAAGCGGCTCGATGCGGCCGCCGTCGCCGAGGGTGGCGCGCTCGCCGAGCCCTTCGCCCACGCAGTCGCCTCGATGTGCCGGTTCAACGGACCCGCTGCGCGGGACGCACGCCGTGCAGGTGCGCACTCCATGACGGACGTAACGGGATTCGGGCTCGCCGGGCACCTCCACAAGATGCTGGGCGCGAGCGGCGTCTCGGCACGGATCAACCTTGCAGCGCTTCCGGTGATCCACGGCACCCGGTCGCTCATTGTCGACGGCTTCGTTCCCGCTGGTTCACAGCGCAACCTCGACTTCGTCGGTGGCCTGCTCGTCGGGGGGTCCGAGGAGGATCGCCTGTTGCTCGCGGACCCGCAGACCTCGGGCGGGCTGCTGGTGTCGTGCCCCCCGGAGCATGCCGGCACGATCCACGATGGCGTGGTGATCGGCGAGGTAACAGCCGGCCCGGCCGGCCTCATCTCCCTGGTTTGAGCCGCTTCCGGTAGTCCTCGAATGCCCGCTCGGCATCCGCGAGTTCGGCGGCGCTCAACACCCGTGGCGTGCCGAGCCGATGCGCCTCCACGTGCAGTTCGCACAGCCACTCCAGCAGTTCCAGCCGGTCGCATGCCTGTCCGAGGTCGTGTCCGACGGACACCGACCCGTGGTTCTGCATCAGCGCTGCCGTGCGACCTCCGCGGAGCGCCTGCACCACGTTCTCGCCCAACTGCTCGGACCCGAACGTGGCGTAGCGGGCCGTGCGAGGGGGCCCGCCGAGCTGCAGCACGTTGTAGTGCAGAGCCGGCAGTTCGTCGCAGGTGCATGACACCGCAGTGGACACCGCCGCGTGGGTGTGCGCTATCGCACCGGCACCGGTATTGCGGTAGAGCGCGAGGTGCAAGGGCACCTCACTGGTGGGGACGGCACCGGACAGGTGGGTTCCGTCAAGGTCGATGAGGCTGAGCCGAGCAGGGTCGAGCGAATCGAGCGGTACCCCCGACGGTGTGGTGACAATGCGGTCGCCGACACGGACGGACAGGTTTCCCGACGTCCCGGTGACGAGGCGGCGGGCGGCCAGTCGTTGCCCCGCGTCCACCAGTGCCTCCCGCGCCTCAGGGAAGTCCATCGGTCCGTGCGCGGTCATCAGCAGCGCTCCATCACCGGTCAGACGCCCAGGTGCCTGCGCGCGAACTCGCCGAGCCTCGCGATGGCGTCGTCGGCCTCGGGCAGCGTGCCTGCGCCGAACTGGAAGACGTGCTGCATCTCGGGGAACACCTCGATCGTCACGTCCACACGCGAGTTCTTCAACTTCTCGGCAATCCGCACCGAGTCGTCGAGCAGGATCTCGTCGGCCCCCACCTGGATTCGGGTGGGGGGCATCCCCCGCAGGTCCGCGTACAGCGGGGAGGCGAGCGGGGCACGAACCTTGGCCGAGCCGAGGTAGTACTCAGCCATCTTGCGTGCGCCCGCGGCCGTGACGGTGACGTCGGTCTGCTCCCTCGACTCAAGGCTCTCGCCGGTGAGGGCAAGGTCCGTCCACGGCGAGAGCAACATGGCTGCCGCGGGCAGTGGCCGCCCGTCGTCACGCAGGGACAGCAGCATCGCGATCGTCAGGCCGCCACCGGCCGAGTCACCGCCCACCACGATCCGGTTCGGTCGGATGCCATCGGCGAGGAGGCCGCGGAACACAGCCACCGCATCTCGGACGGCGGCCGGGTACGGGTGCTCGGGTGCGAGGCGGTAGTCCGCCACGAAGGCCTGGATTCCGATGGCGTTCGCGAGGTGGCCGACCATCTTGCGGTGGGTATCGGACGAACCCATCACGTACCCTCCGCCGTGGAGGTACAGCAGAACGCTCGACCGGTCGACGTCTTTCGGGATCACCCACTGGCCCGGAATGTCACCGACCGTGCCAACCTCGAAGGTGACCGACGTCGGCTCTCCCGTGAGCAGGTCCATGAACTGGTCGGCCTTGCGGAACTCGGCAGCGCTCGCCGGGATCGGGTCCCCGGCCGCGCGCATCTTCTCCCGGTACTTGCGGGCCTTGGCGAGGTACTCCTCCGCCTGCGGGCTTGCCATGTTCTCGTTCCCTTCCTCGCTCCCCCCGTTCGCACCCGACCGGAGACGTTCACATGTTGTCAGGCCGTCTCAGGTGCCGTAGCCGAATCCGAGATCCGGCGCCGTGAGCAATGGCAGGAACGGGATACCGCGCTCTGCAGCCATGGCACCGCAGGTTCCACCGCGATCAACGATGACCGTGATGGCGACCACATGCGCACCGAATGCAGTGACCGCGTCAACCGCCTCCATGATCGAGGTGCCCCGCGTGACGGTGTCCTCGGTAACGACCACTCGGTCGCCAGGCACCAGCGCCCCCGCGATCCGACCGGTGACCCCATGGTCCTTGGCCTCCTTGCGGACGCTGAAACTGCGCAGGTTCCGCCCCATCGTTGCCCCCACCGCGGCGATGCCGAACGCCACCGGGTCCGCTCCCATAGTGAGCCCGCCGATGGCATCGGCATCGGCAGGAATCCGGGCAAGGGCCGCCTGTGCAACGAGGAGTATGCCCTCGGGTCGGCAGGCCGTCTGCTTGGTGTCGAGGAACCACTCACTCTTGGCCCCCGACTTCAACGTGAACTCGCCGCGCTTCAGCGAATGGCTGAGTACGTGCTCCCGCAGGGCTTCGGTGATGGCATCCATGTGAATGACCGTAGTTGCTCGTGGTAACCCGCCGGGCGCCGGCTTTCATAGTGTCAACGGTCCGTGGCCACCGATCGGTGGGGCGGGGCCTAGTGTCGCCGCATGAATCTTGCCGATATCGCGATCTTCACCGAACCCCAGCAGGGTGCGAGCTATGACGATCTACTGGCCGTGGCCAGGCGCGCCGAGGACCTCGGTTTCGGTGCGTTCTTCCGCTCCGACCATTACCTGAAGATGGGGAGCGTGTCGGGCCTCCCCGGGCCGAGCGACGCGCTCGTATCCCTCGCCGCACTCGCCCGCGACACCTCGCGTATTCGGCTCGGCACGCTGGTCTGCTCCGCAACATTCCGCCACGCGGGAGTGCTTGCCATTACGGCTGCGCAGATCGACCAGATGAGCGGCGGCCGGCTCGAACTCGGGCTGGGCGCGGGCTGGTACCAGCAGGAGCACGACGCCTATGCGATCCCGTTCGCGCCGCTTGGCACGCGTTTTGACGTGCTCGAGGATCACCTTGCGGTCATTACCGGCCTCTGGTCCACCCCCGTCGGGGAAACCTTCTCCTACGAGGGCAAGACACTGTCGGTGAAGGATTCACCCGGGCTCCCCAAGCCGGTCCAGCAACCGGGCCCGCCGATCATCATCGGGGGACGGGGCCCCAAGCGCACACCGCGTCTCGCGGCGCAGTACGCGTCGGAGTTCAACGTTCCCTTCGGCTCCGTGCAGGCCTTCGAGGAGGCCAGCGCCGGGGTCCGCAAGGCGTGCGAGTTGATCGGCCGGGACCCGGCTTCCCTGCGCTACACGGCGGCACTGGTGGTGGCTGCGGGCCGCAACGAAGCCGAGTTCGTCCGCCGTGCGACCGCAATCGGTCGGGAACCCGACGAACTGCGGGCAAATGGTGCCGCCGGGACGGTGGCCGAAACCGCCGCCACCATCCGTCGTTTTCGAGATGCCGGGGTACAGCGCATGTATCTCCAAGTGCTGGACCTCGGCGACCTTGAGCACCTCGATCTCATCGCCAAGGAGATCGTTCCGAACTGCTAAGCCAAATTCGGGACAATCGAG
>CAMDBM010000055.1:0-12783 GCA_945889085.1 Ferrithrix thermotolerans DSM 19514
GACCGGGACACCGCCGTGAACATCTCGAACCAGTAGGCTGCGATCGCTTATGGCTCTCGAAACACAGCGATTTCGACGCCCCCGGGCAGTGCTCGGGGGACGGGTAACCGCCTGACGCGTCGCTGACGCCGGTTCCGAACCCTTGTGCAAGCCCGGGGGATTCCTCCTCTGTCGAGTACGTCGAGAACCGAGATACGCCAATGTCACATCCCAGCACCACTCGCCCGTGCGAATCCCACCTTGCAGGAGTCCCGCGATGATCGAAGACATCTCCGCAGCACGTGATGTCGCGCTTGCAGCGGTTACTGGGGCGCAAACCGTGGACCTCCTTGACCAGTTTGTGGCGGAGCACCTCGGCAAGCGCGGCCCCCTCGCCTCGCTGAAGGCCCGGCTCGGAACGCTCCCCACCGTCGACGAGAAGAGGGCGATGGGCCAGGCGCTCAACGAGGCGACTTCGGCGGTCTCGGCTGCAGCGGACGCGCACCGTGCAGCGCTCGCTGCTGTCGAGCGCCGCGCGCAGCTTGCCGGCGAGCGGATGGACCTCAGCGAGTTCCGGCGTCCGCCCGCCCGGGGCCACGCCCACCTCGTTACCGAGGCGTGGGAGCGACTTGAGGACGTGTTCATCGGTCTCGGCTTCAAGGTTGCAGAGGGCCCCGAGATCGAGACCGACTGGTACAACTTCGAGGCACTGAACATGCCGCCGAGCCACCCGGCCCGGAGCATGTGGGACACGCTGTTCGTCGAGCACGGCGCACCCGGGTCAACGGTGCTGCGCACGCACACATCACCCGTGCAGGCGCGTGTGATGACCACCCAGGAGCCGCCGATCTACGTCGTGGCGCCCGGGCGCGTGTTCCGCAACGAGACCGCCGACGCTACGCACATGCCGGTTTTCCACCAGATCGAGGGCCTCGTCGTGGACCGTGGGATTTCCTTCGCGGACCTCGCAGGCACGATCGAGGCATTCACTCGAGCGTTCTTCGGCTCCGGCTTCACGAGCCGGCTCCGTCCGAGCTTCTTCCCGTTCACCGAACCGTCCGCAGAGTTTGACATCAGGCGCCCGGACGGCTCGTGGCTCGAGCTCGGCGGTTGTGGGATGGTCCATCCGAACGTGCTCGCAGCGTGCGGGATCGACCCCGAGGAATGGGGCGGCTTCGCGTTCGGCTTCGGAATCGACCGGATGGCCAAGGAGTACCACGGCGTGGACGACCTCCGTGAGATGTACTCGAACGACATCCGTTTCATCGAGCAGTTCTGAACCGGCCGGGAGCGACACCTACATGAACATCATCCTGAGTTGGCTCAATGACTTCGCACCCTTGGGAGGTGCGACAGACGAGAACATCGAGCGGGTGGCGGCGGCGCTGAACTCGCTCGGTCTTGCCGTGGAAAGCGTGCAGCACGTCGGGGCACCCGTCCCCGGGGTCGTGACGGCGCGTGTGCTGCGTACGGAACGCCACCCCGACGCTGAGCGTGTTCACCGAGTGTTTCTCGATGCCGGGGACGGCACCGAGCGCCACGTGTGGTGCGGCGCCTTCAACATGTCGCCCGGCGACGTGGTGCCGCTGGCGACACTCGGCACGGTGATGCCTGACGGTCGTGACATCCAGAAGCGCAAGATCCTCGGTATCGCGAGCGAGGGCATGCTCTGCTCGGCCACCGAGCTGGCGATCAGCGAGGACCACAGCGGGATCCTGATCCTTCCCGGCGACACCCCTCTCGGAGTCCCGATCATGGAAGCGCTCGGTGTGGAACCCGACGCCGTCTTCGAACTAGATCTCACGCGCAACCGACCTGACTGCTGGGGCCACATGGGTGTCGCGAGGGATCTCGCTGCCTGGTTCGGCCTCCCGTTCACCTTGCCCGGTCGGCCCCTGGGGGCCCTCGGCCCCAAGCACTCGGCACCGGTCACGATTGTCGACGCAGACCGTTGTGGGCGTTTCCTCTCCGTCGTCATGTCGGGCATCGCTGTGGCGGAATCCGCACCGTGGATGCAGCGCCGCCTGTCGCTCGCCGGTATGAGGCCGATCAGCAACGTGGTCGATGTTTCCAACTACGTGATGCTCGAGGTGAACCAGCCGAACCACGCGTACGACCTCTCCACCCTTGGGGGCGGGTCGTTCCGGATCAGGCGGGCAACCCCCGGCGAGGCATTGGTCACCCTCGACGGCGTCGAGCGCACGTTCGTCCCACGCGATCTCCTGATCTGCGATGGCAACGACGTGCCGATCGGTGTCGCCGGGATCATGGGCGGCAGGGACAGCGAGATCTCGGCCGGCACCACCACCGTCGCGCTCGAGGTTGCCTGGTTCGAGCCGGAGGGTATCGGCCAGTCCGTGCCGCATCTCGGGCTTCGCAGCGAGGCATCGGCACGTTTCGAGCGCGGCGTCGACCCGTACGTGATCGACCTCGCCGTGCAGCGATTCGCGGAATTGCTTGCGGAGACCTGTCCGAACCTGGTCGTCCACGAAGGTGCAGTGGATGCGACGGCTGCGAGCCTTCCGGAACAGCACCGAGCGACGCGTGTGCGCACTGCCCGCGTGAACTCGTTACTCGCGCTGTCCCTCGCGGACTCCGACATTGCCACTCTGCTCGAACCGATCGGCTTCGTCTCGGAGTGCACCGAACCCGGGATTCTTTCGGTCCGCTTGCCCTCCTGGCGGCCCGACGCCACCGGTGAGATCGATGTCGTTGAGGAGATCGCCCGGCTGTACGGCTACGACCGAATTCCCAAGACGGTTCGCAAGTCGCCGGAGGGGGGCGGTCTGACCCCCGCGCAGAAGCGCAGGCGCAGGGTGCGCGAGGTCCTGCTCGGTCTCGGGATCAGCGAGGCAATGCCCGACGTGTTCCTGTCCCCCGGGGACATGGAGCGGGCCGGCATGCAGGGTGCCGTGGTGTCGGTGGCCAATCCGCTTGTGGCGGAACAGTCGGTGCTGCGCGGATCGCTGATCCCCGGTCTGCTCAAGTCGATCGCGTACAACGAATCGCACCGGGCAAGCAGCGTGTCCCTCTTCGAGGTGGGTCACCGGTACCTGCCGGGTCCCGACGTGCTCCCGTTCGAGGCCGAGCAGCTCTGTATCACCCTTGCGGGTCGCGAGGCCCCTGCTGCGGTGCAGATCTGGGAAGAGATCCGCGCTGCGCTCGGTTGGGCCACGACGTCAATCGTCGCGTCCGTCGAGCCGGGTGTTCCCGGGCTCCATCCCACGCGCCACGCCCTGGTCACGATTGACGACGGCCGCATCGTCGGTGCGCTCGGGGAGATCGATCCGGGTGTGCTCGAGGCATTCGGGGTGACGGAGCGCGTCGCGGTGCTGGATGTCGATCTCGGGCAGTTGCTCGCTATCGAGCCGGAGCCCGTGCAGTTCCGTGCGTTCAGTCGGTACCCGAGCAGCGATGTGGACCTCGCGTTCGTCCTCGACGATGCGGTCCCGGCAGAGCATGTTGCAGAGGCGATCAGGGTTGGGGCTGGCGCAGTGCTCGTGCGCCTCGACCTGTTCGACGTCTATCGCGGATCCGGTGTTCCGGGAGGTTCGCGCAGTCTCGCCTACCGGCTTCGGTTGCAGGCGCCCGATCGAACGCTGACCGACACGGACGTCGCTGCCGTGCGTGTGCGTTGCATTGACGCTGTCGGCAAACTCGGCGGAACGCTTCGCTGAGACTTCCGGGCGGGCAGGTCGCCGTGCCGTTCAGAGTACGCGGTCTACCTATCGCCTCTGTTCGACCCACAGGGCGCTTGGCGAGCGAAGGTCCTCAACGACCAGGTTCACGAGGGGTTCGGCCCCCGCGCCGTCTACGCAGCCGAGATGCGTACTCTCGAAAGTTCGCAGCGCCACTCCGCCGCGGAGAATCGGTGCAAGACCGAGGGTGGCGTCGCCGAGGTTCTCACCGATGTAGTCCGAGGTGTTGTAGAGGTGGACGGGGCAGCCGATGACCCGGAGGTTGGCGCTGTATGAGTGTCGCATCTCGGCCCAGTAGTCGCCTTCCGGTTGCGTACGTCGATAGCCACGTGCGCGCCACTTCCCGAAGCTGAGACGCGCCGCTCGGAGCCACATCTCGAGGACGGACCGGACGGCGGGCGGTTGGTACGGCTCGGTGAGCAGCCGGGCTTGGTGGCGCACCCGGCGTTGCATGGGGATGCGGTACTTACGGTACACACCCCGCTGCATCTGGATGAGGGGTGCGAGGTCCCGCGCATCGACGAGCCCTACATAGCGAGGTGGTTCTCCACGGGCACAGAGTTGGTGCGTTATCTCCAGCAGGATCTTGCCCCCGAGGCAGTACCCGAGTAGTTGCCGCTGATCCGGTGCGATGGGCAGGCGCTCGATCTCGTTGAGGTACGCCGACGCCCAGGCCCGCAAATCGGTCTGGTCTTTTCCGTCGACGAAAATGTCGTGGACGACTAGGCCCCTACCGCGAAGTTGCTCGACGAACTGTGGGTATCGGGGATCGAGCGCGGCCGGCCAGCCGCGTACGGAGATGAGAATGTCTGTCATAGGGATCGCTCCTTCTCGCCCGTCAGTTGCTCGCGAGGTCATCGGGGGCGTTGGCCAACCACGCTAGTCGCCCACCCTGACGGCGAAGGACGGCGCGCCACAGCGCCCCGGGCTCGGGGCTGAATGGGTCTTCGGGTTCCGCGTCGAGCACGATCCACGCGCCTGCCTGCAGCTCCGCGTCGAGTTGCCACGGACCCCATCCGGAGTAACCCCGGAAGAGACGGAGGCGTTCCACGGGTGGGGACACCTCGTACGGCTCCCTGCTCAGGTCGACCGTGCCGATCCCCTTACGCCACATCGACCAACCGTCGTGTCGATCACCCGAACCGGTCCACCCCAGACCGATGAGGGCGTCCGGCCCGACGGGACCGCCACCGAACACCACTGCAGGCGGACTCATGAGGTCGTGCCACACGTCGAGGCCCGAAAGACGATCTTCCTCTGAGGGACGATTGATCACCACGCCGAGCGCACCCTGATCGTTGTGCTCGATGAGGTACACGACGGTGCGGTCGAAGTTCGGGTCCACAAGTGGCGGTGTGGCGACGAGCAGCCTGCCCGAGGTGGACGTGTGGATCACGTGACGATCATGCACCATGGGCGCCGTCCCTGAGGCGGCGAAAAACCTATGCATGACTATGCATGGTCCTGTATGATCTCGGACCTATGGTGAATGTCGGCATTGTCGGGGCATCGGGATACACCGGTGCCGAGCTCCTCCGGATCTGCGCCCAGCATCCGGACCTCCGGGTGGTGTACGCCACGGGTGATTCCCAGTCCGGCACCCTCGCATCCTCGCTATACCCGTCGCTTGCGGTCGCGTACCCGAACCTCGTATTCGAGGAGTTCAATGTCAACCGCACCGACGGTCTGGATCTGGTGTTCCTCGGCCTGCCACACGAGGCCTCGATGGAGCTTGCGCCGCAACTGCTCGGCAGGGTCGGCTGCGTCGTGGACCTCTCGGCCGCGTACCGACTGAAGGACGCATCCCTGTATCCGACCTGGTACGGCTTCGAGCACGATCAGCCGGCCCTGCTCTCCGAGGCCGTCTACGGTCTGCCCGAGCTCTACCGGAGCGAACTCCCGGGAGCGAGGCTGATCGCAACGCCCGGGTGCTACGTCACTGCCGCCTCGCTCGCCCTGGCCCCGCTGATCCGTGGGGGGATCATCGCCCCGACAGGCATTGTGGTGGACGCAGCATCGGGCGTGAGCGGAGCGGGCCGCGCGCTCAAGCACTCAGTTCACTTCGGTACGGTCAACGAGGATTTCACCGCCTACGGCTTGGTGGACCACCGGCACACTCCCGAGATCGAGCAGAACATCGGCGGACAGGTCATCTTTACGCCGCACCTTGCCCCGATGAACCGAGGGATTCTCGCCACCTGCTATGCGCGACCGACGGGCACCGTGACCACGGAGTCCCTCCTTGCCACACTCGCCGGCTTCTATGCGTCCGAGCCGTTCGTGGTGGTGAGGCCTGCGTCGCCCTCCACCAAGGCAACCCTCGGCACCAACTCGGTGCACCTCACCGCCCGTTACGACGCCCGCTCCGGCTGGGTGATCGTCATCGCCGCGATCGACAACCTCTGCAAGGGGGCAAGCGGTGGCGCAGTGCAGGCGGCAAACGTCGCGCTCGGCCTGGAGGAGACCGCTGGCCTGCAGACCGTGGGGGTGTACCCGTGAGCGGCGGGGTCGTGTCGGGGAGCGAAGCAGCGCAGAAGGCGGAGGTGCTCGTTGAGGCGCTTCCGTACATCCGGCGCTTCGCCAATCAGATCGTGGTCGTCAAGTACGGCGGAAACGCGCTCGCCGGGGCGAGCGAGAGCGACGCGCTCGCCCTCTTCGCCGAGGACATCGTCCTCATGCAGGCAGTCGGTATGCGTCCGGTCGTTGTCCACGGCGGCGGTCCCCAGATCAGCGACCTGATGGCCCGGCTCGGAAAGACCCCGGAGTTCCGCAATGGCCTGCGTGTCACCGATGCCGAGACGGTTGACATCGCCCGCATGGTGCTCCTCGGGCAGGTAAACCCCCAGATCGTCTCGTCGATCAACGTCCACGGCCCGCTTGCCGTAGGGGTGAGCGGGGCCGACGCAGGGCTCATCGTCGCGGCGCCGAAGGATCCGGAACTCGGCTTCGTCGGCGAGGTGACTGCGGTGAACCCGGAGATCGTCAACCGTCTGCTTGCCCAGACTCTCATCCCGGTGATCGCCACCATCGGGTCCGACGCGAGTGGTCAGGCCTACAACATCAATGCGGACACCGTCGCAGGCGCGATCGCGGAGGCGCTCGGTGCTGAGAAGCTTGTCTATCTCACCGATATCGAGGGACTGCGACGCGTGGTCTCAGACCCGACGAGCCTGATCCGTCAGACGACAGCGGACGAACTGGACGCCCTCATGGCGGACGGGACGATCGCCGGTGGGATGATCCCGAAGGTAGAGAGCTGCGTACACGCGGTTCGCAACGGCGTGCGCCGCGCGCACATTCTCGATGGACGCATCCCGCACGTGCTCCTGCTTGAGGTTTTCACGGATGCGGGTATCGGCACGATGGTTTCAGGAGGTCTGTGATGGCTGGGCACGGTTTCGACACGCAGGGGATGGCGCACTGCCCGTTCATGCCGGTGTTCGGCGCACCTTCAGTGATGTTTGTGCGCGGTCTCGGCACCGAGCTGTGGGATTCGGGCGGCAAGCGTTACCTCGACTTCCTGTGCGGTATCGCCGTCACCTCGCTCGGCCATTCGAACCCCGCCGTCGCCCGGGCGATTGCAGATCAGGCGAGCACGCTGCTGCACGTCTCCAACTTCTTCTCGAATCCCGTGGCCACCGAGACCGCCGTGATGCTGAATGAGCTGTTCCACGGGGCCACTGGACAATGGGGACAGACGTTCTTCTGCAATTCCGGCGCAGAGGCGAACGAGGCAGCCATCAAGCTCGCACGCAAGTTCGGCGGACGCGGACGCCATGTTGTCGTGAGTGCGTTCGGATCCTTTCACGGGCGCACCCTCGCAGCGCTCGCCGCGACGGGCCAGCCGGCCAAGCACGAGCCGTTCCAACCGATGCCCGAAGGTTTCCGCCACGTGGCGTGGGGCGACCTCGACGAACTTCGGGCGGCGATCGATCCCGCCGTCAGCGCAGTGTTGATCGAGCCGATCCAGGGCGAGGGTGGTGTCAACCCGGCAACGGTCGAGTACTTCCGCGGCATTCGCGAACTCTGTGACGAGCGTGGCCTGCTGATGATCGTGGATGAGGTGCAGACCGGGTTTGCGAGGACCGGAAAGTGGTTCGGGTTCGAGCACTTCGGTGTCGTCCCAGACGTTGTGACCCTTGCGAAGGCGATGGGTAACGGCATGCCGGTGGGTGCCTGCTGGGCGCGGCGCGAGGTTGCGGCCGTGTTCCAGCCGGGCGACCACGGATCGACCTATAGCGGTACGGCAATCGCCACGGCTGCGGTGCGCGCCGTGATCAGCGAGATGCGTGCGATGGATGCCCCGGCCGTCGCCGTCGCAAAGGGCGCACGTCTTCGCGCCGCTCTCGAGGCGATACCGGCAGTCAAGGAGGTCCGTGGACTCGGGCTCCTGCTCGCCGTGGAACTCGGCGAAGGCGCCGATGCCAAGGCCGTGTACACCACGTTGCTGCAACGTGGCCTCGTTACCAATGCGGTCACCGGCACCGCGCTGCGCCTCGCCCCGCCGCTCACCGTCTCCGACGCGGAGATTGACGAGGCAGTGTCGATGATCCGTGAGGTTCTCGAATGAGTAAACGGGACTTCCTGACGGTGACCGATCTCTCGGCAGACGAGTTGGCGCTGGTTCTTTCCCTAGCGGTCAGGCCGGTGCCTTCGCTCTCGCGCCCCTTGGAGGGGCTCGGCGTCGCGCTTATCTTCGAGAAGCCGTCGAACAGGACGCGGCAGTCGATGGAGATGGCGGTGGTTCAGCTCGGCGGGCACCCCGTGTACACGCGGGGCGAGGAGGTCCAGTTCGACGTCCGTGAGTCCGTGGAAGACGTCGCAAAAACGATGTCCGGGTACCACACACTTGTGGCGGCACGGGTGTTCAAGCACGAGGTCGTCGAACGGCTCGCTGATGCCGCAACGGTGTCGATCATCAACATGCTCTCGGACCGTGCTCACCCGATGCAGGCGCTCGCAGACGTTGTCACCATGACCGAGGTTCTCGGCCCGCTGGCCGGGCGTACCGTGACGTGGGTGGGCGACTACAACAACGTGGCGCGTTCGCTCGGGGAGGCCTGCGTCATGCTGGGTGCGTTGATCCGGTACGGCACCCCGGCGGGCTACGGCCCCTCGGTAGCCGAGGTTGCCCGGCTCGCCGCGCTCGGCAGCGGAGCGGTTGAGACGTTCGAGGACCCCTGTGAGGCGGTGAAGGGTGCAGACGCCGTGCACACCGACACGTGGACTTCGATGGGTCAGGAGTCCGAGCGGGAGGCCCGCGTGCGCACGTTCGGCCCGTACACAGTCACCATGAGCCTCATGCGGGCGGCAGCGCCTGGGGCGGGCTTCTACCACTGCGCTCCGGTGTACCGGGAGTTCGAGGTGAGCACCGAGGTGATGGACAGCGATCTGTCCCACGTGGTGCGTCAGGGCCACAACCGGCTCCACGCATCGCGCGGACTCCTCGCGTTCTTGTCGGGGGTGCGCTGATGAGCACCAAGCTGGCACGCCAGGCAGCGATCGCAAGGATTATTGGTGAGCGGGCCGTCTCCAGCCAGCCGCAACTCGTCGAACTGCTCCATCTCGAGGGGATCGAGGCTACGCAGGCGACCGTTTCACGCGACCTGAAGGACATGGGTGCCGTCATCGTGCGCGTCCCTGGCGGCGAGACCGTCTACGCGCTTCCCGAGCTCGAGCCACAGCGGGTCGTTCCCCACGAGCAGTTACGCAGGGTGATGGGCGAATGGGTAGCCGAGGTGAGGGTGTCTGCAAACCTCGTCGTGGTCCGTACGCCCCCGGGTTGCGCTCATGTCGTCGCGTCCGCCCTCGACCGCAGCGGTCTGCCGGGGGTCCTCGGCACGGTTGCCGGTGACGACACCATGCTGGTCATCGCGGACGAGAAGATGGGCGGCGCCGAGCTGGCGAACCGGCTCCGGCAGCTCGCCGGGATCCCGACGAAGGTGGGACCCAAATGAGTGACTCCGGCAAGACCCTGTGGCACGGTCGCTTTGCCGTCGGGCCAGCTGAGGAACTCCTCGAGTACACCGTGAGCTTGCCGTTCGACCGCCGTCTCTGGCCGGACGACATTGTCGGTTCGCGTGCGCACGTTGTCGGCCTCGAGCACGTCGGACTGCTGACGCCGGGGGAGCGGGACACAATCCTCGGCGCGCTGGATGTCGTTCACGACGAGATGACGGCGGGCTCATTCGTGTTTCTGCCGAGCGATGAGGACATCCACACCGCGATCGAGCGCCGCGTCACCGAAATCGCGGGACCTGCGGGCGGCAAACTACATACCGGTCGGAGCCGCAACGATCAGTGCGCCACCGATCTTCGGCTCTGGTGCAAGCGGGAACTTCGATCCGTCGCGGCGCGAATTCTCGAGTTCCAACAGGTGCTGCTGCAGCGCGCAGAGGAGGCCGGCAACGCCTACCTCCCGGGCTACACCCATATGCAGCGCGCGCAGCCCGTATTACTCGCGCATCATCTGCTCGCCCACGCCTGGACGTTCGCCCGGGACGTCGACCGCCTGCTCGCCACCATCGAGCGGCTCGATGTCTCCCCACTCGGGGCTGGTGCTCTCGCCGGTAGCTCGTTGCCGCTGGATCCTGCTTTCACCGCAGCCCAACTCGGGTTTGCGCGGCCCTTCGAGAACTCCCTTGACGCGGTTAGCGACCGGGACCATGTCGCCGAGGCGCTCTTTGACCTTGCGCTCATCGGGATTCACCTCTCGCGCATTGGTGAGGAATGGGTGCTGTGGACCAGCGAGGAGTTCGGTTTCGCGCGCCTCGACGATGCGTATGCCACCGGCTCGTCGATGCTCCCCCAGAAGAAGAATCCGGACATTGCAGAGCTAGCGCGCGGCAAGTCCGGGCGCCTGATCGGCAACCTCACCGGGTTACTGACCACGCTCAAGGGTCTGCCGCTCGCGTACAACCGCGATCTGCAGGAGGACAAAGAGCCGCTCTTCGACGCGGTCGACCAGGTACGCCTTGCGCTCGGAGCGCTCTCCGGCATGGTGTCCACCGCCACCTTCGTCCTCGATCGAATGGCCGAGGCGGCGGATTCGCCCACCTCGGCGGCGACGGATCTCGCCGAGTGGCTCGTGCAGAGGGGCACGCCATTTCGGGAGGCTCACGCCATTGTTGGCGCGCTCGTGCGGCGCACACTCGCAGGCGACGGCGGCCTCGCCGAGCTGGTGGCCGCCGATCCAAATCTCGGTCCGGAGGCGGCAGCCCTTGTTGCGCCTGGCGTCAGCGTCCGCCGGCGGACCACACCGGGTGGGGCTGGTCCAGAACCGGTGGCACGCCAGATGGAACGCTTCCGGTCGCACCTTGAGCGTGACCGGGCCCGGGTTCATGTTGCTCCGGTACGTTGACCGGCATGGCCTTCCACTACCAGTTCCGACCCCGGTACATCGACTGCGACGCCCAGAAGGTGATGCACAACGCCAACTATCTGGCGTACGTGGACGACGCAGTGGATTGCTTTTTCCGATCACGCCTCGGGGGCTTCGAGGAGGTCGGTTTCGACGCCATGGTCAAGAAAGCAACCGTCGAGTGGCAGGCACCGGCGAGGATGCACGACATCGTCGACTGTGATGTCCGCATCTCCCGATGGGGGAACACCTCCTTCGATGTCGAGGTCGTGGGAACGATCCACGGAGAACCGTGCTTCACCGCGTTCGTGGTGAACGTGTCCACCACCCCGGGTGCGCCGGTTCCCACCCCCGTGCCCGAGCACGTGAGGGCGGCGCTGTCGGAGTAAGGCGGTTCAGCCGGGGAGGCGCACGTCGGCGCCGTGATAACTGCACGTGGCGATGATCCGTTCGGTGCCCCCGGGCCAGTTAGTGACCCTCACGTCGGCCCGCTCGCCCGCCGGTTCGAGGCGCACCCACGCGATGGGGCGGTCCGTCGTGGCCCGGTTCCCCTCGTGCTCAAGCACCGAGCGCAGCCGATCCTTCGTGTCACGGGCGAGGTACTGCCACACGATCGAGTGGAACACGATGGTCGCAGTTCCTGTCCCGCGGGTTGGCAGGTGCGCCCCGATCCATTCCCCGGCGTCGGCCCGCTCGACGTCGATGGCATGGTCGAGCGCAACGTCGAGCGCTCCCGAGAGCGTCGCAAAGCGTTCGCGTTGATCGGGCCACACGAATGACAGCAGCCGTTGGCGGGCAGCCGGATCGGAAACGTCCAAAGGAGACACGTCACAGGCCCGGCGCGAACCGATCTCGGTAATGCCCGAGAGGTCGAATGGGTCCGCCCAGTTGTGGAAGAGCCGCACGGCGCTCGCCGGATCCCCGTATGCCGAACCGGGACACTCATAGCGGTAGCGGTCCCAGTTCGAGAGCAGGCCACCGGAGGCGCCCACTTCCAGCATGGTGAGGGGCAACCGGGTGGATCGAGCAACGTCGGCAAACGCCGGCACGAGTCCGGCACAGCGTGCCACCTCGTTGGTCTGGACGTTCTGGCCGAGTGCCTCGACCACCTCGTCGTGGTGCTCGGCGACGACATCGAGAAAGCGCTGGACATCGATCGGGCCGTTGTCGCCGCCCACCGAGGCGTAGCGATCCGCGAGCCCGGGAGCGTCGCCCCGCAGCACGATTCGGTGAACGGCCGCGAGGAGGCGGAGGGTGATGGCGTCGCGGAGGGGTTGGTCCGTGCGCCCCTCGAGCAGGTCAGCGGTCGGCCCTCCTGCCTCGAAATCCGCAACGAGAGCACGGATGAGCAGCGCGTACTGCGCAGACCCGAGAACCTCGCACGCCTCAGCCTGACGGCGCAGAGCAACGGCCAGGTTGGGTTCCTCAGTGGGCATCGGGAGGAGCGTAGGCAGGAGTCGTTCGCCAGTGGGACAAATGAGCGGTGGAAGTCCCCGGACGGCGTGCGAACATTGGCGCGCTATGGATCTGATCGCCGACCTCAGCGGTCGTGGGCTTGTCCACGACCACACCGACCTCGACACCCTGCGGGCGCGGCTCGCAGCCGGACCGATCGGTGTGTACGTGGGCTTCGATCCCACCGCTGACTCCCTGCATGTGGGCCATCTCGTCGGCCAGCTGTACCTCCGGCGCTTCCAGCTGGCAGGGCACCGGCCGTTCCCGCACGCGGGGGGTGCAACGGGCATG
>CAMDBM010000056.1:0-12696 GCA_945889085.1 Ferrithrix thermotolerans DSM 19514
GTCTTCTTCTTCGGCGGTGCCTTGAACGGGGCCTCGATCAGTGCCTCGAAGGCGGCCTCGTCGGGCTGCTTGGGCTCGTTGAGCCGCTGCAAGTACGCCTTCAGGGCCTGACGGCCAGCGGCGACGTGGTCGCCCTTCAGGCCGACCGAGCGGGCGAGGGCGTCCTTGGCCTTGACGACGCGGTCCTTGCGCAGGGCCTTCTCCTCCTCGGAGTGCTCCCGCTGGACCTTGTTGGCCTTGGATTCCTGGGCGGCAAGGCGACGGGCCTCGGCTTCCTGGAGGGGCGTGAGGTTCGATCGGGTTGCCACGTTGTCTTCCTTCGGTTCGGGGAGTGCCCAGAGTTCTACGAAACCGCAGGCTAACGGCACTGCGGCATTACCCGGCACGACCGAGGCGCGAGCACCCGGCGCGCGTAGCCTTTAGGCACTATGGCCACGACGCCCACCGCCGCATTCTCCATCACGCTCGACTGCCGCCTCGACAACGTTCCGGGGACCCTCGGCCGGCTCTGCAACGCAATCGGCGATGCTGGCGGCAACATCGGTGCCCTCGACGGCTTCGATGTCCGAGGCCCGGAACTGCGCCGCTGCCTCGTGGTTCACTGCCGCGACGAGGCCCACCAGCTCCGCGTGGTGGAGGCGGTCAAGGCGCTCAAGGGCATCAACCTCGTCGACTGGTGGGACCGCACCTACCGCATGCACGAGGGCGGCAAGATCTCCACGGGCACCGCTGCGCCCGTCAACGACCGTGACGACCTCTCGATGGCCTATACGCCCGGCGTGGCCCGCATCTGCTTGTCGATCCACGACAACCCCGACCTGTCGCACGAGTACACGATCCGCAGGAACACCGTCGCCATCGTCAGCAACGGCACCGCCGTGCTCGGCCTGGGCGACATCGGCCCCGAAGCCGCCATGCCGGTCATGGAGGGCAAGGCAATGCTCTTCAAGGAGTTCGGCGGCGTCGATGGCTTCCCGATCTGCATCAACGCCCGCACTGCCGACGAAGTGGTGGACTTCGTGCAGCGCATCGCCCCCACCTTCGGCGGCATCAACCTCGAGGACATCAAGGCCCCCGAGTGCTTCGAGATCGAGGAGCGCCTGAAGGCAAGCCTCGACATCCCGGTGTTCCACGACGACCAGCACGGCACCGCCGTGGTTGCGCTCGCAGCGCTCTGGAACTCGCTGAAGATCACCGGCAAGAAGATGGAAGACCTGTCCGTTGTCATCGCCGGCATCGGTGCCGCCGGCGTGGCAATCGGCAAGATCCTCATCAACGCCGGTGTCGGCGAGATCGTCGGCTGCGACCGGGTGGGCGCCATCTACACCGGGCGCAGCGACCTGAACTTCGCAAAGGAGTGGTTCGCCGAGCACACCAATCCGTCGCGCAAGATGGGCTCCATCGCCGACGTCATGCGTGGTGCAGACGTGTTCCTCGGCGTGAGCGGACCGGACCTCATCACCGCAGCCGATGTCCGCACGATGGCGTCGAAGCCGATCATCTTCGCGATGGCCAATCCGAACCCCGAGATCCGTCCGGAAGAGGTCGACGGCCTTGCGGCAGTCATGGCAACGGGGCGCAGCGACTACCCGAACCAGATCAACAACGTGCTCTGCTTCCCCGGCATTTTCCGTGGTGCACTCGACGTGAACGCCACCGATATCACCGAGAACATGAAGCTCGCCGCAGCGATCGCCATCGCCGAGTCGGTCACCGACGCCCAGTTGTCACCGCACTTCGTGGTGCCCTCGGTGTTCGACCGCTCGGTGGTTGACCGTGTGGCCCCGGCGGTGTCCAAGGCGGCCATCGCCGACGGGGTCATCCGCAAGCCCAAGGCCTGAGCAGTTCACCGCAACTGAGGGATCACCTCGGCACCAACGGTCTCGATCACGCCGGCAATGCGGTCGAGCGGCATGCCGCCCATGTCGAACATGAGCAGGTAGGTGTCGAGGTGCAGCAGTTCCTGTAACTCGCTCATGCGGTCCACCAGTTGGGCTGGGCTCCCGCACAGTGCAAGCGTTCGGCAGCGCTCGTCGAAGTCGAACTCGCCGAGGCTGACATTCGTGCGGCCGGAGGATTCCGCGATGAGCCGGTTCACCCAGTTGATGTACTCCCGGTAGCGCGGCTCCCACTCGGCCTTGCCTGTGGCGTAGTCCTTCCCAACCCAGGCGTGGCTGCACATCCCGATGCGACGCTGCTCCGGGTCTCGGCCGTTCGCCTCCCACTGCTGCTCGTACCGGTCCACGATCGGGCGGAACGCCTCGGGCGTACCGAACACGGTGGGCAGCATCAGCCACAGGCCGAGTCGGGCCGCGAGGTCGATGCTCTCCATCGACGTCCCTGCGCCGATCCACACTGGCGGGCGCGGCCACTGCAAGGGGCGCGGCTGGGTGGTGATGTTCCGGAGCGGCGCGTGATGCGTGCCTTGCCAGGTGACGTTCTCCTCGGTCCAGAGGCGCACGAGGATCTCGACGTTCTCGGCAAACACGGCCTTTGCCACTGTGGGGTCCTGACCGAAGCCGGCGAACGTGTGCGGGAAGAACGTCCCCCGACCGAGCACCGGCTCCACCCGGCCGCCCGAGAGCAGGTCGAGCGTTGCGTAGTCCTCTGCCACGCGGACCGGATCGAGGTTGACACCGAGGGTTACGCCCGTGGACAACCGGATGTGTGACGTGCGCTCGGCAATGGCGGCCAGCACGATCGGTGGGGAGGACAGGATGTAGTCGCAGAAGTGGTGCTCGCCGAGATGCACGCTGGAGAAACCGGCGTGTTCTGCGAGCACGGCTTGGTCCACGATGCTGCGGTGTCGCTGGGCCTGGGTCTCACGCTGCCCCGTGACCGGGTCGGTGAGATGGTCGCCGAGGGTGAGAAGCCCAACCTGCATGTCGAAAACGTAGCGAACTGGGACGGTTCCCTACGATTGGCTTGAAGTGGAGCGATTCAAGTACGAACCACCGGCGCTGGGCGCTTGCGCCTGCACTGTCGGTTCGGCACAATACTCCGGCGGTCGAATTCCCCGATCGCGCGCGGTCTGGGGCGAGGCGGTTGGATCTCAAGGAACTTGGGTTGATCGACCCGAGAACGCACTGGTACTACCAAACGAAACTCTTTGTCCTTCGACGAGTACTTCGCCAGTACTGCCCAGATCTCAAGAGACTGGTTGACGTTGGCTCTGGCTCCGGCTTTCTTGCCACCGAACTGGTTGATTTCAATTCAGGCCAGAGCGCTCTCTGTATCGACCCGAACTATCCGCGCGAGAGCGTCGAACACAACGGTGCCCTGCGATTTGTCAAGCACGCCCTACCAGCAGAGCTCGTCGGCACGGACGTCTTTCTGTTCGTTGACGTTCTCGAACATGTTGCGGACGACTTGGGTCTCTTGAGCCAATATCTTGCCGGCGCAGAGCGGGGAACCACGGTGGTCATCACTGTTCCCGCGTTCCAAAGTATGTGGAGCGCCCACGACGTTTACTTAGAACACCTCCGTCGGTATCGGGTGAGTGGGCTGGTTGCTGTCGTTGAGCGTGCCGGTTTGTCGATTGTGCATCGCCGGTACCTCTTTGCCTCGATCTTCCCGGCAGCGTGGATGGTCCGCTGGTTCCGCCGTTCACGCAGCGCAGCATCGGACCTTCAGCCTGTGCCAGGCATCGTCAACGCAGTACTCCGTGTTGCTCTCAACGCCGAGCATCGGCTCGGGTGGAATCGTCTCTTCGGCCTCAGCATTCTCGTTGTCGCGAAGGTTCCGTGAGCGCGCCGAGCCGACCCTTCAATTCGGAGCTCCCCCCAAACGGCCGGGGTCAACAGCGCGCGGTCGTGCCAGCGCGCCAGCGTCTGCTGTGGTGCCTCGGAGCAACCTTGATCGCGGTCTCTCTCCCGTTCTGGGAGATGGCGATCGGTCATCGAACGGGCATGTGGGGTGACATACCTGCCGCATACGTGCCCCGCTACATCGCCGTGTGGGGAAACCTACGGGAGGGCCAATCTCCGAACTGGTGGCGCGCGTTCTTTGGAGGCTTCAACACCCTTGGTGCGGGTCAGTCGGGAGTGCTCTACCTACCCAATTTGGTCTTCGGTTGGTTGAGTGCCGTAAACGCGTACCGGATCTGGTTCTTTGCCCACTTGTGGCTCATGGCCGCGGGATGGTTCTTCTGGAGTTGGAGGCGCTGGAACTCGACGCTCGGTGCCGGCATCTCAGGGGTTGCGGGAGTCCTGAACGGCTACGTGATCTATCACACGCTCTTCATGCCGTTTTTTGCGGCGCTCGCCCTCTTACCTTGGGCGTTTCTTTTGTTGGACCTTCTGGTTCAGCGACGAGACCGTCGCAGCGTTGCGATGTTTGCACTCGTGCTCGGTGGAATCGTCATCTGTGGACTTCCACAATTGCTCTGGTTGCTGCTGATTGTTCTCGGTGTCTATGCACTAACCCAACTCCTGAACAAGGCCGTTCCGCTAAGCGTTTGGTTTCGTGTTTGCTCAGGGTTCGCCATCGGCGTCGCACTTGGAACAGTGCAATTGCTACCTCTCTTCCGACATAGCCAATCGAGCGTTCGTCCCAAGCTTGACAAGGAAGCAGCCTTTGCGCTCTCTGCTTCACCAAAGCATCTCCTCACGCTCCTCTTCCCCAACGCTCTCGGCGGGGGCAACAGTGGCCTCGGCTGGCACTCGCCGTGGCTTGGTGGCGAACTCCAACACGAGGTTGCCAACTACCTCGGCATCACGTTTCTGGCATTAGCGGTAGTGGGTGTATTCCGTCTCAGGCGAAGCCCGCTCGTAATCGGAATCGGAACGCTTGCCGTCTTTGGACTACTCAGTGCACTTGGTGGGCGGACACCCGTGGGTGATTTGGCCTACCACGTTCTGCCGCTAGCCAGTCGCTTTCGGGCCTGGTCCCGCAACGAACTGTGGCTGAACATCGCAGTGGCAATGCTCGCGGGTGCCGGGGCACGCGAGGTTCAGCGTTCGCCACGCCGCACCGGATTGCAGATCTTTGTCGCAGCCGGAAGCCTGAGCCTTCTGTCACTGCTGCTTCGAGCGGTAACCAATCTCCGCGGGTCCCTCGTCGAGGGTGTCGAGGGTGTCGCCTCGTTCCAGCTTCCCTTGCTCCTGCTAGCACTGCTCGGCTTGTCTGTTCTGCTGATCGCTCGATGGAGCCAACCTGCAAAGTGGCTTCTCGCGACGGTCTGCGTTGTCGACCTGGTCCTGTTCTCCTTTGCGTCTCCCTGGAGAAGTCAAAGTCTTCCTCGCGACCTTGCAAACTCGGCCTTCTCGGCTGACCAGCCAATCTTCGGACCCGTCACAGATCAGCCAGGTGGTCTCGATCGTTGGGCCAGCGACATTCCCGATGCCTCACGGCTCTGGCCCACGGCACTTGGCTATCCGGGCTCGTCGGTGAATGGCTACGACCCCCTGATTCTTAGCGACTACTCCGACACCCTCGGCTACATGGCGTACAACGGATACCTGCCAGATCCGCGACTCTGGTCCGGCGGGTGGATGCCTGACGTGTTACGTACCACCACGCTGTTGGCAAGCGGATACGCAGGAGCACCTGCCCCCGGCTGGACCGCATACGGCACGTTCGACATCTACACGCTGTACTCCTACTCACCTCGCCTCGCGGAGTCGTACCTCGTCGGCGACGTGCGCATCGGCTCGCTCGACGAGGCGCGTGCGGCGCTCATGGACTCTGGCACCGACCTCACGCAGTACGCGTACGTCGACCGCGGCACCGTTAACACCTCGCTCGACCGGTTCGCCGGGATCAGCCGACCGGGAGCCTCCGGTGCAGTGATCTCTGGGGCGATGGGCGACGGTGGCAGCGGCACCTGGACCGTCTTCGCGGAGCGCCCCTCACTCTTCGTCACCTCGTACGCCTGGATGGAGGGTTGGCACGCAACCGTCGACGGCCAACCCGTGCCCGTGGCCCGCACCAACGCGCTCGTGCTCGGCGTGCCCGTGCCCGCAGGGTCACACCGCGTCCGGCTCACCTTCACCCCGCCCGGCTGGACTGCCGGCCGCAACATCAGCATCCTCGCGCTCGTGATCGTCGTCGGGCTGTTCCTCTCCGACATCAGCCGTCAGCGATGGGCGCGGCTGGCGCGCTCGGTCCGAACCGCTGGGAAGCAGAAAGGGGCCACTGGCGCGGAGCCGATGCGAGGTGGTGTCAAGGTTTTCACCGACCGTGCGGATTGACCGTTCGGCGACGCGACCCGGTGGTTTGCCCGGCACCTAGCCTCAACACATGGCTCGCCGGCCCACTCCCGAAGACATTGAACGCCGGCGTCTGCTTGTTCCCGCCGTGTCATACCCGCCGGAGCTCCCCATTGCAGCTTGCCGGGAGCAGTTGCTCGCCACCATCGCCGACCACCAGGTGGTCATCGTTGCGGGCGAGACCGGCTCCGGAAAGAGCACACAGTTACCCAAGCTGTGCCTCGAACTCGGCCGGGGTGTCGAGGGTCTCATTGGCCACACCCAGCCGCGACGGGTGGCCGCACGCACCATTGCCGAACGAGTCGCTCACGAACTCGGCACCCCCCTCGGCACCACCGTGGGCTACTCCGTCCGCTTTACCGACCGGGTTGGCACGGACACGCTGGTGAAGGTGATGACCGACGGCATCCTGCTCGCCGAGATCCAGCGGGACCGTCTGCTGCACCGCTACGACACGATCATCGTGGACGAGGCCCACGAGCGGAGCCTGAACATCGACTTCCTGCTCGGCTACCTCACGCACCTGCTGCCGCAGCGACGGGACCTCAAGCTCATCGTCACGTCGGCCACGCTCGACACCGCCCGGTTCTCCCGGCACTTCGGTGGCGCGCCGGTCATCGAGGTGAGCGGCCGCTCCTACCCCGTCGACGTCCGCTACCGGCCTTATGGCGAGGAGCCCGACGACGACCGTGACCAGGTGGGTGCCATCGCCGACGCCGTCGACGAACTGTGTCACGAGGGCGAGGGGGACATCCTCGTGTTCCTCTCCGGCGAGCGCGAGATCCACGATGTGGCCGATTACCTGCGTCGATCGATCGCCGACGGCACCGGACCACGGCACACCGAGGTGCTCCCGCTCTACGCCCGCATGTCCTCGTCGGAGCAGCACCGTGTGTTCGATCAGCACACCGGTCGTCGGGTGATCCTGTCCACGAACGTGGCAGAGACCTCCATCACGGTCCCCGGCGTGCGGTACGTCATCGACGCCGGCACGGCGCGCATCTCCCGGTACAGCAGGCGCCTCAAGGTGCAGCGCCTGCCCATCGAGCCGGTGTCGCAGGCATCGGCGAACCAGCGCGCGGGCCGCTGCGGACGAGTTGCACCGGGCATCTGCATCCGCCTCTACGGCGAGGATGACTTCGCCCAGAGGGTGCCGTTCACCGAGCCGGAGATCCTGCGCACGAACCTTGCCTCCGTGATCCTCCAAATGACGGCACTCGGGCTAGGCGATATCGCGTCGTTCCCGTTCGTGGAGCCACCCGACGCGCGCAGCGTCGCCGATGGCATCGCGCTGCTCGACGAACTCGCCGCGTTCGAACAGGTCGGGGAGCACACACCGCCGGGCGCGTCACGCCACCTCTCCCGCCTCGGCAAGCGACTCGCTCGGCTTCCCATCGACCCGCGGCTCGGCCGCATGGTGCTCGAGGCGGACCGGCTTGGCTGTGCGCGCGAGGTGATGATCGTTGCTGCCGTGCTGTCCATCCAGGACCCGCGCGAGCGGCCGGCCGAGAAACTGGAGGCTGCCACCGCAGCCCACCAACGGTTTGCGGGCGAGGACGGTTCGGACTTCCTCACGTTCGTTCGCCTGTGGGATCACCTGCGCGCACGCCAGCGGGAACTGACCGGCAACCAATTCCGGCGTCTCTGCCGTGACGAGTTCCTCAATTACCTGCGCGTGCGCGAGTGGGAGGACCTGTTCAGCCAGCTCAGGCACATCACATCCGGGCTCGACATCCGCCTGAACACCACACCGGCGCACCCAGACCACGTGCACCAGGCGCTGCTGTCGGGTCTGCTCTCCCAGGTCGGCATGCGCGAGGGCGAGACCAAGGAGTTCCGCGGCGCGCGCAATGCGAAGTTCATGATCGGGCGTGGCTCCGCACAGGCGAAGCGGCCCGCCAAGTGGGTGATGGCGGCAGAACTCGTGGAGACAAACCGTCTCTGGGCGCGCGTCGCCGCACGCATCCAGCCCGAGTGGGCCGAGGAGCTTGCACCACATCTCGTGAAGCGCTCGTACGGAGAGCCGCTGTGGGAGGAACAGTCGGGCACCTCGACGGTGATCGAACGCGTGATGCTCTACGGACTGCCGATCGTGGCCGGTCGCAGGGTGCTGCTGGCACGGCTCGACCGGGCACTTGCGCACCAGATGTTCGTGCGCCACGCGCTCGTGCTCGGCGAGTGGGAGCGGGAGTTCCCGTTCGTCGAGCACAACCACGAGGTACTGACCGACGTGGCCTCGATCGCGGAGCGCATCCGTCGGCTCGACCTCATCCCGACCGAGGACGACGTCGAACGCTTCTACGCCACCCGCATCCCCGACGATGTCACGTCCACCCGACATTTCGAGCGTTGGTGGCGTGATGCCGGCAGGACGAACCCGGCGCTACTCAACCTGACGCGCGAGGAGTTGCTGAAGGGACAGGCCGACGCGCTCGAGGAGTTTCCCGCCGAGTGGGCCGACCACGAGCCCCCGCTGCCGCTCGACTACGACTTCGACCCAGCGCACCAAGACGGCGGGATGACGGTGCGCCTCCCGCTCCTTGTGCTCAACCAGGTCGAGCCCGAGGCGTTCGGCTGGATGGTTCCCGGCCTGCGGGAGGACCTCGTGACGGCGTACTTCAAGACCCTCCCGAAGACACTGCGCCGGGAGTTGATCCCCGCAGCCGAGCACATCGGCCAGGCGGTGGAGGCGCTGCGTGACGGCCCGCGCCCCGGCGGGCCCCTGTCGTTCGCCGCTGCACTGGCACGCGAACTCACCGAGAGCAGCGGCCAGACCGTTCGTGCATCCGACTTCGACCCCCATGCTCTTCCACCGCACCTGCGCGTCACCTTCGCGGTCGAGGACGCCGACGGGCGCGTGATCGCCCGGGACAAGGACCTCATCGCCCTGCAGTCCCGACTTCGCTCGGCAGTACGCGCCGAGATCTCCCGGGTTGCCGGCGACTTCGACCGCGACCACCTCAACGACTGGACGGTCGGCGACCTCCCCGAGGTGATCGAGGCCGAGCGGGACGGCCATGTTGCGCGTGGCTACCCAGCGCTGGTGGACGACGGGACCAACGTGCACCTCCGTCTGCTCACCACACCCGGGGCGAGGGACCGCTCCATGCACAAGGGCGTGCGACGGCTCCTGCTGCTGACCATCGCGCTCCCCCGCAAGACCTGCGCCCAGACCCTGTCGAACGAGGCACGCCTTGCCCTGGCCCGGCTCGGATGGACATCGGCGGTGGACCTCGTGGACGACTGCATCTTCGCCGCCGTGGATCACCTCGTGGGCCGGTCCGGGAGCCTCCCGCAGGACGAGCAGGCATTCCGCGAACTGCAGCGCAGCGTGGGTGCAGATCTCGCCGGGGTCGCGGCGACCCTCACGAAACAGGCCGGCTCCGCCGTGATCCTCGCCGCCCGCACGGCGGGCCTGCTCGACATGCTCACTGCGCCCAAGATCGCTGCATCCGTGAGCGATGCCTCCCGTCAGCTCACGGCACTCGTGCACCCCGGCTTCGTCAGCGAGGCCGGCCTCGTCCAGACCCAGCACCTCGCCCGGTACGTGTCCGCGATCGAGTATCGGCTCACGAAGTTGCGGGAGAAGCCCGAACGCGACCTCCAGTTGATGGGTCGTATCCACATGATCGAGCGTCGCTACGCGGAGGTGCTGCGCCTGCCCGAGGCGGCCCCGGCGCGTTGGCTACTCCAGGAACTCCGGGTGAGCCTGTTCGCGCAGCACCTCGGCACTGCCGAGCCGGTGTCCGAGCACCGGGTGGCAGCGGAACTGAATCGTATTTCCCCGCCGACATAGCCTCCGCTGCGCTTCGGCATAGTTCGGCGTGCAGCTCGTCGCTAGCGCTTCCCTCGCCGCCGCACTTTCCCGCCGGGCGGGTTTACACCGTCTTCACACGGTGGCTGTCCCGCACCCGCACCCGGCCGGTACCTTCTACTGATCGCCGACCCCCGTCTTCACCATGACCACGCCTGACCTCCCCAACCCGCCGTCCACCGATTTCGTCCGCGAACTCGTCCGACAGGACAACAGCCAGGGAACCTTCGGCGGCCGCGTCCAGACCCGGTTCCCGCCCGAGCCGAACGGCTACCTCCACATCGGGCATGCCAAGGCCATCTGCATCGACTTCGGTCTCGCCAGCGAGTTCGGCGGCCGCTGCAACCTTCGTCTCGACGACACGAACCCCGAGACCGAGAACGAAGAATTCGTCCGCGGCATCATTGCAGACCTCACCTGGCTCGGCTTCCCGCCGCCCGAGACGGTGCTCTACGCGTCGAACTACTTCGAGCAGTTGTACCAGTGGGCCGAGTACCTCGTCGAGCGTGGTCTTGCCTACGTCGACGACCAGGACGGCGAAACCATCTCCGCCCAGCGCGGCGGTTATGGCAAGCCCGGCATCGAGAGCCCGTTCCGCAGCCGCACGCCCGGGGACAACCTCGATCTCCTCCGCCGCATGCGGGCCGGCGAGTTCCCCGATGGGTCCCGCGTGCTGCGCGCGAAGATCGACATGCAGGACGAGAACATGCAGCTGCGCGACCCGGTGATGTACCGCATCCGTCGCCAGCACCACTTCCGTACCGGCGACCAGTGGTCGATCTATCCCACCTACGACTGGGCGCACGGTCAGAGCGACGCCATCGAGGGTGTTACTCACTCACTGTGCACGCTCGAGTTCGACAGTCACCGAGCGCTGTACGACTGGTACCTCGAACAGCTACCGCTGCCGGGGAACAAGCCGCGCCAAACCGAGTTCGCCCGCCTGGAGCTCACGTACACCGTCACCTCCAAGCGCAAGCTCGCCGCGCTCGTTTCGCAGGGCACAGTGGACGGCTGGGACGACCCGCGCCTGCCAACACTGCGCGGGCTGCGACGGCGTGGCTATCCGGCCACCGCCGTCCGCGAGTTCTGCAGCTACATCGGGGTCAGCCGCACCAACAGCCGCCACGACATCGAACTGCTCGAGTCGTTCGTGCGCACCGACCTGAACCGCACAGCACAAAGGCGGATGGCCGTGTTGCGGCCGATCCGGCTCGTCATCACCAACTGGCCCACAGACACAAACGGTGATCCGCTCGTGGAAATGTGCGAGGTCGCGAACAATCCGGAGAATGCAGCCGACGGGACGCGGATGGTGCCGTTCTCGGGCCAGCTGTACCTAGAGGGCGAGGACTTCTCTGCGGACCCGCCGCCCCAGTTCTTCCGCCTCGCGCCGGGGCGGGAGGTTCGCCTGCGCGCTGCGTACTTCGTGAAGTACCAGAGCCACGTCGCCGATCCCGACGGCACCGTCACCGAGGTGCACTGCACCTACGACCCCGACACCCGTGGCGGCAACGCGCCGGACGGCCGCAAGGTGAAGACCACACTGCACTGGGTCTCTGCCGCGCATGCCGTCGACGCAACGGTTGCGCTCTACAACCGGCTGTTCACGGGCAAGGTGCCCGGCGAGGCGAGCGGCGAGCCCTTCGACGACCTGAACCCGAACAGCCTCGAGTTGCTCGCGAACTGCAAGGTGGAGGCGGCGCTGGCCGACACCCCGCTCGGCGCTGTGGTGCAGTTCGAGCGCCTCGGTTACTTTGCACACGACCCACGCACGCCGATGCTGTTCCACCGCACCGTCGGTCTGCGCGACGAGTGGGCGAACATCCAGAAGCGCCCGAAGTAACACCTCGCGCTACTTCAGCAGCGACAGCACCTCGTCGTCCGCGCTGAAGTCGTACTCGTACAGTTCCCGACCGCCATTCGCATACCACTGGTACGAGTCGGCGTAGCCCGATTCGATGCCGAACTTCGGCGTCCAGACAAGATCGGACAGTGCCTTGTCGATCGAGTACACGGTGCTCCCCATGATCGCCTCACCCCAGTGAACGATCGGCGGGTTGCGACGCCGGGCGATCTCCAGCGGCACGTGCACGAGATCAGGCTTCGCGCCAGCGGCCCTGCCGATCATCTCAAGCACACCGAGCAGGCTGGCGAACTCGTGACCCACCACGTTGTAGGTGGACCCCACGGACTTCGGGTTGCCGAGCACGGACACCATGAGACGTGCCACGTCGGCCACGTGCACGAGGCACAGCGCTGCGAACCCGTCGCCCGGAACGAGCGTGGGCCTGCCGAGTTCCATACGGCGGAAGAAGAGCGGGTCACGCGTCACGAGCGGACTGCGCGGCCCGAACGTGTGGCCCACCCGCAGCGTCGTGTGCGGCAGGCCCGTGCGGCGATGGAGGTCGTCGAGATAGTCCTCGCACTGCACCTTGCCGACGCCGTACGACTTGCGGTGGTCCGGGTCGTCCGGTGCATGACGCCGGAAGTCCTCGTGAACAGGCTGCACGAAACTGCGGCGGTACACCGCAACCGAACTCGTGAACACGAAGTGCTGCACCCGGCCGGTGAACAGTTCCACCATCGGCTCGAGGTCCTTCGGGAAGTACGACGTGTTGTCGAACACTGCGTCGAACTCGTCGCGGTGCGGGCCGAGCACCTCGTGGATCG
>CAMDBM010000057.1:0-12225 GCA_945889085.1 Ferrithrix thermotolerans DSM 19514
TGCTCGACGCCGTGAAGGGTGCCGACCCGAAAACCGCCAAGGCCGTCGCGGAGCGCTGGAAGGAAGAGCACAGCACCGAGAGCCCCGAACAGCGTGAGGCCCGCCTGCACAAGCAGCGCTCGCTCCGCTTCGCCGACCCGGTGGATGGAATGATCTCCGGCACCTTCCGCCTGCCCACCCTCGCCGGCCGAGAAGTGATGACCGCTATCTCCCACCTCGCCGGCAAGCCCTCCGAGGAAGACGGCCGCACCACCGAGCAGCGTCTCGCCGATGGCCTCGTGCAGCTGTGCGACGCCTATGCGAAGGGCACCCTCGCCGGCGGCCGTGAGCGCCCCACCATCATCATCACCGCACCCATCGACACACTGCTCGGCCTCAGCCAGCAGCCTGGGCACACCATGCTGGGCGATCTCGTTCCCGCACACGTTGTGCGCCGCCTCGCCGAGCAGGCTGAACTGCAAACCGTCATCACCGCCGGCAACGACATCCTCGCCCTCACCACCACCCAGCGCCTCGCCACCGACAACCAGTGGCGAGCCCTCATGGTGCGAGATGGCGGCTGCCGCTGGCCCGGGTGCAACATCCCGGCCAACTGGTGCGATGCCGACCACATCATCCCGTGGGAGCACGGCGGCAAGACCGTCCTCGAGAACCTCGCACTGCTGTGCAGGCACCACCACAGGGTGAAGCACGGCCCGGGCACCCAAGCAATCGGCGATGCTTCCACGCTGCGGATGCAACTCCCGGATGGCACGGTGGTGAACTGTCCACCCCGGCCACTCCCGCAACGACATTCTCGAACGGCATCAGCAGCAGCATGATCCCAGGCGCGTGCATCTGCACGCGCCTGTTTGCATCCAAAGCGGGCCCGCAGCGCGAAGAACGAGGTATGCGGATTCGTCTGGCGGTCATGGCCCTCGTAGTGCTGACAGCCTGCGGCACCCCGAGCACTCGTTCAGCATCCGACGGGTGCGACCCTGCGGGCTGTGTCACCCTCCCCGACGATGCCAGCACAGCCGTCACTACCGCCGACAGCCGTGCAGCGGCCGCCGACAGCAACGACGAAACCCCACTCGACGCCGAGGCCCTCCGCGTCCAAGCCCTCGTCACCGGCGACACGGTTCCCACCGTTCCCACCGTCCCGAGCGACACCGTCCCGGCCGACACCGTTCCCACCGTCCCAGGCGGCTCCACCATCTCGAACGTGTCCGTGCCCAGCAGCGTGACGGCAGGCAACACCATCACCTTCGAGTGGACCGTGACCGACCCCGACGGCGTCGAGGTAACCACCGCACGAGTGGGTGGGCCCCCCGGCTGGGTCACTTGGTGCCCGTTCCCCATGCTGGGCACGCGCATCAGCGGAAACGAACTGTCCGGCACCTACCGTGCGAGTTGCGACGTGCCGGCAAACGCGCCCAACACCACCTACACCGTGTTCTTTCTCGGCACTGAAACAGTCCAGCGAGACTTCGTTGTCACCGGCGGCAGCACCGACACCGATGCACCAACCATCTCGAACCTCAGTGCCCCCGCCACCGCATTGCTGGGCGACTCGATCACGATCACGTGGCGAGCCGCAGACCCGTCGGGCGTGAAGTACTCCATCGTGTGGTTCGCCAACGGTGGCTTCGCCTCGAGCAACGGCGTATCCGTCGTGGACTACGGCGACTACGGCGTGACCAGACTGTCCGGTGACGAGTTCGACGGTGTGTACTCCCAAACCGTCCGTTTCCGAGACGACTCACCCACCGGCACCTACACGCTGTGGGTGAGCCGGGCAGACCTTCCCGGCAACAAGGTGTTCGACGACACCCCGGTTCGCATCACCGTCAGCGGCTAACCCTCAGTCCGCCACGAACCCCTTGAACGACGTCTTCATGTACGTCACGAAGTTCGGCGACAGCCCCTCACCCAGCAGCACCTCGGGCGCCACCGGTGGCCGGCGCGGCACGAACTCACCGGCGGCCATGAGGTTCACGTAGTCGTGGTGCAGGATGGCCACACGCCCCAGCACCGGCACGTCCACGCCGAGGTCGAGCACCCGCTGCACGTCGGCCGGGTCGTGAATCTTGCCCGCCACACCCAACCGAGTCCCACCGCGGGGCAGCCCGGCAAAGATCTCCGTGAGCGTCTGACCGCCAAACACACCCTCCTCCAACGGCATCTTGTACACGTCCCACAGCGACATGTCGATGAGGTCCACACCGGCATCCACCAAGCGCCCGTACACCTCCACGATCTCGGCGATCTGCATCCCGAACCGCTCGGGTGACAGGCGCACCCCGAGCGCAAGGCCGGGACACGCCGCCCGCACACCGGCAACGATCTCGAACAGCAACCGACTGCGGTTCTCGAGCGACCCGCCGTACTGGTCCGTACGCCGGTTCAGCTCGGCCGACAGGAACTGACAAATCATGTAACTGTGCGCACCGTGCAGCTCCACACCGTGGAAGCCCGCCTTCTGCGAACGCACCGCAGCAGCCACGAAGTCGGCCGCCAACTGCTCCACCTCGGCAGTCGTCAGTGCACGCGCACCAGAGTCCTCGCTGGGGCACACCGCCTGGCCAACGAGGTCCGCCGGCGAACGGTTGCCAGCGTGGTGCAACTGCACATACGACACCGCGCCCGTTGCGTTGAGCGCCGACGCCAGCCGCGTCAGCCCCGGCAAGTGCTCGTCACCGAACACACCCAATTGTCCGGGGAACCCCTGCCCGACTTTCTGCACGTGTGCCGCACAGGTCATCGTGAGACCAAACCCACCCTGAGCCCGCAGCGTGAGCCAGTGGAACTCCTCGTCGGACAGCGTCCCATCAGCGTTGCTCTGGGAGTTCGTGAGCGGCGCCAGCATGAACCGGTTCTTCATGTCCGGCCCGGTGCTGAACGAGAGAGTGTCGAGGGGCGCTGCCATGGGTGACACTCTGCCAGACGGCCCAGACGCAACCGTTACTGGCCGTCCACCATCGCCTGGATCTCCGCGAAGTGCGGCCGCAGGTCCGGATACCCGGTCTGTGCCCACCCTCCGTCCACAAACAGGTTCACTCCAGTCACGTACGCCGCGTCGTCCGACGCCAGGTACAGGCACGTTGCCGCAATGTCCTCCGGTGTCGCCGCCCGCTTCATCGGGATGCGCTCCATGTACGCCTCGTTCACCGCCGCCAACTGCGTGAGCGGCTGTGCGAGCGGCGTGTCGGTCAGCCCCGGCGACACCGTGTTCACCCGGACGCCGTGCTCGGCAAACTCGAGCGCAGCGGACTGACCGAGGCTCGCCACGCCGGCCTTGGCCGCCGAGTAGGCCGAACCGAAGAACATCGGCACCACCGAGTTGAGCGACGCCACGTTCACGATCGCCCCACCCCGCTCGCGCATCGCCAAGCCAGCGTGCTTCGTCCCGAAAAACACACCCTTCAGGCACAGGTCCACCGTGAAGTCCCAGTCCTCCTCGGTCATGTCCATGATGAGCGAGCCGCGAGAACCGCCGGCAATGTTGAACATCGCATCGAGCCCACCGAGACGATCCGTGGCAACCGACACCAGACCCTGCACCTCGCCCTCGCGGGTGACGTCGCACGGAACCGTCGCCACGCCGTCACCGAGTTCGGACTGCAGCGCAGCAAGACCGTCGAGGTTCACATCGCCCACCGCCACACGGCCTCCCTCGGCCACCCAGCGCCGCACCACAGCACGACCGATGCCGGATGCTCCGCCGGTTACGGCCGCAACCCTGCCGTCGAAGCGCATCACAGCCCCGGGCTTACGAGCACTTTGCAGTGCTTGTCCGGCGAAGCAAGATCACCGAACGCCCCCGCCACACCGTCGAGCCCAACCTGCCCGGTGATCCACGGCTCCACATTCACCTTGCCGTCCGCAATGAGGTGCAGACACCGCTCGAACTCATCCGGCCGGTAGGCGAGCACGAAGGTCATTGACAGTTCCTTCAGGATCGCGCTGAGCGGCAGGAACGTGTCGGGAGCCATGCACACGCCCACCACGACGAGTCGCGTGTGCACCGGCACCTGGTCGATGATCTTGCCGAGCATGCCGGGCACGCCCACGCACTCGAACACCACCGTGTTGGGCCGCTTGCCCCCGTTCCACAGCACCGACGGCATTGCCGGTTCGCCGGCCAAATCGCTCCACGCCGTGTACGGACTGTTCATCGCGGGGTCGACCACCACGTCGGCACCGGCGAGTTCGGCGAGGCGACGACGGGCGGGCGAGAAGTCCGCCGCCACGATCGGCCCGATGCCGGCAACCTTCAGCCCCGAGATAACAGCGAGGCCCACCGGACCGCAACCGATCACCAGCGGAACGTCGCCTTGCTGCAGGTTCGCCTGCGCAACTGCGTGCACACCAACCGCCAGCGGCTCGGTAAGCGCGGCCTGCGCGGCCGAGAGACCGGCCGGCACCTTGAGGAGCCGGTGCTCCTGCAGCACGATGCGTTCCGAGTATCCGCCGGGGAAGGTGTGCGAGTACCCCACAGAATCGATCCCACCCGGAATGTCGAGGATCGGCACCGAACACACCAGCGACCCGATCGGGAAGCGGCGGTCCGTACCCGGGCCGTAGTCGAGGATCTCCGCGCAGAACTCGTGGCCGTACACCTGACCGCCCGTCGGGTCCGCTGCGTGTGTAGCAGCCTGCACCTGCAGCGCGTGAAGGTCCGAGCCGCAGATACCGCAGTGAACCGACCGTGCGAGCACCTGTCCGGCCATCGGTACCGGCTCGGCAATGTCCTCCACGGCGAGTGATCCCGCACGGGCCATCACGGCGCGCATTACTTCGCCCCGTCCGTGTCGACCATCCGCATTACGTCGAGCCCTGCGAAGTTGCCGTTCGGGTCAACGCGTTCACGCACCGGGTCGTCCACGTCGTCGAACTCGAGCCGCAGCGCACGGCTCATCGTGGCGTGCATGGCGTACGTGCACGTCACATAGGTGAACTCGAGGATCTCCTCATCGGACAGGTGCTTCTTCAGCTCGGCGAATAGTGCGTCGGGCACACGGCCGTTCTGCAGCGTGAGGCAGTCGGTGTACGCAAGCAGCGCACGGTCCACCGGCGTCCAGCAGTCGTGCACGGACCACGACGGCAGTGCCTGTACCTGCTCCTCGGTGAAGCCGACGTCACGACATGCCTTGCAGTGCTGGCTGAACACGAACTGGCTGCCGATGTTCCAGCCCGCACGGGTTTGCCCAAGCTCTCGCAAGCGCGGTGTGAGCTTGCGGTTGGGCGAGCGGTAGAACTGAAAGCCGGCCGTGGTGTGGTCGAACGCATCGGGCACGAGCGCGAACACCGTCCACCAGTTGCCCGGCGTGCCGGTTGCGGTGCCGGGCTCGTCCACCGGGTCACGGTCCCCGAAGAGCATCGAGTACACCTTCTGGGCGTACGGGTGGGCGTCTGCGGGGTGAACCTCACGGAGTCTGGGCATGCCCGGACGATAGTTCGTCCTCAAACGTCGCGTTTTCTGCCCTGTACTAACGTCTGGTCGTGCAGATCTTCGTGAGGAAACCCGGAACCACCGGCTTCACGCTCGAGGTTGAGCCGACCGACAGCATTTACCACGTCAAGTTGGAGATCCAGCGCCGTGGTGGAGGGGCTCCGCCAAGTCAACAGCGGCTGACTTACTCCGGCAGGGAACTACAGGATGACCGTACGCTCTCGGACTACAACATCCAGAAGGAGAGCGTCCTCGACCTCGAGTTGGTGACCGTGGAGACGACCACCTCGACAACCCCAGTCACCGACGTCCCCGTTACCACCGACGCTCCGGCATCCACTGAGGCCTCAACAACGGTTGCGGATCGTGCCGGCACCATGACGTCTGGTAGCGGAGGCTTTCCTGTTGCAATCGGCGTCGTGCTGCTCCTCGTGGTGCTCGCGTTCGCCGCCCGTCAGTACCGCCGGCGTCACATCTAGCTGCGCCACCCGGCAGACTCAGCGTTGTGAAACGCATGATCGGGCTCACCCGCTACATCGTCCTCGCCGCTGTCGTCGGTTTTGCGGCGCTCTCCATCGCCACGTTCATCTGGGGTGGGGCGAAGACCGTGCTGCTGTTCTCAGACCTCCTCGACGGCGCATGGCGCAAGGACTTCTCGCTCGTCAAGTTGCTGCAGGTCATCGACACCTATCTGCTGGCCATCGTGCAACTGATCGTTGCCCTCGGGCTCTACGAACTATTCATCGGCGACCTGGACCTGCCCGAATGGCTGCACATCCGCTCCCTCGACGACCTGAAGAAGTCCGTCATTGACGTGCTCGTGATCTTCGTGGCGATCAAGGGCGTTGAGGTGCTCTTCGACAGTGGCAGTTCGGCCGACAGGCTCCGGTCCGTCGGCGCCGTCGCACTCCTCATCGCTTCGCTCACGCTGTTCCGCTTTGTGAAAACGGCGTCGGCGAAACAACGCCCGACCATCTAGCTGTCGCGCCTACTCAGGTGTGCGGGGCGATATCAAGCGCAAATAATTCCTGGAAGCGCCGGAAGTAGGTGTCGTCGTCCTCGATGGTGCCCAGCCCCACCCAGTCCGCATCGCTCATCCGGGCACGGCCTGCGACAGTCTCCACCCCACCCCACGAGCACACGTAGCGCAGCGTCGCAGCCTGGTCGAGATACGCCTCGTGAACCACTCGGCCCACCACCGTGGCGTCCGTCGGGTGCACGAGCCCGGCCGCGTAGAAGCGCACCATGCGCCGGTAGTGCGCGTCGTATGCACCGCTCTCGTTCGGCATGTCGCTGTTCTTGGCCTGGATGGCGGACTTCGTGATCCCGGGCTCGAGGATCTTCACACGGACACCGAACGGTGCAACCTCCTGGGCAAGCCCATCGGTCCATCCCTCGAGCGCAAACTTCGACGCTACGTAGGCGGACTGGGCAGAGAGACCGGCCTTCCCGGTGATCGAACCGATGTTGACGATGCAACCACTGCGCCGGGCGCGCATCCCGGGAAGCACCGCCTGCACACAACGAACCGCACCGTAGAGGTTCACGTTCATCGTGTCCGCATACACGCTCACCGGGGTGTGCTCCGCAACGCCGATCGGGCCGACGCCTGCGTTGTTCACGAGCAGGTCCACGCGGCCGGCCCGGGCGAGCACCTCGGCGAACCCGTCCCTCACCGACTGGTCATCGGCAACGTCGAGCTCGACAAGATTCACCGTGACGCCGCTCTCAGCTGCCATCGCGAGCAACTTGTCCGCCTTTGCCACCGAACGGACCGTGCCGTACACGGTGAGGCCCTGACCAGCGAGATACAACGCTGTGGCGCGCCCGATCCCCGAGTTCGCTCCCGTAACCACTGCAATGTCGCTGCTCATGCGCCGACTGTAGGCGTGCGTGGCCGGTTGCTCCGAAGTGACCGGCTGTTCCTGCAGCCAAGTGTGTCTTCAGGATGTCGTTTTCGACACTGTGGCGCCACACCTCCGGGCACGCGTTGGGGCGTGTCAGCGCTCGGGGTTGGTGGCGAACCAGGCCGCGAGGCGCGCGAACCCCTCGTCGAGGGACACGGTGGGCACCCAACCGAGGTCCTCGCGCGCCGGGCGCGGATCGAACCAGTGCGCCGTGCCGAGCTGTTCGGCAACAAAGCGGGTAATCGGCGGCTCACCCTTGCGCAACCGCGGCCACACACGCTCTACGACCGAGCCGAGCCCACGCGCAACTGCGGCCGGCACGTGGCGCGGCTCGAACGGCACACCCGCTGCGCGACAGATCCCCTCCACGAGCTCGTGCACTGTGCGCGGCTCACCGTTGGCCACCACGTACGCCTTGCCCGCGCACGGCGCACCGGGCCGTAACGCGTCCAGCGCCGCAACGTGCGCGCTGACCGCGTTGTCGAGGTACGTCGTGTCCACCAGCGCACTGCCGTCGCCCACCATCACGAGCCTGCCCGCCCGTGCGCGATCAACGACGCGGCCGACCAACTGCGTATCCCCCGGTCCCCACACGAGGTGCGGGCGGATCGCCACCACTGCGAGGTCGTTGCCGTTCGCTTCGAGCGCAACACCCTCGGCGATCGCCTTGGACTCGGCATAGAACGCGCCCTTGCGCCCGGTGACGGCGGCCTCGGCACCAACACCAACGAGCGAGTGCCCGGTATGAGCGACCGACGGGGTGGAGACGTACACCAAGCGCTGCACACCCTTGCGCTGGGCGGCGTGAAGCACGTGGTACGTACCCGCCACGTTGACGGAATGGAACTCGGCCCACGTACCGACTACGCCGACCCGCGCGGCTCCGTGCACGATCGCATCGCACCCCTGCGCTGCGGCAAGCACACGGTTTACGTCCCGGATATCGCCCTGCACCTGGGAGACCGAACCCACCTCGGGCAGCGCAACCGGCCGTCGCTGCAGGCACACAACGTCGTCCCCCCGCTGCGCGAGTGCTGCCACCACCCCGCCGAGCAGCGCGCTGCCGGCACCGGTAACGAGCACCCTCATCGGGAGGTACCGGACAGGATGCGCTCCATCGTGCGGCCGAGCGCCGTACGGTCGATCTTTGCGTTGTGGCGGATGTCCACCGGCAGATGCTTGGACACCCAAACGGCGGCAACTGCCTGGGGGCCAACCGCCGCACGAACGGCTGCCGCCAGCGACGTGGGTGCCGGGCCCTCAGCACCCTCAGCGGTCTCGAGCACGAGCACGACTTGTTGCACCCCAACCGGACCGATGCCCACGGCGGCAGCGCGCACCACGCCGGTGATGGTCTCGGCGGAGATCTCGAGCGGTACCGGTGTCACCGGGCCGTCGGGCGTCGTGATCACGTGCTGCACGCGCCCCTCGATCCAGAGCCGACCGTGCTCGTCGAGGTGGCCCACATCGCCAGTCCGGTGCCAGACACGCTCGGTACCGCCGGCCCTCACGAGGGGTCTCGCCCTCTGCTGGGTGTGCCAGAGACGGTCGTATCCGTCGGACATCCACGGTGCGTGCACCAACACCTCGCCCGTGGTCTCCACCATCACCTCACAGCCGTCGACCGGTGCGCCCACGCACACACCGCGCCCGGGGCCGATCAACTCGAGTTCGGCGAGCGCCACGTCCGCAACCGGCAGCACCTCGGTCATTCCGTACGGCGTGTGCAGCGCTGCCCCTGGGCACAGGCCCCGCATACTCCGCAGCGTCTCGATCGGGACGGGTGCACCTGCGGACATCACGAGCCGAATTGCGCCGAGCGCGGGCAGGGTTCCGGTCGCCGTGCGGACCACGTTCGCGAGCGCTGCGGGCGAGGCGAACACCATCGTGGCCCCGATACGGGCACATGCCTCGTCGAGCGCACTCGCGGTGAGCGTGGCGGGCGCGGTGACGTCCATGTCGGCGAGGCCGGTCACCATGCCGAGGGCGGGCCCAAACACAGCGAAGGGGGCGAATGCTGCAACAAAGCGGTCTGCCGGCGTGATGCCGTACATCCGCCGGAGCGCGTCACGCTGCGCGCACAGTTGACCGTGGGTGTAACGCACACCCTTGGCCGGGCCGGTGGCGCCAGAGGTGAACACCACGGCGGCGGGATCAGCGGGCTGCGGCTCGGGAAGGGCGAGGCCTGCGAGATCTGCCGGTGCCCCGTCTGCCCCCAGCGAGCGCAGCGACAGCATCTGCGCGCCCGGCGCCCAGCGGAGCACGCGCGCCGCAGCGATCGACTTGGCGGGCCCGACCACGTGGCGCACTCGGGCCGAGCGCACCGCAGCACCGAGGCCGTTCAGGCCCAACCCGCGGTCGGCGACCACAGTCACGGCGCCGATTCGCCAGCACGCGTACACTGTCGCCAGGAGGTCGACTCCGGGTGGAACGAGCACGGCAACCCGATCTCCCGCACGCACACCGCTCGCGCTCATGGCGGTGGCGAACCTCGCAACACGGCCGGCGAAGGCGGACCACGTGACACTCTCGTCCGCCGCCGCATCGCTCACGGCCGGCGTGTTCAGCGACGCGTTCGCCACGACCTCGGACCACAGGGGTCGGTACGGCGCCGCCGCGTCGGACCGTTGTGTGGCTCCCCCGGCTTGCTCGACACGGATACCGACATCGGCCGCCTGCCCCGCAGTGATCGCTGCCTCAACATACGGGGCGATCGACATCTCCAGCACTGCGAGGTGCCCGGCGCCACCGAGACGGTGCAGAGCCACATCGCGGAAACGCCCGAGGAGGTCCTCGGCGAAGTCATCGTTGAAGACCGGATCACGGGCACCCCACACCAAACGGACCGGGATGTCGAGGCTGCCGAGACGGGATGCGACCGAGGCGAGCGCTGCTGCCGACGGATGCCGATCGTCGAAGGGCACGTCGCCCACGAATTCCGCCACCGCTTGCCGTGAAGCGCGTGTGCGGTAGGGCAGGGCGAGTGCGCGTCGCTGTATCCGGTTGAGTCGGCGTCCGGACAGCAGCGCAGTGCCGCGCACGAACAGCGGTGTGTCACGCGTGGCAAGCCGGTGCACGCCGTTCGCCGCCGCCAGTCGGATGAGCCACGGGGCGCGCCGGCCCTCGGGCACGGCGATGCCGGTGTTGGAGAGCACAAGGCCCGCTACGAGTTCGGGGTGCTCTGCCGCGACGCCCATGGCGATTGCCCCGCCCCAGTCCTGCGCAACGATCCATATCGGGCCCTGTAGGTCGAGCGCTCGCAGGAGGTCATTCACGTCGGCAACCCGGTCCGCGTAGCGACGGGGGCCCACACGCTCGGACCAACCCATCGACAGATGGTCGGGGGCGATCACGCGCAGCGCAGGATCGAGTTCGCGGAGCAGACGCGACCACAGGAAGGACCACGTGGGATTGCCGTGCAGGCACAGCACGGTCGGCGACGCGGGATCGGTTCCCGGACGGTCAAGGAGGTGCCAACGGTGAACGGCACCGTCATGGCTCGATACGTCCACGGTGCGGGACCAGAACGGGGGGCACCCGAACTGCTCGAGCGCGGCAGCGGACGGTGCCGCTGTCATCACCAGACGATCTCGGTCATGCTCACGTTCAGCCCAGAGCCGATGCCCATGCAGAGCACGCGGTCTCCCTTGCGCACACGGTCCTGCACACTCGCAAGCGTGATCGGCATCGCCGCCGGACCGACGTTGCCGTAGTGCTGCAGCGTGAGCGGGGCGCGCGCCGGATCGATTCCCAGACGGTCACACAGCATCGAGGTGTGCACCTGGCTCACCTGATGCAGGATGTACCAGTCGATTCCGGAGCCCCACGAGAACTCTGCGGGCACGTTGGTCCAGGTATCGGCCGCGAGGTCGAGGCCTGCCACGAGCAGGCCCTTGGTGTCGGTGGTCATGCGCTCCAGCGTTCCCACGCACAACTCGTTGTGCTGCGTAGCGGCGCGGGCAACACCCCCGACAATACGGTGCGCATCCGGGTGTCGGTCGGTGCGACCGAGCACCATCGCGGCTGCTCCGGATCCGAGCGTGAGCGACGCGAACTCTGCGAAGACGTCATCAGCGGTTGCGTCGCTGCGGCGCAGTCGCTCGATCGTGCTCTCCTGCGTGTACCGGCTTCCCTCGCCGTCGACGATGAGCGCGTACTCGATGGTGCCCGCGTCGATCATCGTGGACGCAACATGCATTGCATTCGTGAACCCGAGACAGGCGTTGGCGATGTCGAAGTTCATGCACAACGTGGATAGGCCGAGTTGGTGATGCACATTGCAGGCGATCGACGGCTCAAGGTGGTCCTTGCAGACCGAGGTGGACATGAGGAGCCCGATCTTCGACGGATCGACGCCCGCCCGCTCGATGGCAGCGCGCCCAGCGAGCGCGGCCGCGTCGGCGAACGTGACGCCCTCGCCCCACCAGCGGCGCTCCTTGATCCCGGCAACGCCGGAGAGGAGACCCGGTCGCACACCGGTGCGGTCGTAGGTCTCGGCAAGCTGCTCGTCGATCCACTCGGACGTGACGACCACGGGGGCCTCGATTGCGGCGATGCTGAGCACCCCGCTGTGGCGGTGCTGGAACACCGAATTTCCGCTCATCTGCCGCTTTCTTGAGTCAGGCGCTCAGGTTACGCACCAGATCCGCCGTTGGGACGTCGCGAAACCAGATCAGGAGGAGTTCCGGACCGGATTCAGGCCTCCCAGACCTGCACAATCGGGGTGCCGGAGGTCGTGCCCGCAAGCAGGTCAACGAACGCCTGCGGGGCAGACTCCAGCCCTGAGTACCCAGTGGTCAGCGCCCGCAGGCTGCCCGCAGACATCCAGGCCGACAGCTGCCGACGTGCCTCGTCGTACCGGGGCTCGAAGTCGAACACCAAGAA
>CAMDBM010000058.1:0-11813 GCA_945889085.1 Ferrithrix thermotolerans DSM 19514
GATCACCAAGAGAACGAAATTGCTCGTAGGACAAGTGGCGAGATGGAAATGCTCGCGGAACGTGTCCGGTAACCACGAGCACTTGTTGCTGCCGGCCTGGAGCCCGATCGATGTCACCTGACGCATTCTGATTCGTCGCCACTGGACCTCCTGAACGGATCGTAGTCAGAGGGTTGTCGGCAAACGAGGGTTGGACCCGAGACACGCATGAGTGGTCGTTCCATCGGTCCAGTTTGACCGACCCGCGCCGAACTGCCGATAGGCGCTGGGAGGTTTCCGGGTGTAGCACGCCGTGCTACGTCGTGGGTATGGCACAAGTAATCACACAGCGCGAGCTTCGCAACGACAGCGGTGAGATCATGCGCCGCCTTGATCAGGGAGAGACCTTCATCGTCACCCGCAACGGGACACCCGTCGGAGAGCTGACTCCGATGCGCCGTCATCGCTTCGTGTCCACCGACGCCGTCTTCGCGATGTTCCGCAACGCGCCAACCGTCGACGCTGACCGGTTCCGCGCCGACCTTGACGACATAGCGGACCAGGACGCGGCGCCTCGTGGCTGACCAACGCCGGCCTCGGGGTTTGCTCGACACCTCGGTCATCATCGACCTCGAACGCCTCGACCCTGCAGATCTCCCGATCGAGTCGGCGATTAGCGCGATCACGATGGCCGAGCTCGCTGCGGGTCCTCATGCGACTCAGGATCCCAACGAGCGGGCTCGACGGCAAGACCGGCTTCAGCGCGCCGAGGCAGCCTTCGACCCGTTGCCGTTCGACTCCGAGGCCTCACGGGCGTATGGTCGTGTTTACGCCGCCGTTGTTGCAGGCGGCAGGAAAGCGCCCGGAGCGCGAGCCGTCGACCTACTGCTCGCAGCGACTGCGTGTTCAGTCGGGCTTCCGCTCTACACCCGCAATCCAGATGACTTCCTCGCCCTTAACAACCTCGTCGAAGTCGTCTCCGTCTGAGAGACAGGTTGCGCGCGTATCTGCCTCTATGCGCTATCACCGACGTTGAACGTGGAGCCGCCGCCGACCTCAATCCACAGCGTCCGTGATGAAGTCGTTGCGGCGAGCAAGGAGGAAGTTTCCCGGACGGTCTCGCCTCGCCGTATGCGTGCGGTGCGGCTCAGACTTCGGTTCAGCCCGGCTCCGAGGAGCCGGGCTAACCAAAGTATTTCGGAAATGCCACCCGGCTATTCCGGGCACACCCCTTCGTGGAGCTGGGGGGAATCGAACCCCCGTCCGCCAGGCGGGAACCGCCCGTGATACGACCATTCCCGACTTCGACGCGACGGCGCGTCATCGGCGGGTCGACTGACCCACTCTTACGAGAGGGTCACCGGGACGTCTTTCCGTCCGGCCAGCGTTCTTCCACGCCTCCAGTGGTCTTTCCCACCGTCACCCCCCGCTTCTGTTGCCGGGCTGCGAGGAGCTGGCCCCGTGCGGCCTTGCGGCTCACGATGTCTGTTGTTACCTGAAAATCAGGCAGCAACAGCAAACTGCGTGTTGGCAGTTATGTTTTTGCCCCGTTTTTCGAGTCTGAGCAACTCGGGTCGCACGCTCGGACGCCGAAACTGACGTCGAAACCTGTCAGCCCCATTGTTTGCTTGCAGTCCTCACGCTATCGGCACGGTGTCACGCCATTTCGGCAGCCGCCGAATTTCACCGGAACCCCCGGATTAGACGAGGCCAGCCAGCACGTTGATCGACGTGGCGATGATGACTGCGCCGAAGAGGTAGGAGAGCAGACAGTGCTCGAGCGCGGTGCGACGGATCCGCCGGGAAGTGAAGGCGTTGTCGGACACCTGGAACGTCATGCCGAGCGTAAACGCGACGTAGGCGAAGTCGATGTAGTCCGGCTCCTTGTCACCCGGGAAGGTGATTCCATGACCCCCGGTGGAGTAGTAGATGTGCGCGTACCGGAGCACGTACACCGTGTGCACGACGGCCCACGACAGGATCACACCGGTGATGACGCCGGCGGGCGAATTCCACCTACATCCCTTTGTTGCGACGGCCGAGTTCGCGGCGGATGTCTTGGTCGGCATCCCGCTTGGCGAGGGCCTGGCGCTTGTCGCCCCGGGTACGGCCCTTGGCGAGCCCGAGCAGTACCTTCACGCGGCCGTCCTTCAGGTAGAGCGACAGCGGGATGAGCGTGAGGTGCTCCTGGTTCATCCGCGCCGCCAACCGGTCGATCTCCGCCCGGTGCATGAGCAGCTTGCGCGGGTTGTCCGGCAGGTGGGCACCGACCCCGGTGGCGTGGCTGTATGCGGGGATGTGCATGCCCTCCAGCCACACCTGACCGTCGGATACGCGTCCGAACGCCTCGGTGATGCGCCCCATGCCGAGCCGGAGACTCTTGACCTCGCTGCCGCGCAGCACGAGGCCCGCCTCGACCTCGTCGAGGATCGAGTAGTCGTGGTACGCCTTGCGGTTCGAGGCGACAGGTTTGGTGCCGGCAGGGGACATGAGTGTCGTCAGGCTAGCCAGCGAGGGGGAGCGGTAACCTCCGAGCCCGTGGGTGCTCCGTCCGATACTGACCGTCTCCGCATCTCGGCTGCGGCGAGGACCGGCATGGTGGCGCACGCGTACGCCTGCTTCCCCGAGGAGATGTGCGGCCTGATTGCCGGCGTGCCGGGTGACGGGAACGTGGCGCACTTCTACCCGTGTGCGAACGACGCTGCCTCGGCGAAGGTGTACACGATCAATGCGAAGGACTACCTGCGTGCCGAGCGAGACGCAGAGGACCGTGGCTGGGAGATCCTTGGCTGCGTGCACTCGCACACCCACACCGAGCCGTACCCGAGCCCAACCGATGTTGCCCAGGCCCCGGACCCCACGTGGTGCTACATCATCGTGAGCCTCAAGCGTGACGCCCCCGAGCTGCGGGGCTACCGCATCGCCAACGGAGCCATTTCCGAGGTGGGCCTCGTCATCGCCTGAGCCGGTAGCATTCCTGACGTACTAGGTCGGCTTTATGCGAGCACGGGAGGAGGATCGAGAATGGTCTACGAAAACGTGCTGGACATGATCGGCAATACACCCATGGTGGACGTGAGTGTTCTCTCGCCCAATCCGCGTGTGCGCCTGATCGCCAAGCTCGAGAACCAGAATCCCTTCGGCTCCGTGAAGGACCGAATCGCGAAGAGCATGATTGTGACGGCGGAGAAGAATGGTCTGCTCGCACCGGGGCAGCAGATCGTCGAGCCGTCATCGGGCAACACCGGTATCGCGCTTGCTGCGATCGCTCAGGTGAAGGGTTACCCGATCAAGATCCTCATGCCCACCTCGGTGTCGATCGAGCGGCGCCAGATGCTCGAGATCTTCGGCGCTGAGATCATTCTCACGCCGGGTGCGGAAGGTTCGAACGGTGCCGTGATGCGTGCGCTCGACCTGCATGCGCAGCACCCCGAGTGGTACATGCCGTACCAGTACGCGAACGACGCGAACCCGTTGGCCCACTACGAGGGCACCGGCCCGGAGATCTGGCGGGACTGCCCCGAGATCACCCATTTCGTGGCCGGCCTCGGCACGAGCGGCACGCTCATGGGCACCGGCCGGTTCCTCAAGGAGCAGAACCCCGCAATCAAGGTGATCGCCGTGGAACCACCGCTGGGCGAGCAGGTCGAGGGTCTCCGCAACCTGGACGAGGGCTACATCCCCCCGGTGTTCGACAACTGGGGCGGCCAGGGGATCCTCGATCGCAAGCGGGTCGTGCGCCCGCGCGAATCGATCGAGTGGACACGTCGCATCGTGAAGGAATGCAGCATCTTTGCCGGAATCTCCACGGGCGCCGCGCTTGCCGGTGCCGCCAAGGTGGCCAGCGAGATCACCGAGGGCACCATCGTGTTCATCGTCTGCGACGGCGGCTGGAAGTACCTCTCCACCGGCGCATACACCGACGACCTCGACGAGGCCGAGGCCCGGGCCGAGAAGATCATCTACTTCTAGGCTGCGGTGCCATGCTCGCTGCGACGCTGCTCGCTCTCGCCGCAGCGGTACTGCATGCCGGCTGGAACCTGGTGGCCAAGCGCAGCGCCGACCGCTTCGGTGCGCTCTGGGGGCAGTTCCTCGTTGCGGGTGTCCTGTCGGCGGTCGGCCTCTCAGTAACGGGCCTACCCGCAGCGCGTTCGCTCTGGTTCGCAGCGCTGTCCGGGGTGGTGCACATCCCCTATGTCGTGTTCCTCGGACGTGCCTACGACCGGGGCGAGTTCTCCGCCGCGTACCCGATGGCGCGCGGTGGCGGCGCGCTGGTCGGGGCGGTGGGTGGCGTGCTCTTCCTCGGCGACCGTCTGCACGTCCTCCCGTGGGTGGCGCTCGGCATCATCGCCACCGGGATCATCGGGCTCGGGTTGAGTGCAGGGGGAAGGATCCGCCTCACGAGTGCTGCCGGCGATGCGTCCGTCGTGGCGCTCACCATCGGCATCTACTCGACGAGCGACGCCCACGGGTCCCGAATCGCCCAATCAGATGCCTCATACGTGCTCGTCGAGTTCGTGCTGCTCGCAATCGCGGTCTCGATCTACGCCCTCGCAATGGGCAAGAAACCCTCGCTCCGTCGTGCACTCGTTGGGACTAACGGTGCTATCGCGCCCCGTTCCTCGGTGATGATGGCGCTCTCTGGTGTCGCCACCGTGGTGACCTACGCCCTCGTCGTGGCTGCGTTCCGCCGTGCTCCCGTCGGCTACGTCACTGGCCTGCGCGAGTCCAGCGTGATTATCGCAGCGCTCATCGGGGTGCGTTTCCTCGGTGAGGGCGATGCGCGCCGGCGGTATGCGGCGGCCGGACTCATCACCGGTGGGATCGTGCTGCTCGTCGTCGCCCGCTGACGGTCGTTAGCGTGAGCGCCATGGCAACTGCTTCTTCACGTCCCGACGGCCGCGCCCACGACGAACTGCGCCCAATCTCGTTCGAGCGGGACTTCACCGAGATGGCCGACGGCTCGGTACTCGTGACGTTTGGCAAGACCAAGGTGCTCTGCACGGCATCAATCGACGAAGACGTCCCCCGATGGATGCGGGGCTCGGGCAAGGGCTGGGTCACCGCCGAGTACTCGATGCTCCCCGGCTCCTCACCCGAGCGCGTGGACCGCGAGGCAGCGAGGGGCAAGCAGAGCGGGAGGACCGTCGAGATCCAGCGCCTCATCGGACGCTCGCTGCGTGCTGCCTGCGACATGGGTCTGCTCGGCGAGCGCCAGATCGTTGTGGACTGCGATGTGCTGCAGGCCGATGGCGGTACGCGTACGGCCAGCATCTGCGGTGGCTACCTCGCACTCCACGATGCGGTCACCCGTCTCGTGCAGAACGGCAACATCAAGGCGCACCCGCTGCACAGCCGCTGCGCAGCGATCAGCGTGGGCATGGTGAAGGGCGTCCCGGCGCTCGACCTCCCGTACATCGAGGACTCCACCGCCGAGGTGGACATGAACGTGGTGATGCTGCAGCCGAACGACGGTGGCGAGACGCGTTTCGTGGAGGTGCAGGGCACTGCCGAGGGCATGGCGTTCTCGAGGGGCGAGCTGGACGACCTGCTCTCGCTCGCCTCGGGCGGGCTCGCCGAGATCTTTGCGCTGCAGGCGGAGATGTCCTCCATTGCGCCGGACCGTCGGGCCATCGGCTCCGCGAAGCGGTGACACGCCACCTCCGGCTGGTCTGCGGCTCGGCCAACCCCGACAAGGTGGTGGAGATCGCAGCAGTGCTGAACGACGCCGGTCGCGAGTACGGGATCACCATCGAGTTGCTGCCACGCCCCGACGCCCTCGGCGACGTGGTCGAGGATGCCGACACCCTCGAGGGCAACGCCCGGCTCAAGGCAATGGCCGTAGCGACCGCGTCCGGCCTGCCGGCGATAGCGGACGACACCGGACTCGAGGTAGCGGCGCTCGGTGGGGAGCCGGGCGTGTACTCGGCGCGCTACGCCGGACCCGATGCAACGTACGCCGACAACCGTCTCAAGTTGCTTGCAGAACTCACCGCATCTGGTTCGACCGACCGCAGCGCCGAGTTCGCCACGGTTGCGATGGTCTGCTGGCCCGATGGTGCTTCGGTGGTCGCTCGAGGTGTGTGCCAGGGGCACATTGCTGAGGCCGAGCGCGGCGCACGCGGCTTCGGCTACGACCCGCTGTTCGTTCCCGACAGCGATCCGACCGGCAGGACCTTTGCCGAGATGTCTGATGCCGACAAGAACTCCGTGTCGCACCGCGGCCGGGCGTTCCGGAACCTGGTGAAGATGTTCGCGGACTTCCCCGAACCCTTTACTGGGCACTGGTCCGCCGTGTCGCCGCCGAGCGACTGACGCCTCGAGGCCTGGTGCGGGTGGAGGGACTCGAACCCTCACTCCGGAGAACAGGACCCTAAATCCTGCGCGTCTGCCAGTTCCGCCACACCCGCGCGGTTGGCCCAACAAGCGTACCCGCCGTGCGCCCTGCGGCTTCGCTGTCGAGCGCTCGGCTACCGTTCGCGGCGTGGCAGCAACTCGCAAGGGATCACCGTCGTCGCCGGAGCGTTTCACCGGATTCCCGGCCGACGCGCTTGCCTTCTACGAGGGGCTCGAGGCGGACAACAGCAAGTCCTACTGGCAGGCCAACAAGCACCGTTACCAGAGTGAGGTGCGGGCCCCGATGGAAGCCTTGCTGTCCCGGTTCGACGATGAGTTCGGGCCGTTCCACGTCTTTCGTCCGTACGTCGATGCGCGCTTTTCGAAGAACAAGGCTCCGTACAAGACCCACATCGGCGCCTACGGCGAGTCCGAGGGTGGGGCCGGTTTCTACGTGCAGTTCAGCGCTGCGGGCCTGCTGGTGGCCGCCGGGTATTACGCCATGGCGCCGGACCAACTGGACCGATTCCGTCGGGCGGTCGACGACGGGGCAAGAGGGGCCGAGATCGAGACCCTGGTGAAGGCTGCAGAGAAGGCCGGGTACTCGATGGGGGCAATCAGCGAACTGAAGACGGCACCCCGCGGCTACCCGAAGGACCATCCGCGGATCGAACTGATCCGTCGCAAGGGGCTGATGGGCTCCAACACCTGGGCGGCCGGTGCATGGATGCAGTCCCCGAAGGCAGCGGACCGGGTGCTGGCGGTCTGGCATGGGCTTGCCCCGGTAAGTGTGTGGCTGGACACCCACGTGGGCCCTTCCGTATTGCCCCCCGAGGATGCAGAGGGCCTCTGAACAGGGCTGATTCGGTCCGCCCGGGAAAAATTTCTGCTTGGACTCCCCGCGGAGCAGAGTGAGCCCTTTTTCGTCATCTACCTGCAACAATCGCGCTCAGCGCGCGAGTACGAACGCACCAAGCGAGTGACTTTGCCAGAATCCTCCCTAGGCAACCTCTTGACGTGTCGGTATAACCACAGGGCGTGAACACGCCGAATCGTGGAGGGACGATCATGAAGAGAATGACCAAGACAACCATCGCACTCGCCGCACTGGGTACCGGTGCACTCCTGTGGGCCCCGTCGGCCCACGCCGCCGAGGCCACCTACGTGGTCACCGTCGGTTCGGTCACCGTGAACGAGGGGGCGCAACCGACAGCGTCCGTGCCCCTCACGCTCAGCGAGGTGGCTCCGGCCGGCGGGCTGTGCCTGCGGGTGACCATCGGTCTCGAGGGCGACTCCGCCCTCGCCGACAACGACTACGTCGCCCAGTCGGGCCAGTGGGTCGCCATCTCCGCAGGGGATTCCTCGGCGACGGCGCTCGTGCCGATCATCGACGATCTCGAGGCAGAGGTGGAGCAGGCCTTCACGGTCTCGGTCTCGCGCATCGACTGCGTCGGCGTCACCGAGTTTGCAGGGTCCGTGGACACGTCCGATATCGGCCGGGTGACGGTGCTCGACAATGACGCACTGCCGCTCACCGGTGGTTCTGTCGGCCTGGTTTGGGCTGCTCTCGGTCTGCTTGGCCTGGGCGGGATTGCCGTTGGCGCCACCCGCCGGCGTGCCCGGCTCGCCTGATCGCTTCACCGAGGAAAACGCGCTGTCGGCCCGACCGTCGGGGGGAGACGTTTACGAAACGTCAAAACCCCGATTCGGGCTGGCAACATAGTCACCAATGACTGCGCACACGCTCGATCCCCAGGTGCTCGCTGGACAGCTCGGACTCGCCGGCTCGATCGTCGACCCCGAGAGTCGGGCCCGCTCCATCACCCGGTTCCGCGAACAGGGCGTGGTGCTGCCCACCTTCGGGCAGCTCGCCGACCCTTCCACCATCCCGGCAGGGGCCGTGGGGAACGCGGACAAGAACGCTCCCGACGCCGGGAACCTCTTCCGGGTGCACTGGTACAACAACCTCGCCGGTGAGCGTGTCTCGGTCCCCGATCACATCGTGCTGCCCTCGAGCCTCACCGGTGTCGAGAGCCCGATCATCGTGGTGTTCGGCGATCGCTTTCCGATGATCACTGCCCACAAGGTGCTCGCCGCGTATTCGTGCCTCGCACCGCGGGTGATCACCGGGCAGTTCGATCCCACCCGTCACCGCGCTATCTGGCCCAGCACCGGCAACTACGCCCGGGGCGGTATCGCGATCAGCCGCATCATGGCGAGCCGCGGTGTGGCCATCCTCCCCGCAGGCATGAGCCAGGAGCGTTTCGACTGGCTCGACGAGTGGTGCTCGAACCCCGCCGAGGACGTCATCAAGACCGTCGGCACGGAGTCGAACGTCAAGGAGATCTACGACGCCTGCAACCTGCTTGCGAAGGACCCGGGGAACTTCGTGTTCAACCAGTTCTGCGAGTTCGCGAATCACCTCGGCCATTACGAGGTCACCGGTCGGGCGTTCAGCCATGTGTTCGAACACGTGCGCAGCACAATGGGCCGTCCGGAACTGCGTCTCGCGGCGTTCACGTCGGCAACCGGTTCGGCAGGAACCATTGCGGCGGGCGACCGCCTGAAGGATCAGTTCGGCACCAAGATTGTTGCCGTCGAGGCGCTGGAGTGCCCGACGATGCTCGAGAACGGCTACGGCGAGCACAACATCCAGGGCATCGGCGACAAGCACATCCCGCTCATCCACAACGTGATGAACACCGACGTCGTCTGCGCCGTCAGCGACCACGCAACCGATGAACTCGGAGCAATGTTCACGAGCGATGCCGGCCGCCGGTTCCTCTCCGCGGGCGGCGTTCCCGACGAGGTCATCGCCACGCTCGACCACTTCGGTCTGTCGGCCATCTGCAACGTGCTTGCCGCCATCAAGACGGCCAAGCTGCTCGGCCTCGGGCCGGACGATGCGGTGCTCACCGTGGCAACCGACGGTGCGGCGCTCTACCCGAGCGCGTACCGCAAGACGCTCGCCGAGCGCTTCGGCGGCTCGTTCACCGACCTCGACGCGGGTTCGGTCTACGGCCGACACATCGCCGCAGCCGATACGTCCGACATGATCGAGTGCACGCATCGTGACCGAGGTCGCATCTTCAACCTCGGCTACTACACCTGGGTCGAGCAGCAGGGCACTCAGTTCGAGGTGTTCGAGGCCCGTCGCTCGCAGGAGTTCTGGCGCAGCCTGCGCCGCTACCTTGCGGTGTGGGACGGCATGATCTCCGAGTTCAACGACGAAGTCGCCGCGAAGTCGTGACCACGGCGGCGCCTGTCGTGGACCCGGCGGTCACGGGCATGCGCTGCGCCGTCTGTGGTACCCGCGTGGGCATTGGGGTGCCGCTGACGTGGAAGTGCCCCGGCGCAGTGCCGGGCGAACCCCACCTGCTCCGATTCGACCGCAGCGTCGTGCCATTGCGTGCCGGGGACGACCCCAACCCCTTCGTGGCGTTTCGGCCGTACCTCGCGTGGGATGCGTTCGCTGCCGCCGCCGGGCTGAGCGTTGAACAACGCGTGCAGGTGATCCGCTCGCTCGACGCGTCGATCGAGGCGATCGATGGCACCGGATTCCGCTGGACGCCCTTCGCCCGCTCCGACGGGCTGTCCGACGCACTGGGCTTCTCTGACCGGGGAGGCGTGTGGGTAAAGGACGACACGGGAAACGTGGCCGGCAGCCACAAGGCCCGCCATCTGATGACGATCGCGCTCCACCTGGTCGTCGCCGAGCAGCAGGGTCTCGTGCCGTGGCGCTCGGTCGGCGAGCGCCCGCACCTCGCCATCGCGTCGTGCGGGAACGCTGCGCTTGCGGCGAGCACGATCGCCGCTGCGATGGGTTGGCCGATCTCGGTATTCGTGCCGCAATGGGCCGAGGAGTCTGTTGTCCAGCGGCTCGCCGAGTTGCACGCCACCGTCGTGCGCTGTCCGCGCCGTGACACGGATCCGCCCGGGGACCCGTGCGTGCTCCGTTTCCGCGAAGCGGTTGCCAGTGGCTCGATCCCCTTCGCCGTGCAGGGACCGGAGAACGCGTGGTGCCACGACGGCGGTCGCACGATTGGTTGGGAACTCGCACTGCAGTTCGAGGCGGCACAAGTGCACCGGGAGCAACCGGGCACACTCGACCGCCTCGTTGTGCAGGTTGGTGGAGGCGCCCTTGCGTCCGGTGCATGGTCCGGTGCATGGTCCGGTGCCTGGTCCGGTGCTGCCGACCGGGCCAGCATTCCGCGCCTTCACGCCGTGCAGGCGCAGGGTTGCGCGCCGCTTGCCCGGGCCTGGCACCGCGCCCTGGAACTCCCCGGCGGTGTCGGATCAGCAGGGGCGCACTGGCGCGAATGCATGTGGCCGTGGGAGGACGAGCCGGTGAGCGTCGCTGACGGGATCCTCGACGACGAGACCTACGACTGGCTGCCCATCGTGGAGGCCATGTCGTCGAGCAACGGCTATCCCGTTGTGGCCCCAGAGACGCTGGTTCGTGAGGCGCACCGACTCGGTTGTGCGTCCACCGGTATCCGTGCCACGCCAACGGCCACTGCCGGGCTTGCCGGCCTGCTGGCGGTCCGTGACGACGTGCACGCCGACGAGAACGTCGTGGTGCTGTTCACCGGCGTCGCGCGCTGACGCCGCTCAGATGTCGACGCTTGAGGAGCCCGCGTTGAGGTGTCGGGGGTCCGGTTCCACCTCGTGGAGCAGTCCGTCGAGCACCTCGTAGACGAAGCCGCGAATATGCGCCTTGTCGTTGAGGTACGGCACCCGCTGGAGGCGGCTCATGCTCTGGCGCACGTCGAGGTACGGGTCCTTGAAGCCCTCGAGGGACCACCGGGGCTTGATGCCGAACTCGGATTCGAGCTGTGACTTGAAGTCGTCCTCGGACACCTTCTGGAGGCCACAGTCGGTGTGGTGGATAAGAATGATCTCGCGGGTGCCGAGCAGGCGCTGGCTGAGCACGAGGGAGCGCACGACGTCGTCGGTTACCACCCCGCCGGCATTTCGGATGACGTGGGCGTCACCGTGGGCGAGCCCCAGCATCTGGAAGATGTCCATCCGGCTGTCCATGCACGCCACGATCGCCAGATGGCGCTTGGGGCGCAGGACGAGGTCCTGGTCGTGGTAGTCCCGGGCGTACTCCCGGTTATTGGCCAGCAGTTCGTCGGCATTCGGGGCAAAGTCGTCGGGCACGCCACACAGTGTGGCAGCGATAGCCTCTGGATTCATGACCGCTCTGCCGTTCGCCCTCGACCCCGGTGCAGATTCCCGCTCCGACATCTTCACCCGACTGCTCAAGAACCGCGTGATCATGCTGGGGACCGACGTCAATGACGACATGGCCAATCAGATCTGCGCCCAGTTGCTCTACCTCGAGGGAGAGGACCCGAAGGCCGACATCTGGCTGTACATCAACAGCCCCGGCGGTTCGGTAACCGCAGGCATGGCGATCTACGACACCATGCAGTTCGTCAGTTGCGACGTCGCAACTGTGTGCATGGGGCTTGCCGCCTCGATGGGGCAGTTCC
>CAMDBM010000059.1:0-11749 GCA_945889085.1 Ferrithrix thermotolerans DSM 19514
GCGTACACTCGCTCGACGAGTTCGATGGGGGTTCCGGCGGACACGGCCATGTTGGGCTCCTGACAGGATGTTTGTGTGAAGGGCAGGCTTGCGCGCCTCCCGGTTGTAGACAAGTATAAGACAAGTTCGAGTAGGCAACAAGACTCACCCGGGCACCGACGCCGGCAACTCCGATCGCGAGCACCATGGCCAACGCACGCACCATTCGGTACCAAGAGATCGCCGGGGTGTTGCGCGAGCGCGTCCGTGACGGGCAGTACATCGCCGGTCGCCTGCTGCCCAGCGAATCGGAACTGTCCGGGGAGTTCGCTGCTAGCCGCGTCACGGTCCGTCGAGCACTCGAGGTGCTGCGTGACGAAGGCCTCGTCTCGGCGCGTCAGGGTTTCGGGTGGTTCGTGGCGAGCGAACCGGTGCGCCAGTCGCTCGGGCGCCTCGCAACCATCGAGGCGCAGATGGCAGACAGCGGGATGAATCCTCAGCGTCGGATCCTCGAGTTCGCCTTCGTCTCAGCAAGCCCCAAACTGCGCCGGATCCTGGGCTCGGACCAAGTGCTCCGGGTTCGACGCCTCAATCTCGCCGACGGTCAACCGTTCGCTGTGGTGACGGTGTGGTGCCCCGCGGAACTTGGTCAGGACCTGTCGCGTAGCGACGTGGAGCGCTCGCCGTTCTACGAGTTGCTGCACGTGCGCCTGAGCGGTGCCACCCAGACGATCGGTGCCGATGCGGTGAGCGCCGACGACGCTGTGCTCCTCGGCGTGCCGGCCGGGTCGCCGGTGTTGCGGTGCGAACGGATCACCAACGACGAGCACGGCCGTCCGGTGCTGTATTCCGAGCACGTCTTCCCGGCTCACCGCACCGAGTTCGTGGTCCACCTCCCGCACGCCGAACCGTCCATCGCCCCGTCGGGTCTTCGTCTCGTGGAGTGAGCGCGAGCCCGGATGTGCCTGACAGACTGGGTACATGTCCGAACGCGTGAACATCACCATCTCCGGGGGCGTCGCCGACGTCCGTCTCAACCGCCCAGACAAGCGAAATGCCCTCGACGGCGAGATGTTCTCGGCCATCGTCGAGGCCGGCGAGAGCCTGAAGACCGCGCAGGGCGTGCGTGCCGTGGTCATCTCCGGCGTGGGGGCCTCGTTCTGCGCCGGGCTCGACTTCGCGTCGTTCCAGGCGATGTCGGGTGGTGGCGACAAGTCGGAGCGCCCGACCGCAGGGATCACCGACATCGCGCCCGGTCGCATCACCCATCACGGTCAGCAGGCATCGTGGGTGTGGCAGGAGCTTGCCGTGCCGGTGATCGCGGCTGTGCACGGTCATGCGCTCGGGGGTGGCATCCAGATCGCGCTCGGCGCCGACATCCGGATCGTTCACCCCGACACGCAGATGTCCGTGCGCGAAACGTACTGGGGTCTCGTTCCCGACATGACCGGCTCGCTCACGCTGTCCCAGGTGTGCGGTCTCGACGTGGCCAAGGAACTCACCTTCACGGCTCGCGTGTTCAGCGGTCGCGAGGCGAAGGAACTCGGCATTGCAACAAGGCTCTCCGACACGCCCTACGAGGACGCACTCGCCCTCGCCAACGAGATTGCTTCACGCAATCCAGACGCCATCCGTGCGGCGAAGCGCCTATTCGCGAACGTGGCTAATGCGCAAGCTGCGGAGCAGTTTGCAATGGAGCGCCGCGAGATCGGCGCGCTGATCGGCTCGCCGAACCAGGTGGAGGCCGTAATGGCGGGCTTCGAGAAGCGCGCCCCGAACTTCAAGGACTGAGGTCCTACCAGTTGTTCCAGTGGACGAAGTTGCTCGTGTCGAGACGCTTCGCGGGCTTGAAGTCCGTGCCGATGGTGTAGGCGATCGGGAACAGTCCGCCCTGGGTGACCTTGTCGAACGGGATGCCGAGCAGTTCGGCAGCCTCTTGCTCGGCGGGCAGGTGCAGTGTTGTCCACGCCGAGCCGAGACCGCGCTCGCGCAGTGCCAGCATGAAGCTCCACACAGCGGGCAGCAGCGAGCCCCACTGCGACGCCGCCTGGAACACCGGTGCGTTGTCCAGCCGTCCCTCGATGATCGGGATCATGAGCACGGGGACCTTGTGGAAGTTCTCCGACAGGTGCTCTGCGGACGAGCGGACGCCTTCCTTCTGGGCTGCGCGCATGTCGCCCTCGGGCCACTCGCGGGAGTACTTCGTGTACTCGTCGAAGTGCCGCTTGTAGAGGTTGCGGAGGCCGAGCTTCTTCTCCGGGTCGTCCACGAACATCCAGTGCCAGCCCTGGCTGTTCGAGCCAGTGGGGGCCTGCAGTGCGAGGTCGAGGCACTCGAGGATGACCTCGCGCTCGACCGGCTTGTCGAAGTCAAGACGCTTGCGTACGGCGCGGGTGGTGCTGAGGACCTCGTCAGCGGTGAGATTGAGTTTCATGAGCAGAGTCTGCCGGGTTCCGGTCGGTTGCGCTCAGGAACGGACTGCGAGGCCGGAGGCAGCGAGCATCTCGAGCCACGTCTCCACGGCCACGCCGGTCGCCTCGTCCGGTGAGTCGGCGAGGAGCACCGACGCTGGAGTCGGTTCGGCGAGGATCTCCCAGAGTGCGATCCCGAGCGCGTCGAGGCGCGCGAACCGCCGTGTCGTCGGTTGGTAGGCAACGCCGGACCCATCGTCGAACGCCCATGCCACGCTGTCAGCGGCGAGGCACCAACCCCGCCCTGTCCCCGCGCTTGCGGAGCGTCCCGGCAGCCGTCGGTAGCCGACGACAGGACTTCCGGCAGCCTGCCCCCACGCAGAGGCCACAAGTGCCGACGCCACTTCGACATCGTCGAAATGCAGGTGCCAGGCCGGGCACCTGCTCGCGATACCGACGAGTACGGCGCACGCCTCGGCGCCGAGCCGCTCGGTGTCGTGACAGCACGACACGAGGAAGTCGACCACATCGGCCCGGTTGGCGAACGGGATGAGTGAGTTGGTTGCGCTCCGCCGGTACTGCGGGGCGAGCACGACGCAGGGCAGTACAGCGGCACCCGCCGCGCGTCCGCCGAGTTCCCGCAGCGATGTCTCGACACGGTGGTAGTCGTCGCGCTGGCGCTCGCCGCCGATGCCCTCGAACAGGTGCCACACACCCTGCCTCAGTGTGAGGGGGCGCGGGTAGGGCTCGATGAGCGAGCCCTCTCGGTCGAAGGTGATCTGTTCGTCGGTGACGTACTCCCAGCCGGACCCGACGAGCCGGGCGGTGAGCGTGGACTTGCCGTCGCCGGATCGACCGACCATCACCACCGCGCGGCCGTCGCGTGCCACTCCGGCTGCATGCAGGTGCACGCGGTCCGGCTCGCTGTCCAGCTTGCGGTGGTTCAGCACCCGTGTGATTTCCAGTTCGTGCGCAGCGAGGTCCGGGTGCTCGAGGAGCGGGATTCCGTCGAGCATGCTCACGAGCGCCCCCGTCGCATTGCGACCGATCGATACACGCAGTTCCTCAGCGCCGCTTGCGGGTTCGGCGTCGACGAACCCGGCGTAGAGGTCGTCCCAACGGGCGATGATGTCTGGGTCGCTGGCCGTGACCGTGACGCGAAGCGGCCCGACGGCGATCGGCCGGGAGTGAAGCATCGGTGCGGAACCCCCGCCGTCACTCCCTGTCACGGCAACGAACGCTACCCACAGCACCGGGCCACCCGTATCCTGCGGTCGTGATGAGCAGTGAGACTCTCGATGGGCGGGTGCGGGTCCCGGTGAGGATTGACCGCTATCTCGCCACCATCGATGTCTCCGAAGCGCTTGCGTCGAGCACCCGAGGCCTGCTGGCCGATCAGGTCCGCACGGATACCGAGGTGGTCGGGGCGCTCATCGTCGTCGACGACCGGGATCGGATCACGGTGGACGGTCGGCAGTGGGACGGTGGGCAGGACCAGACCGTGTTCGACCAGTTGATCTATGTGCTCCTGCAGGCCTCCCTCGACGCGGACCCGGATCGTCTGCACCTGCATGCAGGGCTCGTCTCGAGGTCCAACCGCGGGCTGCTGATCGGTGGGCACGCCGGGTGCGGCAAGTCCACACTCGTTGCGCAGTTGCTCCGCGCCGGGTTCGACTACCACACCGACGAGCGCGTGGCCGTCGACGACGCGCTGGCACTCGGTCCCCTCGCCAAGCCGTTGTCGGTGGTCGCCGGTTCGTTCCCCGTGCTCGCCGATGTCGACCCCACGACTACGGCAAGCGGCGTTGGGTCCCCGCGGCTGTGGCATGTCCGGGCGGACGCGATTCGGCCGGGAGCGGAGCGGACGTCGCCCCCCGAACTCGCCGGCATAGCGCTCGTCGAGTACCGCGCCGGGGCCGCGCTGGATTCGGCCGAGATGCACCCGATCACGGTCGCCCGGGTGCTGCTGGCAGACAGCATCGACGTGGAGCGGTATGGCTCTCGCGGGCCGTTGCTCGTCACCAGGTTGTGCGCTTCGGTACCGTGTCGTTCCGTGATCCATGGAGGTGGCGCAGACGTGGTGGGGCTCCTGAGCGGCTTCGTTTCCGGGCTGGACCCGTTCGTCGGTGCCGAGGTGACGCCGATCCTCGCTGCCCCGGATGCACGCCCTGCTCGGGGCACTCCCGCACCCGTCAACCTCCGCTCGGTCCTCGGCCCGGCAAGCGGGATTGCCGGTGCAGCAGCAGCGGACCGGGCGCTCATCCGGACGGCGTCCGGGACGCTCGTGGAACTCGACGAAGTACAGACAGCGTGGTTCCAACTGCTCGACGGCCAGACCGCGCTGAAGGTCCTGGTGCACGAGGTTGCCGAATCCATCGGGGTTGACGAGCACCCGATCGGGGTCAGTGCAGTATCGGTGCTGGACGGTCTCGTGGCGCTCGGGGTGGCGGCATGAACGGCGCCGACAACATGGACGACGTCGACGACGTGGGCGATCTCTTCGCGGGTCGCCCTGAGACCGTCCACATCGAGGGTGTCGGTGAGGTGCCGGTGGTGTACACCGAGAACGAGGAAGCACCGCTGCCGCCCGTCGGCCCGGCGGACGTCTTCGTGATCAGCCCGGAGGCCACGTGGGTGGTGCTCGGCGACGAGGTGGTTGTCCACCATGTGGCCTCGTCCACGAGCCACGTGCTCGACCGTGTTGCCGCTCTGCTCTGGCAGTGTCTCGACGCGGAGAGCACGTTGCACGATGTGCTCAGCGATCTGGCAGACGCGTTCGGTGTCCCACTCGACGGGATCGTCAGGGATCTCGCCACGGTCGTCGCAATATGGAAACGTGACGGACTCGTCGTTCATGCGGGCAGTTCACCCTCGTTGCCTTCCGTCGGGTCGCGGTCCGCTGCCCCGGCCCTACGACACTTGGTCGACCCACCCAACAATTGAGACGGTGCTGCGCGGTCCGTGTGGCCGCACTCCTTGGTGATCGGTGTCCACGGTTCGGCCGTCACGATCGGCACCGATGACCCCGGTCTGGTGGGCTTCCTCGAACCCTGGCGGATTGACGAGCCCACAAGCATCGTGGACTTCGGTCTCGAGACCGCGCCGGCCCAGCCGACGGAGCGCTCGGCGCCCCGGATCCTGCCCAGCCTCAAGCACGGTTCGGAGCCGATTGCCCGCGTCGAGGACACTGCGTTCCTGCGGGACGCTCTGCTGCGCATCGTTGTTGCAGCAACGTCCCCAGTACCAGACGGACTCCTCCGGGTGAGCGGCACCGTGCTCGAGCGCGGTGGGGTCGGTCACTTGGTTCCCGAGCCCAACCTGCGGACGGTGTCCCACCGTGCCCTCGGTCGTCGGGGGATCACGGCCCACGTGGGCCAGACGGTGCTCGTGGACGTCGGGGCCCTCGAGGTGGTGCTCGACGTGCCGCTCGGCATCGATACCCCGGGCCGTCGGCTTGCACTCGCGGCCTGGTGGATGAACCATCGCGAACCGGCCATCCCCACCACCCCTGCCGAGGACGTTGCCCGCCTGCTCGGCAACGTCGTGGTCGACGCCGAACTTGTTGCCGATCAGGCTTCGTTGTGCTCGCTTGCAGCGCGGCTGGTGACGTCGATGCGCCCCCGCTATGTCGCCTTCGGACGTCAGGCCCTCGAAAACGAACTCACCGCCCTGTTCGGGCGGTGAGTCACACGATCGATTGGGGCGGCGGTTGCCGCGCCTGCGACTACTTGCAGCGAACCCGGAACAGGATGCCAAACTTGCAGCGGTCAGGGCCCGCATTGGCCCCTGTGCGACCCGTGTGGTAGTAGACGGTTCCGGTGAAGTGGTTGCCGCCGGTGCAACCACCGGGCGCTACTGCCGTGCCGCCGCCCGTGCCGATCGGAGTGTCCGAGGAACCCTTACCCCACTTCTTGGGTTCAGCGGTCTCATTGGTCGGGTCGCAGGGCGCGTTGCTCTGCGGGTTGCAGACCACGTGCTCCACGACGATCTCGCAGTTGCTGTCCTGCGACGTGATTGCCACTCCACCACCGTGGTAGAAGTACGCCTCGGTCGTGTTCTTGCCCTCGGTCCCCGGGATGTTGTTCGGGTTGCCGTCGAACGTGACACCGCGATTGGTGCCGTCAACCTTCACATTGATGTTCATCGTCTGGCAAGCACCGGAGTCCGTCTTTGCGACCACTCCGTCAAGCGTGTTCACGACGTCGGCGTGCCACTTGCCAACCTTGCTGTTCTGGTTCGGCGAGAACCATACGCAGCACGTGCTGCTCTGCACGCGGTAACTGTCGAAGCCCGCTGCGGCGTACGCCGGGATGGACTTCATCATCGGCACCGTGTACACCACTGCTCCGGCGGCCGCAGCCTTCGCCAGCAGAGCCCGACGACTCGTTCCAGACGCTTCGGTCGTGATCTCTTCGTTGTCAGCCATTTCTATCCCTCTTGAGCCAAACGACTTCAGCACTGTCGGTGACTCTAGTCCACCGAGAGTGCGCCTACAATCATCAAATTCTCAAGAAGGGACTTTAGGTCGGCAATGAGGGTCCCGGAGGCGCCCCCGAAGACCTCCGCGAGGTCCTCGGCGAGTTCGCCGAGCGAGGCGGGGCGCTCGAGAAGTGCCCAAATAGCGGGCGCCGAGCCTTCGAGGAACAAGGGACGTTCGGCCCCCGGACAGAGCAGAAGCACCCCGTTTGCGTGCCGCCGGCTGAGCACTTCGGGGTTGCGGCGATACATCATCCCGCCACTCGGAGTGGTGGACTCGGAACAGTCGCCCTCCATCGACGAGTACAGTACCCCGATCGTGGGATCCTCCGGGAGCGACATCAGACGCCAGTGGCCAGTCGATGAGTGGGTCGCTGACGTGGCAGCGTCCGGCCTTCCCTCGAGCCGGCGCCTCGACAGCCTCGTCGTCCATCGATTTGCGTGGACCGAGTTCCTTGCAGCCTGCGAGGAGAACCGGGTACTCGGACTGCTCGCCGAGGCCCTGCGGGCTGGGGCTTGTCACTTGCCCGACTACCAGCGCGAATCGGTCGAGTCACGCTGCGGCTGGTGGCTCGCCCACGACCTCGTTGTCGAGCGTCAGCTCCTTCGCGTGGCCGGGGTGCTGCAGGGCGCAGGGGTCGAGTTTCGGGTGTTGAAGGGCGTGGCGCTCGCCAACTCGGTCTACCGGGACCCATCGCTCCGGCTGTTCGGCGACATCGACCTCGCGGTGGACTCCGACCACTTTGTGCGCGCAGCGGAGGCGATTGCAGCGGCGCTCTCTGCCGTCCGCGAGCTTCCCGAACTGCGCCCTGGGTTCGATCAACGGTTCGGGCGAGAGATCCTTCTTCGGAGTGACGGGACCGAGGTGGACCTCCACCGGACTCTGGTGGATGGACCCTTCGGACTGTGGATCCCGCTCGACGACCTCTTTGCCGAGAAACGTACGTTTCTACTGGGCGGGCAAGAGCTTCCGCGGCTCGGGGACCCCGCCCGGTTTGTGCACGCGTGCATGGCGGCCGTGCTCGGGGACTGGCCTCCGCGCCGTATCGCGCAGCGTGATATCGCCGAGTTGCTCCTCGGCGGCGAGCGGGCGGGGACGCTGGAGGCTGCGCCAGTGCAGGAGTTGGCGGCGCGCTGGCGCGCCACGGCGGTCGTCGCGCTCGCCATCCGTATGACGGTGGCCGACCTCGGGCTCGAAACCGACCATCCGCTGATCGACTGGGCGCAGGGGCATCGACCGGGTCCCGGTGACCGGCTGTTGCTCGCCTCCTACCGCGGCCGGGCGCGGGGATACACGAGCCAGGCGCTGTCGGTGATCGCCCTGCCGACGTGGAGGGATCGGGCCGACTTCGTGCGGGCGATTACCCGGCCGAGCAGGGAATATCTCGATGCACGCGGCTTCCGGAGGGGTGACCGGCTGCGCCGGGCGGTCGGTCTGCGGGCCGTTCAACGCTGAAACTCTGGTGCCATCGGTTGGTGGGTTCCGTACACTTTCGTCCTGTCGGGCCAGCGTCGTCCCGATCCAGTTCAGAGGTTCCTTCGGCATCCCGTGCCGAGCCGACCACTTTGAGGATGAGGACGATGCATTCAGATCTTCCCGCGCCCTACGGGCTCTACGACCCACGGTTCGAGCGCGACGCCTGCGGCGTGTCGTTCGTGGCCAACCTGAAGGGCGTTCGCTCGCACGACATCGTGGCAAAGGGTTTGTCCGCGCTGTGCAACCTCGAGCACCGCGGGGCCACCGGCGCCGAGCAGAACACCGGTGACGGCGCCGGGATCCTCATCCAGGTTCCCGACGCCTTCCTGCGCGCTGTGCTTCCCTTCGACCTGCCGCCGTCGGGTGCCTACGCAGTCGGAATGGCATTCCTGCCCGCCGACGGCGCATCGTGCGCTCGGGCCAAGTCGGCGATCGAGGAGATCGTGAGCGATGAGGGCCTCAACCCGCTCGGGTGGCGCTTGGTCCCCACCAATCCCGCGATCCTCGGGCAGACCGCGCTCGACGTCATGCCGACGTTCGAGTTGTTCCTGCTCTCCGACCCGGCGGGAACAACCGGGCTGGAACTGGACCGCAAGGCGTACGTCGTGCGCAAGCGCGTCGAGCACGAACTGACCGGTGACGTCGCCACCTACTTCCCGTCCCTGTCGTCTCGGACGCTCGTGTACAAGGGCATGTTCACCTCGCCGCAGCTCGGCGAGTTCTACCCCGACCTCGCCGACGAGCGAATGGACTCGGCACTGGCGCTGGTGCACAGTCGCTTCTCCACGAACACGTTTCCGTCGTGGCCCCTCGCGCACCCGTATCGGTTTGTCGCCCACAACGGCGAGATCAACACGGTGCAGGGCAACGAGAACTGGATGCGGACCCGTGAGGCCCTGCTCGCCACACCGCACATCCCGAACCTCGAGCGCACCTTCCCGGTCTGCACGCCCGGCGGATCAGACACTGCACGGCTCGATGAGGCCATCGAACTGCTGCACCTCGGCGGCAGGTCGCTGCCGCACGCTGTCCTCATGCTCATCCCGGAGGCGTGGGAGAACCACCCGACGATGGAGCCCGCCAAGCGGGCGTTCTATCGCTTCCACTCGTCGATGATCGAGCCGTGGGACGGCCCAGCAAGCGTTGCATTCACCGACGGAACGGTGATCGGCGCGGTGCTGGACCGTAACGGCCTGCGGCCGAGCCGCTTCTGGGTAACCGCCGACGACCTCGTGATCATGGCGAGCGAGGTCGGCGTGATCGATGTCGACCAGTCAAGGATCGTGAAGAAGGGTCGCCTCCAGCCCGGTCGGATGTTCCTCGTGGACACTGCCCAGGGTCGCATCGTCGACGACGAGGAGTTCAAGGCACAGTTGGCGTCGGAGCACCCGTACGCCGAGTGGCTCGATCAGGGTCTCACCGAACTGTCGGACCTGCCTGCCCGGGAGCACATCGTGTTCAGCCACGACAGCGTGCTGCGCCGGCAGCAGGTGTTCGGCTACACGCACGAGGAACTGAAGATCATCGTTGCGCCGATGGCAAGGTCCGGTCTCGAACCGATCGGGTCTATGGGTACCGACACGCCGATTGCCGTGCTCTCCGAGCGTCCTCGGCTGCTGTTCGACTACTTCCAACAACTCTTCGCACAGGTGACCAACCCGCCGCTCGACGCGATTCGTGAGGAGGTCGTTACGGCGGTGTCGTCCACGATCGGGCCCGAGGCGAACCTGCTCCAGCCCGGACCCGAGAGCTGCCGCCAGTTGGTCCTGCCGTTCCCGATCATCGACAACGACGAACTTGCCAAGATCGTGCACGCAGGTGAGGACCCCAGGTTCGCCCACCTGAAGGCGGTCACCGTGAGCGGCCTGTTCCGCGTGGCGGGCGGCGGTTCGGCACTCAAGCAGGCCGTCGAGGACATCCGTGCGCAGGTTTCGCGGGCGATCGACGAGGGCGCGCGCATCATCGTGCTGTCGGACCGCAACAGCGATTCGGCCCTCGCCCCGATCCCGTCGCTTCTGCTCACGAGCGCGGTCCACCACCACCTGATCCGCGAGAAGAAGCGGACGAAGGTCGGCATGGTGGTCGAGTGCGGCGATGCACGTGAGGTTCATCACATGGCGCTGCTGATCGGGTACGGGGCGGGCGCAGTCAACCCGTACCTCGCGTTCGAGTCCATTGAGGGCATGATCGCCAACGGGGACTTCGGCCTCGCCGGCGCGGACCCGAAGAAGGCCCTGAAGAGCTACATCAAGGCCTGCGGCAAGGGTGTGCTCAAGGTCATGTCGAAGATGGGCGTGTCCACCGTCGCCTCGTACACGGGTGCGCAGATCTTCGAGGCGATCGGTCTCGGCAAGGAACTCGTCGCCGAGTACTTCAGCGGGACGGTGTCCCGAATCGGGGGTATCGGTCTGGACGAGCTCGCGAAAGAAGTGGCGATCCGGCACGCGAATGCGAATCCGACCCGTCCCGAGCTGCGGGCGCATCGCGAACTGGATCTCGGCGGCGAGTACCAGTGGCGCCGGGAGGGAGAGATCCACCTCTTCAACCCCGAGACCGTGTTCAAGCTGCAGCATGCAACCCGCTCGAAGCGGTACGACATCTTCAAGCAGTACACGAGGCTCGTCGACGACCAGAGCCGCAAGCTTGCGACCCTTCGCGGCCTGTTCGAGCTGCGTGCCGAGGGACGGTCGGCGATCCCGATCGACGAGGTGGAGCCGGCGAGCGCAATCGTGCGCCGATTCTCCACGGGCGCGATGAGCTACGGCTCGATCTCCAAGGAAGCGCACGAGACCCTCGCGATCGCCATGAACCGCATCGGTGGCAAGAGCAACACCGGCGAGGGCGGCGAGGACGCGGACCGTTTCACCGCGGACGCGAACGGTGACCTGCGTCGCTCCGCGATCAAGCAGGTGGCATCCGGTCGCTTCGGCGTCACCAGCGAGTACCTCGTGAACGCCGACGACATCCAGATCAAGATGGCCCAGGGCGCCAAGCCCGGTGAGGGCGGTCAGCTGCCCGGCAGCAAGGTCTACCCGTGGGTGGCAAAGACCCGGCACTCCACCCCCGGCGTCGGCCTCATCAGCCCGCCTCCGCACCACGACATCTATTCGATCGAGGACCTCAAGCAGCTCATCCACGACCTGAAGAACGCCAACCCGGCCGCACGTGTGCACGTGAAACTGGTGGCCGAGGTCGGTGTCGGGACCGTTGCCGCGGGTGTCTCGAAGTGCAAGGCCGATGTGGTGCTGATCTCCGGCCACGACGGCGGTACCGGCGCATCTCCGCTCACCTCGCTGAAGCACGCAGGAGGCCCGTGGGAACTCGGTCTTGCGGAGGCTCAGCAGACGTTGGTGCTCAACGGGCTGCGCGACCGCATCGTGGTTCAGGCCGACGGTCAGATGAAGAC
>CAMDBM010000060.1:0-11700 GCA_945889085.1 Ferrithrix thermotolerans DSM 19514
GAGGTTGCCGGTCGCCGGGGCAGCGCAGCGCACGACCCGATCGTGTGGGACGCAGCGGAAGGCCGCTACCGACGGGAGTCTTCTTTGGCCGGCGGTACCGAGGGTGGGATGTCCACAGGCGACCTACTCGCTGTCCGTGCTGCCATGAAGCCGCTCGCCACTCTGAACCGCCCCACCCTGAAGACGGTTGATGTCGTTACCAAGCAGGAAACCGTGAGCTTCAGGGAGCGCACCGACGTCACAGCGGTGCCGGCCCTCGGTGTCGTCGCAGAGACCATGGTCGCTCTCGTCCTTGCGGCCGAGGCCCAGCGCAAGTTCGGCGGTGACTCGCTTGCCGAGTTTGTCCGCAACGCCGAGGCCTTCGCAGCCGGTCTCCGCTGAGGGGGCAACGGATGTCCTCCCGACCGTCCTCGCTCAACGGGCAGCATCTCGTGCTGATCGGCCTCACTGGTTCGGGCAAGACCACGATCGGGAGGTTGGCCGCCGAGCGTCTTGGCCGTCCGTTTCTCGACACCGATGCGCTCATCGAGGAGCGGACCGGGCGGACCGTTCGGGCAATCTTTGCCGAGGACGGGGAGCCGGCGTTCCGCGAGATTGAGGGCGAGGTGCTGGCCGATGCTGTCGCCTCCACCGAACCGTCGGTGATCGCCGCAGCCGGGGGTGCGGTGCTCCGGGAACAGAATCGTGCCGTCCTCCGGGACGCGAACGCCCGGGTCGTGTGGCTCTGCGGCGGCCCGTCGGTCGTCGCCGATCGCGTGAGGGGCGGGGCACACCGTCCGCTGCTCGACAAGGACCCGGATGCGATACTTCGCAAGATGTGGTCCGAGCGCGAACCCCTGTACCGCGAGGTGGCCGACGCCATCGTCGGAATCGAGGGACGCTCTGTGCACGAGGTGCTCGAGGCGGTGCTGCGTTGAGCGGTCACCTGCGTGTCACGGTCCCCCTTGCGGGTCGGTCGTACGACGTCCTCGTCGGCAACGGCGTCGTTCGTGAGCTCGCCGGCGTGCTCCCTGAGGGCGTTCGCCGGGCAGTCATCGTCACACAGGCCGGGAACCCAATGACGCCGCTCGCGGATCCGGGTGTGCCGTTCGAGGTACTGGAGATCCCGGACGGCGAGCAGACGAAATCGCTGTCGACGGTCGAGCACCTCTGCCGTTCCTTCGTGCGTTTCGGCATGACCCGGTCAGACTGCGTGATCGGGGTCGGTGGCGGTCTCGTTACCGACGTCGCCGGGTTTGCCGCCTCGGTGTTCCATCGCGGTATCGCCGTCGTTCATGTTGCAACGAGCCTGCTCGCGATGGTCGACGCCGCGATCGGCGGCAAGACCGGGGTGAACCTCCCGGAGGGCAAGAATCTCGTGGGTGCCTTCTGGCAGCCCAGCGCCGTGCTGTGCGACCTCGATGCCCTCACGACGTTGCCGCCGAGGGAGACACGCTGCGGCATGGGGGAGATGGCGAAGTACCACTTCCTCACCGGAGACGACCTGCTCGGGCTTCCCCTTGCCGAGCGCATCGCTCGGTGCGCAGCGATCAAGGCAGAGGTCGTCGGGGCCGACGAGCGCGAATCGGGTCGCCGGGCCATCCTCAACTACGGCCACACGCTCGCCCATGCACTCGAGACGGCTACCGCTCACCAACTTGCCCACGGTGAGGCCGTCGCGATCGGTCTGGCCTACGCAGCCCGCGTCGCGCACGAACTGGGCCGCATTGACAGCGACCGGGTTCGGGAGCACGACCGTGTGATTGTCGACGCCTACGGCCTCGACAACGCTCTGCCGGCAGGACTGGATCATGACGAACTCGTGGACCTGATGGGCAGGGACAAGAAGGTGGTGAACGGGCTCACGTTCGTCCTCGACGGGGCGAACGGTGTCGAGACGGTTGCCGACGTGCCTGCGGATGCCGTGCGCCGGGCGCTCACGCGCATGCCGGTCGCCGACGGGCGTGCGAGGATCTCGCCATGATCCTGCTGGTGATCCACGGTCCGAACCTGAATCTTCTCGGTGAGCGCGAACCGCACATCTACGGCTCATCCACCCTCGACGACTATGTGGCGGCGGTTGGGGAGGCGGCGCGGCCGTACGGTCTCACCGTCGAGTCGGTCCAGTCGAACCATGAGGGTGATCTGGTGGACGCGATCCACGCGGCGCGCGAGCGATGTGCGGCGATCCTCATCAACCCCGGCGCGTTCACACACTATGCCTGGAGCATCCACGATGCGCTGTCGGCCTTCTCCGGCCCGGTTCTCGAGGTGCACATCTCCAATCCCAACGCGAGGGAGGCATGGCGCCACACGAGCGTCGTCGCACCCGTTGCCACCGGAAGCATCATGGGGCTCGGGATGCACGGCTACGAGCTAGCGGTCGCGGCAATCGCCCGCAGGCTCGGGCTGTCGGCGGGGTGACGTGAACGCGCTGGCCCTCCGAGCCGCCAACACGGTGCCAACAGTGGCCAGCGACGCCGATTGGGTGCGGCGCCTCCGCGAGTTGCATCTCATCACGCCCCTGAGGATCTTCGTGATCCTTGCTGCTGCTTGGCTGATCGGCTTCGTGATCCGGTTGGTGGTCAACCGGATGATCCGGGGCCTCGAACGGGCACATGCGATGCTGCCCGGAAGGGTGGACAAGGCCAGGTTCGAGCAGCGCAGACGAACCCTGAGCACCGTGCTCAAGAGCTCGCTCGTGGCGTTGGTATGGCTCACTGCGATCATCTCGGTGATCGGGGAACTCGGGGTGAACCTCGGGGCCTTCGTCGCCACCGCCACGATTATCGGCGGTGCCCTCGCCTTCGGTGCACAGACCCTCGTGCGCGACCTCATTGCCGGGTTCTTCATGATCGCTGAGGACCAGTTCGGGGTGGGCGATCTCGTCGACGCGGGAGTGGTGGTGGGCACCGTCGAGCGCGTATCGCTGCGGGTCACCAAGCTCTCCGATGATCAGGGCCGCGTCTGGTACCTGCCGAACGGACAGATCACCAGGGTCGCGAATCTCACCCAGGGAGTGGGTAGAGCGGTGGTCGATGTCACGGTGCCCCTCGCCGAGGACCTCCGTCGGGTCGGATCCCGGCTGCTGGAGATTGCGGTCGGCCTGCAAGCGGATCCCTCGGTTGCGCCGTTGCTCACCGGCGATCCGCAGTTCGTCGGTGTCGAGGAGTTGCACCCTGACGCGGCGGTTGTGCGCGTGATTCTGCCCTGCATGCCAGCGGGCCGGGAGCCGGTGCGGCGCGCGTTCCTGTCCGCCGTGGCCGAGGCCGAGCGACTCGGTGCGTTGCGGGATGTGGAGATCGAGGGGGGCTCGACCCCCGAATCCGGTCCCCCGGGTTCGTCGCCCTACGGTTCGGTCCCCGAGATCCCGCCAGCAGTTTGACCGGGGGTTCCTCGGCTGTGCCTCGGTAGACTCGTGCGGCCCCCGATCGTTCGCCCACGAGGACTCTCATGCCCGCCATCAGCACCAACGACTTCAAGACTGGGATGACCCTAGAGCTCGACAACGGGCTGTGGTCCGTGGTGGAGTTCCAACACGTCAAGCCCGGCAAGGGCGGCGCCTTCGTGCGTAGCAAGCTGAAGAACGCTCGCACCGGCCAGGTGGTCGACAAGACCTTCAATGCCGGCATCAAGGTTGAGCAGGCGCTGCTCGACAAGCGAGACATGCAGTTCCTCTACCGTGATGGCGGCGAGTACGTGTTCATGGATACCGACACCTATGAGCAGATGACGGTCGCCCCGTCGGCCCTCGGCGAGGCTGCCGACTACCTCATCGAGAACGCCGTGGCAATCCTTGCGATGTACCAGGACGAGATCGTGTCGGTCGAAATCCCGGCCTCGGTGGAACTCCGCATTGCAGAGACCGAGCCGGGTATCCAGGGCGACCGGGTGTCCGGTGCCCGCAAGCCGGCAACGCTGGAGACCGGCAAGGTGATCCAAGTGCCCCTGTTCATCGGTCCGGGTGAGCGGGTCAAGGTAGACACCCGCTCCGGCGAATACATCACACGCGTCTGATGCCCGACGACAAGGTTGGCGCTGGTGCGCGCAGGCCCCGGCCACGTCGTGATGATGAGCGTTCGGAGGCCCGTGAGCGGGCACTGACGATCCTGTACGAGGCGCACTCAAAGCGCATTGCCCCGAGCGAGGCGCTCGCCGCGCTCGTGATCGGGCCCGACGCGTTCACGTCCCGACTCGTGCTGGGCGTAGATGCAGAGTTCGAGCGTTTCGACGCGCTCATCCGCGAGCACTCGAAGAACTGGTCGCTCGAGCGGATGCCTGTTCTCGACGTGACGATCCTGCGTATCGCGCTGTTCGAGCTCTCGAGCGAGGCAGACACCCCTACTGCGGTGATCATCAATGAGGCGGTTGAGCTCGCCAAGCGCTTCTCCACCGATGACAGCGGCAAGTTCGTGAATGGGATGCTGTCGGCAATCGCTCCGCAGCTCCGAACCTGATCAGCGCATCGCGGAGCGACCGCGACCCGCAACGCTCTTGAGCGCGTCCCGCAGGCCCCAGGCGGTAACGAGCAGCATTGACTCGGCGATGATTCGCCCCGACATCTTCGACGTTCCGTACTCCCGGTCCACGAAGGTGATGGGGTGCTCCACGACGGTGAAGTCATCGCGCACGAGCCGGCGAACGAACTCGGTGAGCATCGCGTAGCCCTCCGCCCGGGTGGTCTCCGGACGGATAGCCCTCAACGCGTCGGAGGTGTACGCCCGGAACCCGGTGGTGCAGTCCCTCACCGGGAGCGCAAGGATGCCGGCGGTGTACCGGTTCCCCCACCGGGACAGCAGACGACGGTGCCACGGCCAGCGCACGGTTGCCCCGCCCGGCACGTAGCGCGACCCGATAACCGCATCAGCACCTGCCTCGATCCGGCTGAGCAGCGCCGGGATGACCGCCGGATCGTGAGAAAAATCCACATCCATCGACACGATCACGTCGAAGTCCTGTGAGAGCGCCAACCGAAAGCCCTCCCGATAAGCGGAACCGAGGCCAAGCTTGCCGACACGGTGGAGCACCTGAATCTGGCCGAGCCGCTCGGCTGCCTCCTCGGCCATCTGACCGGTCCCGTCCGGCGAATTGTCGTCGATGATGAGCACGGTGGCAGCGGGCACGCTTGAGCGAACCGCCTCGAGGAACCGTGTGATGTTCTCGGCTTCTTGATAGGTCGGAGCGACCACGATGACACGCACGGTGAACCAACCTAGCGATGTGGTAAGTTCATCGTGCCGTCAAACGGGTCCCGTGAGGCCCGAACGGAGGAGATATGGACCGTGTCCGGAACCGAATCGACTGACGCGCCCCCCAACGGGGGCGTTTTCGCTGAAAGCGGCTCGAAACTGTCAAAAACCGTGATGTCCGCCGACGACATCCGTCGGGCGTTGACGCGGATCGCACACGAGATCATCGAGCGGAACCAGGGCCTCGACGACGTCGTGCTCGTGGGCATCCAGCGGGGCGGTTCATGGGTGGCCGAGCGACTGGGTGCGGTCATTGCTTCGATCGAGCCGGAGTCCGCCGTGCCCGTTGGCCTTGTCGATCCCACCTTCCACCGGGACGACATCGGTCTCCGACCGGTCATGGCGGGGGCCCAGAGTCGGATACCTGTGGCCCTCGATGGCGCAGTGGTCGTCCTCGTCGACGATGTGCTGTTCACCGGGCGCACCGTGCGGGCTGCACTGGAGGCACTCAACGACTACGGCAGGCCCCGGGCCGTCCAGTTGGCGGTCATCGTCGACCGTGGTCACCGTGAGGTGCCAATCCGACCGGACTACGTCGGCAAGAACCTCCCCACCTCGCGCTCGGAAGACGTTGCGGTTACGCCGGAGTCGGTCACCATTCGCGGGGGGCAGGACGCATGAAACACCTCCGCTCGATCGACGAACTCTCGGGTGAGGCCATCAGGTCGCTCCTAGACCTCACCGACGCGATGGCCGAGGTGAACCGGCGCCCGATCCCGAAGGTGCCGGCGCTCCGCGGGCGCACGGTTGTCAGCCTCTTTTTCGAGGACTCGACCCGCACGCGGTTGTCCTTCGAGACTGCGGCCAAGCGTCTCTCCGCCGACACGATGACATTCTCGGTGAGCACCTCGAGCGTGAACAAGGGCGAGAGCCTTCGCGACACCATTGAGACCGTGAGCGCCATGGGCGTCGATGCATTCGTGGTGCGCCACCGGACCAGCGGCGTGCCGTGGCAGATCAGCCAGTGGACGGACGCGGCGATCATCAATGCCGGCGACGGCTGGCACCAGCACCCCACCCAGGCCCTCCTCGATGCGTACACGATCCGGACACGCCTTGGTTGCAATGGCGGTCTCGAGGGCCTACACATCGCCATCGTCGGGGACGTGAAGCACTCGAGGGTGGCTCGCAGCGACGTCCAAGCGTTTGCGAAGCTCGGGGCACGGGTGACGCTGGTCGCGCCCGCCACGCTGCTCCCTGCGAGTCTCGAGGGGTGGCCAGTCACCGTGTGCAACAACCTCGATGACGTGATCGCCGATATCGACGTGTTGTACCTGTTGCGGATGCAGATCGAGCGACAGGAGCAGTCGCTGGTGCCGTCGATGCGTGAGTACAGCATGCGGTTCGGCCTCGACGACGTGCGTGCTCGTCGGTTGCAGGACCACGCACTGGTCATGCACCCGGGCCCCATGAACCGTGGTGTGGAGATCCTGGTCGATCCGGCTCTTCTCAGGGGTTCGGTGATCACCGACCAGGTGGCCAACGGGGTGTCGGTGCGGATGGCTGTCCTGTTCCACCTGCTCGGGCAGGGGAGCGAACTTGTCGACGAGAGCGGGGTTCAGTGATGAATGAGTGGGTGATCAAGGGAGCGACGATCGTGGACCCGGACGGGACCCGCAAGGGCGACGTTGCAATCTCCGGCGGGCGGATCAGCGAGGTAGGTGCGGACCTGTCGGGCGAGCGTGTTCTCGATGCCTCTGGCTGCATCGTTTCCCCCGGCTTTGTCGACCTCCACGTGCACCTCCGCCAACCGGGGCGCGAGGAGGCCGAGACGGTGGAGACCGGCTCGCGCGCAGCGGCACTGGGTGGGTTCACGGCGATCGTCGCCATGCCCAACACCGAGCCCGCGCAGGACTCCGTAGCGGTCGTGGAGCAGGTTCGTCGCTGGGGCGAGGAGGCAGGGCTCTGCGAGGTGCTTCCCGCCGGCTGCCTGACGCTCGAGCGGGCCGGCGAGCGTATGGCCCCCATCGCGGAGCTCGCAGCCAGCGGTGTACGGCTGTTCACCGACGACGGAAATGGCGTTCAGGACCCGCTCCTCATGCGCAGGATCATGGAGTACTCCCTCGACCTTGACGTCGTGCTCGCACAACACTGCGAAGTAGCAAGCCTCACCGCCGGGGCAGTGATGCACGAGGGATGCTGCTCGTCGCACCTCGGCCTGCCCGGCTGGCCCGCAGTGGCCGAGGAACTGATGGTGTTCCGCGACATCGAACTCGCCCGGCTCACGGGGGCGCGGGTGCACTTCCTGCACCTGTCCACCGCCCGATCTGTCGCACTCGTGCGTCAGGCCAAGGCGGACGGACTGAGGATCACTGCCGAGGCCGCCCCGCATCACTTCACGCTGACCGACGAGATGCTCCGCACCTTCGACGCGACGTTCAAGGTGAACCCGCCGCTGCGGACCCCCAATGACATCGCCGCGCTCAAGGTGGGCCTCCGGGACGGGACGATCGACGCAATCGCGACCGACCACGCCCCTCACCCTGCGGCCCTCAAGGAGCAGCCGCTCGACACCGCACCGCCGGGGATGCTCGGTCTCCAGACCGCGCTGCCGCTCGCGCTGGGCGAGCTCGGCCTCGACCTCCCCGAGGTGGTCGCACTCCTGTCGTGGAGGCCCGCCGCCATAGCGGGGGTCTCTGACCGGCACGGCACTGCGGTCCGGCCGGGTGCGGTCGCCAATCTTGCGGTATTCGACCCGGAGGCAACATGGACGGTGGACGCCACGAGGCTTGCCTCCAAGAGCAGGAACACCCCGTATCAGGGCCGCACCATGCGGGGTCAGGTCAGACACACCGTCTTTCGGGGCACACCGGTCGTGATCGACGGCGAGGCACAGCGATGAGCACGATGAAAACGATGTACAGGAAGAACTGGACCAGCAATGTCTGAAGCGATGTCTGCACCCACCGAAGGACTCCTTGTCCTCGCCGACGGCTCCGTCTTCGAGGGGGAACTGATCGGGGCAACCCCCGCGGCCGGTGTGGCGAGCGGCGAGGTGGTCTTCAACACCGTGCTGACGGGTTATCAAGAGGTGCTGACCGACCCGAGTTATGCCGGCCAGATCATCACGTTCACGTATCCGCATATCGGGAACTACGGAGTGACCGACGTGGACTTCGAGTCGGTCCGTCCGTTCTGTCGCGGTGTCGTCGTCCGTGAGCTCGCGCGTCGGTACAGCAACCACCGTGCGGGGTCGAGCCTCGACTCGATGCTGCGCAAGTACGGCGTTCCGGGTATCGCTGGCATCGACACGCGGCGCCTGACGCGACGTATCCGCGATACCGGCGCCCTGCCCGCTGCATTTGGCAGCGCCGACGAGTCCACGCTGCTCGCTGCCGCACGTGGCGAACGTGGTACCGACGGCGTTGACCTCGTCGCTGGGGTCACCACCGAGCAGCCGTACAGCGTCGGCGAGGGCGACCGTACGATTGTTGCCTACGACTTCGGGATCAAGCACACCATCCTTCGGCACCTCGCGCGCCTCGGCCGGGTGGAAGTCGTGCCCGCGTCAACCTCTGCCGCAGACGTGCTCGCGCTCTGGCCGGCAGGCGTGTTCCTCTCGAACGGTCCGGGCGATCCCTCGATGGTGGGATACGCATCTACGGCAATCGCCGAACTCGTCGGACAGGTTCCGATTTTCGGGATCTGCCTCGGCCACCAGTTGCTCTCGAGGGCGCTCGGCGGCTCTACCTACAAACTTGCATTCGGCCACCACGGCGGAAACCACCCGGTTCGCCACGAGGGGAGCGGTCGTATCGAGATCACGAGCCAGAACCACAACTTCTGTCTCGCCCCCGAGTCGCTCGGGGGCAAGGTCGAGGTGACCCACGTGAACCTCAACGACGGCACGAACGAGGGGATGCGGGTGCTCGGGGCGCCCGCGTTCAGCGTGCAGTACCACCCGGAGGCGGGTCCCGGTCCCCACGATGCCGAGTACCTCTTCTCGGAATTCGATCGTCTGATGGGCGGAGACGGTCGACTGCGGCCCGAACCGTACGGATATCAACCAGCAGGGCTCCGCGCCCCCGCACAGGGAGGGGCAGCCTGATGCCGCGCCGTGACGACATTGAGTCCATCCTCATCATCGGGTCGGGCCCGATCGTGATCGGTCAGGCCTGCGAATTCGACTATTCCGGAACCCAGGCCTGTCGGGTGCTGCGCAGTGAGGGCTACCGCGTGATTCTTGCGAACTCGAATCCTGCGACGATCATGACGGACCCGGACTTCGCCGATCGCACGTACATCGAACCGCTCACCCCCGACTTCCTCAGCAAGATCTTGCAGCGGGAGCGTCCCGATGCGGTGCTCGCAACCCTCGGCGGCCAGACGGGGTTGAACCTCGCGATGGCCCTGTACGAGCGCGGCGAGGTGGGTGTCCCCGGGACTCCTGAGCTCATCGGCGCCAACGCCGAGGCGATCGCGACGGCGGAGGACCGGGAACGGTTCAAGCACGCAATGATCGAGATCGGTCTCGCCGTCCCGGAGTCGGGAATCGCTCACTCAATGGAGGAGGCGTATGCGGTGCTTGAGCAGTTGGGCCTGCCCGTGGTAGTTCGCCCTGCGTACATCCTCGGCGGGCGCGGCACGGGCATCGCCGAGACGATGGACCAGTTCCGGATCATCGCTGCCAACGGGATCGCGGCCAGCCCCATCAGTGAAATCCTGATCGAGCGCTCCATCAAGGGTTGGAAGGAATTCGAGCTCGAGGTCATGCGCGACCGCAAGGACAATTGCGTGATCATCTGCTCGATCGAGAACTTCGACGCCATGGGGGTTCATACCGGTGACTCGATCACCGTGGCCCCGGCCCAGACCCTCAGCGACATCGAGTACCAAGAAATGCGTGACGCAGCCTTCAAGTGCATCCGGCGCGTCGGTGTGGAGACGGGCGGGTCGAACGTGCAGTTCGCGGTCGACCCACGCACGGGTCAGCAGGTCGTCATTGAGATGAACCCCCGGGTCTCCCGTTCGAGCGCGCTTGCCTCCAAGGCAACAGGCTTCCCGATCGCGAAGATTGCAGCAAAGCTTGCGGTCGGCTACTGCCTCGACGAGATTCCCAACGACATCACGAAGATGACGCCGGCAAGCTTCGAGCCGACCATCGACTACGTGGTCACGAAGATCCCGCGCTGGGCCTTCGAGAAGCTTCCGGGAACCTCTGGCGTGCTCGGCACGCAGATGCAGAGTGTCGGTGAGGCAATGGCGATCGGGCGAACGTTCCCCGAGAGCCTCCAGAAGGCGCTGCGCTCGCTCGAGCAGGGTCGTCTTGGTCTCAACTGCGATCCCGCCGAGGGCGAGTTCGCCGGCCGTTCCGACGCCGAACTGCTCGGCATGATCGCGATCCCTACGCCCGACCGGGTCTTCCAGATCGGGGAACTCCTCCTCCGGGGAGTTTCCATCGAGCAGGTCCACGAGGCCTGCTCGGTCGATCCGTGGTTCCTCGACCAGATGTCCTCGGTGGTCGAGGAGCGCTCGGCCCTGACCAGCATCGGCTTCGCAGCAATGTCCCGCTCTGCGTGGCGGCGTGCAAAGCGGCTCGGCTTCTCCGATGCGCAGCTTGGTTACCTCTGGGGCGTGCCCGAGGACAGCGTGCGGACTGCCCGTCTGGCCGCTGGTGTGGTGCCCACCTACAAGACGGTCGACACCTGTTCCGCGGAGTTCGATGCCAAGACGCCGTACCACTACTCGACCTACGAGGACGAGGACGAGGTGGCACCGTCAACGAGGCCGAAGGTGCTGATCCTCGGCTCTGGCCCCAACCGCATCGGTCAGGGTATCGAGTTCGACTATTGCTGCGTCCACGCGTCATTCGCGCTCCGGGAGGCGGGGTTCGAGACGGTCATGGTGAACTGCAACCCCGAGACGGTGTCGACGGACTACGACACGAGCGACCGGTTGTATTTCGAGCCGCTCACGCGCGAGGACGTGCTCAATGTGATCGCCGCGGAGACGCGTTCGAGTGGCGGGGTCGCTCCCAAGGTGATCGTCTCCCTCGGTGGCCAGACGCCGCTGAAGCTCAGCAGCCAGATCCCGGCGGAACTCGTCGCTGGTACATCGTCGAAATCGATCGACCTCGCGGAGGACCGGGCGAAGTGGAATGAACTGTGCGAGGCGCTGCACATCCCACAGCCCCCCGGCGGTACCGCGGTTGACCTTGCTCAGGCGCTCTTGATCACCGAACGAATCGGGTTCCCCGTGCTCGTCCGCCCGAGTTACGTACTCGGCGGGCGTGCCATGAAGATCGTGGAGGATCGCGCAACCCTCGAGCAGGCGATGGCGGAGCTGACCACCTTTGGAAGCCTCGGTCGCGAGGGAGGTCTCTCCGCCGAACGTCCGGTGCTTATCGATCGATTCCTCGACGATGCCACCGAGGTGGACGTCGACGCGATCCGGGACCACACGGGCGAGGTGTTGATCGGCGGTGTGATGGAACACGTCGAGGCGGCAGGCGTTCACTCCGGTGATTCGGCAT
>CAMDBM010000061.1:0-11698 GCA_945889085.1 Ferrithrix thermotolerans DSM 19514
CCTCGGACCGGACAAGCTTCCTGACTTCATCCGCAAGGCCGGTCGCATCTACGGAGAGGTGAAAAAGATCTCCACCGGGTTCAAGACGGAGTTCAAGGATGTGATCGAGGAGCCCGTCCGGGAGATGCAGGACACCGTCAATCTTGCCAAGAGTTGGTTCGACGAGGGCAAGACGGCGGTCGGGACAATGGACGACTCCCGTTGGGGAGCCGGGGGTGAGGGCAACTCGGACCAGCAGGAAGTGCAGGGCGCTCTTTCGGCCGGCAACGGGTCGGTTGACGCATTCGGAGCCGTTCCGGACGAGTCGTTGGTGATTGACGACCTCGACCGCGATGTCGACGACGACGGCGACGATGACGTCGACGAGGACGATGACGACCCCAACCTCTACCACGCCGACGGGAGCATCGTCGACGGCACCAGCCTCAACCGCTTTGTCGAGGAGTCGGCATCAGCCAACAGCGGGAGCGTCACAGCGGACCCGTTCGGGGCGGTCGCGCCCAAGCCGGCCGCTGAAGGTTCGACCGAATGAGGATTCCCCGCCCGCGTCGCTCCCAGCTCCCGAAGTTGAAGACCCCCGACGACAAGATGACACTGCGGGATCACCTGCAGGAACTCCGCGTCCGCCTCGTGCGCGCGGTACTCGCCGTGACGCTCGGGTTCGTCGTCATCATCGTCTTCTACAAGTCAGTTCTCTCGTTCCTCGCGAAGCCGCTTTTCCGCCTCTGCAACAACGGCACCGTGAACCCAGAGGCCGGCAAGACCTGCGCCGAGCTCATCTCGCTCAGTCCGCTTGATGCCTTCGGTGCGCGGGTAAGCATCTCGGTCTACGGCGGCCTCATCATTGCGCTTCCCGTACTCATGTGGCAGATTTGGCGCTTCATCGCCCCGGCCCTCCACCGCAACGAGCGCAAGTACGCCGTGGGGTTCGTGCTCTCCTCGGTTGGACTGTTCCTGGTCGGATGCGCCTTGGCGTACCTGACGCTGCAGCCGGCGCTCGAGTTCCTCATCAACTTCGGCCAAGCCCAGCCCACGTATCAGATCTCGAAGTACGTCTCGTTCGTTGGTCTGATGGCGGCAGCCTTCGGCGTGGGCTTCCAGTTCCCGATCCTTCTCGTGTTCCTCCAGCTTGTCAACGTGGTCCAGTGGCGCCAGCTGCTCAAGTGGTGGCGCCACGCAATCATCGTGATCGTCGTGCTGGCGGCAACGATCACCCCGAGCGGTGACCCGATCAGCCTCGTAGCGCTCGCCGTGCCGATGATTTTCTTGTATTTCGTGTCGATCGTCGTCGGACGTCTCATCGAGCGGTCCAGGGCCAAGAAGGCCCCCGCTGCCTGACCCCGGTGTGAACGCGGACATAGCCCGGGCCGATCGCCCGGCTCTGGTGTCCGCCTACTCGTTCGAGCTCGACGCGTTCCAGCTGCGGGCACTGGACGCCCTCGACCGGAACGAGTCGGTCCTCGTTGCCGCCCCCACCGGTAGCGGCAAGACCGTGGTTGCCGAGTACGCGGTTGCGTGCGCGATCGCCGACGGCAAGCGGGCGTTCTACACCGCACCCATCAAGGCATTGTCGAACCAGAAGTTCCAGGACCTCCGTCGGCGTCATGGCGACGATCGGGTGGGGTTGCTGACGGGGGACAACTCGATCAACGGAGATGCCCCGGTCGTCGTGATGACCACCGAGGTGTTGCGGAACATGATCTACGCGCACTCGCCGGCGCTGGACGATCTTGCCTTCGTCGTGCTCGACGAGGTGCACTTCCTGCAGGACGCCTACCGGGGGCCAGTGTGGGAGGAAGTGATCACTCATCTGCGACATGACATCCAACTGGTGTGTCTGTCGGCAACGGTGAGCAATGCCGACGAGGTTGCGGAGTGGATCACAACCGTTCGCGGGCCGACGGCGTGCATCGTTGAGGACCGGCGACCGGTGCGCCTCGAGAACCTGTACATGGTGGGGGACAAGACGTCAGACAGCGTGCACCTGCTTCCGACACTGCTGCGCGGCCGGCCAAACCCCGAGGCGGAGCGCCTCGACGCAGAGGCCCACCGCGGTCAACGCCGGGGCGGCGCAAAGATGCAGCCCCGTCGTCGCCTGTTCACGCCTTCGCGGCTCGAGGTCGTGGAACGCCTCGGGGAACAGGGGCTGCTCCCCGCTATCTATTTCATCTTCAGCCGGAATGCGTGCGACGAGGCTGCGGCCCAGTGCCTGCGCGCGAACGTGACGCTCACGAGCCCCGAGGAACGCACTCGGATCAGGGAGATCGCCGAGGCACGCCTCGGCGCCCTCGAGGACTCCGATCTCGAGGTGCTCGGCTTCCAGCGCTTCCTCGCTCAGCTCGAGAACGGGGTGGCCGCGCATCACGCCGGAATGGTGCCGCCGTTCAAGGAGGTAGTGGAGAACTGCTTCATCGAGGGGCTCATCAAGGTCGTGTTCGCCACCGAGACCCTTGCGGTAGGGATCAACATGCCGGCGCGCACGGTCGTCATCGAGAAGCTGAGCAAGTTCACCGGGGATCACCACACGTTCCTGACTCCCGGCGAGTACACGCAGCTCACCGGGCGCGCCGGGCGCAGGGGCATCGACACGCTCGGCCAGGCGGTCGTGCTCTGGAGCCCATTCGTTGGATTCGATCAGGTTGCAGCTCTCGCGGCGAGCCGAGCGTTCCACCTCAACTCCGCATTCCGACCGACCTACAACATGGCGGCGAACCTCGTGCGGTCGTACTCCTCCGAGGAGGCCCACCACCTGTTGAACCTGTCGTTCGCGCAGTATCAGGCCGACCGTGATCTTGTGCGTCTCGAGGTCCGTTCGGACCGTCGCCAGCAGCACCTTGCGCAGTTGCGCGCCTCGGCCGAGAGCCCGTTCGGCGACATCGAGGAGTACCGACGCTCACAGAAGGAGCCGGGGAAGGAATCGACTGGCTCACGTTCGGTCGAAGTTGCGCTCGCCAGGCTTCGCCCGGGTGACATCGTCTACGTGGTCAAGGGCGACTTCTCCGGGCGTGTGTGCGTACTGACCACCGCCTCCCGGAAGGCGGGAAGCAAGCTCACTGTGCTCACCCAGCGCCGCGAGGAACTCACCGTCGTGGCGGCGGATTTCTCGTCCTCCCCCGAGGCGTTGGGCTCGGTGGAACTTCCCGTGCCGTTCGCGCCCGGTCGGCAGGACTTCAACCGCCAGGTCGTGGAGCGAATGGAGCGGGCACGGCTCATCTCGCCATCCCGCGCAACTGCCACGTCCACCGAGCGGCGGCGCCACCCGGTCGAGAACGACCCGGAACTCGACCTGCGTCTGAAGGCAGCCGCTCAGGCGGACCGAATCGAGCGTGAACTCGGGGAGCTGTCGGAGCGGATGGGGAAACGCTCGCGATCAGTGGCGCGCCAGTTCGACCGGGTGCTCAACCTCCTCGAGAGCCGCGACTACGTACGTGGTTGGGGACTGAGCGATCGCGGACGGGTGCTCGCTCGACTCTTCCATGAGAGCGATCTGCTCATCGCCGAATGTCTCCACGCTGATCTCCTCGACGGGATCGACGCCCCCTCGCTAGCGGGCCTGATGTCGGTGTTCACGTATGAACACCGGTCCTCGGAGGCGCCCCCAGCCCCGTGGTTCCCCTCGTCGACCCTGCGCCAACGGTTCATCAAGATCGCCGGGCTGAGCGCGCAACTGCGGGCGGAGGAAGAAGCAATCGGTGGATCGCTGCACCGCCCACCGGACCCAACCTTCTTCGCGATCGCGTACGCATGGGCTGCGGGCGAGGGGTTCGCCGAGGTGGTGGAGGACGAGGAACTGTCCGGCGGGGACTTCGTGCGCAACGTGAAGCAGTTGATCGACCTGCTGCGGCAGTTGGCCCTGCTCGCGCCCTCGCCTGACACCCGGGCCACGGCCGCCGAGGCCGCCGAGCGCCTGTTCCGCGGTGTCGTTGCCGCCTCGAGCACAGTGCAGGCAACCGAGTCGAGTGTGTCGGAGGGGACCATCATCTCGGTGGAGGCGCCCGATGACGATCCGCAAGGGTGAGGACTGGGGTGCCATCGGCCCGCTTCCCTCCGGTACCGAGATCTGTGAGGACAACGAGTCGCTGTTCGCCGCCGTAAACAGGGATCCGAGAGCCGCGTACATTGGCCTCTTGACTGGGGATCTCGCGCGCACGGTCTCTGCCTCCGGGAGCCTCGACCGCTTCAACGGGTTGGACGAGGTGGTGATCCTTCCGCTGGACCTCGGTCTTGCTCACTTCGACGGGGGATCCCGGTTGTTCGCGTCGCATGCGGTCGCGCGCCGGTCGTGGTGGCGAGGGCGCGTGCTGGTTGTTGCCAACGCCCAGTTCATCGGGAGTTGGGACGTCGCACCGCGCTCGCACCCCAACGACGGCTTCCTCGATGTCGTTGATGTTGCGGCGTCCATGGGGATCCGTCAACGCCAGGCGGCGAGGAAAAGGCTCCCGCTTGCCGGACACCTTCCTCATCCCAGCATCAGTACGCGCAGGTCGCGCGAGGCCGAGTGGGTATTCGAGCGCCCGTTGGACCTGTGGCTGGACGGCGTGAAGGTGGCACGCACGTCCAACCTGCGTGTCGTGTGCCTCGCGGACAGCCAGAACATCTGTATCTGAGTAACGTCGTGCCCGTGACCACCACCGCGACCACAGAGGAACTCAAGGCGAGGGCGTGCGCTCACGTAGATGCACTCTCGGATCTGTTGATCGCCGTGTCCCGCGACATCCACGCACACCCGGAGATGAACTACGAGGAGCGGTATGCGCACGATCTGCTGACGAACGAGCTGGAACGGGCGGGGCTCGCGCCCGAGCGGCATGCATTCGGCGTTGGCACGGCGTTCCGGTCGGTCTGCGGCACGTCCGGCCCCAACGTGGGGATCCTTCTCGAGTACGACGCGCTCCCCGAGATCGGCCACGCCTGCGGGCACAACGTCATCGCAGCAGCCGGCCTCGGTGCCGGCCTCGTCCTTGCAGCGCTCGCCGCCGAGGCCGGTGGCCGGGTCACGATCCTCGGCACCCCCGCGGAGGAGGGGGGAGGAGGCAAGATCGTGATGGCACGACAGGGCGCCTTCGACGATCTCGACGCGGCAATGATGATCCATCCGGCCGACGCCGATCTCATCAGCATGGACACCATTGCCGTGCAGCAGGTGAACGTCGAGTACACGGGTGCCGCAGCACATGCAGCGGCCGCCCCTCACCTCGGGCGCAACGCACTGGACGCTGCAGTACTCGCCTACATGGGTGTTGCCGCGCTGCGCCAGCACATCGGTCCGAAGGAACGTGTGCACGGGATCTTCACGAAGGCGGGGGACAAACCGAGCATCGTGCCCAAGGAGGCTGCGATGCACTGGTATGTCAGGTCGGACACGATCGCCACGCTTCAGCCGTTGAAGCAGCGTGTTGCGGGTTGCCTTGAGGCAGGTGCGTCGGCGACCGGTTGTACCTGTCGGTGCGAGTGGGACGGCTACACATATTCCGACATGCGGGACAACCCGGCGATCGTGGCGGCGTACGTTGCCAACGCAGCACAACTCGGTCGAGCGGTGCTTGATCCCCGCGTGGTCGGCCGACGGGTGGTCGGGTCCACGGACATGGGGAACGTGAGCTATCTGGTTCCCTCCATCCACCCGATGATCAAGGTGGCCCCGGACGGTGTCGCCATTCACACCACCGAGTTCGAGCGGCACGCCGGTGGAGAGGCAGGCGACCGCGCTGTTCTCGACGGTGCCAAGGCCATGGCAATGACCGCAATTGACCTCTGGACGGACGCCGCTGTACGGGAATCCTCCCGTCGTGACTTCGGCCTGGGAGGGCCGGATCGCTCCGTTCTGGCTCCGTGATACAGCAGAAACCCACGTACCGGGGTATGCCCGATTCCTCGTGCAGCGCCACCTACCATGATGGATGGTGATGGGATGCAGGAGTCGACGGCGGTGACGGTGTACGTCCCGGATGAGTACACGGCCGACGAGGCCGAGGTACTTCGTCGCTACTTCACGAACCTCGATGGCCCTGTTTTCGCGCTCGTGAATCTTCCCGAGGTGGTGAAGGGCGCCCTGTTCGCCAGGTACTCGCGCAGCCCCAAGAGCCTGCGCAGGCTGTTCCTCGATGAATTCGTCGGCGATCTCGATATCAGCGGCGACCAGAGCGTCGACGCAACGGTTGGGCTGAACCGGGCCGAACAACTGTACGAGAAGGTGTTTCTCGAGTACGGCGACGACTCGGTGGCCCAACTCGGTGGTGTTCACCTTGCGTGCGAGCAGGCGTCGAACGTGCTCACCAAGATCCTCGAGTGGGGCCGGCTGATGAGCTACCTCGAGCAGAGCACGCGGTATATCGCCTACGACGTCCGCCTCGGCGGGCGGTACCGCTTCCACCGGGATCCACAGGTGCTCGGCAGTCGCATTGGCGCCCGCTACGTGGGCGACATGGACCGGATGTTCGACTCCTATAGCGCGTTGGTCACCCGTGTCACCGACCATGTGCGCACCACCGTCCCCCGGGACCCGAGGGACTCTGACTTCGTCTACCGGCAGGCAACCCGCGCGAAGGCTCTCGACGCCGTACGGGGCATGCTCCCTGCGGCCAGCCTGTCCAACCTGGGCATCTACGGTTCGGGGCAGGCCTTTGAGGCGCTGCTGCTGCGTATGCGTGCTCACCCGCTGCCCGAGGCCCGCCAATACTCCGACCTCATGCTGCAGGAGATGCGCAAGGTCATCCCGAGTTTCCTGAAGCGGGTGGACATCCCGAACCGGGGCGGACGCTGGTCCGAGTACCTCGAAGCGACCCGGATCGACACGGCAGACACGGTCCAGCGGCTGTTCGCCGATTCCGTGGTGGAGCCGGCGGATCCGGTCGAACTCGTTGACTTCGACCCCGAGGGAGAGGACAAGGTGCTCGCCGCTATCTGCTACCCGCACACCAACCTCCCCGAGCACCAGTTGCTCGATCGTGTGCGGGCGATGTCTGCCGACGAGCGGGTGGCGCTCATGAAGGCGTACGTCGGGGATCGCAGTGCCAACCGCCGCCACAAGCCAGGCCGGGCCTTCGAGCGCACCGACTATCGATTCGACGTGCTCTCGGACTACGGCGCGTTCCGGGACCTCCAACGCCATCGCCTGCTCACCATCGAGTGGCAGCCACTCACGCCGTACCACGGCTACACCCGCCCGGAACTGGTCGATGAGGCCGGGGCAGCGGGTGAATTTGACGACACGATGGATCGGTCTGCCGAGCTCTATGACCTCATGGTTCCGGAGTTCCCGGTGCCGGCCCAGTACGCGGTGTCGATGGCCTATCGGGTGCGGTATGCCATGCAGTTCAACGCCCGTGAGGCCTTGCACCTGCTCGAACTGCGCTCCAGCCCGCAGGGCCACCCCGCATACCGGCGGGTCGTGCTCACCATGCACCAGCTGATCGCTGAAAAGGCCGGCCACCGGGCAATCGCTGCCGCGATGACCCACATGACCGACGCAGATCCGGGCCTGGAGCGCCTCGAGTCCGAGCGCCGGGCGGAGGCCCGAAGGAACCAAACAACGCCCTGAACAGCGCATACGTCGCTGCCGGATCGGGGTGACGTATTGCTCAGTTGGGTTGGTTTGGTCGCCGTGTTCCTGCCCGTATGATGCGCGCCCACGCCGAGGGCACCCAGCGGAAGGAAGGCCATGGCTGACGAGGACGACGTCATCGAAGAAGAGTTCGAGGAGGCCGCGCCGGTCATCGAGGAGGATCCGGATCTTGGTCCGGAAGAACTCGACGACGATTTCGAGGAACTCGACGACGAGGACGAGAGCTTCGCGGACGACGCCCTGACGACCGACGACGCCGAGGCAGAGGACGAGGCGGAGCCACCCTCCCCCCGTCGACGTACCTCGGAGGACGAGGACGAGGACGAGGACGTTGTCGCACCCGACGACGTCGAAGCAGATCTCGACACGATCCTCAAGGACCGTCTGGTTACCGCCGAGGAGTCCAACGAGGACGAGGAGGACGAGGCGGAAGCCGACGAGCGTGGCGCCGACAGCGACCGGCTCCAGCCCAAGCGCGCCGACGAGCAACTGTGCTCTCGTTGTTTCCTCATCGTGAGGCGCAATGCGCCGAATTGTCCCGTCGGTGACGACGCCTGCCCGCTGTTCTCGTGACCGAGACGAAGTCGCCGCTCACGACGCTCGTGGAGCTCGTGCTGTTCGCTCCCCTCGGCGCGGCCCTGCTGCTCCGTGAGCAGTTCCCCAAGTTCGCTGTGACGGGTCGGGAACGGCTCGAGTCCCGGGTCCGTGTGGCAAAGATGGTTGGCGAGTTTGCCGTGAAGACGGGCAAGCAGGAGCTTGAACGGCGTCTCGCCGGTCGGACGACACCAACCGCCCAGGCTTCCGCGCCGACAACCGATCCCGTGGTGCAGACCGAGGCAACCGAGGTTGCAGAGGCGGCAGAGGCCTCTACCACTGCCACCGGTCGACCCCATCTCGAGATGAACGAGCCGGCGGTGGCGGTCGCCGATCTGGCGATCCCTGGGTATGACTCCCTTGCGGCGTCTCAGGTGGTGGAGCGGCTTGGTTCGCTCGCACCGAACGAGCTTGACGCGGTTCGGCGTTATGAGCTGGCCGGCAGGCACCGCAGGACGATCCTCAACCGAATCGACCAGTTGGTCGCCTGATGGAGGAGTTCGTCCGTGCGGCCGTCTCGCAGGACCTCGATGAACTCGTTCGTCTCGAGGCGGAGTACCGCGGCGCAGCCCAAGACTCCCGCGGTGGCACCGCTTGGTTGCGTGACCACCTGGCACTCACGGCAGCGGATTGGGTCGAGCGACTGATAGACGGGTCGACGCACACGGTGGTCGGCGGAATAGACGGGGTGGTGCTTGGGGTTGGCTCGGTGCACCGGGATGCCGTAAGGGACTGCGCCTGCATCGATCGGATCTATGTCACCGAGGCAGCACGGGAGGTTGGGCTCGGGGACGCGATGCTCGACGCGCTGGTACAGGCTGCCCGCGACTGGGGCGTTCACGACATCGAGGCCGAAGCGCTTCCCGGTGACCGCGACACGAAGAACCTGTACGAGCGGGCTGGTCTGGTTGCTCGCTTGATCGTGGTGAACAAGGTACTGGGGTGACCCTGCGCCCGGAGGTGTGCGTCGGTGTCGTGGTGCGAAGCGCTGGTCGATTGCTCCTGATCCAGCGGGGGAGGGGTGCGGCTGTCGGGTCGTGGAGTATCCCGGGAGGGCGCGTCGAGTTCGGCGAGGCGCTTGTTGACGCGGCCCGGCGAGAACTGCTCGAGGAAACCGGACTGACTGCAACCGAACTGCGATACCTCGGCCACGTGGAGCGGACCTCGTCGGAATGGCACTACGTAATCCACGACTTCGTCACCGAGGTTGCCGACACCGATGCCGACAGAGCCGTAGCAGGCGACGACGCCGCGGACCTCCGCTGGGTGGTGCAGGCCGACGTACGCAACGTCAGCGGACTGGCCGCCGGGCTTGCAGAGTTCCTCGACGTCCACGGCCTACTTGCCTGAGCGAACCCTTAGCGGCCTTTCCAGTTGGGCTGACGCTTCTCGATGAAGGCCGTGAGTCCCTCTTTGAGGTCCTCGCTCGTGAGCAGCGGGGCGAACTCCTCATCGGTCAGCGCCTTCAGGGTGTCGTCGTCCTCGTAGGCAGCAGCGAGCACCACCCTGCGGCTCGCCCAGACGGCAAGCGGGGCGTTCTCGGCAATCTTCTCGGCGAGACGGAAGGCCTCCGCCTCGGCCTCCCCGGGCGCTACGAGCCGGCTGATGAGACCGAGCTGGTAGGCGCGCTCGGCCGGAATCGGGTCACCGGTGAGGATCGCCTCCATTGCGGCCGCCTGACCGATCGCCCGCGGCAGGCGAAACAGGCCGCCAGCCCCTGCAATGAGGTTGCGCTTCACCTCGGCCAGACCGAACGAGGATCGAGTGGTGGCCACGACGAGATCGCACGCCAGGGTGATCTCGAGCCCACCCGCAGTCGCGAGCCCGTCGATTGCGGCGATGACCGGCTTGCGCCGCTCGCGGTACACAAAGCCGGCAAAGCCACCGCGCTTGGTGGATGCGCCACCGGAGCCGTCGTTGAGTGCCTTTAGGTCTGCGCCGGCACAGAACACCGGGTTGCTCTGACCCTCGGTGTTGGCACGCAGCACGCCGATCCAGGCCTCGTCGTCGGCCTCGAGGCGGTCGACAGCGGCCTCGAGACCCTGTGCGAGCGCCCCATTGACGGCGTTGCGCGCCTCAGGACGGTTCAGTGTGATGAGGCCAACGCGGCCGCGTGATTCGTAGGTGACGATCTCGGACATGGTCCGATCGTAGGTGCCTCAGGCTTCGGGCGCCTCAGCGGAACTCTCGGGTGCGACAGCCTCGGGTGCGACAGCCTCGGGAGCAGTCCGTGTGGGTGCCTTCGGAGCGGGCTTCTTCTCGGGACGCCGGGTAATCCGCGGCGGCCTGGGCATCGCTGCGCCTTCGGGAACCACGATGCCGAAGAGTGCGGCGATTTGCGGTACGGCGGGCGCCAACTTGGTGATCGCAGCACGCAACTCATCACTGACCTGAGTAGGAGCCGCGGCCGGCTTGACGAGCGTACGAATCGGGGAGAAGGCCACCGACTCGACCAGCGCGATCCAGCGCTCGCTCGAGGCGTCCGCTGTGAGGGCCGCTGCTGCAGCCTCGGCGAGGCGCGCTCCGAGGTCGATTGGGAAGCGACTGCCGGCCTTGGGGGGTTCACCTGCGAGCTTGAGGGCGCGCACCACGCGGCCGATCTCGACGGCTGTGGAGATGTCCTCCAGCCAGTCCTTGGTGGCCTGCTCCTGCTTGGTAGCGAGCGCTGCCTTCAGTTCTGCAGCAATCGCCCGCGAGGTCTCGTCACGCACAACGATCGGGTCTTCCGACGATGCCACGACCGAACGGAGGTCGCGCAGGTCCAGTTCGGCGAGGTCCTTCTTCGCAGCCTCAGCCCGGTCGAGCCACTCGGCCACACGGATCTTCGGCATGAGCTCCTCGGCCATCCGCATCACGGACTGCTCCGGCATCTCCGGCTTTCCCTCCGCCTTGAAACGGATGTTGTCTTCGCGAAGCCGCTGACGAACGGCAGCAAGACCCTGCAGCGTGAGCTCGGCAATGGCGCGCTGCTCCTCGGGGAGCGCAGCAAGGATCTCGGTGCGGTGGGTGCGGCCCGGCTTGAGACGCTTGGACTTCGGGCGCTGGGGCATCTCCGGCGGGGGAATGAAATGCGGACGCTGGTCCCTGCGGTCACGCTGAGGGCGGTCACCATCGGTACGCGGGCCACCATCGGTACGCGGGCCGTTATCGGTGCGAGGTCCACGCGGACCCCTGTCTCCACCGGGGCCATCGGTACGTCGTCCGCGATCGTCACCCGGACGACCCTCTCGTGGGCGTCGATCGCCGCCATCACGCCGCGGACCACGCCGGTCGTCGTCGCGCTGGTCACGCTTGGCGAGCTGCTGGGTGACGGGCTCGAAGGACTTGTTCGAGGTGATGATCTCGATGAGAGCGGGCTCCTTGCGGGAGCGCGAGGAGGTCAGCACGGCGAGGATCGAGGTTCCGTCGACGCCGGTATCTGCCTCCACCTTCAGCACATCGCCGACCTTGGAGTCACTGGGCAGCACGTCGCCGGTCATCACGCCCTTGGGCTCGCGGGCACCGGCTGCACGCCAGGTCCACGTGCCGTCGGGGCGCGCG
>CAMDBM010000062.1:0-10981 GCA_945889085.1 Ferrithrix thermotolerans DSM 19514
CACGCGAAGCCATCGAGGTCACCACCGACGCGCAAATGGTCCCCGCACTCAACGCAATCGGCGGCGACCTCGACGATCTCATCTCGATCCTCGAGCCGTGGGGTGCCGCTATCCGTGCCGGCCGCGGCTACCCCGCCAACGGCCCGCACGATCTCGCCGAGAAGGGGCGCAAGGCCTGATGCACCGCCCAGTCGGTATCGCAGTCGTCAACGGCTATGTCCTCCACGGCGCGCCCGGGCGCCGCTCGTCTAGGGTCGCACGATGATCCTCACCGAACTGCGTACCAACGCATCCGCGTTTGCCGAGGCCACCGGCTGGACACCCAAGCCCGAGGGGCTCTGCAAAGGCGAGATCTGTGTGCCGGCACCCGGCGCGCTGTCGCCCGACGGCACCCTCGACGTAGGCCTCGCGGCACAGCGTCTCGGCATGCCGGTGATCCACGACGCGCAGCACGGTGTCTACGCCGTGGGCGCCGCCACGCTCGCCGGTCACACGCTGGCGAGCGCCGCGGCAGCCGACCCCGAACTGCAGGACCGTCACGGCAATCCGTTCCGCCTTTCGTCGCTTCGGGGTCGCAAGGTGGTACTGGTCGCGTGGTCCACGTATTGAGGCTGCAGATTGGCCCTGCCAGGTTGGCAGGCACTGCACGCAGAGATCGAACCCCTCGGCGCCACGGTCGTCACCGTTGCCCTTGACATCTTCCCGGAGCACACCTACCCGTGGATTGACGCGGCATCACCGACACACCCGAGCCTCATCGACACCCGACATATCACCGGGCAGTTGTTCGGGTTCCAGAACATCCCGATGGCCGTCTGGATCGACGAGAACGGCATGCTCGTCCGTCCCGCAGAGCAGGCAAGCATCGAACGGCCGGCATCGCGGGATCGGGAGATCCCGGCTGACCTCCCGCAGCGCATCCAGGACATGTTCCGCGAGGTGAAGACCATCCCCGATCACTCCACCGAGTACCGGGCCGCACTGCTCGACTGGGTGCACAACGGAAGCGCAAGCCGCTTCGCGCTGTCACCCGACGAGGTGGTTGCCCGTTCGCAACCGAGTGGCGATGACCACGCCCGAGCCGCAGCCTGTTTTGCACTCGGCCAGCACCTGCTGCTCACCGTCGGGCACGATGCCGCTGTTCCTTGGTGGCGCGAGGCCCACCGCCTGTTCCCCGACAACTGGACGTACAAGCGTCAGGCCTGGACCCTCGTCACCACCCCCGAGGGGGCGACCGAGAACGACCTCATGCAGGGCCCGAACGCGGTGTACGACGGCAACTGGCTCAACGACGTGGTTGCCGGTGGCGGGGGTGCCAAGTACTACGTCGAACCCCACCTGTAAGGGGCATTTACCCTGCTGACGGGCGTGACACCCGCCCCCGATCACCCCGCCCGAAACTTGGGTAGCGTCTGAGGTGATGCAGAACGTCCGCTGGCATGCGCGCCCCACGCTTCACCGGCCAACACTCGTTGCCGCATTCACCGGGTGGAACGACGCCGGGGACTCTGCGTCCACTGCAGTGCGCACGATGATCGAGGCGTGGAACGCCACGCCGCTCGCAACAGTTGACCCCGAGGAGTTCACCGACTTTGCGAGCACCCGCCCGCACGTACGCCTTGCCGGGGGCAACCGCGAGATCGTGTGGCCGACGGTCTCGGCTTGGTACGCGTCCCTCCCCGGTAGCGACGTCATCTTCGTGCTCGGCCCCGAGCCGAGCCTTCGCTGGAGAACCTTTTGCGACGAACTGCAGTCACTCGCAACCGAGACCGGCGTGAGCATGGTGCTGTCCCTCGGTTCGCTGCTCGCCGACGTATCGCACTCCCGACCGGTCAACATCATCGGTACCGCAACCGATCAGGACCTCATCGAGCGGTACGACCTCCAGCGGTCCCGCTACCAAGGGCCAACGGGCATCGTCGGTGTGATGCAGCACACCTTCAGCAGTGCCGGGTTCCCCACCATGTCTTTCTGGGCCGCGGTACCCGCCTACGCGTCACAGGTACCGTCGCCCAAAGCGTCACTCGCCCTCATCGAGCGGGCGTGTGACGTGATCGGCACACCCGTGCCCGCCGGCGTTCTCGCTGACGAGGTTGGCGAGTACGAGGACCGGGTGGACCAGTTCGTCGAGCAGGACCGCGACCTAGTCGGGTACGTGCGTCGCCTCGAGTCCCTCTCAGACGCCGGCCTCGACATCGATGAGGACGACGAGTTCGAGGAGGACGAGGACGAGGACGAGGACGACACCGTCGGCGGAGAGGCGGTGGAGGCTCTCGGTGAGGTAACCCCGGAACGCCTCATCGAAGAGGTCGAACAGTTCCTCCGCGATCAGGGCCAGTCCTGACGGACCTGCAGACCCGTCGGTAGGCTCGAACCATGCCCGGTCCCGGCGAGCACCACCCCGCCTTCGAAGAGTACTGCGAGTGCATCTTTGAACTGCAGGAGGACTCGCTGGATGTGATCCAGGCCCGGATTGCTGAACGCCTTCAGGTCTCCCGCCCCGCCGTCTCGGAAATGATCCGACGCCTCGACACGGAAGGACTGGTAGAGCAGTCCTCGGGTCGAATCCGCCTGACCGCCGGTGGAGTGCGCCTCGCGGAACAAGTGGTCCGTCGGCACCGCCTCGCAGAGCGATTCCTCACCGACATCCTCGGCCTGTCGTGGGCCGATGCCCACCACGAGGCAGGGCGCTGGGAGCACGTGATGAGCGATCGCGTCGAACTGGCGATGAACCGATTGCTCGGTGGACCGACCACCTGCCCGCACGGCAACCCGATTCCCGGCTCCGGCTACGAGGCACCGCAGTCCGTGCGCCTGTCAGACCTCGTTATCGGAGCACGGTTCACGGTCGACCGCATCCCGGAGGAGCTCGAGTTCGCCCCCGGTCTCCTCGAGTTCCTCGAGGACTCGGCCATCCTCCCCGGTAACGACGGCTTCGTCCGTGGCGCCTCGCCGGACGGCACGATGACGCTAGAGATCAACGGCAACCACGTCGGTGTCGGCTCGTTCGCGAGTGCCCGGATCCTGGTGACCACGTGAGGATCCGCGCCCGAGGAATCCCAGTGCTCGCTGCGGTTGCAGCAGGCACACTGGCGCTCCAGGCCTGCGGTGAGACCACCATCGTCGCCGTCACCACAACGAGCACCACGGTGGTGAATGCCACCACGACGCTGCCCGCCGGAACGGCGGCCCAGTTGGTGGTCAAACTCCGTGACACGGCATTCCTGCTCAGCCCGGCGATGATCGACGGGCGCGGCAAGCAGGTCATGGAGGAGCTCGACCGGCTGTGGGACGCGATCAAGGCACAATTGCCGCGAACCGCGTTTGTCGAGAGCGCAGGACACCAGATCGATCTCATGCGAGCAGGTGTCGAGCGCAAGCGTGCTGCGGACGTGGACAAAGCTGCACTGCACCTTGACGCCATCGCAGACGCAGGCCTCGCCGGGCTGCAGGGCGCGTAGCGTCAGCCCAGCATCGGGGCCGGCAGCGGCCTCGTGTACACCACGGTAAGTCGCTTCGTGGAACGTGTGAGCGCAACGTACAGCGCCCTCATCCCCTGAATCTGCTCGTCCACGATTCGTGCCGGTTCCACAACCACGACACCGTCAACCTCCAGACCCTTGGCGACCGACACCGGCACCAGCGTTACCGAGGCGGTTAGGCCGGCACGGGTTGCGCGGCCGTGATCGATGCCCGCGGCCTCGAGGAGAGCCGAGACCTCGTCCACCATGGAGTCCGCACTCAGCACGGCAACGTTGCCATTGCCGACGTCCTCGAGCAGTTCGCGCACGGCAGAGGCCACGGCATCGCCGAGTCCGTTCGCGGTTGCCTCGACCAAACCGGGGGCAGTGCCGCCCTCCCGCACCGACGAGGGCGCCCGGAGGTTAGGCGTAGCGGCCATCATCACACGCGTTGCCAACTCCATGATGAGACCCGGGATTCGGTAACCGATGCTCAGGCCGACAACGCGGCTGCCCTTCTGGTTCGGCAGGTGCTCGAGGATGGACTCCCAGTCGTCGGGCGCGAGCGCACCGGTTGCCTGCGCAAGGTCACCCACGATCGTCATCGAGCCGTTGAGCGAGCGCCGCGCAACGGAACGCAACTCCATCGGCGTGAGGTCCTGCACCTCGTCCACGACGATGTGTCCATAGGTGCGGATCTCGTCGGTGTCGTCGGGCTTGCCCCGCAGAAGTTTCGGACCGAGCAGCGCCCGTGCCTCGTCGAGGAGCGCCGCATCTGCAGCGCTCCAGTCCACGTCGACGACGTCCGCTGACCTTGCCCGGTGCAGCGACTCGTACTCCGCCTGGGTGAGCACCCGCGCACCAGCAAGCTTCAGGAGCGCTACCGAGCCGAACAGATCGTGCAGCAACTGCGGCGCCGTAAGCACCGGCCAAATCCGCTCGAGTGCCTCGCGCACGATGTCGAGGTTCCGCAGTTCCTCGCGCACCGCATCGGGTGACACGTCGCCGATCCGGCTCGTTGCAGCAAGCGCCGACCACACCTCACCCTCGACAAACTTGCGTGCAGCATTGTGCCGGCGATAGCGCCGGCGCGCGGCACGGACGATCCGCAGGCTCTCCTCGGCCCGCAGCCGGAGGTACCCGGTGCGGAAGGGCACAATGAGGTCCTCCCGAAGCGGGCGTTCGCGGTCCGTCACTGCCTTCTCGAGCACGTCGACCATGCGCACATCGCCCTTCACCCGGGCGGCGAGCGCTGAATCCTCGCCTCCCCAGGTCACGTCGGGCACGAGGTCCGCGAGAACTGCAAGCTCCACACCCGCCTCTCCCAGCGACGGGAGGACCCTCTCGATGTAACGGAGGAACACGCGGTTCGGGCCGATCACGAGAACGCCCTGGTCCTCGAGCGGGAAGCGATAGGTGTAGAGCAGGTACGCAGCGCGATGGAGTGCCACCACCGTCTTGCCGGTGCCCGGCCCACCCTGGACGACGAGAACGCCGGCCTGGGGCGAGCGAATGATCTGGTCCTGCTCGCCCTGGATCGTCGCCACGATGTCGCCGAGCTGCCCGGTACGGCCCCGCTCGAGCGCCGCGATCAGTGTGGAGTACCCGCGGATACTCGTGTCGCCACCGACGTTGATGGCGAGCGTGCCGTCCGAACCGATCCCGAGATGATCCTCGCCGAACAGCTCGTCCTCAATGCCGAGCAGCTTTCGCCCGTGCACCGCAAAGTGTCGGCGGCGCACGAGGCCCATCGCGTCCTTGCCCGTGGCACGGTAAAAGGGTTCTGCCACCGGGGCACGCCAGTCCACAACGACGGGCTCATGATGCTCGTTGGCAACCGCCAGCCGACCGATGTGGAACGTCTCGATCCCGTTCAGGCTCTCTGCACGACGGTCGATACGGCCGAAGACCAGTGCATCGTCACCGAGGTCGAGGTCGATGAGCCGCTTGATGAGGGCCTCGTCGAACACATCCCGCTCGTAGCGCGCCTGGAGCGTGCCACCCCTCCCCGGTTCGGAAAGGTCACGAAGTTTCCATGCCTCTTTACGACTGCGCTCGAGGCAGTCATAGGCATGGTCTATATGTGCCTGTTCGTCGGGGAGATCCGGGTGCTGTTCACTCATCGTGGCGACTACCGCACCGAAGGTTTGGGGGGGGTCCTAGGGAACGGTTTATGTATTCTACCGGCCCATTTACCCGGACCACTCCGGCCAAATTCGCGTCACTTCCTGACAAGAGCGGGCCTCGAGGACTACCTCTCGCAACAGGGTGTGCTCGGTAGCGTAAGACGTACATGCCCGATCGTCCTGCCCCCTTTCTCGCTGCCGCCCACCGCGAGCCCGCCCACCGAACACCGGTGTGGTTCATGCGGCAGGCAGGCCGCCATCTGCCGGAATACCGGGCGGTGAGAGGCGAGGGGAGCATCCTGCACGCCATCAAGCGCCCCGAAGTCGCGGCCGAGATCACGCTTCAACCGGTGCGACGCTACGGGGTGGATGCTGCCGTGCTGTACAGCGACATCGTGGTCCCGGCGCATGCCGTCGGCTTTGGCATCGACGTGGCGCCCGGTACGGGGCCGGTGGCAGCCGAACCACTCCGGTCAGCGTCGGACCTCAACCGATTACGACCGCTCGCCGAGGACGACATCGACTACGTGATCGAGACGTGCAGGCTGCTCGTCCGGGAGCTTCCCGAGAGTGTCCCGCTGCTTGCATTCGCCGGGGCACCCTTCACGGTTGCGAGCTACCTCATCGAGGGGCGGCCGAGCCGCGACTACGTGCACACGAAGTCGCTCATGCACAACGACGAGACCCTCTGGCACGGCGTGCTCGACCGACTTGCCGATCACGCCATCACCTTCATCTCGGCGCAGCTTGCCGCAGGTGCACGTGCGTTCCAGCTGTTCGACTCGTGGGCGGGGGCGCTGTCCCGCGCGGACTACGAGCGCTTCGTCCTGCCGCACTCGACGAAAGTGTTCGCAACGCTCGCGGAGCGACACCCGGGAACACCCGGCATCCACTTCGGGATCGGCTGTGGTCATCTGCTCGAGTCGATGTACTCCGCAGGGCCGCGCGTGATGGGTCTCGACTGGCGCACGCCGATCGACGAGGCCAGGCTGCGGCTCGGTGCCGACACTGTCGTACAGGGCAATCTGGATCCAGCGCTCGTGTTCGCGGGTGCCCGGCCAATGCTCGAGTCGGCAGCCGACATCCTCCGTCGCAATGCCGGCAACCCGGGCCACATCTTCAACCTCGGGCACGGTGTGATGCCCACCACAGACCCGGGGCTCCTCGCCCTGCTCGTGTCGTACGTGCACGAACACACCTCGCAGCCATCTGGAGCAAACCATGTCTGAAGTCACCGTTGTCCTCATGGCCTACGGAACGCCGCACTCTCGCGAGGAGATCGAGCCGTACTACACCGACATCCGCCGGGGCAGGCCACCGACCCCCGAGCAGCTCGCGGACCTCATCCGTCGATACGAAGCGATTGGCGGGCTCTCGCCGCTCGCCGCCCTCACCGAGGCACAGCGCACCGCGCTGGCAGCCGCGCTCGAGGGGCGCGCACCGGGTCGCTTCGACGTGGTCCTCGGGCTCAAGCACGCACACCCGATGATCGAGGAGACCGGCGCCGCGCTCGTCGAGCGTGGGGTGAAGCACGTTGTCGGCCTCGTGCTGGCACCGCACTACTCGTCGTACTCGATCGGGCAGTACCAGGACCGCCTGAAGGCGTCCGTCGATGGCTCGGGTTGCGATGTCCGTGGGATCGAAAGCTGGGCCAGCGACCCTGCCTACGTCGCATTCCTCGCTGACGAGGTTCGCAAGGGCCTCGCCAAGCTGCCTGAGGGATCGCGCGTTCTGTTCACGGCCCACTCGCTGCCCGAGCGGATCATCACAGCCGGCGATCCGTACCCCTCGGAGCTGCGCAAGACCGCTGTGTGGGTTGCCGCTGCGGGCAACCTCGCGCCGGGCTCGTGGGACATCGCGTACCAGTCGGCGGGCCGCACTCCCGAGCCGTGGCTCGGGCCCGACATCCTGAGCGCCATCGACGACCTTGCGGCACAGGGCGTCCCCGGGGTACTCGTGTGCCCCTGTGGATTCGTGGCAGACCACCTCGAGGTGCTCTACGACCTCGACCTCGAGGCAGCCCAGCACGCTGCGCACAAGGGCATCGCGTTCGCCCGTACGGCCTCCATGAACGACAACCCTGCCGTGATCGCCTCGCTTGCGGAGCGGGTAATCGGGGCAACTGCGTGACCAAGCGCGTCGCGATTATCGGCGGTGGGATCACCGGGCTCGCAGCAGCGTGGGAGCTGTCCCGCCGTGCGAACCGTGCGTACGTGACGATCTTCGAGCCCGACCGGGTGGGCGGCAAGCTGCGTTCCTCGCCGTTCGCCGGGATGGACCACATCGACGAGGGCGCCGACGCGTTCCTCGCCCGGGTTCCGTGGGCCAAACAGCTCTGCGCCGAGCTCGGCCTCGACGATCTCGTCGCTCCCTCCACCGGGCGCGCGTACGTGTGGCAGAACGGCCGCTTGCACCGGATCCCCGAGGGGTTGGTGCTCGGGGTGCCCGCCGGTCTGCTCGGTCTCGCGAAGTCACGCCTGCTCTCGCCGATCGGCGTGGTGCGAGCGGGCTTCGACCTCTTCAAGGGTGCAACCCCGGCGGATCACGACAGCCTCGGTCGTCTCATCCGTGACCGATTCGGCGAACAAGTGCTCGAGCGGCTCGTCGACCCACTCGTCGGATCGATCAATGCCGGCGACGCCGACCACCTGAGCCTCCGCGCCGCTACACCGCAGATCGCCGAACCTGCGATCAACTCGCGCAGCCTGCTGCTGGCACTACGCAGGAACCGGTCCGCCGTGCCGGCGGAGGGCCCGATCTTCCTCGCGCCGCGCAACGGTCTGGCATCACTCGCGTCAACGCTCGCCGATCGGGTGCGCTCGGCGGGAACGTCGATCGAGCAGGGCCACCAAGTGCTCGAGATCGCCCGCGACGGCGCTGCGTGGCGGGTGGACGGGCAGCAGTTCGACGCCGTCATCTTGGCAACGCCTGCTGATGCTGCCGGGCGCCTCCTCGCAGGTCTCAGCCCGGACGCGTCGAAGGCACTCCTCGGCATTCCGTACGCCGGGGTCCTGATGGTTGCCCTTCACCTCGCACGGCCCGTCGGACCGCTGGGGAGCGGCTACCTCGTCCCCAAACCCGTGCAGCGCCACGTCACGGCCGTCTCGCTCGCCTCGTACAAGTGGAGCCACTGGCGGCCACCGGCGGGTGGCTCCATTATCCGGGTGTCGCTCGGGCGCTACGGCAATCAGATCCCGATGGACTTTGACGATGAGCAGGCGTTTCATACCGCGGTCGACGAGGTCAGCGGTCACCTCGGCACCCAGGTGCTCCCGAGGGGATACCGGGTCACTCGCTGGCCAAGCGCATTTCCCCAGTACCTGCCGCATCACCTCAACCGGGTGGACGCGATTGAACGGGCCCTCGCCTCAGATTGCCCCGGTCTCGTGGTTGCAGGAGCGGCATACCGCGGCGTTGGCGTCCCCGCCTGTATTCGTCAGGGTCGGGAAGCCGCTCGCGCGGTCTCTTGAGCAGTTGCCGGTGGCAGACTCTGTGTTCGTGAAGCACCGGTGGAGTTCCCTGTCGATCGCCGCGCTCGTCCTTCTCGCAGCATGCGGAGGATCAAAAACTGCCACCGTCGCAGTCCCCACCACTGCCAAAGTATCCACAACGGCAACGCCAACCACGGCCGCAGCCACCACCACGCTCGACGCCCTCCTCGGAATCGCCGAGACCGTTCCGGATACCTCGGTGGCCGTCACCGAGGCGGCCGCCGAAACGCTGCCAAAGCCAGAGGACCCGCCGCCCCCGGACCTCTCGGTACCGAGAGACCAGATCGGCGCCCTGTCGATCCCCGATATCAAGATTGACATGCCGATGTTCGAGGGCGTCTCGCTCCCCACCCTCGACAAGGGCCCCGGGCACTGGCCCGGAACTGCGATGCCCGGCCGTGCCGGCAACGTGGTGATCGCCGGGCACCGCGTCAGCCATAACCACCCGTTCCGGGACATCGACAAGCTGAAGAAGGGCAACGAGGTCATCTTCACGGTGAATGGCGGCAAGTACGTGTACCTCGTTCGCGAAACCAAGATCGTGTACCCCGATGCCCTGTGGATCGTGGAGCAGACACCCGGGAAGACCGCAACGCTGTTCGCCTGCCACCCGAAGGGAAGCACCAGGCAACGCATCGTCGTGTTCCTCGACTATGCGCCCGACCGCTCGATGCCGGTGGCCTGAGCCTTGATGCGCCGGCCGTCAAGCACGGCCGCTGCGGTCGCACTCGCCCCGCTCGGGGCCGGGGTCCTCGTTGCTGCAGCGTTGCCGCCGTGGGGCTGGTGGCCGCTTGCGCTCGTTGGGCTCGGGATCTGGGAGTGGTTGCTCGTGGGCAAGCGCGCCGCAGTACGCGCACGTCGTACTGCGTTGTTCTCGTTCGGTTGGTTCCTGCCAGGTCTGGCCTGGATGTGGTTCTTCTCGATCCCCGGGTTCGCCCTCGTGCTCCTGCTCTTCGCCGGATTCCATGCGCTTGCTGCTGCCGCCATCCCGGGCGGGCCCGATGACCGGTGGCGCTGGCTCGCACTGCCGAGTGCCTTCACGGCGGCAGAGGCGTTGCGCTTCTGCTTCCCGTTCGGGGGTGTGCCACTCGCGTCGCTCCCCCTCGGTCAGGCCGGTGGTCCGTTCGTCGGCATCGCCCGAATCGGAGGGCCGGTGCTGCTCACCTTCGTCACGGCGCTGATCGGGACAAACATGCGCAGAGTGCTCCTGCCCCTCGTCACTCGTTCGTGCCCGACCCCGACACGGCTCGGCCTGCGGCTCGTTCCGCTCGCGCTGATCCCCGCAGTGATCGCGACCGGCTCCATCGTTCCCGATGGTTCCCCCACGGGCCGGACCGCGTCGATCGTCATCATGCAGGGCGGGGGACCACAGGGAACTCGTGCGGCCACCACCCCGCCACGCTTCGCCCTCGACCGGGCGCTCGAGGTGAGCCGGACGTACTCGGGCACCGCGGACCTCGTCGTATGGCCGGAGAACGTTCTGGACGTAACGCAGTTGTCCTCGAGCAAGGAACTCCAGGAGGTCGGGGCGGAGGCAGAACGAGTTGGCGCGCCGTTCCTCGTAGGCATCACCGAGCGCGACGACAACCCGGGGCGTTTCCGGAACGCCCAAATCGCGGTGCTACCCGACGCATCCGTCGTGAGCCGTTACGAGAAGAAGCGACGGGTACCGTTCGGCGAGTACATGCCGATGCGTTCGTTCCTGCGCGCACTCGGTGCGCCCACGCAACTTGTGCCGCGTGATGCCGTCCCCGGCACGGACCCCGCGGTGCTCGACACACCGTCGGGCACGGTCGGCGTCGCCATCTCGTGGGAGGTCTTCTTCGGGGGGCGCGTGCGCGAGGCGGTGCACAACGGCGCCGGGTTCATCATCAACCCCACGAACGGCTCGAGCTATCGGGGC
>CAMDBM010000063.1:0-9770 GCA_945889085.1 Ferrithrix thermotolerans DSM 19514
CGCCATCATGAGCGCCGTGGCGCCCGCGAGCACCGTGAGGACCCGTCGCGGCGAGGGTCCGGGCGCGCCGGTTTCGGGCGTCCGAGTCTTCCCCATGGCCGTCACCCTACGTGCTGGCGAGCGGACTGACAGCCCTAGTTCTGTGGATAGTGCGGCACGGCGTGCACGTGCACAGTGGGGGGCGAGACGGCAAACCTCGCCTGGAGGAGGAATCGCACACCCCCCGCATGGAGCTCGGCGAGCGCCCAGGTATCGAGATCGGCGCGGGAGCCCGTCGGCAGGGCAACGAGGCTCTCGACGTCAATACCGGCCTGCTCGGCCTCGGCCTGCCACAACACGATGAGTTCGTCACGGAGCGCAGGCTCGCCCGATGGCGCCGTCTTCATGCTGTTGGTGTCGATACACAGCTCCACCGTCGCGATCTCGATCGGGGCGATATCCGCAAGGGCGACACGCTGCGGGCTGAGCTCATCGTCGAGAAACACGACTGCGTGGGTGCGCTCGGAATCGATCCGCTCGAGGAACCCGTACTCGAAGGCGGGGGCGCCTTCCGGGCTCTTGCGTGTGACGCGCACCCGGTCGCCGGTTCGGAACATCATCGCAACTCACCCACGAGCGCGTCGCAGAACGGCGGCCAGGCGTCGAGGGCCCACTGGCCGAACTCCCGGTCTGTCAGACAGACCACGCCGAGGGCGAGCTCGGGATCGACTACGAGGAAGGTTCCTGAACCGCCGAAGTGGCCGAACGCGGACCGGGAGAACGACGTGCCGCCCCAGTGACCGGGCTTACCGAGGTTCCGCTCGAACCCGAGTCCCCAATCGCAGGGATCGAACCGACCCACCCCGGGCAGAACACCGGCAAGCCCGGGGAACTGGACGCAAACCGCCTCGTCGAGTGTGCCGCGCGTGACAAGCGCCGGTTCGAGCAGTTCCCGCACGAAGCGGACGAGGTCGGCCGCGGTGCTGTGCAGCGCGTAGGCCGGCGAACCGCGCAGTTCGCTGTCGGTCATGCCGAGCGGCCCGAGCACCGACTCCGCGAGGTAGTCACCGAACGGCATGCCGCTGCGCGCGGCGAGGTGCTCGGCGAACACCTCGATCCCCGTGTTGGAGTAGATCCGGCGGCGGCCAACCGGTGCGATCGTTTCGTGGCCCGTGAATCCGTAGCCCGCCGTGTGGGAGAGCAGGTGTCGAACGGTGGCTCCGGGTGGTCCGGCAGGATCCTCGAGGGAGATGGTCCCCTCCTCGAGCGCAACGAGGCCAGCGTAGGCAACAAGCACCTTGGAGACCGACGCGATCCTGAACCTCAGGCGAACATCTCCGTACTGGGCGGGTCGGCCTTCGGTCGGGGCGATCGCGCCGGGTACGACTGCTGCTGCGGTGGCGTTCGTCGCTCCCCACGACGGGATGAGGTCGAACGCGTTCACACCGGTCAGGCGACGCCCGCGGCCCGCATCAACTCGGCAACGCGGAAGGCGAGATCGAGGGATTGGCGGCCGTTCAGGCGGGGATCACACACCGTCTCGTAGCGGTCGCCGAGGTGCTCGTCGAGGATCTCGTCGGCGCCACCGAGGCACTCCGTGACGTTGTTGCCGGTGAGCTCCACGTGGATGCCGCCCGGCCAGGTCTGCTCGGCGTGATGCGCACGGATGAAGCCGGCGATCTCCGCACACACGTCGTCGAAGTGACGCGTCTTGTGGCCGCCCTGCGAGGTGAACGTGTTGCCGTGCATCGGGTCACATGCCCAGACGATGGGGTGGCCGGCATCTCGCGCGGCGCGCAGCAGCGGCCGCAGCGAGTCCTCCACCTTGTTCGCACCCATGCGGGAGATGAGTGTGAGGCGTCCGGGGATGCGGTTCGGGTTGAGCGCCTCGCAGATCTCGAGCACGAACTCGGGGCTTGCCTCGGGGCCGACCTTGCACCCAATCGGGTTGCCGACGCCCCGGAGGAACTCGACGTGGGCCCCGTCGAGTTGACGGGTGCGCTCGCCGATCCAGAGCATGTGGGCCGAGCAGTCGTACCAACTTCCGGTCAGCGAGTCCTGACGCGTGAGCGCCTGCTCGTAGCCCAGCAGCAGCGCTTCGTGGCTCGTGTACACGTCAACCTCGTGGAGGGTGGAGGTGGACTCGGTGTTCACCCCGCAGGCGCGCATGAAGCGCAGCGCACGGTCGATCTCCTCGGCGAGCTGTTCGTAGCGCTCGCCCTCGGGGCTCGACGTGACGAATTCCTGTGTCCACTGGTGTACGCGATGGAGGTCTGCAAACCCGCCCTTGGTGAAGGCCCGGAGGAGGTTAAGCGTGGACGCCGACTGGTGATACGCCTGCACGAGACGATCCGGGTTGGGGGTCCGTGCGGCCGCGGTTGCGGTTGCGTCGTTGACGATGTGGCCACGGAACGACGGCAGCATCAGGTCGCCAACCTGCTCGAACGGCGACGACCGGGGTTTGGCGAACTGGCCGGCGATTCGCCCCACCTTCACGACGGGAACGCCGAGGGAGTAGGTGAGCACCACGGCCATCTGGAGAATGACGCGCAACTTCTCGCGGATGTCGACCGCCGAGAACTCCTCGAAGCTCTCCGCACAGTCGCCTGCCTGCAGCAGGAACGCATTGCCGGCCGCAACGTGGCCGAGCGAGGTGGTGAGGCGGCGTGCCTCCCCGGCGAAAACCAGCGGAGGGTAGGAGGCGATCTGCTTCAGCGCCCGGTCGAGGTTGGCCTGATCGGGCCAATCAGGTTGCTGCTCGGCGGGGAATGCCTGCCAGGACGTCGGACTCCATGTCTTACCCACGCGAAAAGGGTGCCGCGTCGCGGCACCCTTTCACAACGTCTGCGGGGATCTGTTAGGAGACGAGCACGCGTGCGGCATCGTCTTTCAACGAGGCCACCGCACGTGACACGAGGCGCCTGGCGGCCTCGGCGGTGACGCCCAGGTGCTCGCCGACCTCGCGGAAACTCTTGCGCTCGCCGTCGAGCAGACCGAAGCGGGCCTCTACGGCGTAGCGGGCCCGGTTGTCGAGCGTGCCGAGCAGTTCATCGAGGAGCTCGGTGTCGACCATGGCCATAACAGCGTCCTCGGGCGTGCCCTGACCGTTGGCCATGAGGTCTCCGAGGGTTGCGTCGCCGTCGTCACCGATGGTCTTGTCAAGCGAGACCGGGGTGGTGAGGCGGTGCAGTTCTGCCGAGAGCGGGTCGAGGGTCTCGCCGTCGCCGGAGGTCTGACGCAGTGCTGCGCGCAGGCTGGCCGAGCGGTCCCCGGGGATCCGGATGAGGCTGGCCTTCTGGTCGAGGGCCCGGCCGATGGCCTGACGGATCCAGAACGTGGCATAGGTGGAGAACTTGAAGCCTCGGCGCCAGTCGAACTTGTCGACGGCGTGCTCGAGGCCCAGATTGCCCTCTTGGATGAGGTCGAGGAGGTCCATGCCCTGGGGGAGCGGGTAACGACGGGCAATGGAGACCACGAGGCGGAGGTTGGCCCGGATGAAACGGTCTTTGGCCTCGGCGGCCTTGCGGACCGAGCGCTTCAACTCGACACCCTTCTCGCCAGCCTCGATGCGTCCGGCGGCGTCGCGGCCTGCCTCGATCGCCCGTGACAGTTCGCGCTCTTCTTCTGCGTTGAGCAGCGGCACTTTGCCGATGTCATTCAGGTACAGACCAATGGAGTCGTTCATGATGTTTCTTTCAACCAGTTTGTCGTCTTGGGCATTCCGGCCCGGAACGTGGCGTTCGCCACACGCTGAGTCACCGAACCTGACGGCTAGGTGGCTACAACGCAGGGCGGAACGGCAGCCGTGACGCGAGGCGACAGGGCGGGCGGTTCAGCCCGAGATTTGGCCAGAGGGAAGTAGTGGGGGGATTTCGCTAGGGAGGCTTTCCCCTCAGTTCCCGGCTGCCGACGAGGTCGGTCCGGGAGGATTACTGAGAGGTAACTTCTTGGGGGACCCTGAGAGTACAACATCTTGCGTCATGAGAAAAGCGCAAGTTGTATCTGACCCATTCCGGTGGTAACGGGCGGCGAGCCCGATTTAGCCTCCCGGGTGCAGGAGCGGGGCGGTTCTACACTCAGTTCCGTGGTTGCGCCGGAGGTGAAAGACAGCCGATCCCGCCGGATCGGGCTCTTCGGCGGCACGTTCGACCCGCCCCACATCGGGCACCTCGTGACGGCGGTAAATGTCCGCCACCTGCTGAACCTCGACGTCGTCCTGTTCGTCGTTGCCGGTTCGCCGTGGCAGAAGGAGGGCACGAGGTCCATCACGCCCGCAGCAGATCGACTGGCGATGGTGCAGGCTGCGGTGGCCGGGGTGAACGGACTGGAGGCCTCCTCCGTGGAGGTCAACCGCGAAGGCCCGAGTTACACCGTTGACACCCTCGAGACGCTTGCTGACGCGTTCCCGGGCGCCGAGTTCTATACGGTCGTCGGTGCAGACGCTGCTGCGCTGCTGCCCACCTGGGAGCGTTTCGAACAGGTGCTCCGGCTGAGCCACATGGTTGTTGTAGACCGGCCCGGGGTGGCTTCGGACGTTCCCCCTCTGACGGACTGGATCCACGTGGAAGTTCCCCATCTTGCGGTGTCGAGCACGGATCTGCGCGCCCGCTTCGCTGATGGCCGCCCGCTCGACTTCCTCATTCCCGATGCTGTCCTCAGGGTTGCTGGCGAGCGTGGGCTCTACCGAGCGGCCGACGGGGGCTCGCAATGACTGCGGTTCGCTCGGCCTCGGTGCTGCGCGAACGCTGGACGAGGCTCGGCGCGATCGTCTGCGTCGTTGCACTCGTGCTCGTTGCCGTGCTGGCTGCGGTGGGCGTGCGCACGCTCGCCAATTCCAAGGCCGGGCAGAACGCAAGCTCGCTGCCGCCCGCCCAGGCGCTGCCCCGCACGGAGGCCGCGCTCTTGGCCATCAAGGCCGACACCGGCGCGCTCGCCGCGCTCATCGTTCTCGCAAAGGCTGCCCCGGGCGGCGACGGCAAGTCCCGGGGCGGGGCGATTATCCCGATCCCGGTCGGTTCCGGCATTCAGTTCGGCAAGAACCCGTCATTGAGTCGCCTCGCCGAGCTGTATCTCGCCGGTGGTGTTGCTGCGCTCGCAGAACAGGCAGGCAGTCTGCTGTCCATCACGTTCTCGGTCGTTGCCGAGCTCGATGTGCCCGCCGCGGCCCGGTTGCTTACCCCGGCCGGCACGGTCACCATTCGTCAGTCGGCCGGCAACCAGACGTTCGGGCCCGCCGCTGCCGCCACGATGCTCGCCACGCAAAGCGGCCGGCTCGAGGGGCCGCACTTCGCCTCCACGGTTGCCTACTGGACCGGGCTCGCGCTGCGGGTGGGCAAGGGGCTGTCGTTCAGCGGTTCGCAAACCACGGGTGCGATCACCCGTTTCTTCGACTCGATCCTGACCGGGCCGATCAGCGTGTATCCCATCAACGGGTCCAAGGTTCCTCAGGGCGACGCAAACCCGAACAACTCCGACGTCTATCGGCTGGACCGGGCCGAACTCGACCGTGTACTCGGCCTCGTGCTCTCGAACACCTTCTCGCCGGTGGACGCGCAGTTCACTGCTCGCGTCGTGAACCCGACCGGCGACCCCGACGTCACACTCGCTGCGATCCGCAAGATCCGGGCGGCCGGCGGGGCGGTGACGATCGTGGATGAGACCGAGGGCGAACTGCCCGCACAGACCGAGTTCTCGTTGACCGGTCGCCTCGAGCGGGCGGACGTCAAGTTGTTCGCCAAGGAGTTCGGTCTGACCACCTTCGAGTCGGTAGCGGAGCCCGGTGAGCGCCACATGCGGTACGTGGATATTGACCTCACGGTGGTGATTGGTGCCGGGTTCAAGCAGACTGGTGCATCGAAATGACCACTGACACCACGCCCACCGCCAACCCTGCTGCCGAAGTCGCCATTGCCGCGGCCCGCGCTATCGACGACAAGAAGGGTGAGGACATCACGATTCTCGAGGTGGGCCCGATCCTCGGGATCACCGAGTTGTTCGTGATCACGTCTGCGCCCAACAGCCGTCTCGTGCGCTCGATCGTCGACGAGGTGGAGGAGCAGGTGTTCGTGCTGTTCGAGCGCCGCCCGCTTCGTATCGAGGGCCTGAACGACCGCCAGTGGGTGCTCATGGACTACGGCGACGTGATCGTGCACGTGTTCGCCGACGAGGCCCGACGGTTCTACGAGATCGAGCGCCTGTACAAAGACGTGCCGCGCGTGGAGTGGCAGCCGGTGGCCGACGCCGGATAGGCGTAGTCCGGCAGCGTGACCGGTGGCTCGTGTGGCAGCCGTCACGATCGGGAACTTGCACACTGCACACAGCGTTTCAACCCACGAAGCGCTATGTCAGACACCTCGCTCACCGGAGCCATCGATACCGGACGCATCTCCAAGATCGCCGGACAACCCGTCACGGTGACTGTGTCGCGCACTCCGCTGCTTGGGCGTGAGGTGCAGTTTGAGCAGTGGGCTGAGCGTGCCGTGCAGGTGCTGGACCGGTTCCCCGGAAGCCTCGGCATCGGAGTACTTCGCCCCGGCACCGCCGGTGGTGAGTGGCACATGGTGTTTCGCTTCGTCGACGGTCTCGCCCTGCGAAATTGGGAACGGTCGCCACAGCGTGCCGCGCTTCAGGCGGAACTGGCCGGAGTGGCTGAGGACATGAAGGTGCAACGCACGGTGGGCGTGGACAACTGGTTCGACCTGCCCGAGCGCGCCCTTCCGAGAGCTGGTTTTGTGAGGCGATTGCTCGGCGACGCGCTCTGGGTGTACCCGGTGTCGTTGGCTATGGCCGTGCTCGTGGCGCCGATGCTCGCCCCCATGGCACTCTGGCTGCGGGTACTGGTTTCCGGTGTCGCCGTCGGTCTCGTCAGCCACCTGACGGTGCGGCCACTGCGCAACCGACTCAGGCGCCGCCGTCAGTTTGCGTAACTGAACGTGCGGTTACTTGGAACGTCCGGGGGCCGTTGGTAGCCTGCGGTGTCCCGTAACGGGGCTGTGGCTCAGTTGGTAGAGCGTCTCCATGGCATGGAGAAGGTCAGGGGTTCGATTCCCCTCAGCTCCACAAAGAAAGCCCTGCTCAGAGGCCACGAACGTGACCAAAGGGCGGGGCTTCTCCCGTTATCGGAGGCTGTTGGTCCCGGTGTGACCGGCCTAGGCCGAGAGCACCCGCCGTCGCCGCGTCACGACGAGCAGGCCGCCGGCGGCGAGGAACACGACTGCGGCTGCGATGAACCCGTTCGTGTCCGCACCGGTAGGCGGAAGTACCGGTGGTTCGCTCCCGGTTGAGGTTTGGGTGACCGCCTGAAGGTTGCCGGCTTGATCCTTGAACCGGCCGGCGGCGGTGCAGTATCCGGCCGGTGTGCACGACACCGACTTCAAGTATGCGTTCGGGGCGGCGTTCTGGATGTCGGCTGCGGCCCGGTGTGGACAACCCATAGGGTGACTGTTCGCGGATAAGTTCGACGGTTATGAAGCCGTCAAAACATCCTTGTTCAGCATCCCGCACCGCGCAGCGCGCGCGCCGCCCTCGTTCGGTTGGCGCCATTTCGGCGGCTCTGGCACTCGTTGCCACTGCGTGTGGCGTGGACCTGCCTGACTCGCTCCCGGTGGCGGGGGAGAGCGGTCGCAGTTATGAAGTCGTTGCTTGGGGGCTCAACAGCCCCCGCGGTCTCGCTGTGGGCGCCAACGGCGACGTCTACGTGTCCGAGGCCGGGTCGCTCGGCGAGGACTGCGTCAACCCGAAAGACGGACCCTGCTTCGGGTTCACCAGCGCGATCCAGCGGTACACGGGCCTCGGCACGGCGACCTCCTCTCGGGAGACGATCGCCTCGGGCATCGTGTCCATGGCCATGCTTCGCCCCGAGGGCCCAGAGGTGCTCGGTGTTGCCGGTATCGATCTCACCGACGAAGGCGAACTCGTCGGCATCATGATGTTCTCCGACCCCGGTATCCGGTCACGGTTTACGGCAACCAATCCGCCCTATGTCCCGGCGGCAGGTTTGGATGCGGCGATCACGGGTTACGCCGGTCGGCTGATTTCGGTCGGCGACAGCGGCCCGATGCGCGTGCTCGCCGATGTCGGCAGCGAGAACTACGCGTGGGCGAAGAAGAACAAGGACCAGTCTTGGGCGCCAGACGGTCAGTTCCCCGACTCGAACCCGTATGCAGTGCTCGCGGACGACGAAGGCCGGTTCTGGGTGGCTGATGCCGGGGCCAACGCCATCGTGCTCGTGCAGGAGCAAGGTGGCAAGTACACCCAGAAGCTCGTTGCCTTTATCCCCAACCCGGTGACCGGTGGCGCCGCCGTACCGACCTGCATCGCACGGCAGGGTGACTGGCTGTACATCGGCACCCTGGACTTCGCGGGCAACTTCGGTGGGGCCGAGCCGACGTCGATCGTGTTCCGCGTGAATGTGAACGCAACCGATCCGTTCACGGCAGCCGAAGCGTGGGCCGGGGGCTTCGACCCGATCACCGGGTGCGCGATCATCGACGGGAAGCTGTACGTCTCGGAGTGGGCAACCAAGGCAACCAAGTACGAGTTCGGTGCAGTGGTGCGGATTCCGATTAAGTCCGACGGCTCGGCGGGTACACGCAGGGTGATCGCTAACGATCTGGTGCAGCCCGCCGGTATCGCGGCGCTCGGCAACCGGATCCTCGTGGTGAACCACAGCATCTCGCCCGCCGGCAGTGGCCCCGGCGAACCCGGTGGACAGATTGTTCGACTGCTCGGCTGAGGCGCTGCTCCTCGCATCGCCCACAACGACAGAGCCCCTGTCCTGCAAGGTGCAGGACAGGGGCTCTTGACGTTTTCGGGCGTGAACCCGGTTACTTGACCGAGGCCACCCGTCGGCGTGTGGTGACGAGCACCGTGCCAGCAGCCAGAAGCATTACTGCGAGCACGACGAACACCGTCGTGTCAGCGCCGGTCGGCGGGAGCTCCCCGCCACCGCCACCGGAATCGCCACCGGCACCGGCACCGAGGCGCAGCAGGATGCCGCTAGAACCGGCGCCGCCACCGATCAGGATCCTGCCGTCGCGCAGCACCACAATGGAGAACACCGGACTGCTGAGCGTCGGCGGGGTGAACGCACTGGGCTGGATACGGCCTGCACGATATGCGGCGGGGGCCAGCTGCACCGGCCGCGCCGGCAGAGAGGCATCGGTCGTGCCGTCGGCATTGAGGCGCACCAAGTATCCGGTAATGGGCCCGCCGATCAGGATCTTGCCGTCGGCCTGTACCGCGATGGCCTCCACCCAGTCCGCCGAGACCGTCGGCGCGAACCCGTCGTCGTTGGTGCCGTCGTAGTTCAGGCGCTTGACCTTCCCGGTGAAACCTCCGCCAATCAGGATCTTGCCGTCGGCCTGAACCGCAATCGCATCCACGCAGCAGCTGTCGAGCGTGGGCAGGTTGCCTGCGAAGCTGGTGTCCTCGGTGCCGTCGCTGTTGAGGCGCTTGAGGTAACCGGTGAAGGCTCCACCGATGAGGATCTTGCCATCAGCCTGCAGTGCGATCTCTCCGAGACCTTCGCCATCGAACGTGGGCAAATTGCCCGTGAAGCTGGTGTCTTCGGTGCCGTCGGTGTTCAATCGCTTGACGCGACTGGACATGGTGCCGCCGATGACGATTTTGCCGTCAGCCTGGACCGCGATGGCGTTCACCTGTCCGTCGAGTGCGGGCACGTTGCCCGCAAAGTCGGTGTCCACAGTGCCGTCGGCGTTGAGGCGCTTCAGCGTGATCGAGTCCTCAAGGCCGATGAGGATCTTGCCGTCAGCCTGGACCGCAATGGCGTT
>CAMDBM010000064.1:0-9319 GCA_945889085.1 Ferrithrix thermotolerans DSM 19514
TCTTCTACAAGTTCAAGATGCCTGCCTCCGAGGCGCTCGGGATCCTCGCCGCAATCATCATCCTCGTGCTCGCGTTCGGCTCGGTGATCGCGATGGGTCTCCCGGTGGGTACCGCACTCGTCGGTCTGATGACATCGGCGGGCGTGATCGCGCTCGCCAGCCGGATCTTCTCCATGCCGGACTTCTCCATCGCGATGGCCGCGATGATCGGCCTCGGCGTGGGCATCGACTATGCCCTGTTCATCGTGACGCGGTACCGCGAGGGCCTCGCCCACGGGTACGACCCCGAGACCGCCGTGGTTGACTCGGTCGACACGTCCGGACGCGCCGTGATGTTCGCCGGGGCGACCGTCGTCATCTCGCTGCTCGGGCTGTTCCTCGTTGGGCTCCCGTTCGTGCGGGGTGTTGCGATCTCGAGCATCCTCTCGGTGCTGTTCATGGTGCTCGCCTCGCTCACCCTGCTTCCAGCGCTGCTCGGCTTCACGCAGCGCAGGCTCGATGTCACCACGTGGCGTGGGGCGATCGGCCTGCTGCTACCGGTCATTACCGGCATCCCGGCAATCCTGTTCAGGTCGGCCCCCATCTTCCTCGTCGGGCTTGCGCTCGCAGTGGTCGTCATCGTCGCCGGGTTCTTCGTGCCGGCCCTGCGCCAACAGGTGCCCATCCACCACTCGCACCGGCGCGAGGACACGTTCTGGTATCGATGGAGCCGGTTCATCCAGCGCCGCCCATGGCGTGCGCTCCTCGGCGGGCTCGTGCCGCTGCTCGTGCTCGCGCTCCCGCTGTTCTCGATCCGGCTCGGTTTCGCCGACGATGGCAACTACCCGCGGAAGGAAACCGTTCGGCGTGCGTATGACCTGCTGTCCGACGGGTTCGGCCCCGGCTTCAACGGTCCGCTCATCGTGCTCGTCCAGAGCCGCGACGGTGCCGCCCTCGACGCCGCCCAAACCGCTGCCATCGCCAACACCCTGAACGGCACTGCCGACGTTGCCTACGCATCGGCACCGAGCCCGATCGGCGCCGATGCAGCCGTGATCACGCTGTTCCCGAAGGGTGCTCCGCAGGATCGGTCCACCACCCAACTCGTGCACCGCCTGCGCTCCGACGTTGCCCCCACCATGGACGCGCTCGTGCGGGTTGGCGGCTTCCCGGCCGCTGGTGTGGACTTCGCCGACTACCTCGGGGCCAGGCTCCTGTGGATCATCGGCGGCGTGCTCGTCGTGTCGTTCCTTCTCCTCATGTGTGTGTTCCGCAGCCTGCTCGTTCCGCTGAAGGCCGTGGTGATGAACCTGCTGTCGATCGGCGCCGCATACGGCATCATCGTGGCGATCTTCCAGTGGGGTTGGGGCGCCGGCCTGCTCGGGCTGGACAAGGCCGGGCCCATCGAGTCGTGGATACCGATGTTCCTCTTTGCGATCGTTTTCGGGCTGTCGATGGACTACGAGGTCTTCCTCCTCTCCCGCATGAAAGAGGAGTTCGACCGCACCGGGGACAACGCGACCGCAGTCGCCGACGGCCTTGCCGTCACGGCCCGGGTCATCACCGCCGCTGCGCTCATCATGGTGTGCGTGTTCGCGAGCTTCGTGATCGGTGATGACCGTCAGCTGAAACTGTTCGGGCTCGGCATGGCGGCCGCCGTGCTCGTTGACGCCACGGTGGTCCGCATGGTCCTTGTCCCCGCGACGATGGAATTATTGGGGGCCCGGAACTGGTGGCTCCCGAGGTGGCTCCAGTGGCTGCCCAAGATCCACGTTGAGGGCACGCACCACGACCTTGCTGCGGAGGCATCCGCCCTGCTCAGCGAACACGGCGCCAACGAGCCGGAGCCCGTGGCCTGACCGCAAAGCCGACACTGTGCCGCTAGGGTGCCCGACCGTTGCCAGTATTCGGTCTCCGGACCCGGTTCAGGGCAGTCGCCTTGACAAGCACCCCACTGCGCACCTATCCACTCTCCCATGGCCCGTCCACTCGTTATCGTCGAATCGCCCGCCAAGGCGAAGACCATTGCCCGCTTTCTGGGCAATGAGTTCGATGTGCGCGCCTCGGTGGGACACGTTGCCGATCTTCCCCGCGGCGGCATGGCTGTGGACGTCGAGAACGGCTTCAAGCCCACCTACGAGTTGACCGAGCGGGGCCGCCAGGTCGTCAAGGACCTGCGTGCGGCACTCAAGGACGCCAGCGAGCTGTATCTCGCCACCGACGAGGATCGCGAGGGGGAGGCCATCTCGTGGCACCTGCTCGAGTATCTGAAGCCCAAAGTTCCCGTGAAGCGCATGGTGTTCCACGAGATCACCAAGGCGGCCATCGACCATGCCGTCGCCAACCCCCGCGGTCTCGACTACGGCCTCGTTGACGCGGCAGAGACCCGCCGCATCCTCGACCGCCTATACGGCTACGAGGTCTCGCCGGTGCTCTGGCGCAAGATCAACCGTGGACTGTCGGCGGGCCGGGTGCAGTCGCCCGCCATCCGGCTCGTGGTGCAGCGTGAACAGGAGCGCATTGCCTTCGTAAGCGCCGGCTACTGGGACATCGCAGCACTGTCTGCCACCGGCCCGGCGTTCACCTCCACCCTCATCGCCCTGAACGGCGCCCGGGTTGCGAGCGGCAAGGACTTCGACGCGACGGGAACACCTAAGAAGGGCACCGTCGTGGTGGACGGCCCGCGTGCCAAGACGCTCGCGAGCATGCTCTCGAGCGCCACCTTCACCGTTCGCAGTGTCGAGGACAAGCCCTACCGCTCATCGCCGAAGGCACCCTTCATGACCTCGACGCTCCAGCAGGAGGGCGGCCGAAAGCTGCGCCTGTCGGCTGCCCAGGTGATGCGCCTCGCGCAGGGCCTCTACGAACGCGGTTTCATCACCTACATGCGTACCGACAGCGTGTCGCTGTCGGAGGAGGCGCTCGGTGCAGTGCGCGCGGAGGTCAAGCGTGTCTACGGTGAGGCGCACGTCGCCAAGCCCGTGCGACACTTCGCGAACAAGGTGAAAAACGCCCAAGAGGCCCACGAGGGCATCCGGCCCACCACCCCGCTGCGCGCACCCGACCAAGTGGCCTCGGAACTGAACGGTCAGGAACTGGCGCTGTATCGCCTCGTCTGGCAGCGCACGCTCGCGTCGCAGATGGCCGATGCCGTCGGCACCACGGTGTCGGTGCGTATTGGTGCAGCAGCCACCGAGGATCCTGCGAGCGCGCCCACCGACTGCGAGTTCGCTACCGCCGGTACCACCATCACCTTCACGGGGTATCGCGCCGTTTATGTGGAGAGCACCGATGAGGGCGAGAGCACCGAGGAGCGCGAGGCACAGTTGCCGGTGCTCACCGTCGGTGGGGCCATCCCGATGGCGTCGGTGACACCCGAGGGCCACAGCACCACGCCGCCCGCCCGCTACACCGAGGCGAGCCTCGTGAAGAAGCTCGAGGAGCTCGGCATCGGCCGACCGTCCACGTGGGCCAACACCATCCTCACGATCTTCGAGCGCGGGTACATCTGGAAGAAGGGCACGGCCCTCGTGCCCACCTGGACCGCGTTCGCCGTCGTCAACCTGCTCGACAAACATTTCGGCACGCTCGTGGACTACGCGTTCACCGCCGAGCTCGAAAACGACCTCGACGCGATCGCTCGCAACGAGATGCAAAAGACGGACTGGCTGCAGCGCTTCTACTTCGGCGACGAGCCAGGCCTCAAGGCGCTTGTCGAGACCAAGATCGGCGACATCGACGCAGCAGAGGTGAACACCTTCCCGCTCGGCATCGACCCGGACACCGGCGAGGAGATCGTCGTGAAGCCGGGCAAGTACGGCCCGTACGTCAAGCGCGGCGAGGACACGGCGAGCGTGCCCGACGACCTGGCTCCGGACGAACTGACGCTCGCCAAGGCGAAGGAACTGCTGTCCCTACCCAAGTCCGACGAGCCGATCGGCGAGATCGACGGTTTGCCGGTGTTCGCCAAGACCGGTCGCTACGGCCCGTACGTCCAGTGGGGCGCGCCGGACCAACTGCCCCCCGGTCTCGACAAGCCAAAGATGGCGTCGCTGTTCAAGACCATGACGGTTGAGCGCATGACCGTGGACCAGGCAAAGGAACTGCTGTCCCTGCCCCGCGGGCTCGGCGCGGACCCCGCCGACGGCGTGGAAGTTGTCGCCAACAACGGTCGCTACGGCCCGTACGTGCAGAAGGGCGCCGAGAGCCGCTCGATCGACAACGAGGAACAACTGCTCACCATCACCCTCGAGCAGGCGCTGCCGATCCTCGCAGCGCCCAAGCAGTACCGGGGTCGCGGCGGCGGTGGAGCGCCCAAGGCACCACTGCGCGACTTCGGCTCGGATCCAGTGAGCAGCCGAGCGGTCACGGCCAAGGAGGGCAAGTTCGGCGTCTACGTCACCGACGGCGAGACGAACGCATCGATCTCCAAGGGTGACCGCATCGAGTCGATGACTCCCGAGCGTGCCTACGAACTGCTCGCTGCCCGCCGCGAGGCGATGGCGCTCAAGGGTGACACGCCCGCCAAGCGTGGTGCCCGAAAGGCACCAGCGGCGAAGAAAGCGCCTGCCAAGAAGGCACCCGCGGCGAAAAAGGCACCAGCGAAGAAGACCGCCGCCAAGAAGGCACCCGCAAAAAAGGCAGCCGCCAAGAAGGCAGCCCCCCGCAAGCCCGCCTCCTGACCCTGCGTGCCAGGACGGGTTCCCGGGTCCGTGAATGCCCAGCGGTAGGGTGCTCTGACCATGGTGACGGCGGGCAGGTACATCGCACTCGAGGGCTCAGAAGGCTGCGGCAAGTCCACACAGGCCGCCTGGCTCGCCGCCGACCTCGATGCTGTGCTCACCCGTGAGCAAGGCGGCACAGCGATCGGTCAGTTGATCCGGGGCATTCTGCTCGACCCGGCAAACACCGCACTCGATCACCGCGCGGAGGCACTCCTCAACGCCGCGGACCGGGCCCAGCACATCGGCGAGCTCATCGCGCCCGCACTCGATGCCGGTACGCATGTGGTGTCCGACCGGAGCGTCTACTCCACGCTCGCGTACCAGGGCTATGGGCGAAGGCTGCCACTCGAGGAACTGCGCTCGATCAATGACTGGGCCATCCGCGGGAGGTGGCCGGAACTCGCGATCCTCCTCGAGGTGGATCCGGCCGCGCTCGACGAGCGGACGAGGCTGCGCACCAAGGACCGCTTCGAGCGGGAGACCAAGCGATTCCACGACCGGGTGCGCAAGGGTTTCGCCGAGCTTGCCGCTGCTGAGCCGGATCGCTGGGTGGTCATCGACGCCAACGCAACGCCCGCCGTGGTCCGCCGCCGGATCCGGGCAGCGGTACGCAAGAGGCTCGGGATCTGATGATGCTGAGCACGAGCCCGCTCTCGGACGGCATCATCGGGCAAGGCGAAGCCCTTGAACTCCTGAATCGCGCGGTCCAGCATCCCGTACACGCGTATCTGTTCCTCGGCCCGGCGGGTTCGGGGAAGCGCCGCGCAGCGCGCGCCTTCGCAGCAGCCCTGCTGTGCCGCAACGACCAGTGCGGGACCTGCCGCGACTGCCTGCTCACCATAAGCGGCGAGCATCCCGACGTCACCGAGGTGGAACGTGTGGGCGCCGCAATCAGTGCCGAGCAGGCCAGCGAGATCGTGCGCAGCGCATCGTTCGCCCCGGTGGAGAGTGACAAGAAGGTACTCATCCTCGACGAGTTCCATCTGCTCAACGCGTCGGCTGCGGCGCGACTGCTCAAGACCATCGAGGAGCCGCCCGCCGGCACGGTGTTCTGTGTCCTTGCGGACCAGTTGGTCCCGGATCTCGTCACCATCGCCTCGCGATGCGTGCGGGTCCCCTTCCACTCGGTACCCGACCGCTTGATCGCGGACGCGCTCATCGCTGCGGGTATCGGTGAGGAGGTTGCTCTTGAGGCTGCCCGCGCGGCCGCCGGAGACCTCGATCGCGCGCGTCTGCTCGCCACCGATTCCGGACTCGTGGCTCGGCGCGAGGCCTTCGCCTCCGTTACCCACCGCGTCAACGGATCGGGGACGCGCGTCGTCGAGATCATCGAGGAACTCCTCACACTCATCGAGGCTGCTTCCGAACCACTCAAGGCGCGCCAGACGAATGAGCTAGCCGAACTGGAGATTCGCGTTGCCCAGACCGGCGAGCGCGGGGCGGGCCGCAAGGCACTTGAGGAACGTCACAAGCGGGAGCTGCGCCGCTACCGCACGGACGAACTGCGTGCCGGGCTCAGCACAGTCGCATCCACGTACCGGGATCGCCTCGTGCAGGGTCTTGAGGGGCGCCGGGGTGCCGAAGATGCCGCAGCCGTGGACCGGATCATCGAGGCAATCGCTCACCTCGAGCGCAATCCGAACGAGACGCTGCTGCTCCAGGCGCTGCTGCTGTCCCTGCCGCCGATCTGAACCCCGGCCGGGGCCCGGTCAGCGTGTGCGCTCGGCAACCACCTGGACCTCGATGCCACCTCGAGGGCGCTGGGTGAGCACGACCCGGACACGTCGGGGCTGTGCAGTCGTCATGAACTCGGCCGCGATCTCCGCAGCCATCGCCTCGGCGAAGACGGCGCGGTCACGAAAGCCCCAGAGATACAGCTTGAGCGACTTCGACTCGACGCACCACTGGTCGGGTTCGTACTCGATCACAACGTGCGACAGGTCGGGCTGCTGCGTGACAGGGCACATCGAGTTGAGTTCATCGTTCGTGCACCGCACAAGGGTGACGTGCGCAGGGGCAGGGAAGCACTCCACGTGCTCCACAGCGTGGCGAACGGTGCGCCCGAGGATGGTGAGACGGTCGGTGGGAACTGACTCGGCGGTCATGGGGAAAGGCTACGGGCCGCGCCCCGAACTCTGAGGGAACTCTGAGGCTTCCTCACCACACGACCACCAGCAGGCGGGGTGGCGGGGATGACGACAACGACTGATCGCTAGACGACACCGTGCGCGAGCATCGCGTCGGCAACCGCCCTGAACCCGGCAACGTTCGCCCCGAGCAGGAGGTCACCGGGAGCGCCGTACTCGTCCGCAGTCGCCTCGCACGTCTGGTGAATGCTCCGCATGATCTCCGCCAGTCGGTCCACCGTGTGCTCGAAAGTCCATCGCTCGCGTGACGCGTTCTGTTGCATCTCGAGCCCGGAGGTAGCCACACCGCCGGCGTTGGCAGCCTTCGCCGGCCCGAACGCAACCCCGGCCTGCTGCAGCAACGTGATGGCCCCGGCGGTGGACGGCATGTTGGCACCCTCCACCACGGCAAGACACCCATTGGCAATCAGCGTCTTCGCGTCCTGCTCGTCGAGCTCGTTCTGGGTGGCGCAAGGGAGCGCCACGTCACACGGGATCGACCACGGCCGTGCCCCACGCAGGAATGTCGAGCCGGTGCGCCGTTCGGCGTACTCCGAGATGCGGGCGCGCTCCACCTCCTTCACCTGCCGCAGGAGCGCGAGGTCGATGCCCTTCGGGTCGTGCACGGTCCCGGACGAGTCCGACACTGCGACCACGCGTGCGCCGAGTTCCTCAAGCTTGGCCACGGCGTAGGTCGCCACGTTCCCCGATCCGGAAACCGTTGCGGTGATCCCGTCAAGGGTCCGCTTGCGTGATGCAAGCAGGTGCGACAGGAAGAACACGGCGCCGAAGCCCGTTGCCTCGGTGCGGCCCAGTGCCCCGCCCCAGCCGACACCCTTGCCGGTGAGCACCCCGGCGTCGTACGCGTTCACCAGCCGCTTGTACTGACCGAACAGGAACCCAACCTCCCGCCCGCCGACACCGATATCGCCCGCAGGAATGTCGGTGTGCGGGCCGATATGGCGGAACAGTTCCGTCATGAACGCCTGGCAGAAGCGCATGACCTCGGCGTCGGAGCGTCCCTTCGGGTCGAAGTCGCTACCACCCTTGCCGCCGCCGAGACCGAGCCCGGTGAGCGCGTTCTTGAAGGTCTGCTCGAAGCCGAGGAACTTGATGATGCCGAGGTTCACCGATGGATGGAACCGAAGCCCGCCCTTGTACGGGCCCAGCGCGCTGTTGAACTGCACGCGCATGCCGCGATTGACCTGTACCCGGCCGCTGTCGTCCTGCCAGGCGACACGGAACAGCACCTGACGGTCCGGCTCGCAGATCCGTTCGATGATGCGCTGTTCGAGGTATTCCGGATGGCGGGCCAGCAGCGGTTCGAGCGTGCCGACCACCTCGGTGACAGCCTGATGGAACTCCGCCTCACCGGGATTGCGCGCAATGACGTTCTCGAGGATGGCACCGACACGACCGTCAATCATTCCGAGCTCCCGACGATTGGACATGGCACCCCTCGGCACCACTGGCGTACCGCATTGTGCACGACTGCTGTGGTTCCCGCTACGGGCGGAACGTCCCGACCCTCACGATGACACCGGGGGGTTGAAGTTTGCGTGCGACAGCAGCCGCCAGGCGCCGTTCTCCCAGATAAACGTGCTCAGCCTCGGCGCCAGATTCTTTCCGGTTACCTCACCGTTGACGGTCTCGTCGATCTGTAGCGACCAACGCACCGTGAGGGTGTTCGTCTCCTGGATGGCGGTCACGTCGGGCCCCAACTCGAAACTCGAGATGCTGATATCCGCGGCGAGGTACTCGAGCCGGTTCGCACCCGTACCATCGGCACGCTGGATTTGGAAGGCCGCGGCGAGGAACTCCCCGAGGGCCGCCCCGTCCTTGTTCTTCAGGATCGTGATGAACTGCCGGGCGAGATCGCGGCCGACCGCGGCGGCGTCGTCGAGGACCGGCGGCTCGTTCGTCGCGGGGAGCGCAAAGTTGGCGTGGGAGGCGAGGCGCCACGCACCGTCGTGCCACAGGAAGCTGCTCAGCCTCGGGGCCTCGCCCTTGGCGATCTCCTTGCCGTTGATCGTCTCGTCGACGACGAGCGACCAGCGAACGATGAGCACATCACCGTTCATCGATGCCGTGAGCTCCTTGCCGAGCACGAACGACTTCACCTGCGACGGGTTCTCGAGGTACTTGCTCTTGTTCGCGGCTGAGCCGTCGGCGCGCTGGATCTGGAACGAGTCATCGAGGAAACCATCGAGTGCGGCCTTGTCGCCGGCCTGCAGGATGGTCAAGAACTTGGTGACGAGTTCCCGACCGGTGGCGTTCACGTCCGTGACCACCGGGACGGCGTCCGACGGCTTGTCCGAGGAGCAACCGGACAGGCCCACGGCGCACACGAGTGCCACAAGCGCTCCGACAAGCCTCACACGGCGCATCAGATCTCCACCCTGGAACCGACCTCGAAGACCTTCTCGGGAGGCAGGTTGAAGAAGCGGCTTGCACTGTCAGCACCACGGTTGAGCAGCACGAACAAGTGCT
>CAMDBM010000065.1:0-8979 GCA_945889085.1 Ferrithrix thermotolerans DSM 19514
CGACCTCTGGGACGCGATCGAGCAGGCAACGGGCGACCCCGTGCGCCGACTGATGGACTCGTGGATCTGGCAGCCAGGATTCCCCATCGTGTCAGCGTCGCTGGAGGGCTCCCGCCTGACGCTGCAGCAAGAGCGCTTCGGCTACAGCAACGAGGCAGTCGGTGACCGCACCGTCTGGCTGGTGCCGGTCCACATTCGCGAGTTCACCTCAGCGGGTGAGCAACGCCGCACGGTGCTCCTCACGGATCGCACCTCCACCGTCGAACTCACCGATGCCTCGTCCGCCGTGCTCGTGAATGCCGGCGGTCACGGCTACTTCCGTGTGGCCTACGATCAACAGCTTCGGTCACGACTCACGCGCAGCGTGCTATCACAGCTCGAGACCATCGATCGATACAACCTCGTAGCGGATGCATGGGCGGCGGTCGTCGCGTCGCGACTCACATCGACCGAGTTCCTCGAACTGGTCCGCGAGTTCGAGGACGAAGTGGACCTCGCGGTGTGGCAGGCCATCGACGCGGGCCTGCGCGCCTGCGACCGTCTTGTCAGCGACGACAACCGACCGCCGTTTGCTGCCATGGTGTCAGCACTCGCCGGCCCGGCGCTCGCCCGTCTGGGTTGGGAGCGATCGGCTGACGAGGATCAACTCACCTCACAGTTGCGAGGCCTGCTGGTTCAGATGCTCGCACTGCGCGGACGGGATGCCGCAACCGTGGACCGTTGTCGCTCGCTGTTCGACTCCGCACTGGAGGATTCGTTGGAGGCCGACCCCGAACTGCTCGCAGCCTCCACCACGGTGATGGCATCCGTCGGCGACGCCACCCTCTACGAGACGTTTGTCGAGCGGTTCCGCAGCGCATCGACCCCCCAGGAGCAGATCCGATTCCTCTACGCCCTCGCCGACTTCGACGACGAGGCGCTCATCCATCGCACGGTGACGTTTGCGTTCTCCGACGAGGTAAAGACCCAGAACGCCCCGTTCCTCATCGGTCGTGCAATTGCAAACCGCGTGAATGGAGCGGTGGCCTGGGACCTGTTGCGCGAACGCTGGACGGAGGCCAACACCCGCTTCCCGGGCAACACGATTGTGCGCATGGTGGATCCGGTGAAACTGCTCGACTTCCCCGAGCACGTGGCGAGCGTGCAGGGCTTCTTCGCGGAGCACGACATCCCGCAAGGCGCCAAGACACTGGCCCAGATCCTGGAGCGCCAGCGCGTGAACGTGGCCCTACGTCAGCGAGAGTCCGAACGCCTCAGCGCGTCGCTCTAGTGAAAGCTTCGCGTTCTTGCGGCCGAGTCCGGTCCTCGCGAAGGTCCGGATCGGGTTCCCATCCCGGAACTCCCGCAAGAAGCGAGAAGTCACCCAACCGCTAGTATCACTTAAGCACTTATGTGGAACTAAGGACTCACTATGGTCTCGGAACGTTTCTCGTGGCCCGCGCTCTCGTACGAGCAGCTCCCCTGGACGAGTCGGGGCGATGTCCCCATGTCCCGACAGGCCCAGCGCCGCGCCCGGAGCGAGTACCTCGCGGCGGTCGTCCCGCCGATCGCTACCACCGCGGTCTCACTCCCCCCGGAGATACTTGCCGAGGCGGAGGACGCCGCGACCGAAGTCGCCCGATTCGACGCTGAGGCAGGAGGAGAGATCTCGCCGTTCGCAGCCGTCCTGCTGCGCTCCGAGTCCGCCGCGTCCTCAAGGATCGAGAACCTCACCGCTTCTGCCCGGGCGATCGCTGAGGCGGAACTCGGCTTCGGCAGCCGCAAGGCGAACATGATCGTCGCGAACCAGCAAGCGATGACCGCGGCTGTTGCACTCGCCAATCGGATCGACAGCGGTGCAATTCTCCAGATGCACCAGGCACTTCTCGCCTCGGCCCAGCCCGACATCGCGGGCAAGTGGCGCGAGGAACAGGTGTGGATCGGGGGCACGACCGTGAGCCCCCACGGCGCCCTCTTCGTCCCGCCGCATCACCGTCACATCCGCGCAGCGATCGACGATCTGCTGGCGTTCGTGAGCCGTACGGACATCCCAACGCTCACCCACGCGGCCCTTGCGCACGCACAGTTCGAGACCATCCATCCCTTTGCCGACGGGAACGGCCGCACCGGGCGCGCACTGGTCCATGCGCAACTGCGAAACGCTCGCCTCACCCGTCATGTCACCGTCCCGGTGTCCTCCGGCTTGCTGGCGAATGTCGAAGCCTATTTCAAGGCACTCACCGACTACCGAAATGGCAATCCCGGGCCGATCGTTCAACGCTTCAGCGAGGCGGCGTTCCTCGCCACGGCGAACGGACGACGGCTCGTCGGCGACCTCCGCACGATCCGCTCCACGTGGGAAACACGTATTCGGGCGAGACGGGACTCGGCCGCGTGGCGGGTCGCCGACCTGCTCCTCCGTCAACCCGTGGTGAATGCTCGCTTCGCGGCCAACGAGCTGAACGTCGCCCCGAACAACGTCTACCGACTCTTCGAGCCGCTGCTGCGCGCCGAAGTGATCGTGGAGTTCAGCAACAAACGTCGGGACCAGCTCTGGCGCGCTCCCGAAGTGCTCGCCGTGCTCGATGCGTTCGCCCAACGCGCCAGCAGACGCAGGCGCCCGACTGCCTGAACCACTTCGGCTGAGGTGCTCCTGTTTGCCTACTTCGGCCGCGGGAATTTCCCGCGGGAAATTTCCGGCGTCGCCGGGACCGGGATTAGCGGAGGTTCGCTGGGACCTTCTCGACGAGGATGCCGTCGAGGTAACGCTGTGGGATCTCTGTGAGCCCGTCTCGGGTCCTGCTCGGGCTCACAGCGTCGAGCGCACGACGTGCCAGTTCGTTGTACCGGTCGATCAGTTCCAGTGTGGCGGCCACTGCTGTGCCTGCGAGCACGTGCTCACGGAACTCTGCTGCCGCACCGGCGTTGGACGACGCGTCGAGCATCAGGCCCGTGAGGCGATCACGGTCGGATCCGGATGCTTCCTGAACGGCGAGGAGCATCGGCACGGTAAACACGCCGGCGCGCACGTCGTTGTTCACGGGCTTGCCCATCAGTTCCTCGGTGGAGAGCAGGTCGAGCAGGTCGTCGACAAGCTGGAACGAGATGCCGAAGTTCATGCCGAACGAGCCGAACGCCTCGGCAAGGTCCAGGCGCCCGACGCACAGTGCGCCGATGTCGCATGCAGCACGCATGAGTGCGCCGGTCTTGCCCTTGATGGACTCGATTGCGTCATCCACACTGCGATCCGTACGCCCCTGGTGAAGCCCCTCAAGGCTCTGGCCATCGCAGAGGTCCGAGATGGTGACGGCGAGGCTCAGCGCCACGTCGGCCGACACGAAGGCGGCCTCGACGCCCGCACGGGCGAGCAGGAAGTCGCCGACGAGCAGCGCCTGGTTCGAGCCCTCGACGGAGTTCACCGTGGGAACCCCGCGGCGGTAGAGCGCCTCGTCCATGATGTCGTCGTGCACGAGCGAGCCGACGTGCACGAGTTCCACCGAGGCAGCACCGCGGCGGACCCGGCTATCGAGCGGCTTCACCTCGACATCGGGCACGCTCGCAACGGCGGCGGCAATAGTGAGAAGCGGGCGGAGACGCTTGCCTCCGGCCTGCAGCATGCGGCGCGCGGGCTCGACGAGTTCGATGGTTCCCGACAGCGACGCGTCGAGGGCGCCCGCTACCTCGTCGAGCGAGTGGTCGAGGTGTTCGATGCCGAGCAGTTCGGAGAAATCTGCAGCCTTCACGAGCGGTCCTCCAGTTCCTCGCTGCCGGTACCCGACGAACCCTTGCGGCGTCGGCGTTGCTGGAACTCCGCAACGGCGGAGTACAGGTGACCCTCGCGGAAGTCCGGCCAGAGCGTGTCCATGAACACGAACTCGGCGTAGGTGGAGTGCCAGGGGAAGAAGTTCGACAGGCGGTATTCCGACGAGGTGCGGATGAGCAGGTCGATATCGGGCATCGACGGCTCGTACATCGCTGCGTGTACTGCGGCTTCGTCGATCTGGTCCGCGGGAGTACCGGCCGCCACGAGGCTCTTCACGGCGTCGACGATCTCTGCACGGCCGCCGTAGTTGAACGCAATGCAGAACTCGAGACCGTCGTTGTGGGCGGTCATCTCCTCGCACTCACGCAGCCAGTTGCGGCAGGCGTCGGGTACGCGGGGATCATCGAGGTCGCCCAGGAAGCGCAAGCGGACACCGATCCGCTTGAAGCGCTGACGCTTCTCCTCCCGGAGCAACCACTCCTGCAGGCTCATGAGGAACGCAACCTCGGCAGGCTCGCGCTTCCAGTTCTCGGTGGAGAAGGCGTACACCGTGAGCCACTTCACGCCGAGTGCGAGGCAACCGTCCACCACGGCATCCACCGATTCCTCGGCAGCCTCGTGCCCGACGCTGCGGGTGAGGTTGCGCATCTGGGCCCAGCGCCCGTTGCCGTCCATGATGCAGGCGACGTGCCGGGGGATCTCCCCCTCGGCGACCAACGCCATCTCGGACGCTTCGACGATACGCACGGGACCTGACGCTATCGCCCGACGGGAACCCGCGGACCCGGCAGGTGCGCCGGGAGGGCTGACCCAGCGGGCCGGTCCGGGTCAGGCGAGCTTGTCGACGAAGCCCTCGAGTTGGCGCAGGTTGCGGCACTCGAATACCCCGTCGGTGTGCGCACCGTACTCACCGACGATCGAGTCGCCGGTATTCCAGTAGGACTTCGGCTCCGGATTCAGCCAGTAGACCTGACGGGCCTTCTGACGAATCGACTTGACCACCCAGGCCTGTGACGCGTGGTAGTTGTTCCGGGCGTCGCCAAGGAACACCACCGTGCTCTTCGAGCTGATGTCCTTGCCGTACTTCTCCCAGAACACCTCGAAGGCATGGCCGTAGTCCGAGTGGCCGTCCACCCACACCACATCGGCCTCGGTGTTCACCCGGTGCACGGCCTCCTGCACGTCCTCGACGCCCTTGAAGAAGTCCGTCACCTCGTCGATGCCGTCGATGAAGACGAACGAACGAACCTTCGAGAACTGACCCTGGATCGCGTACACGAGCATCAGCGTGAACCGGGCGAATGCAGCAACGGATCCGGAGATATCCGCGATCACGACGAGTTCCGGCTTCGAGGGGCGCGGGTACTTGAACTTCGGCTCGGCCGGCACACCGCCGTACGAGAGCGAGTGGCGCATCGTGTTGCGGAAGTCCAGCGGGCCCTTGCGGCCGTGCTTGCGCTTGCGGGCCAGACGGGCCGCAAGCTTGCGCGTGAGCGGCTGGAGCGCCTTGCGGAGCAGTGCCATCTCCTCACGCGAGGCGTGCATGAACTCCACGTCCTCGGGAAGGGGTTTGCGAAGTGTCTTGGCCATGGCCTCCACGCCGCGGTCGGCCACGAGCCGACGGCGGATCTCCGCCTCGATCTCTTTCTTGAACGAGTCGATCCGGCTGTTGAACTCGTCCCGCTCGAGGCGCTCCTCGAGGTCCGTGAACTCCGCATTATGAGCCTCGGCGCCCTGCTTCTGGGCCTCCATCAGCTTCTCGAGCACGCTGTCGAGGTCGAGGTTCCGCAGCGTGCGGTAGAGGTAGTACGTACCTCCAACGGGGCGGCCGGGCTCCATGCCTGCGAAACGCTGGACGGCCTGCTTCGCGAGCGCCTTCATCAACGCATCGTCACCCTGCATGAGTGCGTTGTAGAGGAGTTGCATCATCTCCTCCGGCGTCAGCGAGTCCATGGCGCCACCGGCCTGACCCTTGCCGTCGCCCTGACGCATCTGGTCCTGCATCTCCTTCAACAGCTCGTCGACCTGGTCGCCGTCCTTGAGCTGATACTGCGGTCCGCGCAGCGAGAAGTAGACCTCGAACACCGTCTCGAACGCACGCCAGTGGGAGGCGTTCTTGACCATCGTGGCGGCGAGGGCGAACTTGAACGCCTCACGGTCCTCGATCGGGATGAACTTGATTGCTTCGAACGCGTCGAGGTTCTCGGTGAGCGACACCGGGATCCCGGCGTTGCGGAGTTCGCCGACGAAGCCGTTGATGAGTTCGAGCACGGGGGTTGCCTACCTGTCCGGGCTTACTTGCTCGAGGACAGTTCTTTGGCGGCCTTGGCGATGTCGCTCTGGTACTTCAGCAGGATGTGGAGCGTTTCCTTGGCGGTCTGGGCGTCGATGGACTCGATGTTGAGCAGCACCAGCGTCCGCGCCCAGTCGAGGGTTTCCGACACACTGGGTGCCTTCTTCAGCTCAAGCTGGCGGATTGAACGAACGATCCGCGCGACCTGATCGGCCAGATTCTCGGTGATGCCGGGGATCCTCGTGAGCACGATTTCTTTCTCGCGTTCCAGGTCCGGGTAGTCGATGTGCAGGAACAGGCAGCGGCGCTTGAGGGCCTCGGACAGCTCACGCGTGTTGTTGGAGGTGAGGAACACCAGCGGGATCTGGCGGGCCGTGATGGTGCCCAGCTCGGGAATCGACACCTGGTATTCGGAGAGGATCTCGAGGAGGAGCGCCTCGGTCTCAAGCTCCACACGGTCTACCTCGTCGATCAGCAGTACCACCGGGTCCTCGGCGCGGATGGCCTCGAGGAGCGGGCGGGTGAGCAGGAACTCCTCGGAGAAGATGTCGTCCTCGATGTCCTTCCAGGAGTCGCTCTTGCGCTCAGCCTGGATGCGGAGCAACTGCTTCTTGTAGTTCCACTCGTAGAGCGCCTTGGACTCGTCGAGCCCCTCGTAGCACTGGAGACGGATGAGACGTGCACCCGTGAGTTCGGCGACACTCTTTGCGAGCTGGGTCTTACCGGTACCTGCAGGACCCTCAACGAGGATCGGCTTCTGCAGGCGATCGGCGAGGAAGACCACGCTGGCGATACCCTCATCGGCCAGATAGTTGAGGTCGCGAAGACCTTCGCGGACCTGGGTGACGCTTTCAAAACGAGCCATTCCTCGAGCGTAACGGGCGCCCTTCACAGCGACTCAATCCTGCATGTGGGCAAATCGCCTGCTCATACGGCACCGATGGGGACTGCAGGCGTTCTACCCTGTGAAACCGTGAGCGGCCCGGATCCTGATCAGTCTGGCGCCACCGCGACACCCTCGGGGCCCCAGCGCCGTCCCGGCGCCTCGGTGCTGCAGGCCAACGTGGTTGTCGCTGCCGGGACCGCCCTGTCCCGGCTCACCGGCTTCGCCCGGTTCGCCCTGTTCGGGGTCATCTTCGGGCGGGCAGCCCTCTGGGACGCGTACAACGCAGCCAACAACTCACCGAACATGGTGTACGAACTCCTGCTCGGGGGTGTGCTCTCGGCAACGCTTGTCCCGGTCTTCACCCGGCTGTTCCACGACGAGGACGACGAGTCGATCGGGGCCGTCGTGGGAACGTCGCTCGTTGCCGTTGCCGGTCTGACGGTGCTCGGCGTCGCGGCAGCCCCATGGATCTTCCGCCTCTCGTCGTTCAGGGTGAGCGGTGCGGTGGATGCCGACGACTACCGCTCCCTCGGCGCATCGCTGGCGAGGGTCTTCCTCATCCAGATCCTCTTCTACGGGGCATCGGCCCTCTGGGGGGCCCTGCTGAACACCCGCAAGCGCTTCTTCGCCCCGGCCTGGGCCCCGATCCTGTCAAACGTCGCCATCATCGTCTCTCTCATCCTCGCGAAGATGCAGTTGAAGCCCGGCGAGGACGGCTTCATCGAGGCGTTGAACAACACCGGGTTCCGCTACACGCTCGCGATTGGCGCCACCACCGGCATCGCACTCCAGGCACTCGTGCTGATACCCGCCATGCGCTCGGCGGGTATCCGCCTCCGTTTCAGGGCGGACTTCCGGCATCCCGCGGTGAGGCAGGTGTTCCGCCTCTCCACGTGGACCCTCGGCTTTGCCGCCGCGAACATCGTGTCGTCCCAGATCGTGCAGAACCTCGCCCAGCCGGGCAGCGGCAACGCGAGCGCCTACACCCTCGCCTACACGTTCTTCCAGTTGCCGCACGCGTTGCTGGCGATGTCGATCCTCACCACGTTCATCCCGGACCTCGCCGGATCCGTGCGACGGGGTGACCGGTTCGCGTTCGTGGACCGGATGTCGTTCGGTATCCGCACCATCGCGCTCATTACCGTTCCCGCCGGGTTCGGCCTGTTCGCGCTCCGCCGACCGATCGTCGGTGCCCTCCTGCAGCACGGTCAGTTCACGTCCCTTGATGCGCTGGTGACCAGCCGGGCACTCGCCGGGTTCGCGCTCGGGCTCGGCGGGTTCTCCATCTACATGTTCGTGCTGCGCGGCTTCTACAGCCACCGAGACACCAAGACGCCCTTCAAGCTGAACCTCGTGGAGAACCTGCTCAACATCATCTTTGCCGTCATCTTCGTCGGACCGTTCGGGGTGCTCGGCCTCGGGCTCGCGTTCGCCCTCGCGTACGTCCTCACTGCGCTCCTCGCGATCCAGGTCCTCCAGTACAAGGTGAGCGGCTTCGAACTGCGACCGATGTTCGCGTCGTTCGGCAAGACCGTGCTCGCCGGACTCGTGATGGCAGAGGCAATCTGGCTCTTCAATCGTTCCGTCGGCTCGAACGCCGGCGCAGGTGCCCTTGCGCGGGTGGCCCTGGGCATCACGGTGGGTGTGCCGGTCTATGCGGGGCTCATGTGGCTCATGGGCTCGCCCGAGTTGCGGGCGCTCGAGCGGATGGCGGTCCGACGCTTCCGGCGCTGATCCGGTCAGTCGAGTTCGAACACCACGTCGACGTTGACGGAGACCGTCTTCGTACCCACCGGGCAGGCAGTCTCCCTACCGGGCCCGGCGGACCCGGTCGAGGACATCCGCCCCGGTCTCGATCTCCTCGGTGGCACGCTCGTGATCCGCGAGGAGCAGCACGAACCCCTCGAAGCCGTGCGCTTCGGTGAGCGCCGTAATACGGTCCGCACACTCGTCGGGCGTTCCCAGGATCACGAAGGGCTCGATCCAGCGGTCCGGGATCAGGTGGGCGGCGGCCTCGAGACCGCCGGACATCGCCTCGCGGATCTCGGCCACGTGCCG
>CAMDBM010000066.1:0-8682 GCA_945889085.1 Ferrithrix thermotolerans DSM 19514
TGGATTCCACCTTTGCCACCCCGATGATCCAGCGTCCCCTCGAGTTCGGCGTCTCGCTCGTGCTGCACTCCGCCACCAAGGCGATCGCGGGGCACAACGATGCAACACTGGGCGTGATCGCCGGTGAGTCAGATCTGATCGATGCAGTCTGGGCATACTCCACGCTCCACGGCTCCGTTGCGTCACCGTTCGACTCGTGGAACGCGCTGCGCGGCATCCGCACGCTCGGCGTCCGTGTCGAGCGGAGCTCGCGGACGGCGCTGGCGCTCGCGCGGTTCCTCGAGGCGCATCCGGCGGTCGCCTCGGTGTCGTACCCGGGCCTGGACTCCCACCCACAACGGGGGCTAGCGGCCCGGCAGATGTCCGCAGGCGGCGGGATGCTGTCGTTCGAGCTACGTGATGCCGATCGGGCGCACGGGGTGCTCGAAGCGCTCCAACTCGTCCGCGTCGCAACCTCGCTCGGTGGGCCAGACACGCTGATGTGTCATCCGGCCTCCACCACCCATGCCGGACTCGCCGCAGACCTGCAGCAATCGATCGGGGTAACTGCCGGGCTGCTGCGCGTATCGGTCGGCCTCGAGCATCTCGACGACCTCGTGCTGGACCTCCAGACCGCTCTCGCCTAAGCACGCTGCGAGAGCCCTTGGCCGGTCCCGACGGGGGAGGGCCCGTCAGGACCAGCGAGGCACCCAACTTCGCCGCACAGGCCGTCAGTCCTGGAGCGCTTGGGGAACTTGTCCTGAGAGCAGCAAACCCGATGAAGGTAAGAGGGGGACAAGAACCGGGTAGGGAATCGGTGTGATTACCGGAAGGCGGCCTGTGGGCGGGCTAGAACGATAGGCATGAGTGTTCCCAAGGTGCTGGTCGTCGAGGACGACAGGTCGGTTCGGGAATCGCTCGAGCGGGCGCTCCGGCTCGAGGGCTATCAGGTGCAGACCGTTGCCGATGGGATGTCTGGCCTCGAGGCAGTCGGCCGCGACCAGCCTGACGCGGTGGTGCTCGACGTGATGCTGCCGTTCCTGGACGGCCTCTCCGTGTGCCGACAGCTGCGCCAGAAAGGCGACCGCACGCCGATCCTCATGCTGACGGCGCGAGCAGACGTGGGGGACCGGGTTGCTGGTCTCGATGCCGGCGCCGACGATTACCTCCCCAAGCCGTTCGCGCTCGACGAACTGCTGGCCCGGCTGCGCGCCCTGATCCGGAGATCGTCGCCCGATCACGCGCCGGGAGGGTTGACGGTTGGGGACCTCCGCATCGACGAGGGGGCCCGAAGGGTCTGGCGCGGCGCACGGGAGGTGGACCTCACCAAGACCGAGTTCGAGCTGTTGGCACTGCTCGCGAGGAACGTGGGGGTGGTGCTGGACCACGCCACGATCTACGACCGGATCTGGGGCTACGACTTCGGCCCGGAGTCCAAGGCACTTCAGGTGTACATCGGCTATCTGCGGCGCAAGACCGAGGAGAGCGGCGAGACCCGCGTTGTCCACACGGTCCGTGGCGTCGGGTACACCGTGAGGCCCGCATGAGCCTGCGCTGGAAACTCGCGCTGTCTATGGGCTTCCTGCTCCTCACGATGGTCGCGCTCGTGTCGGTCAGCGCCTATCTCACGACCGACAGCCGGATCAGGCAGGAGGTCGACAGTTCCCTCGACGAACGTGCGAACTCGTTGAGGATCATCCTGAACCGCGGAGACGGGTCGCTCCCGCAGGCTGCCGGGCCAGCGCAGGTGCTGGACGCCAGCGGTGTGATCGTCCAGTCGGTCGGCGACGTCCGGTTCCCGGTCAATCGGCGGGAGCGCTACCTCGCGAAGGAGGGCGGTCGCCTCTATACGCACACGGTGGAGGTGGACGGGGTCCGCTACCGGGTGGAGACAGCGGCTCTGCAGGCCGGTGGCGTGGTGCAGGTGGGTCGGGAACTGCAGCCGACAGAGACCACGCTCGCATCCCTCCGGCGCCGGTACGCAGCGATCTCCGGCCTGGTTGCGCTGCTCGGCGCGATCCTCGGTTGGCTGCTCGCCGGTTGGTTGACGCGGCCCGTCGTTCGACTGACGCAGGCCGCCGAGCACGTTGCGTCCACCGGTGAACTGGACATGTCGGTCGAGACCCGCGGCAGCGACGAGACCTCCCGGCTCGCCCAGGCGTTCTCGTCGATGCTTGGGGCGCTGCACGAGTCGAGGATGCGTCAGCGGATGCTCGTTCAGGACGCCGGCCACGAACTCCGCACACCCGTCACCTCCATCCGCACCAACGTGGACGTGCTCCGCCGTCACCCCAATCTCGACGGGGAGGACCGCTCGAAAGTGCTCGACGACCTGCACAGCGAGGTGACACAGGTGAGCACGATGGTCGAGGAACTGGTGCTGCTCGCCAGCGGAGACCTGGAGGAGGACGACTCGCCCGGCGTGGTTCGGCTCGACGACCTGATCAAGGTGGCTGCGGACCGGACGAGTCGGCGCTTCGCCTGCAAGGTCTCGGTGGACATCGAGCCGACGAGCATCAACGGCTCGGCGCGCGGACTCGACCGTGCGATCAGCAACCTGCTCAACAATGCCTGCAAGTTCAGCCCATCCGGCAGCCCGATTGAGGTGGCGTTGAAGGACGGCCGGGTGACCGTGCGCGATCACGGGCCCGGGATAGATGTTGGGGACCTGCCCCACGTCTTCCAGCGCTTCTACCGTGCGACGGCGGCACGGACACAACCCGGTTCCGGTCTCGGTCTGGCGATCGTGGACCAGGTGGTCCGCTCGCACGGTGGCACGGCGTTCGCCGAGAACCATCCCGGGGGCGGGGCGATCGTCGGCTTTTCGCTCCCGGCGGACCGCACGGTGGTCGAGGAACGCTGACGTGCAGTGCCGGCGGCGGCGCCATCGAGCGACATGCCATCGGTGGGGGAGCCCTGCCTGAGAGACTCTCCCCGTGGCGAAGGTCCAAGCAGCAATTCTCTCCGACGTGGCGTACATCCGGGATGGCTTGGTGTACCTGCTCGCCGGTGGTATCAACCGTGTCACCACCGAGCTCCCCGGCACGCTCAACGTTGCGCTGACGGTGATGGTGGAGCTGGAGGCAATCGAGTTCGGCCAGACCCACCAGATCACGGTGAAGATCGTTCATGCCGACTCGGCAACCCGGGTGGGTGAGGCGTCGGGCCAGTTCCACTCCGGTGATACGTCCAAACTCGGGCCCGGAGAGCCGATGTTGCTCCCGCTCGTCGTCCCGTTGAAGGGCATCAACCTGCCCATGTACGGGCCCTACGACATTCACGTGAGCGTGAACGGTGAGCCCCAGCAGTTGCTCACGTTCCGCGCCCTCGCCCCCCGCCGCTGAGCGATAACGTCCGAAACTGTCGTGAGCGGAATAACGGACGATCAACTCAGCGAGGACTTGCTGCCCGGAACCGAGGCCGGCGACCCCGGGGAAACGACCCCCGACGCGACTCCCCGGAAGCAGCGATCATTACGCCGTCGGGTACTGCGGTACACGGCGATCGTCGTCGCCGTGCTGCTCATCCCTGTCTCGATCTCGTACATTCGAGCGTTGACGGGGCCGGGTTACGACAGCGCCACAGCGCGCACCGTCCAATGGGCGCGGGACCACCACATGGGGTCATTCGTGGACTGGGCCGAGCGGCACTGGTTCGACAAGAACCAGGCCAAGGTCGGTGGCGAACCCGATCCGAACGCCGTCGGCCCCAATATCGCGGGCGCTGTCGCTGCGCCCACCACCGAGGCGTCGACAACAGCCGTCACGACGACGGCACCGACCGACACGGGTGCCGCAACAGGCCTGTCTCCTGCGGTTCCCACAACGAGCACCACCGTCGCCGTGGCCCGACGGCTGCCGCCTCCGGTGTCGCTGCAGAGTCCGCTCCCGACCCCGTTCAGGGGCGAGGGGCGCTGGACCGGGTTCGGCCCGTTGATCGAGGGCGAGCCGGGTGCGTATGCCACCACCGTACGACCCGATGTCGAGCACAGCTCGATCTCAATCGGTGTCGTGTGGTTCGACCCGGCAGCGGTTCGCTTCCGCCTGTTCCCGGGGGACAACAGCCCCAACCGCCCGTGGGACCGCCGCCCGTACGTACCGGTCCCGGACCGCAAGAGCCTGCTCGCAGCGTTCGCCGGCGGGTTCCGGCTCAACGAGTCCAACGGCGGCATGTTGCTTGGCGGGAAAGAGATCCGGCCGATGCGGGTGGGGGCGGCAACGTTCGCCTTCGGCCTCGACGGCAAGCCGTTGCTCGGCAACTGGGGGGTCGAGGTGCCCATCAACGGCACGTACGACTCGGTCCGCCAGAACCTTGACCTCATCGTGGACGACGGTGTGATGAACCCGTTGCTCGAGACCGACCCGAACAATCAGTGGGGCTTCACCGGCCCGAACAACAACTCGTTCGTGTGGCGCTCGGGTGTCGGGATCCTCGCCGACGGCGCGATCGTGTGGGTGGGCGGGAACGGCCTGAGCGTCGTGAGCCTTGCCAAGGTCTTCGTCCGTATCGGCGCGGTGCGCGCGATGCAGTTGGAGATCAACCGCGAATGGGTCCAGCTCAACACCTACATCGTGACACCCGAGGGAAAGATCTTCGGGAAGCGCTTGCTGACCGGTATGCGCGGTCCGGACAACCGGTGGCTTGCCCTTGACACGCGTGACTTCGTGGCGGTCTTCGGCCGCAGCGAACTACAGCCCTGAGCAACCCGCTCGCGGGTGCTAGCGCAGCGCCGTGGCCAGCGCGTCGACGATGCGGTCCACCTGAGCATCGGTGGTGACGAAGGGCGGGCAGAACGTGTTGGTGTCCGTGCCCACGGCCCGCGTGATCACACCGAGCCCGAGCATGCGGTCGCGCACGGCAAAGGCATCGCGGTCGGGGTGGTGGCCGACGGCCCACACCGCGCCTGCTCCACGGACCGACGCCACGAGACCATCTGCGGCGATCGACCGCAACCCGCTCTCGAGGCGCTTGCCGATCACGAGGGAGCGCTCGAACAACTGCTCGCGCTGCAGGATCTCGAGGTTCTTCAGGCCGGCGGCACACGCGGTCGGGTGACCGGAGTAGGTGAACCCGGTGCGCATCAGGTAGTTCGGATCCGACTCGATGCCGTCGCGGACCTTCCTGCCGACGAACACGCCGCCGAGTGTCTGGTAACCCGAGGTCACCGCCTTGGCGAACGTGGTGAGGTCCGGCGTGACGCCGTAGTGATCGGACCCGAACCACCGACCGAGGCGGCCGAAGCCGCAGATGACCTCGTCGAAGATGAGGAGGGCGCCGTGCTGGTCACAGAGACGGCGGAGCCCCTCGAGGTAGCCCTCCTCCGGGGGGAACACGCCGCCTGCGCCCTGAACGGGTTCAGAGATGATGGCAGCGACCTCGTTACCGCGCTGGGCCATCAGCGAGGCGATGGCCTCGAGGTCGTCGCTCGGTACCTGCACCACCTCGGGCAGCAGCGCTCCCCACCCCTCCTTGTTCAGGCCGATGCCCTGGGCGCTCGTGCCGCCGTAGTTCGTGCCGTGATAGCCCCTCGCCCGCGAGATGATCAGCTGACGTTGCGGCTCGCCGCGCATCGCGTGGCTGAGCCTCGCGAGCTTCATCGCCGTGTCGATCGCCTCGGAGCCCGAGCAGCAGAAGAAGACTCGTGAGTCGGGCATTGGTGCGTTGCGGACGAGTTCGGCGGCAAGTTGTTCGGCGGGCTCGTTGGTGAACGGGTCGAACGTGGAGTACGCCTCGAGCGTCATCATCTGCGCTGCAACGGCATCAGCCATCTCCCTGCGACCGTGACCGATCGCGCAGTACCAGAGGCTCGCCATGCCGTCGACGTACTCGTTCCCGCTTGAGTCCCACACGAGCGCGCCCTCGCCGCGGACGATTGGGATGAAGGATTCGCGCGTTGGCTTGGCGAACGGGTGCAGGAAGGGTCCGGGCATGACCGTACGTTACGCCTGCCTCAGGAGGGTGTGCTCGGCCGCCCCGGTGGCACGGGATGGATTCGTTGGGCGGTCGAGACCGAGCGCCCGCCGCCGACTGCCTGTGTGATGAGCACGACGACGCAGCCGAGCGCGACGGCCGGGATGCTGTGCGTGGACTCGGCGAGCCATACGAGGGCGGCGAGCGGAACCCGATAGCCGGCACCGAGCAGCGTGGTTGCCCCGATGACGGACAGCAGAGCGAGGTTGCCGTCGAAGATCCGCCCGAGCATCTGACCAGCGATCGAGCCGAGCACGAGGAGGGGGATGATCAGCCCACCCACACCGCGCCCGAGCATGGTGACCCCGGAGGCGGCGGCTCGTAGGGCGAGCAGGGCGCAGAGGCCCGCACTGGACGCTGTAGCGGCCCACGTGAGCGAGATGGTTCCGGGCCCGAGGTGCACCGGTATGCCGCTGAACCCGATGCGTGCGAGGACACCAAGGAGCACGAGCAGCGCGGCAGCGGTGACAACATGGTGGCGCTCCCGGGAAAAGACCGGTCCGAGGCCGGTCTCGGCGCTGCGGGTGAGCAGAGACACGGCGCGACTGGCGATGCCGGCACCGACGGCGAGGCCGAGTGCGAGCAGTACGTCGCGTAGCCCGACGACACCGACAGACGTCCACCACGGCAGGCGGAAGCCGTCGATACTGCTGCGGGCGAGGTACCCGGCGGTCGAGCCGAGCAGCGCGACCGGCAGTCGTCGCCACGACATGCCTTCGCGGAACGGGATCTCGACGGCGAGCAGGCCGCCGGCGATCGGGCTGTGCAGTGCCGCACCGAACCCGGCAGCAGCGCCGACAACGAGGAGGCTCGGGCCGGTGCTGTCGAGGCGTCGGCGCCCGATCGAGCCGAACCACGTACCGAGCAAGACAGCGAGTCCGACCGGGTCGAGCGCGCCGCCAAGGCCGACGGTGGCCCCCGCCCCGACCGTCCTTGCTGCGTACTGCCGGTCCTCGTAGTGGCGTCCGTGGTAGGCGTCCATGTAGGCGTCGATGCTCGACGGGCCGGAGCGGGTAGGCCCGAGTGAACGCACGACCGTGCTCACGAGCAGGCCCGCGGCAGGGAGCGCGACGGTGAGCGCTGCCGGGCCCCGCGCGATGGCGTCGAGGAGGTGCTCCACCCCGTACACCGCACCGGCGGCGCCGTAGGCCGAGCACACGGTCACCACAACAAGCAGACCGAGTGCCCGCCCGCGCGGTGCGGTCAGCGCCAGTGGCCCCACCTCCGGTTTCCCATGGCGCAAACCGTAGTTCCTCCGTGCCGGTTGCCCCGACGAGGAGGTACTCCAGCGGGGGATCAGGGCAGGTCAGTGGCGGTCTGGGTTGGTCCGCACCTGCCGGAACGCGATGTCTGCATCCACCGAAGGTTCCTTGGGCAGCCCGAGGGAGCGTTCACCGAGGATGTTGCGTTGGATCTCGTCGGTACCGCCGGCGATGGACTGGCCGGGTACCGAGATGATGATCTCGTGGATCAGGCCGTCGAGCGGTGCGTCCGCCCCGCTGAGCATGCCGCCTGCACCGGCGATCCGGGCGTGGATGTCAGCCGACATCCGGGCAATGTGACTGCCGACCAACTTGCCGATCGAACCCTCGGGTCCCGGCGGCTTGCCGGCGAGGCGTGCCGCTCGCGCGCGCTGGGCAGTCCACTTCGCCGTCTGGTCGAGGCAGCGCAGGCGCATGAGTGCATCGCGGATCACGGGGTCGTCGATCACACCCGCCGCTTGTGCCCGGGGGATTGTCAGGTCCGCCCGCCCGGCGCGCTGTGGGTACCAGACGTAGGTCTTGAAGTAGTCGGTCGCCTCGGCAACGGCTTCGTCCCGGCACCGACCCGTGCGGTTCGTTCCCGCCTGGAACGCTCGGGTGCTCGGCAGGCTCCGCTCGTGGGCAAGCGTTGCCAATGCGACGCGCCAGCCCTCGCCCACCGCGCCGACGACATCGCGGACCGGCACACGCGCCTCGGTGAGGAACACCTCGTTGAACGACGCATACCGGTTCATCTGCATGAGGGGCCGCACCTCGATACCGGGCTGGTGCATATCGATGACGAAGTAGGTGATGCCCTTGTGTTTGGGCACGTCGAAGTTGGTGCGGGCCACGAGGATTGCCCAGTCGGCCTTCATGGCACCGGTGGTCCACAGCTTCTGCCCCGTAATCACCCACTCGTCGCCGTCGAGTTCCGCCCGCGTGGTGAGGCCCGCGAGGTCTGAGCCGTTGCCTGGCTCGCTGAACAACTGGCACCAGCGGTGCTGACCGGTGAGAGCGGGACGCAGTAGCCGCGACTTCACATCGTCGGATCCGTGCTCGAGGATCGTGGGGGCGGCGAGGGACATCGCGCCGCCACCGGCCACGCCGACCGCCTCGATGCGATCGAACTCGGAGTCCACCACCGCGGCGAGCGACGGGCTGAGCCCCCGCCCGAACCACTCGGTGGGCCATGCCGGGCATCCCCAACCGGAGTCGGCGAGGAGGTCGCGCCATTCGCGCAAGGGGCGGTTCTCGTCCCAGTTGGCCCCCAACCAGGCCCGCACCTCGGACCGCACGGACTCAGCGTTGATCATCTGCCAATTCTTGCACCCCACGCGCGGAGGTGAGGGAGCGGGAGTTGGCTTCGCCGGGGGGTCGCACGCCGGCGGGGCTAGGCGATGGCGGCGAGCAGGTGCGCCGAGAGTTCCTCGTACGTGTCGAGCGCCGTGAACTGTGGGAACTCGCGGATCACGTTGTCGGGGGCATGGAA
>CAMDBM010000067.1:0-7740 GCA_945889085.1 Ferrithrix thermotolerans DSM 19514
ATCGGAGGCGTCCACACCTCAGCTCCTCCCGCCGGGGGCGCTCGGGGTGGACATCGAACGGGTGACGTTCGTCTACCGCGCCCGTCCCGGAGTCGACGAGGAGGACGTTCCCGCGCTCATCGACGTCAGTGTCTCGATTCCGCCCGCCCAACGCGTTGCCGTGGTGGGGGCAACGGGTTCGGGCAAGAGCACGATGGCGAGGTTGTTGTCACGCCTCGTCGACCCCACGGCGGGGGCAGTGCGCGTCGGTGGGATCGACCTTCGCAATGTCGCGAATGCCGACCTGCGCGGCAGAGCCATGCTCGTTCCGCAGGAACCCTTCCTGTTCGACGGCACGATCGAGACGAACCTGGCGTTTGCCCGGCCCGGGCTCTCCCGGCGCGAGATCTCCAATGCCTTCGTCCGTCTCCAGCTCGACGACTGGTTGTTCGCGCTTCAGGCCGGACTCGACACCGAAGTGGGCGAGCGCGGCGAGCGACTCTCCGCTGGCGAGCGGCAGCTGATTGCCCTCGTGCGCGCATATTTGGCGTCGCCAGACCTCCTGCTGCTCGACGAGGCGACCTCCGCCGTTGATCCGCTCACCGAGGTCCGTATCGGTCGGGCGCTCGAGAAGCTCTCGGCGGGTCGAACCACCATTGCCATTGCGCACCGGCTGTCGACGGCGGCACGGGCGGATCGTGTGCTGGTGATGGATCACGGGTACCTCGTGGAGGACGGATCCCACGAGGAACTGCTTGCCCGGGGCGGCGTCTATGCCGGGTTGTATGCCCACTGGTTGGACGCGACCGGGTCCGCAGGCTGAGGCCCCGTACCATCGTCCCCGATGCGTATCCGTCGTCCCACCCGGGCAGTGCTGCTGCTCCTCCTCCCGATCGCGACGGTTGCGTGTGTGGACGTCGGTGACCCAGCCGCAGACACCATTGCGATCGTCGATACTGAGGTGCCGACCACGATGCTCGACGTCGGGTTTCTCGACGTGATCGGGCTGTCGTACTGCGAGGTCATCGCGGAGGTTGCCCCGGACGTCCGTGTGTGGGCTGACCCCGGGTCCGATTTCGGTGATCCGTCGAGCACCCGGAACGCCTACGTCGGTGCACTCCGATCGTTCGATGCAATTGCGCAGGTCGCCCCCGAGTCCCTGCGGGCGCAGTCGGAACTCCTGCGGAGGACTCTGGATGACGTGGTTCGCTCTGCGCTCGAGACCGAGTGGGACGTCACCGAGATCAGGGCATCGGCCGGCGGGGGAGTCGACGCGGACGAGGTAGCCACCGCCCTCGGAGACCTCCGGCGCGATGCACTCGAGCAGTGCGGGATCAATCTCGTCGAGCCGGAGGAGCCGACGGGAGGCTCGCCGGACGAGACCCCGCAGGAGCGCATCCGCAGGGTATTGCTCGACCTCTTCCCCGATCTTGACGACCGCAAGGTCGACTGTCTCGAACCACGATTCCCGCTCGACTTCGACCCCACCTCGGAGTTCCTCGATCCGGAAATGGTCACGGATGCGTTTGCGGGCTGCCGGATCGACATCGCCGATCCCGGTTCGCCGACGTCGGCACCGCCCCGCCCGTTCGTCGGTCCCCGACCGACGACACCCATGGTCACGACCGTTCCCGCCTTCACGGTCCCCGAGGTGGAGCCGCCGTCTGCATCGGGCGGGGTGGAGGAGTCCTGAACCCGTGAGGATGGGGGTGCAGCGACAACGCCCGTCGATAGGTTTGTGAGGCCAGTTCGGCAAGTATTCGGGAGGGCTCGTGGGCAACAAGCTAGTGCTGTTCGGCTCGCTGGCCGCGGCCGCAACACTGTTCTCGGGATGCAGCAGCTCGAGCCTCACCACCGCGGAGTCCAGCTCGAGGTTCTGCCTCGCGGCCACCGGTTACAACAGCGCTAGCGGGGCACTGGACAACCTTCCGGCCAAGCCGACCCCCGACCAGTTGAGAATGGCGCTGGAGGAATCCCTCGATGAACTGAAGTCACTGACCAAGGTGGCCCCGCCGGCGATTAAGCCTGATCTGCAGAACGTCGTGAAGTCCCTGAAGTCCCTGCTCGGCATTGCAGCGCGTTACGGCTACGAGTTCGCCAAGATCGACCCCAAGGACCCCGAGTTCCTGATATTCGTTGCCGACACCACGACGAAGCGGTCGGGGGATGCGGTTTCGGCCTATCTACTGTCCACCTGTGGGTTCGGGAACAACATCGGTACCACGGTGCCCGCATGAGGATCGTTCTCGTCCGCCACGGTGAGCCCGAATGGGTTCGCGCCGGGTTGAGCATCGACAACCCACCGCTGACCGAGCGGGGGGAGCGCCAGGCGGTCTGTGCCGCCGAACGCCTGAAGGACGAGCGGTTTGACGAGGTGCACGTCTCGCCCCTGATCCGTTCGCGCCAAACGGCCTCCCCGTTGTTCAGTGGCCTCGATCGGCCCGAACGGGTGAGCCCTTGGCTGGAGGAGATTCGCAACCCGGTCTGGCACGGCTCCCCGAGCGAGAAGGCAGAACTTGCGTTTCAGGAGGAGCGAGCAAGGCCGTCACACCTCCGTTGGGAGGGTCTCGAGGGCGGCGAAGCCGTTCGGGACTTCGTTGCCCGCATCCGTGAGGCATGTGGGCTCTTCCTGGCGGAGCGTGGCGTGGAACGGCTCGCGGGCGACCTGCCGCTCTGGCACATCGAGAACCCGGATCAACACATCGGCCTCGTTGCGCACGCCGGGACGAACAGTTGCATCCTCAGCCACCTCCTCGGCCTCGAACCGGTCCCGTGGGAGTGGGACCGTTTCGTGATCGCGCACGCCTCGATCACCACCCTTGAGAGTTACGCAATGGGCGATGGCCACACGTTCGGTCTCACCAAGCTTTCCGATGTCGAGCACCTCGTGTCCGAGGACCGCACGTACTGAGACCCTGCGGGCACCGCTGATCGGATGCCCCTAGTGTTCGGTTTATGTCTGCTCCTATCGACCCGGATCGCCTCAAGCTTTACTCCTTCCAGCTGTTCACCAAGCTTGACGGTGCGATCACCGCAGGAATGGTGCACATCGGTGACCGTCTCGGGCTGTACCGCGCGATGGTCGCCGCGGGTGCTCCGATGACGAGCGGCGACCTTGCGACGGCGACGGGGCTGAACGAGCGCTGGGTACGGGAATGGCTGCACAACCAGGCGGCCGCGAAGCTGCTCGAGTACCACGGCGACGCGCTGTTCTCGATCTCTCCCGAGGCCGCAGCCGTGCTGGTCGACCCCACGCACCCCGCGTATGGCATGGGGATGTTCCAGCGCCTCCCCCAGACGATGGAGCACCTCGAGAAGCTTCCCGGCAGCTTCGAGAGCGGTCTGGGCTACGACTACGACAGCCACGGTGCGGTCGGCGCGGCGGGTATCGAGAAATCGTTCGAGCCCTGGTACCGCAACTTCCTGGTGCCCGTCGGTCTTCCGGCGCTCGAAGGTGTTGTCACTAGGCTCGATGCTGGGGCGAAGGTGGCCGACGTCGGGTGCGGGGCGGGTGTGGCGGTCTGTCTCATGGCGAAAGCGTTCCCGAACAGTGAGTTCCACGGGTACGACATCTCGGTGCACGCACTCGACCGCGCCCATGCCCGCAAGGCAGAACTCGGGCTGGGCAATGCGCACTTCCACAACGTCCGCGAGGCACAGTTGCCGACCGATCAGTCCCTCGACCTCGTGACGACCTTCGACTGCATCCACGACATGACCCACCCGCAGGAGGTCATGAACGCAATCCGGTCGTCCATCAAGCCCGACGGCACGTGGCTCCTCGTCGACATCAAGGCTCGCGACACCTTCGAGGAGAACTGCCTGAAGAACCCGATGGCATCGCTGATGTACGGCATCAGCATCATGTCGTGCATGGCATCTGCGCTCTCCGAACCGGATGGCGCCGGTCTCGGCACGCTCGGTCTGCCCGAGTCCAAGGCTCGCGAGATGTCGGAGATGGCAGGCTTCACCCGCTTCCGCAAGCTTGACATCGAGCACTCGCTCAACTCGTTCTACGAGATCCGGCCCTAGGGGAACGAGTCCTGGTCCGGACCCGCACCAGTGCTGTGCGTTATGGCGTGATAACGAGCTTTCCCCAGCTGTTGCGGGTTCCGAGGTCCTCGAAGGCCTGTGCGGCCTCCTCGAGGGGGACATGCCTCATGACGAGCGGGTCGATCTTGCCCTCGTCGTACCAGCGGCACAGCAGTTCCATGTTGCGCACGGCGAGCATCGGGTCACGTGCCACAGCAGCGCCGTAGTGCACGCCGACCACCGAGTAGTTCTTGAGCAGGATGTGGTTCGTGGGGGCATCAGCGATCCGCCCCGACGTGAAGCCGATCGGGAGGATGCGCCCGTCCCAACCGATGACCTTGCGGCTCCGGTCGAAGGTGTCGCCGCCGACTGGGTCGTAGATGACGTCGACGCCGCGACCATCCGTGAGTTCTTTCACCCGCTCGACGAAGTCCTCGGACAGGTAGTCGATCGCTGCAGCGGCGCCGAGGCGTTCGCAGACTGCTTTTTTCTCCGGGCCTCCGGCGGTAGCGAACACCGTGGCACCCATGACGTTCGCCATCTGGATTGCAGCGCTGCCCACACCGCCGGCCCCAGCGTGCACCAAGACCGTTTCCCCGGGGCGCAGGCAGGCGCGGTCCTTGAGGGCAAACAGCCCCGTGCCGTAGTTGGTCGGGATACTCACCGCTTTGTCGAACGGGAGGGAGTCGGCGATCCTCAACGGGCCGTCGGCAGGGGCGACGGTCTTGTCGGCGAGGCCGTTGCGGCCCATCCATACGACACGGTCGCCCACCTGCCACTGGGTTACGCCGGCACCGACTTCGGAGATGACCCCACCGATCTCGGCCCCCGGCGTGTAGGGCAGCGGGGGCTTGGCCTGGTACGAACCCTTGATCTGCAGGAGGTCCGGATAGTTAAGGCCGACCGCTCGGACGTCGATGACCACCTGACCGGCTTTCGCCTCCGGCGCATCCACCTCCACAAGTTCCATGACCTGCTTGGGCTCGCCCCATCCGTTCAACTGCCAACGACGCATGCCCCGGACCGTAGTGCGTGCCTTGGGGCGAGTGCCTACTTGCGACGTGCCTTCGAAGCCTTTGAGGCGAACGCGTCGGCGGGCAGCCCGAGCTCGGCGAGAGCCGCGGTACGGAGGTGGGTCCGGTGAGCGGCCCTCGAGACGATCCCCGAGTGGGCTGCCATCTGGATCGCGAGTCCATCAGCAAGCGCAGAGAGCCGCCATGCGGCACCATTCGGGTCGTCGCAGCGGAATTCCATGCTCGCCACGCCCTCTCGGATGATCGCCTCGAGCTGACCCTTCGACTGGATGTCGAGCTCCTGGCTGATCTTCTGCATGGCCTCGTTGCGGAGCGCCTCGCCCCACGAGTCGATCCAGAGCATCCATGCGTAATCGTCCTGCTCCGGTGCCCAGAGCTGGAAGATCCGGTCAAGCTTGGCGAGCGCAGTGGGCACCTCGTCGACTCGGGCCGCCACCCGGTCGATGTCGTGGCGAGCCGCAAACTTGAAGGCCTCGGCGAGCAGTAGTTCCTTGTTCTCGAAGTGGTAATGGATGAGACCGGTTGACACGCCCAGCTTGTGGGCAACATCGGAAATCCGAGTGGCGGCGAACCCACGCTCGATCACCACCTCGCAGGTGGTCTCGAGAATCTCTGCGCGTCGCTCGTCGACGGTCTGACGTCTCACTGTCGGGCACCATACAAGGCGCAGCGGTCCCCGACATACATTCACCGACGAGACGTGGGGCTCCCCGGCATTCGGCCCGAAGGAACTCTGCGCCTAGGCGCCCCCTAGGCAAGACTGGGCGGGTAGCCGTTTGGGACCCGTAATGGTGCCCACCGACGAAGCGGAAGGTGTGACATGGCCAGACTGACGAAGTTGTCCCGGTCGATCGGGGGGAAGGTGGCGATCGTCACGGGCGCTGCCTCCGGAATGGGCCGCGCAACCGCGCACCTCTTCGCCGACGAGGGTGCCCGGGTTGCCGTTGTCGACATCGGCCAGAGCCGGGTGGACGCCGTCGTTGCCGAGATCCACGCGGTGCACGGGGCCGACGCGGCGACCGGCTGGGTGTGCGACGTGTCGGATCATGGCGCGATCCATCGCCTGGTCGACGAGGTGGCGGCAGCATTCGGTGCGATCGATATTTTAGTGAACAACGCAGGGGTTGCCCTCCCGAACTCGGTGTTCCAGGACGAGGACACCTTCGAGGAGAACTGGGACCGAACGGTTGCGGTCAACCTCACCGCCCACTCCCGCCTTGTCCGTGCCTGTCTCCCGCACCTCATGCGCAGCGGCGCCGGACGCGTGGTCAATATCGCATCCACCGAGGCAATCGTCACCGGTCCGGGGCTCATGGCATACGCAGCGACAAAGGCGGGGGTCGTCGGGCTCACGAAGAGCCTCGCTGTGGAGCTCGGCAAGCACGGCGTCAACGTGAACTGCATTTACCCGGGCCCGATCAACACGGGAATGACCTCGGGTATCGAGGACAAAGACAAGGAGACCTATGCCCGCCGCCGGGTGCCGCTGCGCCGCTACGGGGACCCGGAAGAGGTTGCACAGATGACACTCAACCTCTGCCTGCCGGCTTCCAGTTTCGTCACCGGTGCGGCCATCGCGGTCGACGGTGGCATGAGTATCCGACACACCTGAGCCCGTACGCTGTTGACGGTCATGAGAGTCCCCCGCCTCCGTCCGAAGACCTATCGCGCCATCACGTTCGCGTCCCTCGTGTCGCTCGCCGCCATCGTCGTGACCGGCGCACTCGTTCGCCTCACCGACTCCGGACTCGGCTGCTCGGACTGGCCGCGGTGCAGCGACGACAAGATCATCGACGTATCGAGCACCCATGCTGCGGTGGAGCAGATCAATCGATTGTTCACCGGGGTGGTATCGCTAGCGGTCATCCTCGCCGTCGCTGGCTCGCTGATCCGCTCCCCTCGACGCAAGGATCTCACCTGGCTGTCGCTGTCGCTCGTGATCGGTGTCATCGGCCAGGCGGTCGTGGGCGGGATCGTGGTGCTCACCCATCTCAACCCGATCGCCGTCCAGCAGCACTTCCTCCTCTCGATGGTGATTCTGGCTGCCGCCGCCGTCCTCCACCGCCGGGCGACGCTGCTCGACGGTGAGCGTTGGGTCCGAGCTGTCGAACCGGGAACGATGCGTCTCGTCTGGCTCGTCGCTGCGCTCACGGCACTAGCGATCGTGACCGGTACCGTCACCACCGGTACCGGACCGCACAGCGGCATGCACAAGGGCGAGTACGTACGACGCTTCGGCTTTGAGATTTCCTCGGTGGCGCGCGTCCACAGTTCAGCCGTGATCCTCACCGTTCTCGCCGCGCTGTGGCTCGTCTGGAGGGTGCGTGGCAGGTCCGACCGCCTACGACTCGAGAACGCGATCTCCACCGTGCTTGTGGTGGCCCTCACACAGGGCGCCGTCGGATACCTCCAGTATTTCAACGGCGTGCCGGTGGTGCTCGTGGCCCTCCACGTCGGTTTCGCGACGACTCTCTGGCTCAGTGTCGTGTACCTGCTGGTCGCCACCCGCAGCGTCGTGGCGGGAGAGCAGCCCCTGCCGTCAGACGAAGTGGGCGAGCTCTCGGCAGACGTCGTAGAAGTCTGACACCGTCTCTTCGATGATCTGGCGGACGGGTAGCACGGACTCGATCCTGCCTGCCACCTGGCCGGTGAGCGCAAGGGCGGCCTCCATGTCCCCACCGAAGTAGAGATCCAT
>CAMDBM010000068.1:0-7491 GCA_945889085.1 Ferrithrix thermotolerans DSM 19514
ACGGTCCGAGGTGGGGCGATGAGCGCGATCCCGCAGATCCGCGTCGGCCCGGGGTTCGACATCCATCGCTTCAGCGACGACGAGTTGCGACCGCTCGTGCTCGGTGGGTGCGTGTTCGAGGGACAGGTGGGTCTGCACGGCCACAGCGATGCGGATGCGGTTGCGCACGCGTGCGCGGATGCGTTGCTCGGCGCCGCCGGTCTCGGCGACATCGGTCAGCACTTCCCGGACACCGACCCGAAGTGGGCTGGCGCGGACTCCATCGAGATGCTGCGTCACGTTTCCGGCCTCGTGGCTGCGCAGGGCTGGACGATCGGGAACGTGGATTGCTCGGTGATCTGCGAAACGCCGAGGCTCGCGCCGATGCGTGACGCCATGCAGCAGCGACTGTCGGACGCTGTCGGAGCGCCGGTGAGTGTGAAGGGCCGTCGGGCCGAGGGATTGGGCGCGCTCGGGCGCCGCGAGGGCATCGCATGTTTTGCGGTTGCCGTGTTGTTGAAGGGATGACGATGGCCAGCGGACGACGTCCAGGAACGAGTGGTGGGGCAGGGCGCGGTGCGGCCGGCGGTCGAGGCGCGGGGGCAGGCCGTGGCGCAGCCGGTGGCCGTGGTGCAGCCGGTGGTCGAGGCGCAGGCTCCGGCGCGAGCCGTGGCGGGGCTGCCCGCAGCAGCGGTGGTCGCCCCGACAGCCGTGATCGTTTCGGCGGTTCCGGCGGCGGCAAGCGTGGCGTGGGTGGCGGTGCCGGTCGCACCGGTGCCGTTCGACGCGACGGAGCGCCGGCCCCGAAGCCCGAGAAGGACCTCGGTGGCGAACAGGTCGAGGGCCGCCAGGCGGTACGTGAGCTGTTGATCGCCGGCCGGCGCAGGGTGCGCGAACTGTGGATCGCCACCGAGCTGGAGGAGAGCGAGGTGGTCGGCGACATCATCGATATTGCCCACAGCCAGCGGGTGCAGATCACCGACGTGAACCGCAAGCGTCTCGACATGGCGGCGCGCAGCGAGGCACCCCAGGGTGTCATCGCCTGGGCGGCGCCCCTGCCGGAGACACCGTTCGAGGAACTCATCAAGCGCCGTCCCGGCAAGGTGCCGTTCATCGTTGCTGTTGACGGCGTGACCGATCCGGGCAACCTCGGTGCGATCCTTCGCAGTGCCGACGGTGCAGGTGTCTCTGGCGTCGTGCTTCCGAGACACCGCGCCGTGCACGTCACTCCCACGGTGGCCAAGGCGGCGGCGGGTGCGGTGGAGCACGTGCCGATGTCGTTGGTTGCCGGGCTGCCAAACGCGCTGCAGCGCATGCGGGACGCCGGCATCTGGGTGGTTGGGCTCGACGACGGTGGCGACAAGAACCTGTTCGAACTCGGCGATCTCGCCGCAGAGGGTATTTGCCTCGTGCTCGGGGCCGAGGGTGCGGGTCTGTCCCGACTTGTGCGTGAGCGCTGCGACGTGATCGTGCACATCCCGATGCGCGGGAGGCTCTCGTCGCTCAACGTGTCGGCCGCCGCTGCACTCGCGGTGTTCGAGGTGGCCCGCCACCGCTGACGTAGCGGGCTCAGGATGCTGCAGCGCCGCCGACTACCCTCGCGCCGTGGCCACAACGCAGCGAGGTACAGGATTCCGGGTGGGGATCGGACTCCTCGCGCTCGAACTGGTGAACCTTGTTGCCTCGTTGGGGATCCTCTCCGGCTACCGGTTCCCAGGTACCGACTTTGTGGTCCTCATCGTGGTCGACGCCGTCCCGGCCGCTGTGTTCCTTCTGATGTTCGTGCTCGTTGTGCTGCGTGTCCGGGGCGGCCGCAACGTCGCCATCAATCGACTCGCAATCGTGTACTTGGCGCTCGCCACCGTGCAGACGATCGCCAACGTCTTTTACCTCGTGTCGAGCGGGCGGCCACACGGGACATCGCTCCTATGGGGCGTCGGTGTACTGGGTGGTGCCTACCTCCAGGTGGTTGCGGTGTTCGCTGGGTGGTACTGGCTGCTCGACCACAGCGTTCCCGGCGGGGCGTTCGACTTCCCCGAGGCGGACGTGAACCCTGCGTTCAGCCCGAACCTCGTCGACTACGTGTTCATCTCGTTCAACACGAACTCCACCTTCGGGCCCACAACGGAACTGGTGAAGTCCCGCCACGTGAAACTGCTCATGATGATGCAGACGTCGTTGTCGCTCGCGATTTTGTTGGTCTTCGTGGCACGACTCATTGGTCTCGAGCAATAGACGGGCAGAGCGCCGCTTGAGCGCGTGTCGGTGGTCAGCGGTGGCGGCGACTGCCGAACGACGGGCTCTGCACGATCACCACGCCGGCGATCGCGATCGCGCCGCCCAGCAGGGTGAGCCACGACAGGCGCTCGTGCAGGAAGACCGCGCCGAACGAGACTCCCAGCACCGTCGACAGGTACGACACAGCGCTTGCCTGAAGCCCGGACCCGCGCCGCATCAACTCGGAGAACAGCACGAACGAGAGTGCGAGACCCATGATCGACAGGTACACGAAGGCAACCGTCGACGTCCACGGGAAGTGCACGTTCGAGAGGTCGTTGGGGATCGAGAGCAGTCCGAGCAGCACGGTGGACGCGAACAGTTGCATCGCCACCACCATCGTTCGGTCCAGCCGCGCGAGCGGGTAGCGCTTGTACAGCAGGCTTCCGAGCGCGGTCGTGGCCGCTGCCCCCAATCCGTAGAGGATGCCGATCGGGCGCACGTTGCCCTCGATGGCGCGCCAGGCAACGATCACCGTTCCGCACAGGCCGACGGCGAGACCGGTGATGCTCCGTGCGGTGGCCCGCTCGCCGAGCATCACCGGCGCGAGGATCGCCACCCAGATCGGCATGGTGTTGGTGAGGATCGACACCATGCCGGCCGGGATGTTCTTCGCCGCGAGGAACAGACAGGCGGTGGACAGTCCGGTCATCACCAGACCGATTGCAACGACGCCCTTCCACTCCTCGAGGGTTCGTGGCCAGTCGGCGCGCTTGCGCCGTGCGATGGTGAGCAACAGCACCGCCCCGATCAGTGCACGGGCGGCCGCAACGGTGAGTGGAGGCACGGCGCGGCCGGCGACACGCATGGCGACAGTGTTCATCCCCCAGAACGACGCCACGGAGCAGAACAGCACCCACACCGGAATCCGCTGCAAAAAAGACTCACGCCCCGGGAGTACCTCACCGGGGCGCAAGTTCATGGAGTGGAGTCTGTCAGGAAGACGTGTGTGCTGTCCCGGTGCTGGCACCGAGACCGCACACACAGACTTCGCGGTTAGACGGTGTGGCGGCGGCGGGTCGTGACGAGCAGCACTCCGGCGCCGAGCAGGGCTGCGGCAAGCCACACGAGACCATCGGTGCTCGCCCCGGTGGGAGGCAGGGTGAACGGTGCGCCGAGACCGGTGACCTTGCGGATGCTGTGGCCGTCGTAGTCGGCGATGAACAGGTCGCCTGCAGTGTTGAATTCGATTGCCCACGGGCCCTTCAGCTCGGCGGCAGTGGCCGCAGCGCCGTCACCGCTCGAGGCGCGCGCGCCGGTGCCGGCGACGGTGGTGATGATGCCGGTGGAAGCAGTGATCTTGCGGATGCGGTTGTTGTTGTAATCCGCGACGTACACGTTGCCGTCACCGTCGAGCGCGATATAGCCGGGGCTCTGGAACTCTGCCGCAGTCGCAAGGCCGAGATCACCGCTGAACCCGTACCCGCCGGTCCCGGCGATGGTGGTGATGATGCCGGTGGTCGCGGTGACCTTGCGGATCCGGTTGACGTCGTAGTCGGAGATGTACAGGTTGCCCGCGGCGTCCACAATCGCATCCTCAGGGCTGGTTAGCTCGGCGGCAGTGGCGAGTCCTCCGTCGCCGAGGCCGCTGCTGCCGCCGCCGGCGACGGTGGTGATGATGCCGGTGGCCGCGGTGATCTTGCGGACGGTCTTGCCGGCGTACTCGGCGATATAGATGTTCCCGGCGGTGTCCAGCGATACCGACACCGGAGTGTTCAGTGTCGCGGCCGTGGCGGGTGCGCCGTCGCCGGTGTGGCTGGCGGTGCCGTCGCCGGCGATGGTGGTGATGATGCCGGTGGCCGCAGTGACCTTGCGGATGCGGTTGTTGCCGGAGTCGACGATGTACAGGTTGCCGGCAGTATCAATAGCTACGTCCGACGGGCCGTTGAACTGTGCGGCGGTGGCCAGTCCGCTGTCGCCACTGGACCCGAGCACCCCGGTACCGGCGACGGTGCTGATGATGCCGGTGGTCGCGGTGACCTTGCGGATGACGTGGCCGCTCAACTCGGCGATGTACAGGTTGCCGACGCTGTCAACTGCGATGCCGTACGGATTGTTGATCTGGGCAGCGCTGGCGAGCCCGCCGTCATCGGCGATGTTGTAACCGCCGGTGCCGGTGCCGGCAACGGTGCTGATGTCTCCGGTTGCGGCGTGTGCGGGTGCTGCGGCCGCGAAGGCGGAGACAGCAGCGGCAGCAACGGCTACCGCGAGGTACTTGCGGAAGTTCATGGTTGGCCCTTCGTTCGGCTGCGCCGGGGCCGCTCATGGCTCAATCCGCACAATGGTACCACGAAATGTACACCATGTTGAGCAATCTGGGCCGAGTGGAGCGAGTGCTTGTCGCCAAGGTGTCGCTCCCGGCACGCTGGGGGCACAGATTCGGGGCGTGTCCTCACTGCACGGCAGCCAACCGGCGCGCACCCCTCCTTCACCATCCTCACCATGACTACTCACGCCCCTCAACAGCCCGAGACCGACGAGCGTCTCGCCGCGTGCATCGACTCGCTGTTCGACAATGGCTGGCAGCCTGCCGATCTCGTGCACCTCGCACGCCAGCACACCACGCAGCGTCAGTCCCGGCTCGTCGCCAGTGCCATCGCTCATCACGCCCGCCGTACCGATGCACCGCACCGTGCGCCGCACCACTGGGTACAACAGCTTGTCGACATCGGGGTGTTCGACCCCGCTGCCGATCGGGTTGTGGGCGGGCACGCAGGGTTCACCGCAAAGTGGGCGAACACCGAGCGCATACACCCCGATGACGTGCAAGCCGCCGTGTTCCAGGTGGATCAACTGCTGCGCTTGGCGCCGCGCATCGCTGTGCTCCTCACCCCGCCGCGGCTGTGGACCGCAACGAACCGTGGCCTGTCCAGCGAGCCAGTCGCCAGCGCCGCCGATGCCAAGGTGCTGCGCACGGTGCGCGCTCTGCTTGCCCAGGCCGAGGGCACCGACTTTGAGGCGGAGGCAGAGACCTTCACGGCAAAGGCACAGGAGATGATGACTCGCCACAGCATCGATGCAGCAATGCTTGTCGTAGATGCACACGCCGCCGGCGCGGTGGGCGGGGCCGGCATCACCTCGCGGCGCGTGCACATCGAGAACCCTTACGCCCCCGAGAAGGCCACGTTTCTCTCGATGCTCGCCGAGGTCAACGGTGTTCGGTGTGTATGGAGTGACTGGTGTGGGTTCGCAACGCTCATGGGCTTCCCGGTGGACCTGCAGCTCACCGAACTGCTCTTCACGTCGTTGCTCGTCCAGGCTGCGCAGTCGTCCGCACAGGCGGTCAGCAAGGATCCCCGACGCAAGGCGCCCACCTTCAAGCGGGCCTTCCTCGTGTCGTTCGCGAACCGCATCGCCGAACGATTGGAGGAAGCCGGCCGGGCCAGCCGGAGCGACGCAGAGGCAACCTACGGCTCGGCGCTCGCACCGGTGCTCGCGAGCCGTGCCACCGCAGTAGAGGCCGCGTACACCGCCGCGTTCCCGAACGTGAAGCCGATGCGGTCACGCTCGTACGATGCGGCCGGATGGTGGGCAGGGCGCGCCGCAGCAGACCATGCCGACATCGGGACGAGTACCTCGCTCCCTGGGGCACGTTGAGCGACGCGGGGCGGTGCGAGTCGCTTGCCCTGCTAGCGACGCGACGGGCTGTTGCGTATCCATGCGCTGTGGCTGCGCACGTCACCGCCGCCCGGCCGGCGGGCCCACTGGTACGGATGCACGGCCACGACGTTCAGCCTCGCCACCCGTCGCTCGTAGCCGGGCACCGGGGCGAAGGTGGACGCGAGCGCCACGCCGGCCAGTTCGGCAACGGGGTCGCCCAACAGGATGCGCAGATCACGCTGTTCGGCAATCTCGGCGAGGGTCTCGGTGAGGAACACGAGGCGCTTGGTGCTGAGCCGGAGTTGGTGGAGGAGTGGTCCGTCGAACACGAACACCGCAGGGGTGTCCGGCCACGCGGCCAGTGCCGGATCCCGCTCGCCGAGTGACTCTGCGGTCAGCCACACCTGCTCGGGTATCCCGGTTATCTCTGCCGCTTCGGGGCCGGCGAGGTCCGGCCCGGAACGCAACAGCGCATCGTCAACCGCCCCACCGGGTGTGGCCGTCGGCCAATCCTCAATCGGGCAGTTCGACGCGAGCGGGCACGAAGCGCACCACGCCCGCGCACGCTTGTCCACCTGCCACCGCGAGAAGCCGTAGGCCTCAGCGGTCATGGCGCCCACCGACCACTGCCACCCGTACCGGTTCGCCGCGCGTGAGCCGTCGAGCAGGTGACGGAACATCCACTCCTCACCGTCACGCCAGTCGTTACCCGCCCGCACCGACCAGTGTGATGCCAGCCACATCCGGGTCTGGTTCACCAGCCATCCCGTTCGCTCAAGCTCATCCCGCGTCTCGCGCATGCACACCATGTCGTCGCGGAGCGGCTCGGGCCAAGGGGTGGCGGCCACCGCGGGCTCACGTCGCAGCGGCGCGGCGTTCCGGGTGCCGACGCGTGCGTACAGGTGGCGTGCGTATTCCTGCCACCACAGTTCGTCCACGAACTTGCGTCGATCTGCGGCCGGTGCATCGGCCACGGCAGCCGTCGCCTCGGCGAGGGTGATCAGGCCGTACCGGATGTACGGCGACAGCACCGTCGCCCCGCGGCTGGGTGCAGGGTGCACCTGGCTGCGCCGCTTGGCGTAGCCCGCAATATCAAGCGATGCCAGCGCCGCATCAGCGGCCCGCTGGCCCCCGCGCCGTGCCGGTTCAGCCGGCGTGCCCGGGTCGCAGACGAGGTGACCGAGGTGCTGCCCCACCCAGTCGGTGGCCTGGTCGAAGGCAGGTGTGGGGAAGAGCGCCATAGAGAGGAGTCTTGCGGCTCGAGCCGCAGCATCACGACGCTGTTGGGCAATCCCTGCGCAGAGGCGTGGCGCTTGGTTGCTACGCCCCTGCGTACCAAATAACGCGCACGCACGCTTACGCACAGTCCCCGCGGATGCTGCCGTGTGTCGGTGGCGTGCTGGTGTAGCCGGGCTAGGCCGAGATCGTTCGGCGTCGCCGTGTGGCGACGAGCACCGCCCCGGCGGCGAGGAACACGATTGCGGTTGCGACGAATCCGTTGGTGTTTGCTCCCGTGGCAGGAAGTTCAACAACGGGTCCGTACACGAACACATCGGACTTGCAGTTGCTGTCGTCCGCGAACACCGGAGCGTCCCAATCGAAGGTCTCACAGGTGTCTGCTGGCGGGCTGGTGAC
>CAMDBM010000069.1:0-7461 GCA_945889085.1 Ferrithrix thermotolerans DSM 19514
CGGATGCGGAAGCGGTTGAGTCGCGCCATCAGCGCCTCGCCGGACCCGCGATCCACCCTCAGCTCGAAACCTTCCTCGCCGGTGCGCAGTACCTGCACGAGGGCATCCACCTTGCCGGTCGGCTCGAGCACGAACGACCAGGTGGTTCCTCCCACCGCCAGACTGCGGAGGTCTTGGGAGAGTTGCGAATGCAGATAGGTGAGCGCGTCCGGTCCCTCGACCTGGACCGAGTCGTACGGCCAGTGCTCGTTCATGCGGGTGTCCCGCTCTCGCGCCGCCGTATGGTCATCCGACGTGCCGCCGGCACCGCCGCAGCGAGGGCCGCTGCCTTGTTGTGGCACTCCAGGTCTTCCTCCTCGGGGATGGAATCCGCAACGATCCCTGCGCCGGCCTGCAGCGAGGCGAAGTGCGGCCCGACAAACATCGTGCGGATCGCGATAGCGGTATCGAGGTTGCCGGAGAAGTCCACGTAGCCAACGACACCTGCGTAGGGGCCCCGCTTGAGGGGCTCCAGCTCGTCGATGATCTCCATCGCGCGCACCTTGGGTGCACCGCTCACCGTGCCCGCAGGCAGCGTGGCGCGCAACACGTCGATCGGGGTGCGCCCCGGCACGAGGTCGCCGCTCACCTGGGACGTGAGGTGCATGACGTGGCTGTACTTCTCCAGCGTCATCAGCTCGTCGACGTGCATCGAGCCGAACTGGGCGACCCGACCGACGTCGTTACGCGCAAGATCGACGAGCATGATGTGCTCGGCAACCTCTTTCGGGTTTTCGCGCAGCTCGGCAGCCATACGACGGTCGTCCTCGTCGGTGCGACCCCGACGACGCGTACCGGCGATGGGTCGGGAAATCACGCGACCCTGCAGCAGCTGGACCATCGGCTCGGGCGACGAGCCGACGAGGGTGACCTCGGGGTGCCGCACGAAGTACATGTAGGGGCTCGGGTTCACCTGGCGCAGCACGCGGTACATGTCGAACGGGTCTGCGTCGAGCTGCAGGTCGAAACGCTGCGCGAGCACCACCTGGAAGATGTCTCCCGCACGGATGTACTCCTTGGCCACCTCGACGGCGCGTTGGTACTGACCGTCCGGCATCGACGACTTGAGCACCGGGCGCTCGTCGGACGGGTCCGGGGGCGGCACCGGCGCATAGGCAAGCGGGCGGGCGAGGTCCGCTATCGCCTCCTCCACCCGCGCAACTGCCTCGTCGTACGCGCTGTCGAGCTCCGCATCGGACATGCCGAGCACGGGAACACTCTCGATGAGGTACACGCGCTGGCGCCAGTGGTCGAAGGCCGCGAGCGAACCGATGACGCTCATGATCGCGTCGGGCATGTTGCGGTCGTCGTGCGGAACGTTCGGAAGGTGCTCCACCTCGCGCACCACGTCGTAGCCGAGGTACCCCATGACACCGCCCTGCAACGGGGGCAGTTCCGGGAACAGCGGGGCGCGGTACAGCTCGAGGAGGGACTCGATGGCTCCGAGCATCCCCTTGTCGAGGGGCACCGAGTCCGGCAGGTTGCCCTCCACGGTGAGATGCCCGCCACGGGAGATGAGCGTCGCACGCGGGCGGCGACCGACGAACGAGAAGCGGCTCCACCGCTCGCCGTGCTCAACGGACTCGAGGAGGAACCCGGGCTCGTCACCGACGAGCTTCACGTAGGCGGCCACAGGGGTCTCGAGGTCCGCAAGCAGTTCGACCCAGACGGGAACCACTGTGTGCTGTGCCGCCAACGAGCAGAACTCCTCGCGTGACGGGCGTAGACGAAGCGGGCTCATAATGCGATCAGATCAGATGTAGAGCCCGGTGGAGGCTTCGATTCGGCTGGCGGCCACGGCGTGGATATCCCGTTCGCGCAGCATGATGTAGTCAAGGCCACCAACCTCAACCTCGTAGCGGTCCTCCGGGGAGAACAGGACGCGATCGCCCACCTCGGCCGAGCGCACGTTCTGACCGATGGCAACCACCTCGGCCCACGTGAGTCGCTTGGAGATCTGCGCCGTTGCCGGGATGAGGATGCCACCAGTGGAGCGGCGCTCACCCTCTTTTTCGGGGATGTGCACGAGCAACCGATCGCTCATCATCTTGATGGGTAGCTTCTGGTCACTGCCCCCAGACGGTCCTGCAACGGTCGGGCCAGCCATGACGATTGACGGTACCGTGCGGCGATGCAGTTCTCCACGCTGACGCTCCACACCTCCGACGGCCTCGCCCTGCACGGAGACCTCGCCGTGCCGGAACGCTGCAGGGGCGCGGCCGTGGTGTGTCACCCGCACCCGCTGTACGGAGGCAACCGCCTCAACCCCGTGGTGACAGCCATTGCCACGGCGCTGCACGACGCAGGGTTGGCAACGGTGCGCTTCGACTTCCGCGGCGTTGGCGCCAGCGAGGGCACCCACGGGGGCGGCGCCGACGAACGCCTCGATGTGCTTTCGGCGCTCGAGGCCGCCCGCGCCCAGTTCGGCACCGGACCGCTGGTACTCGCGGGCTATTCGTTCGGCTCGATGGTGGCGCTCGACGTGGACCACGCGTCGGTTACCGCATGGCTCGCAGTAGCCCCACCACTCGGGGTCATGGGAGGCACGCCCGCCTCGGCCACAGACAGTCGCGCGAAGCACCTGCTCGTTCCCGAGCACGACCAATACTCCCCACCGGCCACTGCTGCGGGGCACTCCTCTGCATGGGTGAACACCACGATGGTCACGGTACCGATGGCCGATCACTTCCTCGCCGGGCACAGCAGTGCGGTGACCGAACTGACCACGGCCTTCGTTAGCGCGCTGGCCTGACGGTTATCCCCGCGCGGGTCATCGCTTCCTTGGCCTCGGCGATCGTGTACTCGGCGAAGTGGAAGATCGATGCTGCGAGGACCGCATCGGCACCGGCAATCGTCACACCGTCCACGAGGTGCTGGAGGTTGCCGACACCGCCGCTCGCGATCACCGGCACATCCACTGCATCGCAGATCGCTCGCGTGAGCACGAGGTCGAAGCCGTCCTTGGTGCCGTCGCGGTCCATCGAGGTGAGGAGGATCTCACCAGCGCCGTGCCCCGCCGCGCGCACCGCCCACTCCACTGCATCGATACCAGTGGGTGTCCGACCGCCGTGGAGGAACACCTCCCAACCGCCCGACGGGCGAGCGCGCGCATCGATCGCACAGACCACGCACTGCGACCCGAACTCCGCCGCGATCTCGGTGATCACGTCCGGTCGCTGCACCGCCGAGGTGTTCACGCTCACCTTGTCCGCCCCCGCGCGAAGCATGCGTCGGGCATCCTCCACACTGCGGATACCCCCACCGACCGTGAAGGGGATGAACACCTGGTCCGCAGTTCGTGCCACCACGTCCACCATCGTCTGACGGTTGTCGCTCGACGCGGTGATGTCGAGGAACACCAACTCGTCGGCGCCCTCCGCGTCGTAGCGGGCGGCAAGTTCCACCGGGTCTCCGGCATCACGCAGGCCAACGAAGTTGATTCCTTTCACCACGCGGCCCTCGGCGACATCGAGGCACGGGATGACGCGTGCGACTTTCATGACGGCTCTGCCAGTGTCTCGAGCGCCTCACCGACGGTGAAGCGGTTCTCGTAGATGGCCTTACCGGTGATGACACCCGCGAGCCCGGGCACCCGGTTGAGCATCCTCAGGTCGTCGAGCGACGACACGCCGCCACTCGCAATGACGGGAATGGGGGACGCGGCAGCGGCCGCAGCGAGACCGTCGATGTCGGGCCCGGCGAGCATGCCGTCCCGGGCGATGTTGGTGATGATGAACGCCTCGGCGTCCGGGTAACAGTCGAGAAGATCCATCACGTTGAGGCCGCTCCCCTGCGTCCACCCGTGAAGGGCCACGTCACCGTCTCGGTGGTCCAGTCCGACGGCAACCGGCACGATGCGGAACACCGCCGCCACGAGCGTGCGGTCCTTGATTGCGGCTGATCCCATCACCACACGTGCAACTCCTGCTGCAGCGAGCGCCTCGGCATCGGCGACGGAGCGCACCCCGCCACCGGTCTGCACCTTGGCCCGGCCGCGAACCGCGGCAGCCACGGCCGCGACCACGGGGCGGTTGATGGGGTCTCCGGTTCGCGCGGCATCGAGGTCCACCACGTGGATCCACTTCGCCCCGGCCGCCGCGAAGGACTCGGCGAGTGCTACGGGGTCATCGCCGTACACGGTCTCCTGCGCGTAGTCGCCCTGCAGCAGCCGAACGGCCTTGCCGCCACGCAGGTCGATCGCAGGAAAGAGGTCCATCAAGCCAGCACTCCTGCTGCGATTCGCGTGAAGTTCTCGAGGAGTGCAAGGCCGTCGTGCGCGGACTTCTCGGGGTGGAACTGAGTGGCAACGACATTGCCCGAGCGGAACACCACATTGAGCGAGCCGCCGTACTCGGTGGTGGCAGCCACCACCGACGGGTCGTCCGGTACCCCGTGCAGCGAGTGCACGAAGTACATCCAGGTGTCGTTCGCTCCCAGCCCGGTGAAGATCGGGTCGTCCGGCAGGCTGAACCGCAACCGGTTCCACTGCATCTGCGGGCGCTTCACTCCCGGTGGGATCCAGCGAACCGTCCCGGGGATGATCCCGAGACCCGTTGCATGAGGATCCTCCTCGCTGCGCGAGAACAGCATCTGCATGCCCACACAGATGCCGAGGAACGGGCGGCCCGACACGACAGCATCCCGGGTGACCTGTTCGAGACCAGCCGCCCGGAAGGCATCCATGCAGGCGCCGAACGCCCCCACACCGGGGAGCACAACGGCGTCGGCCGAGGCGACGAGAGCAGCGTCAGCGGTGAGGCGCGCGTCCGCACCGACGTGCTGCAGTGCCTTCTCCGCGGAACGCAGGTTGCCGATGCCGTAGTCCAAGACCGCGATGAGCGGCTTGGCCGGAACGCTCACAGGACTCCCTTGGTGGACGGCACACCGGCGCCCTCGACGCGCACAGCGTCACGCAGGCTTCGGGCAAGGCCCTTGAACGTTGCCTCGATGATGTGGTGCACGTTGCGGCCGCGCACGAGCGACACGTGCAGCGTGATGGCTGCAGCGGTGGCGAAACTGGTGATTGCGTGTTCGGCGAGCTGCGGGTCGAACGGCGGGTTGCCGAGCGGCAGCACCTCGGGCATATCAACCTCCCACACGACGAACGGGCGGCCGGAGAGATCCAGCGCGATGTCCACGAGCGCTTCGTCGAGCGGGAAGCGGCCGCTCGCGAACCGACGCACGCCGGCCTTGTCGCCGAGTGCCTCCCGGAACGCCTCACCGAGGGCAATGGCAACATCCTCCACCGTGTGGTGGCTGTCGATGTGCAGGTCTCCGGTGGCCTCGATGGTGAGGTCGAACCCGCCGTGGCGACCGATCTGCTCGAGCATGTGGTCGTAGAAGGGCAGGCCGGTGGAGACTGACGTCTTCCCGGTGCCGTCGAGGTCGATCGAGATCTTGATCGAGGTCTCTTTCGTAGAGCGCTCACGCGTTGCGACACGGCTCATGACACCAGCACCTCCTGGAGTGCGTTGAGGAACACATCGTTCTCTTCCTTCGTGCCAACGGTGACGCGCACGCAGTCCGCGAGGCGCGGCCAGCCCGAGCAGTCCCGGATGAGCACACTGCGGTCCAGCAGACCCTGCCACACGGCGCGGCCGCTCGTGTTGAGCGGACGGAACAAGATGAAGTTCGCACCGCTGCGCCATTGCTGCACGGGCATCTGTGCCATGGCGGCGGCGATGCGCTCGCGTTCGGACACGATGTGCTGCACGCGCGCGTTCATGTCGTCGGTGAAGCGAACCGCGAGACGTCCGGCGATCTGCTTGGCCGTGTCGAGGTGGTACGGGAGGATGACCTTCTCCAGCTCGCTCACCACCCACGTGGGCGCCACAACGTAGCCGAGCCGGGCCGCCGCCATCGACCAGGTCTTGGAGAACGTGCGCACCACCACCATCGGCCGTTCCTCGTCCAGGAGCGAGAGCGCGGACCAGTCGGCGAACTGGGCATATGCCTCGTCCACCACCACCAGGCCGGGTGCCATGTCAATGACGGCGCGCACCGTGGACTCTGGCTCCACCACACCCGTGGGGTTGTTGGGCGAGCACACGAACGTGACGTGCGGCTTGGCGGCCTTGATCACGCGCTCTGCCTCGTTGGGGTCGAGCGTGAAGTCGTCCCGGCGCTCGCCCTCCACCACGGTGGCGCCCGTAATGCGGGCGATGTGGGCGTGCAACTGGTACGTGGGCTCGAAGGTGGCCACCGTGCGGCCGAAGCCGGCATACGCGAGCAGGATGGTCTGGAGCACCTCGTTCGAGCCGTTGGCGGCAAAGATGTTCTCGGGGCCGACACCGTGGAGCGACCCGATAGCGGCACGCATCTCGGTGGCCGCGCGGTCTGGGTAGCGGTTCCACTCGATGCGGGACATCTCGTTCGCGTAGGCCTCGCGCCACGCACTCGGGGGCGCCTCGGGCGACTCGTTGGTGTTCAGACGAACCCGGACGTCGACCTGGGGCGAGTGATATCCCTCGAGGGCGCGCAGATCATCTCGAACGGGTACTCGGGGCACCTTGCGAGGCTACCGACCCGGTAGACGACGGCCGGGCTCTTTCTGATGCGCCGACATAGCTTCGGACGTTCATGGGCCACACTGGGCGGGTGCACGCCGAACTCTCCTCGCTCTCCAGCACCACTGCCACCATGAAAGCGCGTGTCGCCTCGCTGACCGAGGGGCTGCGCGAGGAGAAAGATGCCGAACTCCTCTCGGTGCTCTACGAGGTGGAGCGTTCGCTCGGCAACGTCAACCGGCAGCTCGAGCGGGCCGTCCGTCTCGCGAAGTAGCGCTCGCTGCGCCCTACCCGTGCGAGCCGAGCGACTCGGCTTGAAAGGCGAAGCCCTCGCCGTCACCCGAAACGGGGTGAACTCCAGGCCACGCTCGGCTGGGTCGACCGGTTCACCAGCTGTCCGGCAAACACAACCACCGAGTCTCCAGCAGAGCCAGCGGGGTTCAGACAGGTCACAAGATGTCGACCCGGAAGCACTGTCGAAACGGCAGTGCCCGAATATCCGAAATGGTAGCGTCCACCTACCCGAAACAGTAGCGTTGTCGGTGATGCCAGGCCTTGATCGGGTTGCGAACTACCAGCCGAGGACGGTCGATCGGGAGATCGATGCGCTGATCGCTGGCGGCGTGGCGGCGATTTCCGTCGAGGGGGCGAAAGCAGTCGGGAAGACCGCAACCGCACTCGAGCGGGTCGACGACGCCTTCCTGCTCGAGGAACCAATCACCCGCGAACTCATCGGGGCCGAACCGGGCCGGATCGTGACGGGTCGCCGGGTGTTGATCGATGAGTGGCACCATCTCCCGACAACGTGGGACGTGGTGCGCCGAGCCGTTGATGCCGGGGCCGCCGCTGGCCAGTTCCTGCTCACCGGCTCGGCGTCTGCGCCGCATTCCGGCACGCACAGCGGAGCCGGACGAAT
>CAMDBM010000070.1:0-7328 GCA_945889085.1 Ferrithrix thermotolerans DSM 19514
GCGCCGGGCCCGTACCGCCTGAGACACCCGGGCACAGCCGCGCTGCTGTGCGGCGTGAACCTGGACAACGATGAGACAGGCCCGGTGGTTCACCCACCGGGCCTGTCGCATACAGCCGTTACGGTCGTCGACGAACCGCATCCCGGTAGCCTCAGTCTCATGGCGCATGGCGTGGTTGAGCACTCGGCGGACGAGCGCCACCTGAGCAGCCGTGGTGCGTGGTTGCGGGCCGGTGTGCTCGGCGCCAACGACGGCCTTATCTCCACCACGAGCCTCATGGTGGGCGTGGCGGCAGCGAGTGCGAGCCGCGCCTCGATCCTGACAGCAGGCATCGCGGGTCTCACCGCTGGTGCGCTGGCGATGGCGGCGGGGGAGTACGTGAGCGTCAGTTCGCAACGCGACGTGGAACACGCCGATCTTGCCCGTGAGCGAGCAGAACTCGTCGACAAACCCGACGAGGAGCGAGACGAACTCATGTACATCTATATGGCACGCGGGCTCAGCGAGGGCCTCGCCCGCCAGGTAGCACTGGAACTCTCCACCAAGGGCAACGAGCACGAGCGCCTTGCCGTCCATGCCCGCGACGAGTTGGGGATCGACGTCAACGCCTTGGCGCGGCCCGTTCAGGCTGCGGTGGTGTCCGCGATCAGTTTCGTGTTCGGGGCGGTACTCCCCGTCGTGATCATGGCGGTGTCCAGCAAGCCTCTGCGCATCTGGCTCACCATGGCGGTGACCCTCGTTGGGCTCGTGCTGCTCGGCTCGGCCGGGGCCCAACTTGGCGGGGCCCCGAAGCGGCGGGCCGCGGTGCGGGTGCTGGTCGGCGGTGTGCTCGCCTTCGCAATCTCTGTGGGGATCGGCAAGCTCACCGGCTCCGTGGTTTGACCGTGGCCCGGGTACTCGTGACCGGACGGATCCCCCAGCCCGGAATCGATCTGCTGGAGCAGGCAGGCCACGAGGCAGTCGTGTGGGCAGGGCCGGGCCCGATGCCCCGGGGAGAACTGCTGCGCAGCGTCACGGGCGTGTCGGCGGTCGTCTCGCTGATCTCCGAACGGATCGACGCCGAGGTGCTTACTGCGGCCGGACCCTCGTTGCGGGTCGTGTCGAACGTGGCCGTCGGGTACAACAACATCGACGTGCCGGCCTGTTCGGCGGCCGGCGTCGTGGTGACGAACACACCCGGTGTGCTCACCGATGCCACTGCCGACATCGCGATGGCACTCATCTTGATGGTGACCCGCAGGCTCGCCGAGGGCGAGCGCCTCGTCCGGTCGGGCAGGCCCTGGGGGTGGAGCATGTTCACGATGCTCGGCACGGATATCCGTGGGCGGCAACTGGGGGTGGTGGGTATGGGTCAGATCGGCACCGCACTCGCCCGCCGGGCGCGGGCGTTCGGCATGTCGGTCGTGTACTCGAACCGGGCTGAGGCCGATCCGGCGGTGGTGAGCGAGCTCGGGGCGCGCCGTGTCGCGATGGACGAACTGTTCGCCACCAGCGACGTGGTGTCGCTGCACTGCCCCTACACCCCCGAGACCCGCCACCTCGTGTCCGCCGCCCGGCTCCGGACGATGAAGCAGACCGCTTACCTCGTCAACACGTCCCGGGGCCCGGTGGTGGACGAAGAAGCGCTCGTCGATGCGCTTGCGTCCGGTGTGATCTCCGGGGCCGGGCTGGACGTGTTCGAGCACGAACCGGAGGTGCATCCGGGCCTGCTCGAACGAGACGATGTCGTGCTGCTGCCGCACCTCGGGTCCGCAACAGTGGAGACCCGGACCGCGATGGCCGTCCTTGCCGCCCGGAACACCGTGGCCGTCCTGGCGGGTCAACCACCGCTGACAGCCGTGCGGGCGTAACCTCGCGGGTGTGGCACGACTCTGCGAGCGCCCCGGCTGCAGGCGGGAGGCAACCGTGGTCTTCGGGTTCCATGCAGAGCAACGGCTCGTGTGGATCGACGCGGCCAGTCCGGACCAAGCATCTCGAACCCGGAGCGGTGCGCTCTGCAAGGAACACGCCGATCGACTGACGGCGCCCGTGGGGTGGCACCTCGATGACCGCCGCCAACCGGTCCCGCAACTGTTCCGCACCCCGTCCGACGATCCCGACGCCGGCACGCTCGAGCGAAAGCCCCGTCGGACAAAGGTTCCGGCACCCGCGCCCGCATCGGACCAGACGCTGCAGCTTTTCAACCTCGACGACACCGGAATGGAACTACCCAGCCAATGAAGATCGTCGTGGAACTCGAATTGCCGGCCGATCCGGACGACGTTCTGCCCTGGGTGGAGTCGCTCGATACCTACCCGACCTGGACCAGCCTCGTGCATCGCGTGGCCGTTGACGCCACGGGAAGCGAGCCCGCATGGATCGTGGAACTGCGCGCCCGCATCGGTCCGCTTGCCCGCTCAAAACGTCTTCGCATGGTGCGTGCGGCAACCGGGACCGACGGGCACCTCCGCTTTGAGCGTGCGGAGCTCGATGGCCGGGACCACGGCCACTGGGAGTTCGATGTCCGCTGCACGTCAACGGGGTCACCGGGTAGTCCCCGATCGCAGCTCGCTGTCGTTCTCGCTTACGACGGTGCGAACTGGGCCGGCGGGATCGTGGAGCGAACGCTCCAGGACGAGATCGAGCGTTCCAAGGCGCGCCTCACCGAGTTGGTCAGCGCCGGGAGGTTTCCCGGGCCCACGCCGTGAGGCGGCCGTCGCCGCGCCGCTCGAGCACGAGGTCGAGACCGAAGCACTCGCTCAGGGTCTCGGCGGTGAGCGCCTGAGCGATCGGCCCCACGGACACGACACGGCCGGAGCGCAGCAGGAGGGCATGGGTCATGCCGGTTGGCACCTCGTCGACGTGGTGGGTGACGAGGATGAGCGGTGGGGAAGCGGGATCGTCGACGAGTTCGCTGAGCGCCCCGACAAGTTGTTCGCGGCCGCCGAGATCGAGGCGGGCACTCGGTTCGTCGAGCAGGACGAGACCGGGGTCGTTCATCAGCGAACGCGCAAGGAACACGCGTTGTTGCTCGCCCGAGGAAAGGGTGTAGATCGGTCGCTCTGCGTACGCCTCGACCCCCATGCGTGCGAGGCAACGTCGGGCATGTTCACGGTCGTCATCGGTGTACTCGTGCCACCACGGTTCGAGCGCCGCGTAACGGGCCGTCATCACGATGTCGATCGCGCGCAGGTCCGTGCGGAACTGTTGGGACAGCGCTGCCGACGCGAGCCCGATCCTGCGCCGCAACTGGCGGACGTCGGTGCGGCCGAGTGTCTCGCCGAGCACCTCGAGCGTTCCGGTGGACGGGTGCTCGTACAGCGATGCGATGCGGACCAGCGTGGTCTTGCCGGAACCATTGGCCCCGAGCACGAGCCAGCGCTCGTCGGGGCGGACCGTCCAGTCGAGCGGCGCGAGGATCTCGCGACCGTCACGCACGAACGACACCTTCCGCAGCCGCAGCACGTCGGGCACGGCCACGTTCACGCTCACGATGGCACCCGCTTGGAGGTGATGGCGGTGCGCACCTCGACCGGCTGGCCGGCTGCAAGCTGACCGCATGCCGCATCGATGTCGTTGCCGCGGTTGGCGCGAACGGTGACATTGACACCCATCCGGAGCAGTTCGTCGCGGAAGCGAGCCACCCCCTCGGGCGGTGTGCCCCGGGTGGGGTAGCCGGGCGTGCTGTTGAGCGGGATGAGGTTCACGTGGGCGGGCAGCGGCAGGTCGTGACACAGTTCCGCAAGCTCGATGGCGTCCTGACGACGGTCGTTCACGCTGTCGATGAGCGCCCATTCGAAGCTGAGCCGCCGACCGCGGGCGTCGAGGTAATCGGCGCAGGCATCCATGAGCATGCCGATCGGGTACCGCTTGTTGATCGGCACGAGGTCGTCGCGTAATTGGTCGTTGGCCGCATGGAGCGAGACGGCAAGGTTCACCGGCTCTGCCCACTGGGCCAGGCGGTGAATACCGGGCACCACGCCCACGGTGGACACGGTGAGGTGGCGGGCCGAGATGCCGATGTCGTCGTGGAGGCGCTCCACCGCAGCATGCACATTGGGCTCGTTGGCTAGCGGCTCGCCCATGCCCATGAACACGATGTTGCCGACGCGCCTGCCCATCTCCCGACCTCGTCGGGCGGCCACCACAACCTGCTCGACGATCTCGCCGACGGAGAGGTGGCGGGTGAAACCGGCCTGACCGGTGGCGCAGAAGCCGCACGCCATGGCGCACCCGGCCTGGGTGGACACGCACACGGTCACGCGGTCCGGGTACAGCATCAGCACCGTCTCGATACGGGCGCCGCCCTCGAGTTCCCAGAGGAACTTCGAGGTATCGCCGCCGTCACTCACCCGCTCGGTGACGAGCGACAGTGACGACGGCAGTTCTTCCTGGACTCTGGCGCGCAGGGTCTTCGGGAGCACGCTGATGTCGGCTGGTTCGGCGAACTGCTGGTACAGCCCTTCCCAGATCTGGGTAGCGCGATAACGCGGCTCGTTGCCGAGCCACGCGACGAGTTCGTCCTTCGAGAGGTCGTAGCGGGATGCCACCGGAACGACGCTACGCGGGAACGGGCGCGATGTCGCCGACGAACGCGCGGTCGGTGCGGTGGATCTGGAAGCCGAGCTTGCGGTACATCGACACTGCTGTCGGGTTCTCGGCGTCGACGAAGAGCATGCCCGCGGTGACGCCGTGGGTTGCGAGGTACTCGAGGCCGGCGACAGTGAGCGCCCGGCCGAGCCCCTTGCCGTGGAAGTCCGGGTCCACGGCGATCACGTAGATCTCCCCGAGCGGTGGAACCTGGTCGTGGTGAACCTTGGTCCAGCAGAACGCGGCGAGGCGGTCACCCTCCTCGTAGAGCCGGAAGCCCTCGGGGTCAAACCACGGCTCCTGCTCGCGGGACCGCAACGTCGCAAGGTCCCACCCACCCTGCTCGGGGTGCTCGGCGAACGCACGGTTGTTCACGTGCAGCCACGCCTCCTCGTCCGCGCCGGGCAGGAATGCCCTCGTGGGGGTATCAGCGGTCACATCGAGCGGGAGCGGGCGTCTCATCTGGAGCAACCGGCGCCCCGGGTGAAGCCCAACCGATGCCGCGAGCTGAACGTGAGCATTCGTCGGTTCGAAGACCCACCAGTGCACGTGGCCGCCGCCCTCGTGGGCCACGAGGTCAAGCGCGGCGGTGAGCAGTTCGGGGCCGATAGCGGCCATCTCGTAGCGGTGGTGCGGGTGCACCACCAGTTCGAGCGCCCACGAGTCGTTGCCGCGGGAGATCTGCGCGTACCCAACGGCGTGGTCGTGGTCTGGCTCCCAGGCGAGAAGACCCGCGAAACCGTGGCGACCCCCCTGGGCAAGGTCAAGCCAGAGGTGGTCCGAGAGGGGCCGGTGCCCATCGGCGCGTTCGGCCGTGCTGACGAGCTCACCGACGTCGGCGATCTCGGCGGCGTTCAACTGCCGCTTGATGACCAGAGTGCGCACCCCCGTAGGGTAGCGCTGGAGCCTTAGGCTCGGGGTGTGGCGCAAGGGCGAGGAGCACGGTCGGGGGCAGCCACGGCGGCCCGGGCGCTCGAGATCAACCGCCGTCTCCGGGATGAATACCCCGAGGCGCTGTGCGAACTGACGCACCGGAACCCGTTCGAACTGCTCGCAGCAACGATCATGTCGGCGCAGACGACTGACGTTCGCGTGAATATGGTGACGCCCGCGCTGTTCGCCAAGTACCCCGATGCGGAGTCGCTCGCCAAAGCCGACATCGAGTCTGTCGAGCAGATCATCAAGACGGTTGGGCTGTACCCGAGCAAGGCGCGCAACCTCATCAAGATGGCGCGGCTGATCGTCGACGAGTTCGACGGCGAAGTGCCCCGACGTCTGGAGGACCTCGTCACGCTGCCCGGCGTGGGCCGCAAGACCGCGAACGTGGTGCGCAGCGTTGCGTTCGGGCTGCCCGGCCTCGCAGTCGACACACACGTTGGCCGGCTGTCACGCCGGCTCGGTCTGACGACGCACGAGGACCCGGTGAAGGTGGAGCACGATCTCAACGAGTTCATCTCGCCCCTCAAGCGCGGGGAGTTCAGCCTGCGGCTGATCCTGCACGGGCGCCGGGTGTGCGATGCCCGCAAGCCGGCCTGCGACCGTTGCATGCTCGCCGACCTCTGCCCTGCTTACGCTCGGCCGTAGCCGCCGCTTCGCTTCGGCGTAGGCCTCGTGTGGCTCGCCGCTGGCTCCCCTCGCCACGTCTCGGGTTTCCCGGAAACCGGTGAATCGCGGCCCCGAATAGTTCACGGGCCGAGCAAGGCGGCGGGGACGACGGCGATCCCGTCGGGGCGCCGATAGGCATGGGGGCCGGTTGTCACCACCACTGCGTCGAGCAGATCCTCACCGATCTCATTGTGCAACCAGTGCAGGTGCTTGACGTCGTCATCGTCGACGGTCGCCGACAACTTGGTTTCCACCGCCACCACTTTGTGATCGTCCCGTTCGACGATGAGGTCCACCTCGTGGTCACCCCGGTGCGTGCGCAGGTGCCCGACGTTCGCTTCCGCAGCCTGTGCGAACACCCGAACGCTGAGCGTCACCAGAGACTCGAACAGCGCGCCGAGAAAGACGCCGTCCCTGGGCAGCGAGACGGAGCCCGGGCTACCCGACAGCAACGCCCCCTGGCCGAGCCCGAGCAGGGATACAGCGAGCGCAGGGTCCACTAGATGATGTTTGGGGCTGCTTGCGAGTTCGGCGATGTGGTTGTTCGTCGGCATCCAAGCCGGGGCCGGATCCAGGATGTAGAGCGCCTCGAGCGTGTCCCGATACGGCTGTGTGGTCGTCTTCGCCGGCTTGTCGCCCTCACCAGACGTTGCTGCGTCACGAATCCTGTCGTACGAGGTGACGGTCGCCGTCGCCGCTGCATACGCAGCCAACCAGCGGCGTAGCGCTGCCGGGTTCCGGACCCTGCGCCCCATGACGTCGGGGAAGTCGCGATCGACGACGCGGTCCACGTACCCGCGCAGTTGCGCGCGCCGGAGTCGGTCCGACATGGTGCGCAGGGACGGGAAGCCCGATCGGACGATCTCGTCCACGTACCGCTCCAGGTCCACGTCGGTGCTTCCGTCGATCGGTGGCCTGCTCCCACCGAGCAGCTCGGCGAGCGAGACCGTTGGAGTGCCGATACCGCGCTCGCACAGCGCCATGGGGCGCATCCGCACGGTGACGATTCGTCCGGCTCCGCTGTGCGTGCCGGAATGCGGCGCAGACGCCGAGCCGGTGAGCAGGAACTGGCCAGCGGCGGCCCCGGCATCAACGGCTCGGCGCACCACGTCCCACGTTGTCGGGAGATGGTGCCACTCATCGATCAACACCCG
>CAMDBM010000071.1:0-7302 GCA_945889085.1 Ferrithrix thermotolerans DSM 19514
TCTGCACCCGCAACAGCCTCTGCGCCCGCATCGGCCTCGCCCCCGCCGAGCCACGTGCGCCTCCCGAGCAGCACCACGCCGAGACCACCCACCCACAGCGCGGCAGCGAGCAGGTGGAACCCATCCAGCAACAGACCGAGCGCAGGCAGGCGCCCGGTGCCCGGGTGCCCCGAGAGGCCGAACGTAACCGCCAGACACACCACCAACGCAACAAACGTGGCCCGCCACGCCGCACCACCAGCCAGGCCAACACCGCCGACGACGAGACCGCAGAACGCCACGAGCACGAGGCGCACGAGCAGCGCGATGCCGAAGCGCGCCGGGGCCGCATCGGACCACGCGGAGACGTCTGCAATGCCTCCCAACCCGAAGCCTGCGCTGTGCGCGGCCTGCGCAGCGAGCAGCAGCACGGTGGACACCGCAGCAATCGCAACCGCAGCCCACCCGGTGCGGGTGAGGTGCAGTCGCTGCCGCACCGACATGCCACCACTCGCCCCCGCGGCCACGGCCGCCAGCACACCGGTGCCCACGAACAGCGAGAACCCCGCAAGCGCAACGAGGCGCAGCGCACCGATCACCCACTCGAGCGCGGGGGACGCACCGCCCGCACCCACGGATTCGAGCACGGCGCGCTGGTCCCGCACGGCCGCACCCACCTGGAACGTGAACGCCCCGTGCATCACGTGAGAGTCCACCGACGTAACCCGGTAGCGCACCACGTACACCCCAGCAGGAACGTCCTCGGGGTTGCGCAGCGGCACCACCACCTGCGTTCGGTCCGGAGTGTCCAGCGGGGCGTTCAGCAGCACGTCGGCACCGGTGGCGTCCAGCAGGCGCAACCCGGTGAGTTGCTGCTCCACCTCGCTGTCGAAGTCCAGCACCACCTCCAGCGGCGGGCCCTCCAGCACCGCACCGGCGCGGGGGCTCGCATCGTCGAGCGACGCATGGGCCGAGGCCGCAGCCGCGCCAACCACCATCGACAGCCCCAGCACTGCCACGAGCACCGGCACGAAGCGCCGTGCGGGCCGAGCCACCCTCATGCGAACTGCACCGGTTCCAGCCCATCCGGCACTGCCCGGCCGAGCAACCACGCAAGGCGCACGGGAGGACTGAGGCGCAGCGCCGCCTCGGGGAGCGTGGCGAGCCCCATCGGCTGGCGACTCGTCCACTCCATGGTGCGAATGCGCAGTTCCTCGGTGACGTAGCGGGACGACCAGTCGTCGATGTCGAACCCGGCCAGGCCGAGGTCCGCGTGGTGCACCTCCACCTCGCGCCAGCGGCGGAAGGCCAGTTCGAACAGCGGTCGTTGACCGGCACCGGGGCTGCGCCACTCCCCCTGCCAGCCACCCGCAGCGGCCCGCGCCCAGGCCGCCTCCAGGTGCACGATGGAGGATCGCACGTCGTCCACCAGCACCTGCGCGCCACGTGCGGCGCCGGTGTCGATCTCCGCACTGCGGCCGGCCGCGCCTCCCTCGTACTGGTCCGTCACTTCCCCGCGCAGTGCGCCGTCGATCACGCGGGTGTGGCTGTCCGCGTTGCGCGCAAGGTGCGTGAGCAGGTGGCCGACGGACCACCCGGGCAGGCGGCACGGCTGCTGCGCCACGGCATCGTTCAGACCGCCGGAATCCACGAGCGCCTCGAGATGCCCCACGAGTCGTCGGTGGGCGGCGCCGCACCCGTTGACGTGGTGGTCCAGGTCTCGTTCGATCATCGTGTGCGCCTTCGTCCGGTAGGGGCGGTTGCTGAGGGTATCGCCCTCGGTACCGTGGCGGCATGCGCCCCGAATCGCTCATCCTCGTCAACACCGGAGACGGAAAGGGCAAGAGTTCGTCCGCGTTCGGCGTGATGGGCAGGGCGTGGGCCCGCGGCTGGCGGGTGTGCGTGGTGCAGTTCATCAAGAACGAGGTGTGGAAGACCGGCGAGAAGAAACTGGCCGACCACCTCGGCATCGAATGGTGGGCGCTGGGCGACGGCTTCACGTGGGACTCCACGGACATGGACGCCACCGAGGCCCACGGGCGCGAGGCATGGCGCGTGGCGAAGGAGAAGCTGGCGAGCGGCGACTACGACCTCGTGATCCTCGACGAGGTGACCTACATCGTGAAGTTCGGGTGGGTGCCCGTGGCCGACGTGGTGGACGCGCTGCGCAACCGTGCGCCACGCACCAACGTGATCGTGACCGGGCGCGATGCGCACCCCGACATCATCGAGATCGCGGACACCGTCACCGAGATGCGCAAGGTGAAGCACGCCTTCGACCAGGGTGTCGAGGCCCGCAAGGGCATCGAGTACTGACGAGCGATCCGGACCCCGAGGTGGGGTCACACGTCGATGATCTGCAGGCGGCGACGTGATGCTGCAGCAAGTCGTTCGATATCGCCCCGATCCGAGGTGATCACTGCCGCCCCCCGTCGCAGTGCGACCTCCACCACCGTGGCGTCCGCCGCGGCACCGGGCCCCGTTCGCTGCAGTACGCCCGCCCGCTTTGCCCGATCAGCATCAAGCGACTCCACCGAACAACCGTCGAGAAGCCGGATGAGTCCCGGTTGCTTGGCGCCGCGCCATGCCTCCACCAAACACGTCGCCGGTACCACCGCCAGCACGCCACGCTGCAACGCGCGTGCGTGCAAGGCCCACATCCGCCTGTCGTTGGACTCGGCAGCGATCAGTGCACCCGTGTCGTAGACAAGGCCGAGCGGCGAACGTTTCGTCGCCACTAGCGCAGACCCACTCCGGAGCGATCGAGTTCGCGGTCCGCTGCAGCCAGTTCCTCGGCGGTGAACGCCCCATGCTGACGCTCCCAGGCCCGGACCGAACGGAGGCCACGGCGGACCGTCAGCCAGAACTCGGTGGCCTCGGCAAGCGCAGCCGAAACGGTGAGCCCCGCTGCGGCCGCCTGTTTTTCCAGTTCCGCAAAGACAGGAGCCGGGAGAGATACCGAGCGCTTCACCACAGTCGACATACCGAGATGGTACGACCGTGGTAGCACCAGCACAACCACCGCTGTACGCCGAACCGAGTCGATTCAGTAGCCTCAAGGCATGAGCATGCGTGTACGTGTCACCGCAGTCGGCCACCTTGGCGGACGCTCTCTCTGCATCGCCTTCTCCGACGGACTTGTCCGAGAACTCGACTTCGAGGAAGTGCTGGACGGATTGCTCAGCTCCATCGACAACGACGAGACCTTCGCTGCGGTCACCGTTGAAGAGGTTTCAGGAACGGTGTGCTGGCCGGGCGGGATCGACCTCGACCCGGTCGTTCTGCACGGTGATGAGGTCGCCGCCTCCGCCGTCCGGCCACGCGTCCTGCGCGAGTACCGGTTACAGCAGGCCCAGTAGCGAGACGCAGGCGTACTGTTACGGCAGGAGCGGGTTTGTGGGGTACACGTTGGCGGGCTTCAGGCCGAACTCGCTCTCGTGCGCCGGCATGTTCGGCAGGTCCTCGGTGCGCACCACGTGGTGGAACCCAACGGTGAACCACACCACGAGGTCCGTGTCTCGAATCGCGCGGTCCGCCGCCGTCCACGCAGCAAGCCCCGCGGGCGCTGAACCGTCGGGGATGTACAGGCCGCTCGCGAAGCGTTCATCGTGCGCATACGGCGTGACCCACAGCGTGTCTGCCGTCCAGCCACCACGCCTGCTGCCCGGGTCGTCCACCACCGCCGTGCTCGACACCGCCACCGAGTCGCCGAACTCGAACTCGTAGCCGGGGTGATGACCGAGCGGACCGCTGGCCGCGGCGGACTGCACGAGCACACGCTCGGGCTCACGCGGGTTCGGCGTGTACCGCGCACCCAGTTCGCTGCCCACCACCTGCTCGTCCACACGCCAGATGCCGGTGCGACCCGGATTGCCCTCCACCGCCTCGGGAACGAGACGCTGGCGCACCAGGCGGTTGCCCGTGTCTCCAACATCGAGATCGAGCCGGAAGCTGAGGTAGTGGTCGTGGTTCACGGCCAGCAGGCCCTCGCCCACCAGCACACCGTGCTCGTCCTCGCCAATGCTGTGCGCGTCGGCCACGCTCGCCGCCGCAGCACCTCGCTGCAGCACGATGCCCGCCGCGAACACGTGGAAGCGCACCGAACCGTCGGCGCCGAACACGTTGTCCACGATGTAGTCGTAGTTGCCCACCACCGCAACCCATCGCAGCACCATCTCGGTCTCGGCCGCCGCGCTTGCCTCGTGACGGTAGGCGGGGTTACCGGTGGGCCGCTCGAACGTGCACAGCGTCCGCGGCTTCACCGCGGCGCGGGCGGCGTCGTTGGGCAGCACCACGTCGAAGTACCCGGCGCCGAGCGGGCAGTCCACCCCGGGCCGCAGCGTTGACAGCGTGTTGCCGAGCCCGAACTCGGCGGAGTCGAGCAGCGTGCGGAACGTCCACGACGGGTCCGGGTGCTGATAGGGCACGAACAGGTCCGACACCGACGCCTCGTACATCACACGGCGCGCACCGGAGCCCGTGTTGAAGCGCACGTCGGCGAGTTCCACACCCGTACGCCGGTTGCCCCGCCAACGCATCGACCATCCGGCCCACCGCACCTCGGTGCCGTTGACGTCGATGTTCGACATACCGTTCGGCGTGAACACCACCGGGTTGAGTGCCGGACGCTGACGGCCGGCCTCGGCAACGGGACCGCCCAGCGGAACGGGTACTGCACCTGTGTCCGTTACCGACAGCACCTTGCCGGTGTCGAGATCCACGCTCGCGAATAGTCCCTCCACCGGCCGGGACAGCAACGTGGCGGCATCGCCAGCAATGCGGAACGGGATCACACGGGCGATGCGCCGGCCCTGTTCGGCGGGGTCGCTCACGGACCCGCCGGCAAAGGTGAGCAATGACACCTCGCCGACCGACAGCCCGCGCAGCGCGAGCGCAGCAGCAAGCCGTTCGTCGGCCGTGGCCGCCGAGGATGCCGTGCCGAACTCGCTGGTGACGAAGCCCGTGGCGGCGCCCGGCTTCTCCGTCCACGACACGAGCGAACGGGCACCGAGGTCCACGACTGCCTCGAACGTGCGGCCCTGCCGGCGCACCACCGCAAACGCGCGGCGGGCGAACGCCGAGCCAGGCTTCCACGAGAACACTGCTTGCTTGTCTGGCTCGTCGAGCGCGAGGTACGGGAACGCACTGCCGTCGAGGTATCCGCCCGCGGCGAGCACCTCGCGGAACGTGTCGAGCTCGGACGGGGTGAGCGCGTCGAGCGGGTGCGCAGCCTTGGCCGGAGCACTGAGCGCCACCACCTCGGCGGCAGGGTCAGCCGTGTCGCCCCCGCCCCCGCCCGAGCACGCAGACACCAGCACGAGGGCGCCCGGCACGAGCAACCGAACCGGCAATCGCAGCAGCCTCGACACTCGCCTCGTCACGTGACAATCCTCGCAGGTGGGCGGCACCCGCCAGTTCCCCGATGCTGCCAACCGGAGACTTTTCGGTTGATTCGTTGCACTCTGGGCCGACTTTCCCCCGGTTTGGTTGCATCCAACGAACGGAAAGGGAGGATTATGCGGCGTGCTCAGAACTGCTCGAGCGCTGCAATGCATTTCTGGACCCGGTGCGGGCGGAGTCGAGCGGTCAACGCCTGCGGATGCCGTAACAGCGACACCACGGCCCGTCAGCCCAGTTGGCGAACCGGTATGACGATCACGGTGCCGTCGGCCTCGTGGTGCACCTTCACCGACACGTTGTAGAACTCGGCGAGCGTCTCGGGCCGCAGCACATCTGCCGCCATCCCTTGGGACACGAGGTGCCCCTCGTGCAGCAGCGCGAGCCGGTCGCTGTACAGACCGGCCAGCGTGAGGTCGTGCATCGCGGAGATCACCGTCAGCCCGTGGCGACGCCGCAGACCGTCCACGAGGTCGAGCGCCTGCTGCTGGTGGCCGATGTCGAGCGCCGTGGTCGGCTCGTCGAGCAGCAGCACCGGGGCCTCCTGCGCGAGCGCGCGGGCGATCACGAGTCGCTGGCGCTCGCCGCCGCTCATCGCCCCGAGGTATCGGTCCCGGAAGCGGTCCAGGTCCAGTTGCTCGAGCACACCGGACACCACGCTGCGGTCGTGCTTGGTCTCGGAACGGAACGTGCCCACGAACGGGTTGCGCCCGAGCAGCACGTACTCGAACGCGGTCATGTCGTCGGGCAGCACCGGAGCCTGCGGCACGTACGCAACGAGGCGGGCGCGCTCCCGGCTCGACAGCCCGCGGATGGAGCGACCCTTTACCTCGATACTCCCGGTGGACTCCACGAGCCCCACGATGCTGCGCAGGATGGAGGACTTCCCCGCGCCGTTCGGGCCGATGAGGCACAGCCACTCCCCCGGCGCCACCGACGCGGAGAAGTTGCTGACCGCGTCCCGCCGGCCGAAGCGGACCGAGAGTGCGTTCACGTCCACCCTGCTCATCGCGCCACCGCCCGGGTACGCATGAGGATGATGAAGAACGGGGCGCCGAAGAACGCTGTGACCACACCGATCGGGATGTTGTCGCCGCCCGCAGCGGTGCGGGCGAACGTGTCGGTGAGAATGAGGAACGCCGCACCGACCAGCAGCGAGAGCGGCAGCACCCGTCGGTAACTGGAGCCGCCGAGCAGGCGCACCGTGTGCGGCACGATGATCCCGACGAAACTGATGAGCCCGCTCACCGACACCGCCGCTGCGGTGCCGAGCGTTGCGGCGGCCACCACCCACACGCGTGTGCTCGCCACACGGGCGCCGAGCGCATCTGCCTCGTCCTCTCCCACGCGCAGCACATCCAGTTGGCGCCGGTACAGCAGCAGGATCGCGGAACTGAAGACGATGTACGGCGCCACGAGGCGAACATCGCCCCACGTAGCGGTGTTGAGACGGCCGAGGATCCACGAGAACACCTCGCGCCGGGTGTCGTCGTCCTGGCGCTGCAGGTACGTCTGCAGAGCCGTGGCGAACGAGGTGACCGCCACACCGGCGAGCACGAGCGAGGTGGACGTTCGGGTGCCGCCCGCAGCACCCACGAAGTACGTGGCGATGACGGCGAGCACCGCACCGGCGAAGCCGAGCGCCACGATCGGGTCAACCGGCCAGGTGTTGCGCAGCGTCTTCATGTACGCAATCGCCACCGTCGCCCCGAGGCCCGCGCCGGCTGCGGCGCCGAGCAGGTACGGGTCCACGAGCGGGTTGCGGAACACGCCCTGGAACGACGCTCCGGCGAGCGAGAGCATCGCCCCCACCATCCCGGCGAGCACCACGCGGGGCATGCGCAGTTGCCACACGATGTTGCGCTCGCGCAGGTTCAGCCCGGAACGGATCCGACCGGGGGTGAGCCGGTCGAGCACCTCGTACAG
>CAMDBM010000072.1:0-5853 GCA_945889085.1 Ferrithrix thermotolerans DSM 19514
AAACCAAGTCGCTCATCGAGAAGCACCGGTCCCGGCACTTTCGCGGCTGGGAGCGGGTTGGCGCGGAGCTCACGGACAACCGCGTCGACTATCGGGAACAACTCGACCTGTCCACCGAGTACGACCCGTACCCGGTGGACGTGGAACCCGCGTACCTGTTGCTCGACGGGCCGAACCAGTGGCTGCCCGAGGGGACGTTCCCCGGATACCGGGACCTGATCCTCGACTGGTCCGCCCAGATGAAGTCGCTCGCCGATGAGCTGATGGGCATTCTTGCCCTCGGTCTCGGACTTGCACCCGACACGTTCGTGCGGGCCTTCGGCGAGCGCCCCCTGTCGTTGCTCAAGATGATCTCGTACCCGCCTACGCCCCCCGGTGAGGCCGGTGTGAACAGCCACCACGATGCCGGCTTCCTCACGCTGCTGCTGCAGCACGGCGTGTCCGGACTGCAGGCACTCAACCCCGACGACGAGTGGATCGACGTCGAGCCCCGACCAGACGCGTTCGTCGTGAACCTCGGCGAGATGCTCCAGTCCATGACGGGCAACTACCTCGTCGCCACCACACCCCGCGTGATCACGCGTGAGCCGCGACAGTCGTCCGCGTACTTCCACGGTCCCGATCTCCGTTCGAGTCTCGCCCCGCTCGCGCTCCACCCGTTGTTCGCCGAGGCCGTGGCAGCGAGTCCCCGGCACCACGGGGCCGGGTTCATGGCGAGGCGCGACCAACTGCTCGACGGCACGAGCGGAACCCGGGGCACAGCAGTCAGCGTGTTCGGCGAGCAGATGTGGAACTACTACGTGCGCAGCTACCCCACTGTGGTGGCAGCCCACTACCCGTCGCTCAGTCGGACTCCGGCCCAGCCATAGTCCAGTGCTGGAGCCCACGCTCGCCGAGAATCCGCAAGGGGCGTAGCTTCCTCTCGAGCCCGAAACGCTCCACCGTGCGTGACCGCACATGCTCCACTGCCTCGTCGACGTCGTCGGTGAACCGCAGGAGGTCGATGTCCGGGGCCGAGATCATCCCGGTGCCCATCATCGTGTCGATCTGCTCGCGCAACGGGCCCCAGAAGCGTGACCCCATCACCACCACCGGGAAGTCGTGGATCTTCGCTGTCTGGATGAGCGTGAGGGCCTCGAACATCTCGTCGAGCGTGCCGAAGCCACCGGGCATCACGACGAATGCATACGAATACTTCACCAGCATCATCTTGCGGACGAAGAAGTAGTCGAAGTCGACGCTGACATCGAGATACGGGTTCGGTTCCTGCTCGAACGGGAGCCGAATGTTGCATCCAATGCTCGCACCGCCTGCCTCGCGGGCACCGCGGTTGCCAGCCTCCATGATGCCGGGGCCACCTCCGGTGATGATCGTGTAGCCCACCTGCGCAAGAGTGGCCGCCACGCGCCGAGCAAGGTCGTATTCGGCACTTTCAGGCTTGATACGGGCTGAACCGAACACCGTGACGCACGGACCGACAAAGTGCAGCGCACGGAACCCTCGCATCATCTCGCGGGTGACGCGTGTGACGGTGCGCAGTTCCCGCAGACGGGACTTCGGCCCCTCGAGGAGTTGACGCTCGGACTGGCCATCAGGCATGTGCGCAAGCCTAGGTGCGTGCGTTAGGCAGGTGGCGCGTAGCGGTCCCGCCCGTAGGTCGCCTCGTAGTGGTTCACGCCAGAACTGTGGAGGTCAAACGTGCGAACCGACGGCTGCGAGAACAGCCAGGCCTCGGCAGCGTGCCGATTGTCGCCGGGCACCGGCCCGAGCCTGCCGAGGTGGGCCGCGGTAGCCCACCAGAAATTGCCCGAGAAGTGTGGATATGGCTCGGGGAGGAACTCGCAGCCCACGACGTCATGGGTCCGCAGGGCCTCGAGGCAGTCGACGTGCCGCTCCACCACGCTGTACGTCATGAGGTGACGCCAGTCGTCAACCTGTGGGTGCCGCCGAACATGGGATGCCCCCTTGGTGTGCAGATACAGCACGGCGGCCTCGGGGTTGAACCACGAGAAGCACTGCAGCAGATCCAGCGTGAGTTTCTCGCCCAGCGAGCCGTTCGGCGTGCGGTTGATGACACGAACCTTGCGGCGGTGACCCGCGAGCACCGCAGGGAACCCGATCTCGTCACCGACGTTCACGACGTACAGCCTGTCGAGCCGATCGAGCAGGCCCGACTGCTCGATAGCACTGAGCAATTCGTCGAGGATCGCTGTGTCACCGTTGGTGGTAAGGCTGTGGATGAAGCAGACCTGCCCCATGCTCTCCCCGAGGTCGTCGGCGAAGTACTTGTGGTACTGGACCTCTGCATCCGTCGGTCGATGCTCAAAGCGGAGTTCGTGGCGCAGGATGCGTTCGAGCCTCGGGAAGAACTGGAAGTGCTCGAGCACCTTTCGCTTCTCCCTGCGGATGAACTCAATCCTGCGGGACCACTCGTCGTTGAGGATCGCCGTCCGCATCGTCTCGAATGCTCCGTCGAAATCATCGAGATCGATCGCGATGAATGCCCGCTCGTCAACGTGCTCTGCGGCATTCGGGGCACCGTCGTAGAAACACACGGTTTCGGTGAGCAGCGGCTCCCAGAGCTTCTCGGTGATGAAGTTGTGTTCCCGATTGTTCTCGACGCCCAGGAAGTACCGGTACGGGATGAGCGCTGCGTCCTTTCGGCCGGGTGGGTGCGGACCGACCCAGCTCGAGAACCCGAGAGGGTTGTCGTAGGCGTACATCTCCACCCGCACGACATCGTCGTTGCGCGCCTCGAGGTACCGCAGGAAGTCCACCCGCTTCCGGTGGCCGGGGTCGAAGTACTTCGGGCTGATGATGGACGCGAGGTTGCCGGTCTTCGGGGCAACCAGCGTCCGGAGCTCGTCGTACGTGGCGGCGAGCTGCCAGAAGGCAGTGTTGGGCCCCGTGCGGTGCGAACACACCCGCAAGAAGTGCGACGGGTCCGGCTTCGACCATGCCCCCCAGGTCTTCACCCCCCAGGTCTGTCCCGGGTCGGAGCACCAGGGCTCCATCTGCAGCACGACGGTGCGCCCCGGACGGAAGCGTTCCCCATGCGCAGGAAAGTTGACGACGACGTAGAAGTCGATGTCGTCGTCGGACGGCGTGACCTGAATGTCGTTCCAGCGCAACGCCCCCTGCGACATACGGTCCCATTCGGCGCAGATCTGCGCGGAGGTTGCCCAGTTCCCGATGAGCTTCACCCTGAGCGGTTCGCGGCCGTTACTCACCGGCGAAGCCTAGGTGCGCCCACCGAGACCGGCGTACCATCGGGCATGGCCATCACCGGAATCGACCACATAGTCCTGCGCGTCAACAGTCTGGACGACGCCATCGTGTCGTTCACCAGGCTCGGCATGCAGCTCACCAAGACGCTCGAGAACCCGCTCGTCGGAAAGATCGCCTTCTTCCGGCTCGCCGACGGGTTCTTCTTCGAGGTGGTGGAGCCGCTCTCCCCGGACTCGCCGATCGGGCAGGCCCTCGCGAAGCGCGGCGAGGGCATTCACACCGTGGCCCTCAAGGTGGACGATCTGGAGACGACCAAGCGGGATCTCGTCGGGGCGGGTGCGCCCGTGCTCGACGGCGGTGGTCTCCCGGTGGCGTTCCTCCACCCGAAAGCGGCACACGGTGTGATGCTGCAGGTGATGGAGCCGATGACCACGCTGTTCGACTGACAGCACGGCAGCACGGCAGCACTGCAGCACTGAGGGGATCAGTCCCCGGTCTGCAGTGCTCCCTGCCCACTGAGCGTTGCGATCTCCGCAGGCGTTGCACCGAGCCAGTCCGCCAGCACCTCAGCGTTGTGCTGCCCACGACGCGGAGCGGTGCCCCTCGCTGTGGACTCGGCGTTGGAGAATCGATACGGCATGCGCACCACGCCCCTCGTACCGCCCGCATGGTCATCCACCTGCACCACGGCACGCCCGTCGCGCAACGACGCGTTCTCGAACAGTGTGGAGTTGTCGCGAACATCAGCCCACGCGAGGTTTGCCCGTTCCAGTTCGGCCTTCAGCGCGTTGCGGTCGGCGAACGAGGCGAGCCAGGCACGCATCGCTTCACGACGGTTCGCCACCTTGATCTCGACCGGTGCGCCGTCTGGGGTCGGGTCAACGAGCGCGGCGTGTGCCGACAGACGGGCCCACGTGGTGCGCAGGTCAGCAGAGATGAGCAACGGCCCGCCAACGACCTCCCACACGTAGCCACGCGAGTCGTTGATGTCCGCACGCCCGTCGATCGCCTCGCTCGTGTGGTCGTCGGTGGCGATGAGTGCCTCGAGCATGCTGAGGTCGATGTGCTGGCCTGCACCGGTGCGATGCCGCATGTTCAACGCGGCGAGGACGGCGATGCTGGCGTGCATCGCAGCCACCTCGTCGGCAAGTGAAATCGCAACATCAATCATGGGCGCGTTGTCCACCTTGGACTGACGGGCCACGAGGCCCGCCTCTGCATGCAGTACCGGTGCGTATGCCTGGCGCTGGGACTCCGGGCTCGTGCGCCCGAAGCCGGAGATCGACACCATCACGAGCGCTGGGTTACCCGCAGACAGCGCTTCGTAGCCGAGGCCCCAACGGTCGAGCACGCCCGGGCGGAAGTTCTCCACCACCACATCGGCCTTGGCGGCCAGACGCAGGAGCAGTTCCGTGCCTCCCGGCGCCGCGCGGTCCACCGAGATGCCCCGCTTACCGGCGTTCATGTGCAGGAACACTCCCGTGATTCCCCCGCGTACCGGGCCGAAGCGGTTTGTGATGTCGCCGTTCGTCCACTCCACCTTCACCACGTCGGCACCGAGATCGGCCAGTACCCGACCCGTCATCGGGCCAGCGATGGCCTGCGAAAGATCGAGCACTCGCACACCATCGAGTGGGCTTGCGGTCATCGTGGTACCTCCGGTTCGCGGGGAAGGCCGAGCACGCGCTCGCCGAGGATGTTGCGCAGCACCTCATCAGTGCCACCACCAATTCGATACCCGGGAACGCCGAGCACCACGTTCGTCCAAGCATAGGTTCCCCACTCACCGTCGTCCGCCAGCAGCCGAGGGCCGAGGATCGAGCCGACGAGATCGGAGATGCGCAGGTAGTTCTGGGCGAGTACGAGCTTTCCAAGCGACGCCTCGGGCCCGGGAACCTGGCCGGCAGCGAGCTTGGCCCCTGCGCGCTGTCGCGTCATCTTTGCGATGCGCAGGTTCATGTAGAGCGTGGCGAGCCTCTGCCGCGTCACTGCGTCGTCTGCGAGGCCGAAGTGGCGCACCATGGCCTTGTACCGCTCGATGTCGAGCAGCCCGGAGCCGCCGAACCCGTCGCCGCCGATGGCGTTGCGCTCGTTGAGCAGCGTGGTCATCGCCACCCGCCAACCCTCGCCCACCTCACCGAGGCGGTGGTCGTCGGGCACCCAGACGTCGTCGAGGAAAATCTCGTTGAACGCAGCGCCACCGGTCATCTGCCGAAGGGGCCGCACCTCCACACCCCTGGCCCGCAGATCGACGACGAACATCGTGAGGTTCTTGTGCCGTGGCCCGGGTGACGTGCGGCAGAGGATCTCACCGATGTCGCTGTAATGCGCGCCCGAAGTCCACACCTTCTGGCCGGTGAGTCGCCATCCGTCGCCGTCGCGGATCGCTGACGCGCCCACGCCCGCGAGGTCGGAACCTGCTCCTGGCTCGCTGAACAACTGGCACGCGATGAGGTCGCCGTTGTGGAGTGCGGGCACGTACCGATTGCGAACCTCCGGTACTGCGTGTGCCTGGATCGTCGGTGCGATCATGCCGAGCGACACCGTCAACGGCGCGTTGCCGGGAACCTCGTAGTCGCGCACGATCGCGTCAAAGGTCTGCTGGTACACCTTGCGCAGGCCACG
>CAMDBM010000073.1:0-5770 GCA_945889085.1 Ferrithrix thermotolerans DSM 19514
GACGGTGCCACCCGAACTCACACCCGTCATGGTCGCGCCAGTGAGATTTGCTCCAGCAAGGTTTGTCCCGTCCATTCGGGTGTTCGAGAGGTTTACGTTGGAGAGATTCGTGTTGGTGAAATTGACGCTCGACAGCCACGAGTTCTGCAGGTCCATCCCCGTCAGGTTCCTAGCCGAAAGGTCGTAGCCCTGTAGGCGGTCCGACACCCAGGTTGCGCAACCAAAGATGAACGCACCCTTCAGGAAACAGCCTGACGGCAGGGCATAGGGGGTCCCCACGAGTTGCCAGTTGTGGACATGGGTCAAGTTTGTACCGGTGAAGTTGGCGCCGGTGATGATCGTCTTGTTCATCTGGGAATTCGAGAGGTTCGCGTTCGTGAGGTTCGCGTTCGTGAGGTTGGTGCCAGCAAATATCGAGCCGGTCAGGTCCAATCCCGAGAGATTTGCGCCGTGCAAATCAGCGTTCGTCAAGTCGATACCGGACTTTAGGTCGTACGTCACCCCGTTGATCGTGAACAGCGTTCCGGCCCTGCTGCTGAAGCCGCCCGTTGCGCCTACCACACCCACGGCCCCTGCAGCGAGTACCACCACAGCCGCAATCGCATAACGAACGCGGTTACGCCGCTGCTTACGGCTCGCCGGTAGCGAGGCATTCTCCACAGATCGGCTCGAGTCGCCGCGGTCAACGTTCTTGCTGCCGGAATCCATGAGCATGCTCCTTAGGAGAGGGCGCCGCTCTCAAGAGCAGGGAATTGGCACAGACACTAACAGAGGACGATCACCGTCAGTTCGTTTGACTCGTGAGTCGTTCGCCCGAGCGGTTCACGGATCCGAGCCCTGATCGGCTGACGGTCTTGCCGCCCGCCTCTGCTAGTCGCGGAAGTTCTCGAACTGCAGTGGGAGGTCGAGGTCTGAGCCCTTGAGCAGGGTGATGACCTCTTGCAGATCGTCACGCTTCTTGCCGGTCACGCGTACCTGCTCGCCTTGGGTTTGGGACGAGATTCCCTTCGGTCCTTTTTCCTTGATGAGCTTGTTGATCTCGCGTGCCTTGTCCGAGCTGATGCCAGCCTTCATGGTGACTACCTGTCGGGCGGTTGCTCCGGAGGCTTCCTCGATCTTGCCCCACTCGATTCCCTTGAGCGAGAGGCCGCGCTTGACAAGCTTTTCCTCAAACACCTGACGCACTGCTCGAATGCGGTCCTCGGTGACCGATCGAAGTGTGATCACGAGTTCCTTCTGTTCGATCGAGGAGTCGGTGTTCTTGAAGTCGAAGCGCTGGGCCAGTTCCCTATCGGTCTGGTCCACGGCATTACGGAGTTCCTGATGGTCGATTTCGGAGACCACATCGAAGCTGGGCATACCGCGAGAGTACCGGGTGGTCCCACGCCGTCCCTGCCGCTACCATTTCTGGATGCTGGGGTCGATGCCCGAGTGGCCAAAGGGAGTTGACTGTAAATCAACCGGCACTGCCTACGGAGGTTCAAATCCTTCTCGGCCCACCAGTAGCGAAGGGGGGAAGCCAGGCTTCCCCCCTTCGGCATTTTTCGTTTGATCCGGCCTCAGGGTCCTGCCGGGATCGGGTCAGACGTAGTAGTCCCGGAGTGGCGGGAAGCCGTTGAAGCCCACCGACGAATAGGTGGTGGTGTACGCACCGGTCGACAGGATGTCGATGAAATCGCCCTCGCGCAGGGCGAGCGGCAACTCGTAGGCGTTCTTCTCGTAGAGCACGTCGGCTGAGTCGCAGGTTGGGCCGGCGAGCGCCACGGCGCCCATCGGGACGTCCTGGCCGTCGTACGGGGTACGGATGCGGTAGCGGATCGCCTCGTCCATCGTCTCGGCGAGCCCGTGGAACTTGCCGCAGTCGAGGTACACCCAGCGCTCGAAGTCCTCGGCCGATCGTCGGGACACGAGGACGACCTCGGTGCGCATCAGGCCGGCGTCGGCCACCATGTAGCGACCGGGCTCTACCATGATCTCGTCGAGACCGGTGGGGAACCACTTGGCGAGTGCTTCGTTCACGGCCCGGCCGTAGGAGGCAATTGCCGGTGTGGCCTCGCGGTATGTGCCGGGATAGCCACCGCCGAGGTTGAGGAATGTCGGGTTGCCTCCGAGTTCTCGGGCACGCTCGAACACCCAGGCGACCCGCTCGAGCGTGTTGTTCCAGGCATCGAGGTCCCGCTGCTGCGAACCGACGTGGAATGACACACCGCAGCGCATGCCGTACTGAGTGGCGGCCACGAGCAGGCGCACCACGTCGGGGGCCTCGCAACCGAACTTGCGCGAGAGCGGCCAGTCGGCGCCACCGCAGTCGTGAAGGAGGCGTACGCACACGCTGGCGCCGGGTGCCTCGGCTGCGACCTTGTCGAGCTCCTCGATGGAATCCACGGTGTACTTCGTCACGCCGACCGAGGCGGCGTACGCAACGTCGCGCCTCTTCTTGATGGTGTTCCCGTAAGAGATCCGCTCCGGATCGATCCCGACGGCGAGACACATGTCGATTTCGCCGGGACTCGCCACGTCAAAGGACGATCCGAGCATCGCCAAGCGTTCGAGGATGGGCTTCGCCGGGTTCGCCTTCACCGCGTAATAGGTGACGGCACTCGGGATCGCTTCGGCCAGTTGGTGGTAGCGCTCCTCGACGAGATCGAGATCGATCACGACGAACGGGGTGGGCGGCTGCTGGTCCCGGAGGAACTGCTCAACCTTCTCGCTCAGCTCTGACAATGGAACTCCTTTGTGGGGAGAAATCACCTTCTTGGGAAAGGGTCGCGTGGACAAGGAAATGCGAACGTACCGGCCTGCGACGGATGATGCGACTTTCGTTTGAGTCAGTCAGTGACGGACGAATCAGTGACTCGTGCGTCAGTTGCGATCGCGCCGCTACCGTCTCTGCCGATGATCCTGATCGATGCCGAATCCATCTCGGTGTCCCGACCGAACCGACCGCTCCTCAGCAACGTCTCGCTGACAGTGTCCGACGGCGACCGCATCGGTGTGGTCGGACTCAACGGCACCGGCAAGAGCACGCTCTTGCGGATCCTCGCCGGCACCGGTTCGCCCGACTCCGGCGTGGTGCGCTTCGGGCGCGGTACGAGGGTGGGGGTGCTCGATCAGGAGCCCGAACTGCCACCGGGAACAGTGCTCGACGCAGTCGGCGGTGGCTGGCAGGGTGAGGCTGCACTCGATCGGCTCGGTATGACGGGCCTACGGGATGCCGACACACGTGAGCTGTCCGGGGGTCAGCGCAAGCGCACGGCGCTCGCACACCTGCTCCATCAGGAGTGGGAGGTGCTCATCCTCGACGAACCCACCAACCATCTCGATCTCGATGCGATCTCCTATCTTGAGGACCAGCTTGCATCGTTCCGCGGTGGGCTCGTGCTGGTTACGCACGACCGCCACGTGCTCGACTGGGTGACCAACAAGGTGCTCGAACTCGACCGTGGTGCGGGCTACCTGCACGCTCCGCGGGGTGTACACGGGGGATCTGGCTATGCCGCATACCTCACCGGCCGCGAGGCACGTGAGGACGCTGCCGAGGTCGCTGAGCAGAAGCGTCGCAACCTCGCCCGCACGGAACTCGCCTGGCTGCGCCGTGGCGCGCCGGCGCGCACGACCAAGAACAAAGCCCGCGTCGACTCGGCCACCGAGCTCGTCAACCGCAAGGTGCAGGCTGCAGCGCGCGAGGGTGATCTCGGTCTCTCGATGGGGACGAGCCGTTTGGGCAGCAAGGGGGTCGAGTTTGATGGCGTGTCATTCGCGTGGCCGGACACGTCGGCGCCGGTGCTCACGGGGGTGAGCCTTCTCCTCGAGCCCGGAGACCGGATCGGGCTCGTCGGTGCCAACGGCGTCGGCAAGTCCACGCTGCTCGACCTCCTCGCCGGGCGGCTGTCCCCTTCGGGGGGTCGAATCGATCGCGGCGCCACGGTCCGTATCGGTTACTACGACCAGCTCGGGGCCACGCTCGACGACTCGATGCGCGTCCGCGAAGCGGTTGCCGGCCCCACCAAGGCCGCACCGACGCTCGAGGACGTCAAGTTGATGGAGCGCTTCTGGTTCGATGGCGACGCCCAGTTCGCCCTCATCGGCCAGCTCTCCGGTGGTGAGCGGCGGCGGTTGCAGCTGCTGCTCACGCTCGTGAGCCAGCCCAATCTCCTGTTGCTTGACGAGCCGACGAACGACCTCGACCTCGACACGTTGAGAGCGCTGGAGGACTTTCTCGAGGACTGGCCGGGCATCGTTGTGGTGGCCAGTCACGACCGGGTCTTTCTCGATCGGGTGGTCGAGGACATTGTTGCGGTGGAGCACAGCGGTATTCGAGGCGTGCGCGGCGGCGTAACCGGATGGCTCGCCGAGCGGGCTGCCAGCAAATCGACCCCGGCGCCGATGACCTCCACGAAGGCTGCTTCAGCGAAGGCGATCCCCACGGTCACGTCGGCCCCCAAGGGAGCGCGGAAGCCGGGTCGCAGCCCGTCCACGCTGCGCCGACTCATCGGGGAGGCCGAGCGGACGCTCGCCAAGGCGACCGAACTCCGGGACCGGCTTGCCACCAACCTTGCCGACCTTGCCGGACGTGATGGGTCGGATCACACCCGGCTTACCGCTCTGAGCACCCAACTCGCCGGGGCCGAGGCAGCAGTTGCCGCAGCGGAGGAATCGTGGCTCGCCCTAGCGGACGAGGCCGAGGCCGGCGGCCTCACCGTCTAATTCGGCCGGTCAGCGCTGGCGCTCGTGGAGCAGGCACTGCATGAGCGCCACGTCCAGCCAGCGGTTGAACTTGCGGCCGATCTCGCGCTCGATCCCGACCAGCTCGAAACCGCAGGTGGCGTGCAACGCCCGGGAGGCGGTCCCTGACGCCTCGATCCGTGCCATCACCGCATGGAATCCTGAGTCGGCGGCTAGGTCGAGCACGTGGTTGAGCAGCACGGTGCCAATACCCCGTCCGTGGGCATCTCGACGGACGTAGATCGAGTCCTCGACCGATGTTCGGTAGGCGGCCCGCTCCTTGTAGGGCGACAGACTGGCGAACCCGAGGACGTGGCCAGAGGCGTCCTCCACGGCAACAATTGCCGAAAACGCCCCTGAGCGGTCGCTTAGCCACTCCTGCTGCTCCTCGAGCGAGCGGGGTACGAGGTCGAAGGTGGCGGTGGTGTGCTCTACCTCGTAGTTGTAGATAGAGCGAATCGCCTCGGCGTCGTCCACCGTGGCGAGTCGCATGCTGATTCCGGGTGCCTCGGTCACGACTCCGACGGTATCCCCCCGCGGACCCGCGAAACCGACCAGAATCGGGTGGTCACTCGCCGGACCGCAACGCTATGCTGGCACGTCGGTCCGCGGCTCTGCCGCGCCCGCCCTCTTAGCTCAGTCGGCAGAGCGTTTCCATGGTAAGGAAAAGGTCGTGGGTTCGATTCCCACAGAGGGCTCCGGCCTACCGGTCTAACCGGGAGGTCGAGCCAAGGCCGGGCACTTCGCCCGACCAGCCATTCCTCGGGTTCGCCCGGGCGGTTGGCGGCGTAGCTCAGTTGGTTAGAGCATCCGGCTCATAATCGGAAGGTCATCGGTTCGATCCCGATCGCCGCTACGAAGTATCCCACGACAAGTCAATCGAGGAAGAACAAGCGATGAGCAAGGCAAAGTTCGAGCGTACGAAGCCCCATGTGAATATTGGGACGATGGGTCATATTGATCATGGTAAGACGACGTTGACGGCTGCGATTTCGAAGACGTTGTCTGAGAAGGGGTTGGCGAAGTTCACGCCGTTTGATCAGAT
>CAMDBM010000074.1:0-5732 GCA_945889085.1 Ferrithrix thermotolerans DSM 19514
TTCCCCATGGTCGCTGCAACCGATACCGCCATCCGTGAGGCCCTCGCCGACGCGGAACTGCCCTGTCTGCTCTCCTCGCTTGCGTTCGCGACGGGTGATCTGTCGCTCCTCAGGGCGCACCTCCAGGTGGACCCACTGCTCGCCGGTGAGCCCCAGGGTGGTTTGACCGAGGCGCAGCAGGCGGAGATTCGTGAGATCGCTTTCGGGGTGATCCGTGACCTCCAGAGCGGAACCCGCACCGTGGCGCCGGCACCCGATGCCGACTCGCTCCACCGGATCATGGAGTTCTTGATGGCTGCCGAGGTGTCGGAGGATTACCTGCCACTGCTCGAGGAGGAACTGGCGATCACCTCCGACGACCCGCGCGCACCCGGTTGGACGAAAGCGAACCTGGCGCCGGACCGTAAGTTCACGGTGGCCATCATCGGCGCCGGCATGTCGGGCCTCCTGAACGCGTACCGCCTCAAGCAGGCGGGTGTGCCGTTCGTGATCTTCGACAAGAACGACGAGGTGGGCGGCACCTGGTACGAGAACCAGTATCCCGGCTGCCGTGTCGACGTCCCGAACCACTTCTACTCGTACTCCTTCGAGAACCGTCACGCGTGGCCACTGCACTACTCGCCCCAGGCGGTGCTGCTCGAGTACTTCCGTGAGTTCGCCGAGTTCCACGGGCTCCGCCAGCACATCCGCTTCGGCCACGAGGTCTCCTCGATGGTGTGGGACGAGCAGCAGCAGGCGTGGGTGATCGAACTGAAGACCCCAACCGGGGAGACCACCGAGACGGCTCAGGCTGTCATCAGCGCCGTCGGTCAGCTGAACCGGCCGAAGATGCCCGAGATCGAGGGTATGCATTCTTTTGCCGGCCCGTCGTTCCACTCCGCCGAGTGGGACAAGTCGGTGGACTACTCGGGCAAGCGCGTGGTGATCATCGGCAGCGGGGCGAGCTCGGCCCAGATCTGTCCGATTGTCGCGCAGACCGCGAAGCACCTCACGGTGTTCCAGCGCACCCCGAACTGGTTCTTCCCGTTCGCCAACTACCACGACAAGATCGCGCCCGGGCTGCAGTGGATGTTCGACAACGTCCCCTCGTACCGCAAGTGGTACCGCTTCCTGCTGTTCTGGCGCGGAGCCGAGGGAGTGCTTCCCGCGTGCAAGGTGGACCCGAACTGGCCCGACAAGCGTCTGTCGGTCAGCCAGCTGAACCTCGAGCTGCGAACCCTGCTCGAGGACTATCTGAAGGCAGAGTTTGCGGACCGACCGGACCTCGCCGAGAAGGTGATCCCGCAGTACCCACCGGCCTCCAAGCGGATCATGGTGGACAACGGCACGTGGGCAAAGACGCTCAAGCGTGACAACGTGAGCCTCAACACCGTCCCGATCGAGCGCATTACCGAAAAGGGCGTCGTCACGACCGACGGGGTGCTGCACGAGGCAGACATCATCGTGTACGCCACGGGTTTCTATGCGCACCGCTTCCTCAACCCGATGAAGATTGTGGGCCGGGGCGGCGTGGAGCTGCACGAGAAGTGGCACGGCGACGCGAGCGCATACCTCGGGATCACGATGCCCGACTTCCCGAACTTCTTCTTCATGTACGGGCCGAACACCAACATCGTGGTGAACGGCAGCATCATCTGGTTCTCCGAGCGCGAGGCGAACTACATCGTCGACTCCATCGGCACCATCCTCCGGAACGGTCTCGGCTCGATCGACTGCAAGCAGGCGGTGCACGACCGTTACAAGGAATGGGTCGATGCGGGCAACAAGTTGATGGTGTGGGGAGTCTCCACCGTGAACTCCTGGTACAAGAGCCCGTCCGGTCGCGTTGCCCAGAACTGGCCGTACTCGCTGCTCGAGTTCTGGGAGCAGACCCGCAGTACCAACGTCGAGGACTACGTCACCACCTGACACGGGTAGCGTCGAGTGGGTGGACGCCCCGCTCGCAGACCGACCGCTCGGGCTGCCGCACGCGAAGCGACTTGCGCCTTCTCACCCGCAGTACGAGCGCATCATCGCCCTGCACAGCGAGGCGATGGAGCGCGGGGAGCCCGGCTATCGGGACCCGTCATCCAGGCTGTTTGTGTTCACGGCGAGGTTCCACGTCGAGCGGGGCTACTGCTGCGACAGCGGCTGTCGACACTGCCCCTACGTGGTCTGATGCCTATGCCTCGCGGGCTGCTCGTGACCGCCGATGACCGGAGCGGGGCGATGGAGTCCGCTGCTCAGTGCGCCGACGCTGGTTGGCGGTCGGTGGTCACGAGTTGGGACGGCGAGCACCCGGACATCACGGATGTGGACTGTGAGGTCATCGATCTTCGTTCCCGTCATGTGTCGCCCGAATCCGCCCGGGAGCGGGTGACAGCCTCGCTGGCGATCCCGGCGGTGCGACGGGCGCACAAGATCGACTCGACACTGCGCGGGAACTGGGCGGTGGAGATCGACGCGCTCCGCCCGGCCGGTCGGATACTCGTCGTACCCGCCTATCCGAGCGCGGGCCGTACGTGTGTCGGTGGAATCGTTCGGGTAGCAGGTGTTCCGGTTGCCGACAGCGAGTTCGGCGCCGACCCCCGCTCACCCGCCCGGACGAGCCGCCCGGCTGCTGTCCTCGGGGCATGCGAGGCAGCCGATCTCGACGCACTCCGGGTTTGGCTCTCAGACGACGGACCGGGTGCTTGCGTAGCCGATGCGGTGACCGACGGCGAGGTCGAGGCAATCGTGCGTGCCGTCCGTGCGTCCCACGGTGTGGTGATCGTCGGTACGGGGCTCACCATCGGGGCGGTTGCCCGCAGTGCTGGTCGTGCATCGTCGGAGTTGCCGACCGGGTTGGGGCTCGGCGGGGGCGGGGTGCTCGTGGTCTGCGGCAGTCGCAGCCCGGTGAGCGTGCGCCAGGCAGAGGCCGTGGCCTCGCGTCCCGGCGTGTCGGTGATGCTGCCGCCACCGGGCCTGCATGCCGACCCCGAAGTGGTGGCCCTCGAACTCGCGGTCCGGGCACACGAGTTCCTTGCGGCTTCTGGCACCGCCACCGTCGTCCTGCTCGGTGGCGACACGGCGGACGCATTCGTGGGGGAGCGGGTCGTGCGGGTGCTCGGCTCCCTCGGTGGGATGGCGCTCGGTGTCATCGGGGTGGGGGGCCGGAGGATCTCGATCCTGAGCAAGCCGGGCGGTTTCGGCAATGATCACACCGTGCTCGACCTCCTGAACGACGAGCGATGGCGATGAGCCCGCCGTTCGCCATCACGATGGGCGACGCGTCGGGCGTCGGGCCCGAGATCCTGCTTCGTCGATACGCCGACGGTCTGCTTCCTGACGACGTGGTTGTGTACGGGGATCTGGCGATCCTGCGCAGGGGTGCCGAACTGCTCGGTCTGGACGTCAACCTCGCTGGGCTGCGGGTGCTGGACTGCGGTCTACTCGCTGCCGAGGAGCATCGCCCCGGGCTCATCGACGCGAAGTCCGGGGCGGCCGCACGGCAGTACGTGGTGCGCGCCACCCGCGATGCCCTCGCCGGGCGGGTTGCTGCCGTCGTGACGCTGCCGATGAACAAGGAGTCGACGCAGCTGAGCGATCCGTCGTTCGTTGGCCACACCGAGCTCATCGCTGCCGAGTGCGGCGCTTCGAGATACTCGATGATGCTCGTGGCCGGCGACCTCGCGGTGACCCACGTAAGCACTCATGTGTCGCTGCGCGAGGCAATCGCCCGTGTGCGCACGGAACGCGTGCGCGAGGTGATTGACCTCACGCACGGCACCCTCACCAGGTTCATCGAGCAACCGCGTATCGCGGTGTGCGGCCTCAACCCGCACGCCGGCGAGCACGGGCTCTTCGGCAACGAGGACCGCGACGAGATCCTGCCCGCAGTGGAATCGGCACGCGCGGCGGGGATCGATGTGAGCGGGCCGCACCCGGCCGACACGGTGTTCCACCAGGCAGTGAACAACAAGCGGCACGACGCGATTGTCTGCATGTACCACGATCAGGGCCACACCCCGATGAAGCTCCTCGCCTTCGAGAGCGGGGTCAACGTGACGATCGGACTCCCGATCGTGAGGACCTCGGTTGATCACGGCACCGCGTTCGATATCGCGTGGACAGGAGTTGCATTCACCGAGTCGCTCGCGCACGCGCTCGACTGGGCGAGAAAACTTTCCGGAGGGCAGGAGGAGGGGGCGTAGCGGTTCAGCGCGTAATCATCTGCCCGCCGCGGGCACCGGCGATATAGCCGTCGGTCTCGGACCAGGTCTCGACACCGTTCACGATCACGCTGTGGACCCCAACCTGACGTCGGATCCAGCGGATGGCGTCGCCCGGGAAGTCGTCGGAGGCAATCTCGGGTCCCCGGTCGATCGTGTCTGCGTCGAAGACACAGATATCGGCCGCCTTGCCCTCCTTGAGCACACCCCGATCGTCGAGGCCCCAGATGGTTGCCGTGTCGAGGGTGATCTTCTTGACCGCATCCTCGAGGCGCAGAGAGTGCGTCTTGCGCACGTACTGGGAGAACAGGTGCCCGGTGTCGCCGAACGTGGCGAAGGAGCCGACATGTGCGCCGCCGTCGCTCGCCCCGACGTGGACGAGGGGATGGGCGAGCATGGCACCGACGGCCTCGGCGTTGTCGTGGCCGATGTCCGCGCGCATAAACCAGGTCTGCAGGTCGTCCTCCACCGAGAGGTCAATGAGCAGTTCTGACGGCGAGGTGCCCCGTTCGGCAGCGATGTCGCCGAGTGTGCGGCCGACGAGGTCCCGGTTGCGGTCCGCGCCGACCCGGCGCACGACGTACGACGAGGGGCTGAGCGTGAAACTCGAGCTTGGCATGTCGGCGAGCAGGTTGAGCCCTGCGACAAGGCTGCCCCGCGTGAGCGGGTCGGTGAAGGCCTCCATCTTCTCAGCATGCGTGTTGAGCGACAGCACCGGCCACCAGCCGGGGATGACGAGGAACATCAGGCTGCGCTCCGCGAGTGTCCAGCTGATATCAATGGGCCGTGTCTGCACCTGGGGCCAGACGCGCGCTCCGGAGGCCCAGGCGCGCTCCACGGCCTCGAGCACCTGGGTGACGGCGTGCGGCATCGTGTTGTTGTGGAACAGCGGCGACAGCGTGGTGGGGATGCTGTAGCGGCGGGACAGGTCGGCCATCATCTCGATGCGCGACACGGTGAGGCCGGCGTCGAAGAACTCGTGGACGACCTGGAGCATGCGGCCCTTCTCGCCGAGGACCGCACACAGCGCCTTCAGTTCGGCGTGGGGCGCCCAACGGCTGGGCACCGGGTGCATGGAAGGGTCGATGTCGATAAAGCTCGTAGAGAGCCCCACGGCCCCGGCGTCGAGGCATTCGCGAAGCAAGTCGCACATGCGTGCAAGTTCGTCGGTGGTTGCCGCCCGGCGGGCGTTGTCACCGAGCACGAACATGCGAAGCACCGAGTGACCAACGAGCGGTGCGACATTGGCGGCGATGTCCTTGCCGACCGCCTCGACCATCCCGCCGAAACTCTCGCCCCAGCGCCAATCCACCCCGCTGTCGAAGGCTGCCTTGGGCATCTCCTCGATGAGGCGGAACATCGCGCTGAAGTCCTCGCGCTGCGGCGTGCGAATCGGGGCGAGGCTGAGCGAGCAGTTACCGGTGACCACAGTCGTCACGCCGTGCTCGATGGCGGGGAACAGGTAGGGGTCGAAGCACATCTGCGCGTCGTAATGCGTGTGCGGGTCGATGAAGCCCGGGGACACCACCTTGCCCGTCGCGT
>CAMDBM010000075.1:0-5731 GCA_945889085.1 Ferrithrix thermotolerans DSM 19514
CCCGCAAGGTGTCGACCGGGGCCCCGAACTCCCGGTGATAACAACCCGCTGCGTCGGCAACCGCCATGAGGAACGCCGTGTTCACCGTGCCGCCGAGGGTCTTCGCCGCGTTCCTGACCCCGTCGAGCGGGGTGTGCAGCGTCTCGAACCCGCGCCGGAGCGAACGCCGTGTCCACAGTGGTGACTGTGCCTTGCCAACGTCGGTGAGCTGAGCAACCAGGTTCTTGAGGACCTCGCTCGCACCCTGGGATCCGTTCGGGTCCGAGAGCAGTTCCCTCAACTGGCGCAGGACCCCCAGCGGCATTCGCAGGCCGCCGGTCAGGACATCGGAGAGGGCTTCCGCAGCCGAGGGCTGCGGGGTGCTCCCGGGGTCCGACGATGGGGTTCCACCCTCCGCCGGCGGGGGTTCCGGGGCGTCACGCTCGAGGTCGACGAACTCGAGGGTGAGTCGCACCCCGGTCTCGCCATCGGCGACAGCGTGGTGCATCTTCTGGAGGATCGCTGCTCGGCCGCCGCGGAGGCCCTCGATAACGACGAACTGCCACAACGGTCGTGTGGGCTCGAACGGGTCGAGCACGAGGAGCGCTGCAAGGTGGTGGAGTTCGGCAAGCGTCGCCGGCTTCGGGAGCGCGATGCGCCGAAGGTGAAAGTTGAGGTCGAAGTTCGGGTCCTCGACCCAGTGGGGCGGTGTGAGGTTTGCGGGCGTGGAGTGCACCCGTTGGCGCAGCCTCGGCACCGACGCGCACGCGTGGTCGAGCCGTCTGTGCAAGCGGTCGAAGTCCGGGGCCCGGTCCACGATCGCAAGATTGGCGAACGTGCCCGTGAGCGCAGGGTCCCGTTCGAGCCGCCACATGAGGCCCTCGGCATCGGTCATGCGGCTGTCGAACTGCGGGGTGTCCGGCACCTCGCCGACGCTACCCATGAAAATCCAACGCTTCTCGGTGCGCAACACGCTGAAAACGCGCAGCGACTTCGGTACCGAGAACGACGGGGGTTACCAGCGGACGACGCGACGGGCGAGCGCTGCCAGCACGAGCCCGGTGGCGATTCCGCCGACCACGTCGCTCGCGTGGTGGATCCTTACGAACGCCCGGCTGAGCGCAACCACGGCTGCCAGTGCAAACCACAAGGGCCGTGCCCACGCGGGGCTGCGTGCCGCGAGCAGTGTTGCGGCGAAGGCCGCTGCGCTTGCGTGCCCGCTCGGGAAGCTGGAGGTGGACGGCTTGCGCACCCCGTAACGGTCGTCTCCGGACTCCGTCGGCCGGGTGCGCCGGAACAGCCGCTTCACCCCCTGGTTGACGATGAGTGATTCGGCGCCGATGAGCGCGGCCATCACGAACGCGTCGGACGCCGCCCGCTCGGACCCGAGCCCGCGAGCGGCGGACACGAGATGCCAGATGAGCGAGAAGTCACCGAGGTGCGATGCAGCCGTGAACATCTGGTCGGCGAGCGGGTTGCCCCGCAGGCGGTCCAGGAGTTCGTCGGCCCACTGGTCGAACGCCTCGACCCCGGGGCCGAGGTGGCCCTGGCCGGGCGTAGCGGTGGTGGGGCCGGCGGACATTCCCGCCAGTCTGCCGGGTTAGGCCCCCGATGACGGGATTGCGTACACGATGGGCGCCTCGGCAGCGGCCTTGTCCGGGTCGCCGCCGAACTCGGGACACCACTGGCGGAACGCACAGAAGTTGCAGAGGGGCCCCGGGCTCGTGCGGAACTGCCCAGTGGTGCAGGCTTTCTCGATAGCCGAGAACACGGCGGCAGTTCGCTTGGGCAGGAAACTGAGCGACTGCTCGGTGGGTGATGTGGCGATGACCTTGCGCTCTGCCACATAGACGAGCCGCACACTGCTGGGGCGTTCGCCCATGGCCTGCTGAACGAGCCATGCGTAGAAGTGCACCCCGGCGAGACGCTTCTGTTCCTGCGCGGCCGAGGGTGCGCGGCCGGTTTTGTAATCGGTGACCACGAGCGACCCGTCGGGGGCACGCTCGAGGCGGTCGATGATGCCGCGCAGCGTGAGCGCCCCCATCTTGGCCTCGAGCATCAGTTCGAGGCCCACCGGCTCGATGGCGGTTGGGTCCTCGATCTCGAAGTAGCGGTCCACGAGCATGCGACCCTCGGCGGCGAGCGCGTCTGCCCGGGCCGTGTCCAGCCCCATGCGCAGGTACTCCTCGGAGGCCGACACCTCGGCCCACGCCTGCGGGAACAACTCCCCAGCACGCTGCAGCGTCCGCTCGGCGGCCGGGTGCTGATACAGCAGTTCGAGCGCCCGGTGCACGAGGGTGCCTTTTGACGTGTGGACGCTCGCCGGCTCGGGCAGCCGCTCAATTGACGAGAACCGGAAGGCCATCGGGCAGGTAGTGAAGGCCTCGACACGTGACGGGGAGAGGCTGGTGGGAACCGGGTACATGCCTGCATCGTACGGAGCCCCTGTGACAGGGTTTGCCGCATGGCTGACGAACCCGGGTCCATTGACGACGGCCAGCCCGCGGCCGGGGCCTCCGGGGCCGGGGGGAACCTGCCGTCGGTGCGCGCCGTGCTGGATGCGCAACGGGCCTTCTACGAAGCGTTCGAGTCTCGGTCAATGGAGGCGATGGACGCCGCTTGGGAGCACTCCGGCGACGTCGTGTGCACCCATCCCGGATGGCAGACGCTCGTTGGCTGGCCCGCGGTGAGGGATTCGTGGGCCTCGTTGCTGGCGAACAGTGAGCATCTCCAGTTCATCGTCACCGACGAGTACGTGACGGTGCGGGGCGATATGGCATACGTGCGGGTGCAGGAGAACATTCTCGCCGCTGGCGCGATGCAGGGCTCGCTCACGGCGCTGAACATCTTCGGCCGGCAGGGCGATGGTTCGTGGCGGATGCTCGCCCATCACGGCTCGCCGGTGATGCTCGGCTGACAGCGGGTGTTCGGGCCCGACGGCTACTTGCCAGCAGTGGTGTAATCGGTGAGCGCCTCGACGGACTCGCCGGCGCGGCGCCGGGCCACGAGCGAGTCGAAGTCCACGTCGATACCGATCGGGTTCGCCGCGAACGCGGGTGAGGCCATGAACTGCTCGGCCTCGTCGAGCGTGAGCGTGTCCACCTGGGTCTCCACCTGGTTGCCATCGGGGTCCCGGTAGTAGGCGGACAGCGTCATGCCGTGGTTGATCGTCCAGTACGGCAAGATGCCCTTGGCTTTCATCCGTTCGTACTGATCGAGGAGGTCGTCCAGCGTTGCGTACGTGAACGCGAAGTGCTCGACGCCGACAGCCTTGCGGTTCGCGGGCTCCAGCGTCGGCACGTTCGCGATCGCCATGCGGTGGTGCTCGTCGTCGTAGGACAGGAACGTGATGAACGGGTTCGTGTGACGCGGTGTGGCCTCAAGGAAGTCCAGCCACCAGGCCACCACGATGTCGTACTGGTTGGTCTTGAGAACGACATGGGCGAACTTGACGGGGGAACTCATGGGTCAGCCCTTCGGTTCGCGGGGAAGGCCGAGGAGGCGCTCGCCGATGATGTTGCGCTGTACTTGGCTCGTGCCGCCCGCGATGCGGCCGCCCGGCGCGGAGAGCATCCCGTAGGCGTCGGCGCCGTCGAGCATGGCGTCTGCGCCGGAGAGGTTGCCGCGCAGCATCGCTGCCTCGAACATCATCTCGGTGATGCCGAGCTTCATGAGCGACGCAGCCGTGGAGGCAACCGGGCCCTGCCGGGACACCATTGCCTTGTAGGCAATGCCGCGTGACATGAGGCTCGCGAGGGTCTGGCGATTGGTCTCGTTGAGTTCTCGACCCTCGGCCAGCCGGGCCATGGCGTCGAGCCGGCGCTCAAGTCCGATCACCGCAGTACCGATGTGCCCGCGCTCGTTGGTCAGCACCGCCATGCCAACGCCCCAGCCGCCGTGGATCGGGCCGAGGAGCGCGTCCGCGGGCACCTCCACATCGGTGAAGAACACCTCGTCGAACTCGGCCTCGCCGGTCATCTGCTTGAGCGGGCGGATGTCGATACCGGCAAGCCGCATGTCCAGCAGGAAGAAGGAGATCCCCTCGTGCTTGGGCGCCTCGGGGTTCGTGCGCGCCATGAGGATGCCCCAGTCGCTGTAACGCCCGCCCGAGCACCAGACCTTTTGGCCGTTCACGATGAAGCGGTCGCCGTCGCGCTCGGCCTTGGTGATGAGGCCGCCGAGGTCGCTGCCAGCGGCAGGCTCGGAGAACAATTGGCACCACACCTGGTCGCCCGTGACTGTGGGGTGGAGGTGTTGTGTCTTCTGCTCGTCGGTACCGAACTTCTGGATGGACTGCCCGGCGAGCACGAGACCGACCATGTTGAGCACCGGCGGCACGCCTGCGAGTGCGCACTGTTCCATCCATGTCGCGTTGTGCGCAGCCGTGAGACCGCGCCCGCCGAACTCGGTGGGCCAGTGAATGCCGGCGAACCCGCTGTCGTAAAGTCGCCGTTGCCACTCCTTGGCCGGGTTGATGAGATCCGGCGGGGTGATGGCGCCGTAGTCCTTCGGGGCCGTTGCCTTGTTGGCGGCCAGCCACGTGCGGGCCTGCTCCTTGAACTCCTCGACCTCGATCATGGCGGTCACCGTAGTGGAGCGACTGAATTGACGCCGACTGCATGCGCCGCAGGTGTTTCGGCAACCAATTGATGACGTGCCTGGGCCCGTGGCGGGCCAACTGGTCGCTCCGTTATCGAGCACCAGCCTGAAGTCCGGAGGAGCCCGTTTGCGTCAGCGCTCAGTGCGCCTGCAGATTCAGCTCTTGAAGAAGGGCAGGAACAGCGCAGTCTCCTCGGCGAGACCCATCGGGACGGCGTACCCGTCACGGTTGCGGATCTGGTCGAAGTTGTCGCGCACGTCCTCGAGCGTGAGGTCGCTCTTGTGGTAGCCCTGCGTCTCGCCGATGAACACCTCGGCCACACGACCGCCGCCGACCGAGTAGATGTTGCCGGAAACCGGGCACTCCTCGCTGGCGAGGTAGGCCACGATCGGCGACACGAGTCCGGGCTGCAGCACGTCTGCCAGGCCGCCGGCCATGATGTTCTCCGTCATGCGCGTGAGGGCGAGCGGGGCGATGGCGTTGGCCTTGATGTTGTAGCGGGCACCCTCAACGGCGAGCACGCGAGTGAAGCCGACGAGACCCATCTTTGCTGCGCCGTAGTTGGTCTGGCCGAAGTTGCCGAAGACGCCGGCCGCCGACGACGTGGAGATGATGCGACCGTAGCCCTGCTCGCGCATCTTCACGAACGCAGGCTGTGTGACGTGGAACGCGCCCTTGAGGTGCACGTCGAACACGGGGTTCATGAGGTCAGGCCCCATGTTGTGGAACGCCTTGTCGCGCAGGATTCCCGCGTTGTTGATGACGATGTCCACCTTGCCGTAGGTATCGATGGCGGTCTGCACGATCGCGGCGCCGCCCTCGGGCGTGGCGACCGAGTTGTGGTCCGCCACAGCCTCGCCGCCAGCGGCCTTGATCTCGTCGACGACCTTCTGTGCAGCCGAGGCGTTCTCACCGGTGCCATCCACCGCGCCACCGAGGTCGTTCACCACGACCAGTGCGCCGCGCCGGGCGAGCAGCAGTGCGTGCTGGCGGCCGAGGCCACCACCTGCACCAGTGATGATTGCAACCTTGCCGTCGAAACCGACATCAGTCATTTGGGGGAGTTCTTTCCGTAGGGCGAAGCTGTCCCGAACGCTACTGCCCACTGGGGTGCTTCCGGAAGCGAAACGGCCGGGCCCGAAGGCCCGGCCG
>CAMDBM010000076.1:0-5689 GCA_945889085.1 Ferrithrix thermotolerans DSM 19514
CCCCCCCGACAGGGTTAGGCCCGCTTGTAGGCCTGGGTGAGCCAAACCTGGCCCGGGAAGAACACGCCATCACGAACGGTCGCACCGGAGCCGTCGGGCATCTTGAAGGTGCCGAGACCGCCGACCTTTCCGTTCGAGGCGATGCCCCAGATCGTCCAGGAGATCGGAAGGATCCAGCACTCCTTGGCGAACTGGCGGTTGATGTCCTCAGCGATCGACTGGCGCTTGGCCGGGTCGAGTTCGCTGCGCTGCTGCTCGAGCAGGCCGTCGATGACGGGGTCGGTGAGGCGTCCGAAGTTCAGGGCCAACTGACCGTCCGGCGGTGCGGTCGGGCCGTACCACCAGAAGTACTGGTTGTCCACGAACAGGCCGCCGTGGTTGCGCCAGCCGAAGGCGTCGAAGTCCGGTGCGCCGAACAGGGCGTTCACGATGAGGGTCGACTGCTCGATCTGCTTGATCTCAACCTCGATGCCGGCCTCGCCCCACACCTGCTGGAGGTACTGGGCCTGCGTCAGGCTGTCAGCATCCGGAACGGTCGAGTAGATGATCTTCGGTGCCTTGCCACCGTTAGCTGCCTTGAACGCGTCCACACCGGCCTTGGCCGCTGCAGGGTCGTACGGGAGCGAACCGTTGTCCTCGAGGTAGCCCTCTTGGCCGGGCGAGAACGGACCGTTTGCCGGGGTGAGGATTCCGCCACCGACGAGGTCGATCAGTGCCTGCTTGTCGATGGCCTGGGCCATTGCACAACGCAGGTCCCTGCTCTTCAGCTGCTCCTTGGTGAGGTGCAGGAGCACGTGGAAGGTTTCGACGCCCTTGGTCTGCTCGAGCATGGGGAACTTGTCGGCCTTGGTGCGCAGGTCTGCGACGGAGTTGCCGCTCGAGGTGGAGATGAGGTCCACGTCGCCGCTCTCGAGCGCCTGTTGACGCGTGGTGGCGTCAGGGATCACCCGGAACTCGATCTCGTCGAGGTACGGGTAGGCCACGCCGTCGGCGTCCTTCATCCAGTAGTTCGGGTTCTTCTTCATCACCATGCGGTCACCCGGGGTGAACGACGTGACGATGAACGGCCCCGTACCGATGGGAAGGAGTCCTGCGCCGGTCTTGTCCTCGGTGGCGAGGGCCGCCAGCAGGTACGTGGGCGACGCGATGAACCCGCCTTGACCGGTGAGGTAGTAGTCGAACCCGGGCCACGGGAGCGGCTTGGTGGGATCGCCGTTGAGGCCCGTATAGATCGTGAGCGTTAGGTCGTCGACCTTGGTGATCTTCACAGGCGGCAACTGGCCGGCAGCGAGACCTTCTGTTGGGACGCGGGCGAGGTCCTTCACTGCGGCAGCGATCAGTGGCGAACCGAAGGCGGCCTGCAGGTTGAGGATGACTCCGTCCGCGTTGAGGGGCGTGCCGTCGGTGAAGGTGATACCCGAACGCATCTTGAGCGTCCACTCAGTGAAATCGGCGTTCGGAGTGATCGTCTCCGCCAGGAAGGGATGAACCTTGAGGTCGGTGTCCAGCGCAGCAAGCTTGTCGTAGACGTTCTGGATGCGCATGTCGCAGTACGAGTCGCAGTTCGTGGCGTACGGCGTCCACGGGGTGCCCGCTTCTGCCTCTCCTGCTACGACAATCTTTCCGCCCAACACCGGCTTCTCGGCTGTCGTGGTGGTTGGCGCCTCGGTGCCGAGACCGGTGGTGGTCTCGGGTGCGGCTTCGGTGGTTTCTGTCGCTGCAGTGCTTGTCGTCTCGCCAGCGTCTTTGCTGCTCCCGCAGGCTGCACCCAAGAGTGCGACTGCGACAACAGTAGACATAATGGCGATACGGCGGCGCTGGGCGTGGATGGTGGTTCTCACGCGTTGTTCCCCCTGTTGGTTGCGAGCGGTTCCCGCTGGATAAGCCTGTGACGTTTGCCACAGGCTGGGGATGAACGTACCACCCTCGCTGAGTGCTGCGCCACCACCCTTTGCGTGGGAAACGCACACTTTGGTTCACCTTGTGGTCCGCCAAAGTCGGTACTGTTGCTGGGTCCCCTGAGTCAGGTAGAAGGTCCATGCGCTCTCTCAAGTCGCTTTTTTTCGCCGCAGCATGTGCCGCCATCGCCCTCTCGGCGTGCGGGAGCAAGTCTTCGGCCCCGACAACCGTCGAGGCGGTGACGACGTCAGCAGGTCCGCGCGTGGTGTCGATCGGTGTCATCACCCCGCAGGAAGGCGGACTGACTGATTTCGGCCTCGGAATGCTCCGTTCTGTCGAACTCGCCGTCGCCGAGGCGAATGCCGCCAATGCGGTTCCCGGATGGACCATCGAGGTCAAAGCATTCGACGACTCGAGCGACCCGGAGAAGGGCAAGGCTGCTGCCGCAGCGGCGATCGCTGACGGTTCGGTCGTGGCAGTTGTCGGTTCCTACAACTCCGGCGTGGCAGCCGCGATGCTCCCTGTGCTGTCTGAGGCGGGCCTCGCCCTCGTGTCGCCGAGCAACACCCTCACCTCGCTGACACTCGGCACCGACCTTGCGGACCCCTCTCGCCAGTTCACCAACTACTTCCGAATGGTGGGCGCCGACGACAAGCAGGGTGTGTTCCTCGCGGAGCAGGCAATCAAGGCCGGTTTCAAGACCGCTGCAGTCGTCAGCGAGACCAAAGCAGTCTCCAAGGGCCTTGCAGATATCTTCGCCGCCTCCTTTGTCGCCAAGGGCGGCAACGTGGTTGTGACCGAGGTGGTGGCTGACGGCGCAACCGATTTCGCCTCCTTCGTCGCCAAGGCAACGGCTGCCAAGCCGGACCTCGTGTTCTTCGGCGGCGAGTACCCAGTCGCTGCGACTTTGCGCACACAGGCATTTGCGGCGGGGCTGATCGTGCCCGTGATGGGCGGCGACGGGATCAAGGACGACGCCTTGGTCGGTGCTGCTGGGGAAGCCGCCGAGGGTGTGCTGGCCAGCACGGTTGGCGTGCCGCTGGAGGAGTTCGAGTCGGCAAGGGCCTTCCTCGCTGCGTACGCGGCCGCTGGCTTTACCGAGCCTCCCTCCGCATACGGGCCGTACGCCTATGACGCGGCTAACGCAATTATCAATTTGCTTCCCGCGCTGCTCGGCAATTCCATGCCCGATGACATCCGGGTGAGCCTCTCGAAGGCACTGATGACCGTCACGTTCGACGGCGCGAGCGGCAAGGTTGCCTTCGACCAGTATGGGGACACGCTGTATCCGGTGTTCACCCTGTACGAAGTGAAGGCCGGTGTCTGGGTTCCGGCTCGCTGAGCCGTTCATTGAGTAGACAGGAGCCCGACCCCATGCCGGTAGCGATACCGACCAGCCTGGAGAAGGCTCTGTCGTTGCTTGCGCTACGTCCCGATTCGGTGGTCCTAGCAGGCGGCACCGACCTAATGGTCGAGGTCAACTCAGGCCACCGCCAGATCGGGTCGGTCATCGCCATCGACCGAGTTGCTGAACTGCGGACCTGGAGCGTGGACGAGGATCGCCGGAACCTGTGGATCGGTTCCGGCGTGCCGTACTCGACGGTGATGCAGGACGGGATCGCCACACTGGTGCCCGCCCTCGCGCAGGCGAGCCGCACCGTCGGCTCCCCGCAGATCCGCCACGTCGGCACCATCGGCGGCAATCTCGGAACGTGTTCGCCCGCTGGTGACACGCTGCCCGTTCTCGCCGCGCTCGACGCGAGGGTGCATCTGGCCTCGTCCTCCGGCGAGCGCAGCGTCGGGTTCGGCGAGTTCATGGTGGGTGTGAAGCGAACCTCGCGGAAGCCCGACGAGCTAATCACCGGAGTCACGATTCCGCTCCTCAACGGTTGGCAGGGTTACAGCAAGGTGGGTGTGCGCAACGCCATGGTGATCGCCACTGCGTCAAGCTGTCTCGCTGTCGATACCGACACGCAGAGCGTGCGCGTGGGTCTCGGTTCGGTGGGACCGGTGATCATCCGGTGCGGCGAGGCAGAGGAATGGATCTCCGGCCGGGTCGACTGGGCCGATTTGTCCGTGAGCGACGCCGACGTGGACGAGTTCGGTCTCCGGTGCGGCGCTGCTGCCCGCCCGATCGACGATCACCGTTCGACTGCCGTCTATCGGCGTCGAGCAGTCGAGGTTCTTGCAGCCCGCCAACTGAGGAGAGCGTTCCCGAATGGCTGAGTTCTATGGGTTGAGGGTGAACGGTAGGGATCGCGAGGTGGTGGATGCGCAGCTCGGCGAGAGCCTGTTGTTCGTGCTTCGTGAGCGCCTCGGCCTGCTGGGGACCAAGGGGGCCTGCGAGCAGGGGGAGTGCGGCTCGTGCTCGGTGCTGCTCGACGGCGAACTGGTGTGTGCCTGTCTCGTGCTTGCGGCAGCCCAGAGCGGTCGGGAGATCATCACGATCGAGGGTGTCTCACCGAGCGGTGTGTCGACCGACGTTCAGCAGGCCTTCGTCGAGGCCGGCGCGATCCAGTGCGGGTTCTGCACCCCGGGCTTGGTGATGGCAGCGCACTTCCTCCTCGAGCGGGTGCCCAATCCGACCGATACCGAGATCCGCGAGGAGCTCTCCGGGAACATCTGCCGCTGTACCGGTTACGGCCGGCTCATCCAGGCTGTCGCTGATGTCGCCAGGGTTCGTTTGTCAAATGGGGTATCCCGTGACTGACAGCGAGGTGCTCGTCGGGCGTCGCAACGGTCTGATTGGCGACAACGTCATCAGGCCCGATGGCGTCGAGAAGGTGCGCGGTGAGTTCCGCTTCGCCTCGGACCTCCCGGTGGAGGGGGCGCTGTGGGGAGCAACCCTGCGTTCGCTGCACCCGCATGCGCGGATCAAGCGCCTCGATGTCTCCCCCGCCTGGAAGATCCCCGGTGTCGAAGCGATCATCACGGCAGAGGACGTCCCCGGCAAGTCCACCTACGGACTCATCTCCGCTGACCAACCAGTGTTCGCATCGGACGTCGTTCGGTACGTGGGCGAGCCGATTGCCGCCGTGGCGGCCGACCATCCCGAGACCTGTCGCAAGGCTCTCGCTGCGATCGTCGTGGAGTACGAGGTACTCGAACCGCTCACCGACCCTGAGCGGGCGGTGGACGGTAGCCATCCGCCTATTCACCCCGATGGCAACGTCATCCGGCACCAGCGGGTGCTGTGCGGTGACAGCAGCGCCACCGGTCCCGTGGTGGTCGAGGGCTCGTACGAGGTGGGAATGCAGGACCAAGCGTTTCTCGGTCTCGAGGCTGCGCTCGCGCTGCCGGACCCGGGTGGTGCGGGAGTCGAACTGCACGTTGCCACTCAGGCAATGCACGAGGACCTGCACCAGATCGCTGCCTGTCTCGGTCTCCCCGAGGACAAGGTTCGCCTCGTGCTCGCCGGGGTCGGTGGGGCATTCGGCGGACGAGAGGATCTTTCGCTGCAGGTGCACACCTGTCTGCTCGCCCTGCGGACCGGCCGACCTGTCCGAGTGCACTACGGCCGGGAGGAAAGCTTCCTCGGCCACATCCATCGCCACCCGGCAGCGATCTGGATGCGGCACCACGCCACCTCGGACGGTCGGATCGTGAAGATCGAGGCCCGCTTCGTGCTCGACGGCGGGGCGTATGCCTCGACGAGCAGCGCGGTACTGGTGAACGCCGTGACGCACACGCAGGGCCCGTACGTGTGTCACAACGCTGTGGTGGACGGATGGTCTGTGCGCACCAACAACCCCCCTTGCGGGGCGATGCGCGGATTCGGCGTGGTGCAGGC
>CAMDBM010000077.1:0-5504 GCA_945889085.1 Ferrithrix thermotolerans DSM 19514
CGGCTTGCGCGCCGCCAGTGCGAACGGGATGGCAGGGTGGTTCGCGCACCGCAAGCCGGACCTCGTCACGATGCAGGAGGTCCGCGCGCCAGACGCCCTCGTGCCCGGCCTCGTCGAGACCCTGGGCGGTAGCGGTTGGCACGTGGCCCACGCGGAGTGCTCCGCGAAAGGTCGGGCAGGTGTGGCGGTGGCCTCCCGACGACCGATCGTCGGCACGCGTACCGGCGTGCGGGGTGGCACGGGTGGCGATGACGGATTCGACGACTCCGGTCGCTGGGTGGAGGTCGACATCGAGACCGCCGACGGGCGAGGCCTCACGGTCGTGTCCTGCTACGTCCACACCGGAGATGCCGAGGTGCCCTCGCGCATGAGCGAGAAACTTGCCTTTCTGGGGGCAATGTCGATGCGTCTCGCTGAGCTGCGCACGGACGGTCGCCACGTTCTGCTCACCGGTGACCTCAACGTGGCGCACCGCGAGGTGGACATCAAGAATTGGAAGGGCAACCTGAAAAAGGCGGGCTTCCTCCCCGAGGAACGCTCGTGGTTCGACCGGATGTTCGCTGATGGCTGGGTGGACGTCGGCCGAGCACTTGGCGGGGACGGGCCCGGGCCGTACTCGTGGTGGTCGTGGCGGGGCAAGGCCTTCGACACCGACGCAGGCTGGAGAATCGACTATCACGTTGCCACGCCCGACCTTGCTGCGGCCGCACGGGATGCAGTGATCGACCGGGCACCGTCGTATGCCGAGCGCTGGTCCGATCATGCTCCCGTCGTCATCTCGTACCGACTCTGACCCCGTTCACCCGTCGGTACGCTTCTTCACCAAAGGTGAACAATTGCCACTCTGAGCGTTTACTCTTGCACGGAGCGCTCGTTAATTGATTCTTGAGGGTGTAGAGTTTGCTACGTGAAGCGTGGACGGGGACTCATAGCAGCGGGCATCGCGCTCGTTTCGCTTGTCGCTGCAATGCCGTCAGCCTCTGCGGTTTCTACCACCGTCACGTCCGGCAAGATCTCGTGCAACGTGCTCGCCAAGACCCCCAAGTTCACGACATCGACCGCAGGAGTCATCGTAACGGGTGGCCTGCGGATCACCTGCAAGAGTTCGGTGGCAACGTCCACCACGATCAACGTGTCCGTGGCGCGTAGCGTTGTTGAGCTCGACACCGACCGGTCCGGGAAGTTCACGGTGATCGACAAAAAGGTCCAGCTTGCCGAGACGGTCTCCGTGATCACCTACCGGGTCGGATCCGAGCTGTACAAGGACGTCCTCACGAACTCGTACACGTGTGTCAACAGCGACACAACCTCGCTTACCGACAAAGAGGAACTCTCCACACGAGTCCGCATCAGCATCGTCAGCGGAAGGTGGTCGACGTACGACCTGTCTGCATACCTCTCCGCTCCCTGTTGAGCCGCGGCACGTCCGGTAACCCACCAACACGACGACTAGGGCCATGAAAATTCCCCCGCGTTCTGGGTTGCAGCGAGCGGGGCTCACCGTGTTGCTGTGCGTTGGCGCCGGATTCCTGGGTGTGGACCGTTGGGACTCCCGAGTGGACATCGCCCTGGTAGCCGTGGCGTTCGTGCTCGGCTGGATCCCCGGCGCGCTGTGCCTCACCACGCTCGCTGCGTCCCACTTCATCCAGAACCACAGCGCATTGGTTGACCTGGGCTCGTTCCTCGTCGTCGCGGCCGGGGGACTGCTGGCTGCAGCAGTGCTTCGTCGACGCCATCCGACCAGTACCCTGCCCCGACGCGCTGCACTCAGTTTCCCGGTACTCGCCGTACTCGCTGCCGCGATTGCCGCCGTGCAGACCGCCATCCAGTCAGCGGGGTTCTCGCCATCCACGTGGGGCACTGAGTACCTGCACACCGCTGTTGGACTGCTCGCTGCTGCCGTTGTCGTTGCCTTCCCGTGGCCCGGCCTCGAGGGATCCCCGCTCTGGGCGCCCGCGCTAGCACTCTTCGTGTCGTTCCTCGTGGTTGTACTCACGCTTGCCTCATGGGACCGTCAGGACAGCAACGCACTCCGGAAGGCTGCAGAGGCGACGGCGTTCTCGTTCAACACGAACATCTCCGACGAGATCAACGTGCTCGCAACAAAGGCGAACACCTCGAACGAGGTCAACTTCGATCCAGCGACATTCGCCGACCTTCTCCAGACCGTGGTGTACGGCCATGACCCGATCACCGCTGCAGCACTCGTCGACGCCCGGCCCGGCAGCAACCCCGAGACGCTCGCGGCCCTCTCGGACTACGGGCAGGTGTTCGAGGAGTCCCTCAGCGTCTGGCTGGCCGCACAGACCGGCGCAGAGTTCAGCCGACTCGTCAGCAGCGGTAGCACCGTGCTTGTCGGCCTCGTCACGTTCGCGACCCCGACCGGCGAGATGCACCCACAGCTCGTCTATGCGGCGCCGCTGACCCCGGGCAGGCTCTTCGATCCCGAGCGGCCGAGGCTGCTCGTGGTGACGGTGTCGATACCGATCATCGTTGCGCGTGCGCTCTCGCCGTCCACCACTGCATCCGATGAGGTTGCCCTCACGCTCTACGACATCAGCAGCACCGAACCGCTACCCATCTGGACCACCGTGACCTCGGGATCCAACACCGCAGTTGAATCGATCAAGGATCTCGTGCCGAGGGGTGTCCCCGTCACGGCCAGCGCAGAACTCATGGTGGATCGCTTCTCGTTTGAGATGGTCCTGCGGCGCGGCGAGCGCTTCGGCACACCGATCACCACCCGACGGCTCTTCCTGATCGTCGAGTTGCTGGCCGGCATCGGGATGTTCGTGCTGCTGCTCCAGGTTGGACACAACAGTGCCCGGCGGGAAGTGGACCGCCGCCGCCGGGAAGCGCTTCTCGCAGCGGCCCTGGAAGGAGCCCCCGGGTGGACGGCGATCATCGACTCCGACGACCGTGTACTCGTGGGGAACAACCACACCACCGGGGCTCCCCCCGGAAGCCTCGTCGTCGACACACCTCTCTGGTCGCAGGACGAGGCGACCACCCACAAGGTGCTCAGTCTCCTGAACAACGCACGGCAGGGTCACGCGGACTCGATCACCATCACAATCACCCCGCCGGAAGCGGCAGACCTGCAGTCGCTACGGATCTACGAGGTGTTCGCCCACCTCATCGCCGACGCTGCCCGCGAAAACCTCGTGTTCATGCAGTGCATCGACGTGACCGAGCGGCGCGAGATCGCGATGCGAACTGCACAGGCAGAGCGCATGGAGTCGATCGGAGTGCTCGCCGGCAGCCTTGCACACGACTTCAACAACTTGCTCTTCATCACCCAGGGATACCTGCAGATGATCGAGCGCCAGCCCGCCGTCGTGAACGATCCGCAGTTGAACCGCTTCGTCGCCAAGGCATCGGACGCAGTCCACCGTGGCGCCACCATCGCAAAGTCCCTGCTTGCGGTCGCGCGCAGTCAGCCGATGACCTCGGTATCAATCAACATGAATCAGTTCATCGCAGACCTCAATCCGCTCCTGCAGCAGGCACTCAGCGACTCGCCGGGAATCCGCCTGCACACCGAACTCGTCGGGCCGGACCTCGACGTGGACGTCGACCCGGGCCGTCTCTCCAGCGCCGTCCTCAACCTCGCGTTCAACGCACGAGAGGCCATGGGGCTTGGCGGTGACCTAACGATCTTGGCCGAGCGCACTCGGGCCACTAACCCCGCGGGTGACGTGCAGGACGTTGTGGCCCTCTCTGTACGCGACACGGGTACGGGCATGACCCCGGAGGTTGCAGCCCGCGCGTTCGAGCCGTTCTTCACCACGGGCAAGATCGGCAAGGGAACCGGATTGGGTCTTGCTGCCGTGTACTCCTTCGCCCAGCAGAGCGGCGGGTGGGCAACGATCGACACCCGCGAGGGATCGGGGACGACGATGTCTCTGTACCTGAAGCCGGCCGTTCCAGACCCGGATCACGCCCCAGCAACCCTTCCGGTTGCGCTGACGAGGCTCCGGGCCCTCGTGGTAGACGACGAGGAGTCGCTCGCGGACCTTGTGGGCGTCTGGCTCTCCGAACTGGGCTTTGAGACCCGCAGGGCAACCGACAGTGCCACGGCCCTCGAGATCGCGAAGGAGTTCCAGCCCCACGTCCTGCTCTCGGACTCCAACCTCGGCGAGGCGATCGACGGTGCCGAATTGGCAGCGCGGATCACCTCGGACCTGCCAACCTTGGTGACTGTGTTCATGACCGGCTTCAGCGACCGCCTCCGTGCCCTCGAGACCGTCGGTGCCCTGACCCTCGTCAAGCCGTTCTCCACGGACGACCTGAACGCAGCGCTCATCAAGGTGCTCGGTGCGCGGCTCGCAGCCAGCGCCCCGACAGGAGCCGGCCCGCTGTGACCGAGCCGCAGCCCAGCAGCCGTCTGCTCGTGATCGACGACGATGCTGCCGTCGCGGAACTGCTCGGGGATATCGCGTTCGGGCACGGGTTCGAGACCGACATCGCAACCACCCCTGCAGAGATCGACAGGCTCGCCGGAATCGGTCACGACCTCGTGCTGCTCGACCTCACGCTCGGCGACACCGACGGTCTGCAGGTCATGCGGCTGCTCCGCAAGCGTCAGCCCGGTGTCGCACTCATCCTGCTTACCGGGGCGGACCGCACCGTGCTCGCCTCGGCCCAGCGCGTGGCCGAACTGAGCGGTTTCCGTGTGCTTGGTGCCTGCTCCAAGCCGGTGGACATCGACGAACTCGGGCGCCTCTTCGAGGAGTCCAAGCAGGCGGTCGTCAAGGACGACACGGGAGCCATCCGCCGCCTGAGCGACGTGGCGATGAACGCCATCGATGAAGGCCTGGTGCACCTGCTGTACCAGCCGAAGGTGGACCTCGCGTCCGGGGCCATCACCGGCGCCGAGGCACTGGTGAGGCTCAGCGTTGCCGGGTTCGAGACCGTGTCACCCGGCGCCTGGATTCCCTTCATCGAGGCCACCGGGCGGAGCAGGCGCCTGCTCAACCTGGTGCTCGAGCGTGCGGCAGACGACCGCAAGAACTTCGCCGCACTCGCCGCGCTCGGCGAGATCTCGATCAATCTCTCGGTGCTCGACCTCGAGGACCTCACCCTGCCCGACCACATCCGATCGGTGCTGTCAGCGAGCGGTGCACCCGCCGGCTGGACCCTCGAGATCACCGAATCCGCCGAGACCGGGCAGCTCACCGACGCCCTCGACGTGCTTACGCGCTTCCGTCTGCTGGGCTTCCGTCTCGCGATGGACGACTTCGGCACGGGTAGCTCCACGTTCGAGCGGCTCCGCATCTATCCCTTCAACGAGCTGAAGATCAACCGGCTGTTCGTCCACACGGACCGCGGCGGGCTCGAGCACACGAGGGCCATGCTCCGGGCCGCCGTCGACCTCGGCGTGGCGCTCGAGCTGAAAGTAGTGGTTGAGGGTGTGGAGTCCGATGCCGAGTTGTCGCTCGTCAACGAGGTCGGTTGTGACGCTGTGCAGGGCTATCTGGTGAGCCGCCCGGTACCCGCAGACC
>CAMDBM010000078.1:0-4927 GCA_945889085.1 Ferrithrix thermotolerans DSM 19514
AAGAGGGCGTTGCCGACCTTCGTGGACGAGACCGCGATCCTGCACGACACCGTGTTCGTCTCTGCCGGCAGGCGGGGGATGGACGTGGAACTGGCACCCGACGACCTGCTGAGGGCGATCAACGCCACCTATGCAAGCGTCGGACTTTAACCGCAGATATCGTGCCCTTCGATTGGTCATTTGATCTGCAATAGTCGGTCGTCTAGGTGATTTCACGTGAGTATTGAGACGTTCTGAAAGGCACTTGAAATCCTTGGTACGGTCGCCTTAATGGTCAATCGAACTGGGGGAAGGGCGCGTGAAAGTGTGGCGTAAGCAAGAATCTCAGCGGAGCCGGGCTGAGAACCCACTGTCCCCGCGTGGGTGGCGGACTGTTGGGCTGGTGCTGGCCGCAACCGGGCTTTCGGCGACGTTTGGCGTAGCCCGTGCTGATGCGTACTATCTCAACGGCTGCAAGTGGGGTACCACCAGCATCAAGTTCTACGTACCCTCGCCTTTAGTCTCCTACACTTTATGGTGGAATGGGGCGAACAGTTGGTCGGGTCTGCAGGCTCAATACGTGGCGGGAACTTCATCCTCTCACCATGTTTACGGCAATAACGAGAACCGTGGAAATACCGTGATTTGGACGGGAGCGACACGCACTAAGGGCACTGTCCAGTCCCCACCTTCGTGCACGGGCGGGTTCTTTTCGGCTGGCCAAGTCGAAGTCGTGATGAACTGGTCGCTCGTCACCACTTATGGTTACAGCAGTTCCCAGATCCGGATGGTGGCAGCTCACGAACTTGGCCACGCCTTCGGTCTGGCGCACAACCCGGACAGCCTGGCTCGCTTGATGTACCCGTACGACAGCCGAACGGTGATCACACCGCAGACCGATGACAAGGCAGGTGTCAATGCGATCTACTGATCGAGTCTTGGTGAGCGCGCTCGCCGTTCTGTCCCTGTTCACGGTTGCTTGCTCGACGCGGGACGGTTCCTCAACGGATGCCCTGCCGGTCATCCCGGCCGAGGGTTCGCGGGCTCGGGAGTACCACAGCCTCGACGAATTGGCCACCGGGGCGAGCGCCATCGTCGTCGTTCGGCCGACGGGTCGCGAGTCTTCGGTTCCACTCCCCGCGACTGAGGGCGGCACCTTGGGCTCCGCTCCGACGCCGTTCGTCGAAATGAGGGTGCTGATGGTGCTCTCCGGAGCCGTGAGCGGCACCATCGTCGACGTCGTGAGCCCGGGCATCGATGAGCGAAACGGGGGCCAGGCACTCGCGGTAGGTGGCCCGTACCTCCTGTTCCTCGCTCCTGCGATGTATGGCCCGAATCGCCCCGTTGGTGGCTATGCGATCGTTGGAGGTCCCGCTGGAGCATTCGGGTCCCGGGGCTTGTCCGGGGGTTTTGACCGGATCGACGGCGAGAGCCCGTCGTTGCCGCAATCGATCACGCTCGGGACCACTCATCTCCCCGCCGTGGTCCGCACCGAAGCCGAACTTCTCGCCGCTGGCCCCTGAGATAGGTTGCCATCGCTCGTCAACCCAACTGGCCTGCCCTTGGGTGCACGGCGGTGATGGTCGATGACGAGAGCGTGGGCCTCGTTATCTCGGTGACGAGTGGCAGGTGTTCAAGACGCTCATCGCGACGGCGGCCACTAGCGTCGTCGGGTGATGGCGACGTACCTCGACAAGATCCTCGACCGTCACCGCGAGGTGGCCGCAGCGGACCGACGCCCGCTCGATGCCCTCGTCGCCGAGGCGAAGGCCTGCCCGCCCACCCGTGGCTTCCGTGCGGCGATCGTCGGCGGTGACGAACTGCGGGTCATCAGCGAGATCAAGCGCCGGTCGCCCTCGAAGGGGGCGTTGAACATCGACCTAGACCCAGCCGACATGGCGCGCCGCTACGAGGCGGGCGGGGCCAGTTGCCTGAGCGTGCTCACCGACGTGGAGCACTTCGGGGGCTCGGTGGCGGACCTGCAGGTCGCCCGTGCTGCCTGCTCGTTGCCGGTGCTCCGCAAGGACTTCACCGTGTCCACCCGTGACGTGTGCGATGCACGGATCATGGGTGCCGACTGCGTCCTGCTCATCGCTGCTGCGCTCGAGCCAGCCGAGCTGGCCGACTTCCATGCGCTGGCGATCGAGATCGGCCTCGACGTACTCGTGGAGATCCACGACGAGCGAGAACTCGAGCATGCGCTGGCAGCGAGCGCCAACCTCGTCGGTGTCAACCAGCGGGACCTCATCACGTTCCAGGTGGACCACGAGCGGGCGGTCCGCATGGCCGGGATTATTCCCGATACGGCCGTGAAAGTGGCCGAGAGCGGGGTGCGGGGTCCGCACGACGCCCGCTCGCTGCGTACGGCCGGTTACGACGCGGTGCTGGTTGGCGAGACGCTGGTCACTGCCCCGGACCCGGCGGCAGCCCTGCGCGCTCTGCGCGTCCGCGTCTGAGCAATATCCCTCGCCGTCCGGCAGGTGCGAACCGGTACCGTGGTCTTTGTCATGTTCGTGAAGATCTGCGGGATCACCACCGAGGACGACGCCTTGCTGGCGGTGGCCATGGGTGCCGATGCTGTCGGGTTCGTGTTCGCCCCGTCACCGCGACAGGTCACTGCACTCGCCGTGTACGACATCGTGCGCCGCCTGCCACCCGAGGTACTCACCGTCGGTGTGTTCCGCAACGAGTCCCCGGGGCGAGTGGTGGACATCGCGAACCGGTCCGGTGTGAAGGCGGTTCAGTTGCACGGCAACGAGCGCCCCGAGGAAGCCATCGAGATCGCCCGCTCCATCCGGCGCGTGTACAAGGCCTTCCCCGCCGGCTCGCCCCTCGTCCAGCGTGCTCGTGAGTACCCGTCGGACATGGTGCTCGTGGACTCTGCCCAGCCCGGTAGCGGCGAGGTGTTTGACTGGACGATGGTGGAGAGCGTGCCCAAGGGTCTCAAGGTGATCCTTGCCGGTGGTCTCACACCGGACAACGTGGCACACGCCATCGAGGTGGTGGACCCATGGGGTGTGGACGTGTCGTCCGGCGTGGAGTCCTCGCCGGGGCGCAAGGATCCGCGCAAGGTGCGCGGCTTCATCACTGCAGCGCGTGCGGCTGCTCCCGAGCCCTACCGGGGTTCGGACGAGATGCCGTACGACTGGGCCGACGAATAGACAGCGACGAGAGCAAGCGAAAGGTTCGATCATGACTTTGATGGCTGACCCCACTCCCGAGGGCCGTTTCGGCGACTTCGGAGGGCGTTTCGTGCCCGAGACGCTGGTACCCGCTTGCATGGAGCTTGAGGCCGCGTTCCGCGAGGCCTGGGCAGACGCCGTGTTTCGCACGACGCTCGACGAGTTGCTGCGCGACTATGCCGGTCGCCCGTCGATCCTCACGGAATGCCACAACCTCGGTGCGGACCTCGGTATCCGCCTGCTGCTCAAGCGCGAGGACCTCAACCACACGGGCAGTCACAAGATCAACAACGTGCTCGGTCAGGCGTTGCTGGCCAAGCACATGGGCAAGAAGCGCATCATCGCCGAGACGGGCGCCGGCCAGCATGGCGTGGCCTCTGCAACCGCCGCTGCGCTGATGGGCCTCGAGTGCAAGGTGTACATGGGTGCGGTGGATGTGGAGCGTCAGGCGCTGAATGTGTTCCGTATGAAACTGCTCGGTGCCGAGGTGGAGGCCGTCGAGTCCGGCAGCCGCACGCTGAAGGACGCCGTGAACGAGGCCATGCGTGATTGGGTCGGTTCCGTCGAGGGCACCCACTACTGCCTCGGGTCCGTGATGGGCCCGCACCCCTACCCGTGGATGGTGCGCCAGTTCCACCGGGTGATCGGTGAGGAGGCGAACCGCCAGTGTCGCGAGTTGCTCGGCGCGGACCCGGATGTGGTGGTGGCGTGTGTTGGCGGTGGCTCGAATGCCATCGGCATCTTCAGCGGCTTCGTCGACACCAAGGCGCGCATCGTCGGGGTGGAGCCCGCGGGCGGCGCTGCCGTTGCGCGCGGCGTGCCGGGCGTCGTGCACGGCATGAAGAGCTTCCTCATGCAGGACGAGTACGGCCAGGTGCTCGAGGCGCACTCCATCTCCGCCGGTCTCGACTACCCGGGCATCGGGCCAGAGCACTCGCACCTCGCTTCCATCGGGCGTGTTGAGTACCCGAACGTCACCGACGCCGAGGTGATCGATGCCTTCCAAATGCTGTCGCGCCGTGAGGGCATCATCCCGGCTCTCGAGCCCGCCCACGGCCTTGCTTGGATCCTGCGTGAGGCCAAGAACATGCAGGGGCAAACGGTGCTGTTGAACCTGTCTGGCCGCGGCGACAAGGACGTCGGCCAGATGATGGACATTCTCGGTTGATCGACAACACTGGGCGGACCATGCGACATCTCGGACCCCTCGAAGCGATGCTGCGCGCGAAGCGCGATGCCGGACGCAAACTGCTGATCCCTTACGTCACCGGTGGGTACCCCGGTTGGGAAGCAGCAATCCGTGCGGCGGCGGCGAATGGGGCCGATGTCGTCGAGGTCGGCCTGCCGTTCTCCGACCCGGCAATGGACGGGCCGGTGATCCAGCAGGCCTCCCAGCGAGCGCTCGACGACGGGGCAACGCCCATCTCGATCATGGACGCGATCAGTGGGCTCGATGCCGGCATCCCGATCATCGTGATGTGCTACTACAACACGGTCTTCCGGGCCGGCCACGAACGCTTTGCCCAGAATCTGGCCAAGGCCGGTATCGCTGGCGCCATCGTCCCGGACCTCCCCCTCGAGGAATCCGGGCTGTGGACCACGGCGGCGGACGACGCGGGTGTGGAGACGATCATGCTCGCCGCGCCGACTGCCCCGGACGAGCGACTACCGCGCATCTGTGCGCGTACGAGGGGCTTCGTGTACGCAGTGGGCTTGCTCGGCGTGACCGGCGAGCGCGACTCGCTGGCTGCGTCGGCAACGGTGAT
>CAMDBM010000079.1:0-4254 GCA_945889085.1 Ferrithrix thermotolerans DSM 19514
CACGACGGCGGTACCGGCGCATCTCCGCTCACCTCGCTGAAGCACGCAGGAGGCCCGTGGGAACTCGGTCTTGCGGAGGCTCAGCAGACGTTGGTGCTCAACGGGCTGCGCGACCGCATCGTGGTTCAGGCCGACGGTCAGATGAAGACCGGACGGGACGTGGTGATCGCAGCGCTGCTCGGCGCCGAGGAGTTTGGGTTCGCTACGGCGCCGCTCGTCGTGAGCGGCTGCGTGATGATGCGCGTATGCCACCTCGACACGTGCCCGGTGGGCGTGGCCACCCAGAACCCCGTGCTCCGCAAGCGTTTCAGCGGCAAGCCGGAGTTCGTCGTGAACTTCTTCGAGTACATCGCTGAGGAGGTCCGCGAAATCATGGCGGAACTCGGGTTCCGGACGATGGACGAGATGATCGGCCGCGTTGAGGTCATCGACGCCCGTCACGCAGTCGATCACTGGAAGGCGGCCGGGCTGGACCTCTCGCCGATCCTGACGGTCCCGGACAACCGGTACAACCAGAGCCTGCGACAGACGGTCGCGCAGGACCACGGTCTCGAGGCGGCCCTTGATCGGACGCTGATCGAGCGTTGTCAACCGGCAATCGAGCGCGGTGAGGCCGTGGCCATCGAGGTGCCGATCCGCAACGTCAACCGTACGGTCGGCACGATGCTCGGGTACGAGGTCACCAAGCGCTATGGCGGTGCAGGGCTGCCGGACGGCACGATCGACATCAGCTTCCGCGGTGCAGCCGGCCAGAGCTTCGGGGCATTCGTCCCGTCGGGTATCACGATGCGCCTCGAGGGCGACGCCAACGACTTCCTCGGCAAGGGTCTGTCGGGCGGGCGGATCATCGTGCGGCCCGATCGTGCGTCCACCGTGGTGGCCGAGGACAACATCATCGCGGGGAACGTGGTCGCCTACGGCGCCACGTCCGGCGAGGTGTTCATCAGCGGCGTGGTGGGCGAGCGATTCTGTGTCCGCAACTCCGGCGCGATCGCCGTGGTTGAGGGTGTGGGTGACCACGGCTGCGAGTACATGACCGGGGGCAAGGTGGTCGTGCTCGGCGTGACTGGCCGGAACTTCGGTGCAGGGATGAGCGGTGGGGTTGCCTACGTGTACGACGTGGACGGTTTCTTCGGCGCCCGGGTGAACTACGAGATGGTCGAGATCGAGCATCTCGACGACGAGGACGTGGCGTTCCTCCGGGCCACAGTGACGAGCCATCTCGGCTACACGGGTTCGGCAGTTGCCGGCCGCCTGCTCGGGGACTGGGATGCCGCGCTGTCCCGGTTCCGCAAGGTGATGCCGATGGACTATGCCCGTGTCATGCGGGTGATGCGCGAAGCCCAAGCCGCGGGCTTGTCCGATGACGAGATGTTCAAGCGAGTGATGGAGTCCTCCAATGGGTGAGACGACAGGTTTCCTGAAGTGGGATCGCCAGACGCCACAGCGCCGTCCGGTTCCGATCCGCCTGCGTGACTGGAAAGAGGTGTACGAACCGCTCGACGAGGAAGCACTCGCGCACCAGGCCGGGCGCTGCATGGATTGCGGTATCCCGTTCTGCAACAACGGCTGCCCACTCGGCAACCTCATCCCAGACTGGAACGACCTCGTCTACCGGAATCACTGGCGAGAGGCAATTGACCGGCTGCACGCAACGAACAACTTCCCCGAGTTCACCGGTCGGCTCTGCCCGGCCCCCTGTGAGAGCGCCTGTGTCGTCGGTATCAACTCCGACCCCGTCGCCATCAAGCAGGTCGAGGTTGAGATCATCGACCGAGCGTGGGCCGAGGGATGGGTGGAGCCGCAGGTTCCGAGCGTGCGCACCGGCAAGCGCGTCGCCGTCATCGGTTCCGGTCCGGCGGGTCTCGCTGCGGCACAGCAGTTGACGCGAGCCGGGCACGATGTCGTGGTACTCGAGCGATCGGACCGTATCGGCGGACTGCTGCGTTACGGGATCCCCGAGTTCAAGATGGAGAAGCGTCACCTCGACCGTCGCCTCGAGCAAATGGAGGCCGAAGGGACCGAGTTCCGCGTCGGCGCCATCGTCGGCGAGAACGTCGACGCAGAGGTGCTGCTCGCCTCGCACGATGCGGTGGTCCTTGCGTGCGGGGCGACGGCCTGGCGTGACCTGCCGGTACCCGGTCGCGAACTGAGCGGCATCCATCAGGCCATGGAGTACCTCCCGCTCGCCAACAAGGTGCAGGAGGGCGATCTGTCGGCACCCTCGATCGATGCCGGTGGCAAGCACGTCGTCATCATCGGCGGCGGCGACACGGGGGCCGATTGTCTTGGCACCTCGCTTCGCCAGGGCGCCGCAAAGGTGACCCAACTGGAGATCATGCCGGCCCCGCCGGAGACCCGTTCCGAGGCCAACCCGTGGCCCCAGTATGCGATGGTCATGCGCACGTCGTCCGCCCACGAGGAGGGCGGTGAGCGCGTGTACAGCGTGAACACCGAGCGCTTCGTCGATGATGGAGCGGGCAACGTCCGCGCGCTGCTCATCCACGAGGTTGAGATGCGGGACGGAAGGTTCGTCAAGGTCGAGGGCACTGACTACGAACTGCCGGCCGACCTCGTGTTCCTCGCGATGGGGTTCGTCGGCCCGGAGCGCGGTTCGTGGCTCGATCAACTCGGTGTCACGCTTGACGAGCGCGGCAACGTTGCGCGTGATGAGCACTACATGACCAATATTCCCGGGGTCTTTGTTGCCGGTGACATGGGACGCGGCCAGAGCCTGATCGTGTGGGCAATCGCCGAGGGCAGGGCCTGCGCGGCAGGCGTTGATACGCGGTTGATGGGTGAGAGTCGGCTCCCTGTGCCGATCCCGCCGACTGCCCGGCCACTCGTCTGAGCGACGCGACACCACTGAAGCGCTCGGGCATATTACGCTCAATCCCGATGTTCCTTCCGCTGTTCCGTGTTGCCGCGCCCGTGATGTTGGGTGCTGCTGTGCTCGGTGCTTGTGCCGGGTCGTCGTCGGGCACGGAGACCACGCTGTCGCCGAATGCCACGGCATGGCGAACCGTCCCGCCCGTGTTGGCCACGGCCATCCCCACTTCGCTCTCCATAGCGAACGTGCAGTACACGGCCAAGCAGGGCGACTACGCCAACAGCATCGCCTCGATAGCGGGTGGGGGCTGCTCGGGTGCGGAGATCCTTGCGTCGAACCCTGGGGTCACCACGATCAATGCAGGCGACATCATCAACGTGCCGGCGAACTGCCTCGGCCCCGGCGTGACCGAGGACATCCTCAACGGCACGGTCATCCCCGAGACCAGCACCCCCAAAGAGGACAAGACCACCACGACTGCCGAGGAGACCTACAACACGTACGTCGTGAAGTCTGGCGACTTCTGGATCCGTATCTCCCGGCGGACGGGTTGCACCTACCGCCAACTCAAGGCAGCGAACCCCGGTGTCACCAAGCTCTTTCCGAAGCAGGAACTGAAGGTGCCCCGGTCCTGCGACACCCGCAAGGACCAGTAGCACTGGGGCAGCGCTACCGCTCTGGGCCCCGCTGTCGCCGGCGCACGTAGTGTTCCCCGGTATGGGGATCGAATCGCAGTTCGTCCAGACCGTTGACCTCAGGGTGCACGAGCGGGTCTCGGGCCCAACGGACGGCCATCCGGTGGTACTGCTCCACGGGTTTCCGCAGACCAGTTATCAGTGGCGTCACCAACTGACCGCACTGGCCGACGCCGGGTACGCGGGATACGCGCCGGACAACCGGGGATTCGGCGGCACGGACAAGCCGGGCGCCCGTGTGAGTCGGGCACTGCTCGCCCAGGACGTCATCAACTACCTCGATGCCAAGGGGATCGAGCGCTGCACACTCGTTGGCCACGACTGGGGCGGCATCATCGCGTTCAAGACCGCAATCGATCACCCGGACCGAATCGAGCGCCTCGCCCTCATTGACACCCTGTGCACCGTGTGGACGTCGGTAGGGCCGCACGGATGGTGGTTCAAGGCGCCGGGGATCGCGGAGGAGTTCTTCGCGAAGTATCACCGTGAGTTCATCGAGGTCATGTTCGCGGGGAGGGACGCATCCGTGCTGGGGGACAGGCCCCTGAACCCGTGGGGCCAGATCCCGAACGGTGTCCGGCCCCGGCCCGACTGGATCGACGACGAGGCGCTGGCCCACTACGTCGAGGCGTTCTCGGATCCGTTGGTCTGGGAGCACGCAATCAGTTACTACCGATATGCACTCCCGTTCCACGAGGTACTCGAAGATCCCACGAGGGCCAGCGGCGA
>CAMDBM010000080.1:0-3683 GCA_945889085.1 Ferrithrix thermotolerans DSM 19514
GGTTCTCGTCATCGCACAGCGGCAGCAGTTCCCGCTCGATCTCGCGGAACAGCAGGTTGTAGCGGGGCTGCACGCTCTCGAAGCGCACGACGTTCAGCACCTCGCTGCGGCCGAGGGCGCGAGCGAGTTGGTACGCGAGGAAGTTGCTGCAGCCGACGTAGCGCACCTTGCCGGAGCGCACCACGTCGTCGAGTGCCTGCATCGTCTCGTCGAGCGGTGTGTTCGGGTCCCAGAAGTGCACCTGGTAGAGGTCGATGTAGTCGGTCTGCAGCCGGCGCAACGAGTTGTCGAGTGCCCGCATGATGTTGTGGCGTGAGTTGCCCATGTGCCACGGCTTGGAACCGGTGGGGCCCCAGCACTTCGTCGCAAGCACGAACCGGTCCCGCTTCGGCTTCAGCCAGCGACCGATGATCTCCTCGGTGGAGCCGTACTGGCCGTTCGGTGCCCCGAGCGGATAGATGTCGGCCGTGTCGATGAAGGTGATGCCTGCCTCGGCAGCGGTGTCCATGATCGAGACCGAGGTGTCCTCGTCACACTGATACCCGAAGGTCATCGTGCCGAGGCACAGGGGCGACACCTTGAGGCCGGTCCTGCCGAAACGTACGTGCTTCATGACATGATCGTACGGTGAGCCTGGTCTTCGCTGTGCTCTGCGCCCTCGTGTGGGGGACCGGCGACTACCTTGGGGGCAAGGCGAGCCGACGGGCGGAGAGCAGCGTGGTCACGCTGTTCGGCCAGGGAGCGGGCTTGCTGGCGGCGCTGCTCGTCATCCCGATCGTCGGTGACCGCGTACCGCCCCCGGCGGACTGGGGCTACGGGTTCCTCGCCGGTGCCTTCGGCGCGGTTGCCCTGTTATGCCTGTATCGGGCGTTGGCGACGGGCGCAATGACCGTGGTGGCCCCGATCGCCGGCGTGACGAGCGCAATCGCGCCTGCGGTCTGGGGCCTTGCGGAGGGGGAGCGTCCGTCCGGCCTGGCGTTCGCGGGCCTCGGGGTCGCCGTGGTGTCGATAGCGCTCGTCAGCTGGGGCGGTGCCCGGTCCGCCAATCCCGGTGAGCAGCACACGCCCGTCTCGGTCCGCGTCCTCGCCCTCGTTGCGGGGTTGGGCTTCGGGTCGCTGTCCGTCGCCCTCAGCTACACGAGCGGGGAGGGGGGCCTGTGGGCCGTCGTGGCGATGAAGTGCGTCTCGCTGCCGCTCACCGCATTCGTGGTGTGGCGGACCGTGCGGAGCAGCACCTCACGGTCGGCTGTCGGTGTCGGTGTGGGTGCTCGCCTGCCGTGGCGACTCGGCGGTGCAGTGCTCGTGCTCGCGCTCGTCGGGGGCACGCTGGACACCTCGGGCGACACGCTGCTCCTGTTCTCCGCGAAGGATGGTCTGCTCTCCGTTGCCGGGGTGATCGCAGCGATGTACCCGGCGGCAACGGTCACGCTCGCGTTGCTGCGGGATCGCGAACGCGTCTCCGTCCTGCAAACAACCGGGCTCGGGCTCGCCGTTGCAGCGCTCGTGCTGGTTGCCGTGTGATGAACTAGCGGACGGAGGGCTCCTTGGGCAGGCCAAGAACCCGCTCGCCGAGGATGTTGCGCATCACGTTCGCTGTGCCGCCCATGATCGAGTAGGCGGGGCCGTACATCAACCCGGCAGTGACGTCGTTCCAGAGCATGGCGTCTGCCCCAAGGATGTCGGCGACGAATTCGGCCACACGCTGCTCGTGCTCCGTGCAGAAGCATTTGGTGGCAGCGCTGAAGCCGGCGGGTGCCTGCTTGAGCACTTCTCGGGCCACGAGGATGCGGCCGAGTCGGTAGTCCGTCTCGAGCTTCGCGATGCGCTGTCGCACGACCCGGTTGGTGGTTTCCGCGCGCTCCACGGCGATCTTGTAGAGGGCGTAGTTCGACATGAGACGGTCGATGCCGCCGCGCTCATGCTCCAGCTGGCGCATGGTCTGCTTGAACGCTGCACCCTCGGCACCCACCATGTTGTCCACCGGCACGCGCACGTTGTCGTACCACACCTCGCAGAAGTGTTCGTTGGTGGTCATGTCGTCGATCTTGCGGATTGTGATTCCGGGTGAGTCCATCGGCACGATGACCTCACTGATCCCGGCGTGCGGCGGGCCGTCGCTCGAGGTGCGGCAGATGAGGTAGCAGTAGTTGGCCTCTGCGCCGAAGCTCGTCCAGATCTTCTGGCCGTTGATCACGAAGTGTTTGCCATCGCGCTCGGCCTTGGTGGACAGGCTGGCGAGGTCGCTGCCGGCGTTCGGCTCGCTCATGCCGATGCACCAAGTCACATCGCCGGCGAGCATCTCGGGCAGGTAGCGGTCCGCCTGTTCTTGGGTGCCGTATTGGATGAGCGCGGGGCCCATCTGACGGTCGGCGAACCAGGTAGCGGCGATGGGCGCGCCGACCTTGATCATCTCCTCGGCAACGATGAGGCGGTCGATGGCGGGTCGACCCCCACCGCCGAACTCCTTGGGCCAAGACATTCCGATGAAGGCCTCGGCGGCGAGTTCCTTGGAGAACTCTTTCGAGTAGCCGTTCATCCAGCAGTCGTTCCAGCGGCCGTACCGCTCAACCCCACCCTCGGCGACCTTGCGGGCCCGCTCGCGGAGTTCGTTCTGTTCTGGCGTCCAGGTGAAGTCCATCGGAGCACAGACTACGGGACCCCACCCACCACCCCCACCAGCATTCTCCGCAACGAGTTCCCACTCCCAGCATGGTTTTCTCCGGGCCAAACACCCCGATTCCCGGGGCAGGGACCTGACACAATCGTCCAATGATCCGCGCCGTGCTCTCGGACTGGGGTCACACCCTGTTCGACACCGCTGGGAGCACCGTGTTTCTCGAACGCTGGGCGGCCGAGCGTGGTCTTGTCGCCACACCCCGTCGCATCTCCTCGCTGTACCACTCGGCATTCGCGCGGTCCCGCTCCGCCGATGAACTGGCACAGGGACGTGACAAGTCGGCCGAGCGGCATCGTGAGTGTTGGCTCTCGCTCTGGGCCGAGCTGGACCAAGAACTGCCCGGCGCCGCGGAGGCGCTGTACGCGTTCGAGACGAGCGCCGAGGGCTGGGCACCGTTCCCGGACACTGCCTCATTCCTGCGGGCGCTGGACTCGCACGGCGTCCCCCTCGTGATTGTGAGTGACGTCCCGTTCGACCTGCGCCCGATTTTCGACCACTACGGGCTGCTCCACCATGTGCACGGGTTCTTCCTGTCCGGGGAGCACGGCACGGTGAAGGCCGAGGGCCAGTTGTTCCGCCTCGCCCTCGAATCGCTCGGCCTGCGGCCCGACGAGGTTCTGATGGTTGGCGACAACCCGTCGAACGACGGCCATGCGGTGCTGCACGGAATCCGAACGCTGCTGCTCCCGCTGCCCCAGTGGGGTGCGCCGAGGGGTCTCGCAGACGTCATCAAGCTGCTCTGACCACTCCCGGCCTTCTCGGCAACGAGAGCCCTCGCCCGACGTGCACCGGCGCACGGGCAATGCGGATCCCATGATCAAGGATCCTGCTGACTACCGTTCCGGTGTGCGTTCCGTAACAACCTCCACCGAGCAGATCCAGGCCCACGTCGACGAGTGGGTCGGGTGGGTGACGCTGAACCGGGCGGACAAGCGCAATGCGATCTCCGACGAGATGTTCGCCTCGATCAAGGAGGTGCTCGACGGGTGGGCCAGCGACGACGAGG
>CAMDBM010000081.1:0-3267 GCA_945889085.1 Ferrithrix thermotolerans DSM 19514
AAAGTGAGATCTCATGGCAGCAAAGCGTGGCCCGAAAAATCCGATGACCAACCAGCACAAGGCGGCTCTCGCCGCCGGGCGCGCCGAGGGTCGCATCGTGCGTGACTACCTCGAAGCGCTGCGAACCAACCGCCCCAAGCGCGGCCGGAAGCGCACTGCGGACTCCATCAAGAAGCGCCTGAAGGCCGTCGCCGACGAACTTTGCGTTGCCGATGCGCTCTCCGAGCTCAAGCTCATTCAGGAGCAGATGGACCTGGAGATCGAATTAGAGAATTTCGGCGAGATGGTGGACCTGTCCGGTCTGGAGACCGACTTCATTCGCGTCGCCAAGCAATACAGCCAGCGTCAGGGCATTTCCTATGGTGCGTGGCGCAAGGTGGGAGTTGAGCCCCGAGTGCTCAAGTCCGCCGGTATCGACCGCACGGCCTAGCCGCCCCGGTATCAGTCGATGGCGTCGAGCGCATCGAACGTGGTGCCGATATTGCGCAGCGATCGGGTGAGGTCAAAGGCCTCGTCGAGCACTGCAGCAGACACCGATATCCGGCCGTCGGCGTCCAGCAGGCCGCGGAAGTCCCGGTGGTCGTCCCAAGCCCGCATCGCATTCTCCTGCACCACCCGATAAGCGTCATCGCGGGTCATCCCGGACTGCACGAGCGCCAGCAGCACCGGCTGGCTGAACACCAGACCGTGGCTCGACCACAGATTGCTCAGCATCTGCTCGGGGAACACCTGCAGGCCGGCGAGCAGTCGGGTGCAGCGGCGCAGCATGTAATAGGCCAACTGCGCCGAGTCCGGCAGGATGACTCGCTCCACCGACGAGTGCGAGATATCCCGCTCGTGCCAGAGCGCAACGTCCTGGAGACCCGCCATCAGGTTGGAGCGGACGACGCGGGCGAGCCCCGACAGCGTCTCGGCCGAGATCGGGTTGCGCTTGTGCGGCATGGCCGACGAACCCTTCTGGCCCGCACGGAAACCCTCCTGCACCTCGCGTACCTCGGTGCGCTGCAGATGGCGAAGCTCAACCGCTACCAGCTCGACCGTTGCGGCGACCGATGCACAGGCCCAGAGGAACTCCGCGTGGCGGTCGCGCGCAAGCACCTGCGTGGCGGGGACGGGGCGCAGGCCAAGTGCCGAACCCACAAACGCCTCGACAGCGGGCTCGATGTTCGAGTAGGTGCCGACTGCGCCGGACAGCTTGCACACGGCGATGTTTGCCCGCGCCTGCTGCAGTCGGGTGCGGTCACGGTCTGCCTGGAGGCACCAGAGGGCCACCTTTGCGCCGAACGTGGTCGGCTCGGCGTGCACGCCATGCGTGCGGCCGATCATCACGGTGTCCCGGTGGTCGAGCGCCAACCGCTTCAGAGTGCGCACGAACTCGTCCGATGCCTTGAGCATGAGGTCCGTTGCGTCGCGAAGCATCCACGCGAGCGCTGTGTCCACCACATCGGTAGAGGTGAGGCCGTAGTGGATCCACGCACCCTCCGGGGCGCCAACAGCGTCTTGCAGCACGTCGACGAAGGCCGCCACGTCGTGATCGGTCACCTGCTCCCGCTCGAGCACCCGATCCACGAACGCTGCGTCGATGCGGGGCGCCCGTGCCCGGCACACACTCGCGTCGGCCTCGGGCACGACGCCGATCGAGGCCTGGCCCTCGGTTGCCAATAGCTCAACCTCCAGCCAACGGCTGAACCGCCCGATGTCGTCGAAAACAGCGGTCATCTCGGGGGTGGAGTAACGGGGGATCATGGCCGCTCCACCACCGCATCACGATCGGCGCCCACGCCCACGTAGCGGACGGGTACGCCGACTTCACGCTCCACGAGGTCCACGAATGCCCGGGCCCGGTTCGGGAGGTCCTCCACGCGGCGGGCCCCCTCGATCGAAGTGCCCCAGCCGGGAAGTTCCACGTACACCGGCTCAACCCGGCCAAGCACGTCGAGACGGTCTGGGTACTCGGTGATCGCCGTGCCGTTCACCCGATAACCCGTGCAGATGCGCACGCTGTCGAACGTGTCCAGTACGTCGAGCTTGGTGAGCGCGATCTCGGTGAGGCTGTTGAGCCGAACAGCATGACGCAGCATCACCAGATCCAACCAGCCAGGCCGACGGCGGCGACCGGTCACCGTGCCGAACTCGCGACCGATCTCCACCAGAGTGTCACCGAGTGCATCAGTGAGCTCGGTCGGGAACGGTCCGGACCCAACGCGTGTGGTGTACGCCTTGGTGATGCCGACGATGCGGCCGAGGTCTCGCGGGCCGAGACCCGAACCGGAGCACGCACCGCCAGCTGTCGGGTTCGATGACGTGACGTACGGGTACGTGCCGTGATCAATATCAAGAAACGTCGCCTGGGCACCCTCGAGCAGCAGCCGCTTGCCGCGAGCAAGTGCATCGTGCAACAGCGCAACGGTGTTGGTGATGTACGGCGCCACGCGATCCGCGAGATCACCGGCGTACTGCTCCACGATCGCCGGCACGTCGAGCGGCTCACCGCCGAGGTGGACGAGGAGATTGCTCTCGGCCGCACCGAGCTCGGCAAGCTGTTCCGCGAAACACTTCCTGTCGAGCATGTCCCCAACCCGGAGGCCGGTCCGGCGGGCCTTGTCCGCATAGGCCGGGCCAATGCCCTTGAGGGTCGTGCCGATCTTGTTGTCGCCGCGACTGCCCTCTGCGAGGCGGTCGTGGGCAAAGTGCCACGGCAGGATGAGATGGGCCTGGCTCGACACCTTGAGCCGCGAGGTGTCGACGCCGCGGGCGCTCAGCCGACCGACCTCGTCGAGCAGCGTGATCGGGTCCACCACCACGCCGTTGGCGATCACAGGCGTTACGTGGGGGTACAGCACGCCGGACGGCACGAGCTGCAGGGCGTACTTCTCACCGCCCGCAACGATCGTGTGGCCGGCATTGTGGCCGCCCTGATAACGGATGACGTAGTCGTGTTGGTTCGAGAGGAGGTCGATGACCTTGGCCTTCCCCTCGTCGCCCCACTGACTCCCTACAACAACGGTGACCGGCACGTGGGGGAACCCTATCGGGTCTGTTTCGTGCCGGGGTACCTGTTTCGTTGGCCTTGTGTGTTCCGGGGCGTGCGGCTCACGCCACGGGCGACACCACGGTGATGTCGAAGCCGTCCGTGGCCTCGGTTCCACCGGTGGCAGCAGGTGAGTCCACGGTGATGGTGTCCCCGTCGGCCGCCCTGCCCTCGAGGATGGTGGTCGCCAGACGGTCCCCCAGTTCGCGCTGGATCACCCGCTTGAGCGGCCGCGC